>NZ_JBYSXC010000019.1:0-115380 GCF_058781795.1 Cupriavidus sp. FW306-1B-F12B
ACGGGTCGTTAAGTCGCGACCTTCTCGCTACACCGTTCGGTACCTGAAGAAGGACCTTAACTGAACGGCATTACACCCTCGGGTGCCCTTTCTTCTGCCTGGCAGGTGCGCCTAGCGCACCACCGCATCAACGCTCGTAGCGCGAACGGCTGTTGCGGTTGCCGTTGCCGCCGCCATTGCCGCCGAAACCGCCGCCAAAGCTGCGATTGCCGTCACGGTTGCCGTCGCGGTTGCCGAAGCTGCGGCCTTCGCCGTTGCCACCGGTGTTGCCACGATAGCCGCCGCCGGTGCGGTCGCCGAAGCCACCACGGTTGTTGTCGCCAAAGCTGCGGGGGGCGGCGCCGTCGCGGTTGCCGAAACCACCGCGGTTGTCGTCGCCGAAGCTGCGGCCGCCTTCGCGGTTGCCGAAGCCACGCGCACCGTCGTTGGCGCCGCGGTAGCCGGCGCCCTGGCCGCCCTGGCCCTGGCCACGGTAGCCGCCTTCACGATTGCCGAAGCCGCCGCGGTTGTCGTCACCGAACGGGCGTGCGCCTTCCGGGCGGTTACCGAAGCCACGGCTCTCGCCGCTGAACTTGCGCTCGCCGAAGCCGGTGCGGTTCTCGCCACCGCCGAACTTGCGGTCGCCGAAGCTGCGTTCGCCGCCACGGTAGCCGCCGCCATTGCCGCGGAAGTCACCACGGCCGCCACCCGGCTTGCCGCCGAAGTTGGAACGCGGCTTGGGCGAACGGCGCGGCTCCAGGCCTTCGATCACCGAAGCGTCGATGCGCTGGTTGGTGAAGCGCTCGATGCGCTTCCACTGGAACATGTCGTTGTGGTTCACCAGGTTGATGGCGGTGCCCGAGCGGCCCGCGCGGCCGGTACGGCCGATGCGGTGCACGTAGTCCTCGGCCTGCTTGGGCAGGTCGAAGTTCACCACGTGGGTGATATCGGGCACGTCGATGCCGCGCGCGGCCACGTCGGTGGCCACCAGCACGCGCAGGTTGCCGCGGCGCAGTGCGGTCAGGGTGCGGTTGCGCGCGCCCTGGGTCATGTCGCCGTGCAGCGCGCCGGCGGAGAAGCCGGTGTCGGACAGGCGCTCGGCCAGCGAATCGGCATCGCGCTTGGTCGCGGTGAAGACGATGGCTTGCTTGAGCGTCGCGTCGCGCAGCAGGTGGTCCAGCAGGCGTTCCTTGTGCGACATGTCGTCGGTGAAGTGCAGGCGCTGCTCGATATGGCTCTGGTCGGCGCGGGCCGCGGCGATCTCGATGCGCTGCGGGTCGCGCAGCTGGCGCGAGGCCAGCTGGGCAATGCGCGCATCCAGCGTGGCCGAGAACATCAGCGTCTGGCGCGTGGCCGGGGTGGCATTGACGATGGCGTCGATGTCGTCGGCAAAGCCCATGTCGAGCATGCGGTCGGCCTCGTCGAACACCAGCATCTGCAGGGCCGACAGGTCGATGCGGCCGGCGTCGATATGATCGAGCAGGCGGCCTGGCGTGGCCACCAGGATGTCAGGCATCTTGGCCAGCGCGGCCAGCTGCTTGGGGTAGGGCATGCCGCCCAGGATGCTGGCGCAGACGATGCGGCGCAGGTTGCGGCCGTACTTGGCGGCGGCCTCGGTCACCTGCAGCGCCAGTTCGCGCGTCGGGGTCAGCACCAGCAGTGCGGGCTGCGCCGGCGACGGGCGCGGGCGCTTGCCCTTCATGCGCTTGGCGGGCTCGGTCGCGCGCTGCGGCGCCGGCATTTCGCTGATGCGCTGGATCGCGGGCAGCATGAACGCGGCGGTCTTGCCCGAGCCGGTCTGGCTCGAGACCAGCAGGTCACGGCCGGCCAGGAAGGCCGGGATGGCCTGGGCCTGCACCGGCGTGGGCGTGTTGTAGTTCAGTTCGGAGAGGGCGCGCAGGATGGCCGCATCGAGGCCAAGCGTGGCGAAACCGCTTTCCACGGCCGGGGCTTCTTCAACTGCCGGGCTGGGGTTGAGCAGGGCGTCGAGCTTGTCGAGCGGGCTCTGGGCAGCGTCGGAAGTGATCGAAGCGTCGGTCGCGGAGGCAATAGCTTGCTCCGCACGAATGTCGTGCTGGGTCATGTCGGAATGGTCAAATAAATGCATGGCACCCCGGCAAAGCAAAATGGGGTGGGCGCAGTGCAAAGTCTTAAAAAGGCTTCGGCGCCAATCGGTGAGGCCGTTACGACAGACACAGCTGGCAGTACGGCGGCAGGCAGGGCGGTGGCTGGTCCCGCTAGGCGGTCCGGCCGTATCCCTGGCAGGCAAACAGCTCAGGTTTCAGGCTGTTCAACAGGATCGGAGACGAGGCGACGTCAGGTGAGCGGTGCGTTCTGCTGGGCGGCTGGGGCCATGAAGTGATGACTAGGCGTCCGGCAGCGAGGAAACAGAGCTTGGGAGGGCAGCGGATTCGCCGCGGCAGGAAGCCGGGCGTTTGGCGGATCTCACAGTTGCGAAACTCACGGCGCGGATTATAGCAGAGTACGGAATTTTTGTTGCACTGCGAAAGCGTAACCGGATATGTCAGGCGCTCGTCACCTTCCAGACGCGCCCGCGCCACGCTGGTTGAAAGCCGAAAACCCCCGCCTATACTGGAGGCGCGAGCACACAGGATGCCCGCACGGGGCGGACGAAAACGCTCCCGCTTGACCTCTTCCAGCGGCATTGGGCCGCTGTTCGCGGCGAGCACTGCGGTCATTGACTCCAAGCGCCAGTCTTCCTGCGACTCTCCGGGTGGTCCGGATGGGCGTCCGCTACATGCTACATGGGCGGAATCATGGGAAGCCTGCCTGGAACAGAATGACCGAACTGCTGACCGCGTGACCCAGGTGGTCCGGGCCCGTCCGCATCCAAAGCCCGCCAGCGATGGCGGGCTTTTCATTTGGCGGTTGCGGTCGCGGTTCAGTCTTCTGCATCCTTGCCAGCGGCCTTGCGCGGCAGCCGCCCGAGCGGCTGCTCCTGCGGCATCACATGGCGGTTGCCCGGCAATCCGCCCGGGTAGTCGACGATGCGCGCGGCGCCCTGGCGCCGCAAGCCATGCCATGCCTGGCCGCCGGCGGTGCGCCCGCCGCCCAGGATGGCGGTCATGGCCTGCCGGTCGAGATCCATGCTGTCGGGCAAATCCTTGATGACGATCACTGCCATGGCTGTCTCCGGTCAAGCGGCGCCACGGCCATGCGGCCGCGGGACCGCTTCAGTATAGGCGAGGCGGTCCGCGGTATTGTCCGCGGGGCCGCCGCGCGGTGCGCTCAGACTGCGGCGAAATTGCCGGCCCATTGCGACGGGTTGACGTTGACGCGCACCGGGCCGAAGTCGGGGCCGACGATGCTGTTGTTGAGCGTGTTGACGTTGATGCTCTGCAGCTGCGCGATGTTCTGGTTGACGTTGACGGTGACGTTGGCCAGCGGGCCGACGCTGCCGACACCGCGGCTGAGCCACGAGTTGCCGCCGCGTACGGCGCACAGCGAGGCACGGTCGAGTTCTTTGCTCAGGGCGAGATCGCGGACGAGGATCGATGACATGGTGGTGCTCCTTTGAGTCGGGTGCCGGGGGCGGCTGGCGCGGAGATTGCAGCATCTGCGCGCCAGTCGCGGCCAGGGCGTATCAGCCGAAGATGTTGTTGGTGGCGTTCTGGTTGGTGTGCACGTCGGACTTGACGTGGTCCAGGAAGGCCGAGCCGTTGCCGTTCAGGTTGGTCACGGTCTGCATCTGCGCGATGCTTTGCGTGGCGTTGATGCTGTTGTCCAGCGACAGCCTGATCGGCGTGTAGACGGCGGCGAAGGGCAGGTAGGCCAGGCCGCCGCGCACGGCGTGCATGCGCTTGCTGTCGAGGGTTTCGGCGGCGGGCAGGTCCTTGATGGTCAGCGTGGTCATGATGTTCTCCGGTATCGGTCAGTGCGTGGGTGGCTGGGGCGCGTGGGCTCAGCCGTAGATGTTGTTGCTGGCGTTCTGGTTGGTATCCACATGCGAGCGCACGTGGTCCAGGAAGGCCGAGCCGTTGCCGTTCATGTTGGTGACGGTCTGCATCTGGGCGATTTCCTGCACGGCCTTGATGCTGCTGTCGAACGACAGCTTCACCGGGCTGTAGACCGCGGCGAACGGCATGTAGGCCAGGCCGCCGCGCACGGCGTGCATGCCCTTGCGGTCCAGGGTTTCGGTGGAGGACAGGTCCTTGATGGTCAGCGTGGTCATGATGGTCTCCGGTAGAGGAAGGTACTGCCTTGGGTCTGGTTTCGAGCATCGGGTTGGTGTCGCGCTCGGGAGGTACTAACGCAGGGACTGTGCCAATGACGTTGCCGGCCCCGCCAGGCACGCGCAACTGCCTGAAAACACGGGCGATTTATTTTCGATGTCGGCTTGCGGGCACTGGCTGCGGGCGCTGCCGCATGCCGCGGGTGACGGGCCGCGGCCAACAGGCGGCGTGCTGGTGTTGGCGCGGCCGCGACAGTGGCGCGCCAAAGGCGATGCGGTTGGCAGGGAGCGCCCGCGCGCGGCGTTGCACGCCGGCTTCGCATGGTTTGCGCATGCCTTGGGTGCGCACTAGTATCCATCTCGAAGGCAGGCATATCCGCATCGTGGGATGCGCCGTGCCAGCAACCATGTCGGGGCATCCGGTGGCCAGTCTCAAAGAACTGATCCGCAAGTTCCAGAACGGCGGTCTCTCCGACGACGAGTTTGTTGCGTCGTTCGAAACGGCGCTGGCGCAGGACCCCACCACGCCCAGCCAGGCCGCGCGCGTGGTCATCGAGGAAAACACGCGCTTCCCGTTCCCGCCCGCGGTCTATGCCGAAGTCATGCGGCGCATCGAGCGCCGCGGCGCCACGCAGTACGACGGCGCCACCGAAGCCACGCGCCTGGCCGGCACGCAGACGGGCTCGCTGTATGCGACCTCGCCCGAGCCGGGCACGCTGCCGCCGGCGGCGCATACCAAGGGCGTGGGCGATACCCTGAACGGCCGCTTCGTGCTGGAAGAATGCCTGGGCGTGGGCGGCATGGGCACGGTTTACAAGGCGCTCGACCTGCGCAAGCTGGAAGCCTCGGACCGCAAGCCCTATATCGCCATCAAGGTGCTGAACCTGCAGTTCAGCGGGCACCCCAAGTCGCTGATGGCGCTGCAGCGCGAGGCGCGCAAGGCGCAGACGCTGGCACACCGGAATATCGTCACCGTCTATGACTTCGACCGCGACGGGCCGGTGGTCTTCCTGACCATGGAATACCTGTCTGGCTCTTCGCTCAACCATGTGCTCAAGGCCCCGGGCTTCACCGGCATGCCGATGGCGCGCGCCATGTCGATCATCAACGGCATGGGCAATGCGCTGGCATACGCGCACGAGCGCGGCTTCGTGCACTGCGACTTCAAGCCCGCCAACGTCTTCCTGACCGCCAACGGCGAGGTCAAGGTGATCGACTTCGGTATTGCGCGCGGCTTCCTGCCGCCGGCCGACGAGTCCGACCGGACCGTGTTCGATCCCGGCTCGCTGGGTGGCATGACACCAGCCTATGCCAGCCCGGAGATGTTCGACCATTGCGAGCCCGACCCGCGCGACGACATCTTTGCGCTGGCCTGCGTGACCTATGAACTGCTGACCGGCAAACATCCCTACCAGCGGCTCTCGGCCAACCAGGCGCGCGATGCCGGGCTCAAGCCGGCGCAGCCGCCGCAGTTGAGCCGCACGCAATGGAAGACCCTGCGCGAGGCGCTGTCGCTCGACCGCGAGACACGCACGCCCACCGTCGCGCGCTTCCTGCATGGCATGAGCGCGGTGCCGGTGGTGTCCACGCGGCGTCCCTCGCCGCTGATGGCAGGCGGCGCGCTGGCCGTGCTGGCGGGCGTGTCGGCGATCGGCTACTACGCCTGGCATTCGCAGCGCCAGGCCGAAGCGCCGGCTGGCGACACGCGCGTCGAGGCCCCGGTTACACCGGTGCCCGCCGCGCCGGTCACCCCGCCCGCACCGGCTGCCCGTCCGGCGGTGCTGTCGATGGCCGACGTCACGAAGATGCTGGCGGCGGTGCCGTGCTCGCTGCTCACCGCCACCCAGCAGGCGCAGACGTTGCGTGTGCGCGGCTTCCTGGCCGAGAGCGTCGGCGCCGTGCGGCTGCGCGAGCAGCTCAGCGCGTTGCCGGGCGTCAAGGAGCTCAAGGGCGTGTCGATCGACACCCAGCCGCTGGCCGCCGACAAGTGCGACGTGGCCACCCTGATCGCGCCGTACTGGTCGGGCCACCGCGAAGGGGGCACGGCTTCGTCGCTGCGGCTGCGCGGCCAGGGCACGCAACTGACCGAAGGGTCACCGCTGGTGCTGGATCTGCGCACGCCGGCGCGCGACTCCTATGTCTATGTCGATTACTTCGCGGCCGACGGCAAGGTGGCGCACATGGTGCCGAGCGCGCGCGTGCCCGCCCACCAGGCGCCGCCCAGCCATGGCGCCACGGTTGGCGACGGTGGCGACTGGATCATCTCCGGGCCGTTCGGCACCGAGCTGGTGGTGTTGCTGACCACGCCCGCGCCGCTGTTCGATGGCCGGCGCGCCGAGGTCGAGCTGCACAAGGACTACCTGAAGGCACTGGAAAAGCCGCTGGCGCAGATGGCGCGCACCTATGGCCGGGACCGCATCAGCGCGGACCTGGTGCAGATCTCCACGCGCGCGCGCTGATTGCCGCCAGCCGGCCGGCTTGCCGCTTGCAAATTGCGCCAGCCGCTACTTCATGTCGCGCGCCACGCGAAAGCCGTTCTGCGACTGCCGCACGCTGGGGCTGTACTTGAAGCGCGTGGACGACACCATGTAGCTCGCCCCCTCGCGCCAGGAGCCGCCGCGGATCACGCGTGCGACGCAGGCGTTCTCGTTCCACACGCGCCCGTCGGCGGGCGCGCCCTTGTATGAGCTGTGCCAGCAATCGGCCACCCATTCCCACACGCTGCCGTTGACGTCGTGCAGGCCGTACGGGTTGGCCGCGAAGGTCCCGACCGCGGCCGGCGCATCCTGGCTCCACGGGTCGCCGCAGTCCTTGCAGTTGGCATTGCCCTTGCGCATCTGGTCGCCCCACCAGTAGGCACTGGCGGTGCCGCCGCGCGCTGCGTATTCCCATTCGGCCTCGGTGGGCAGCCGGTAGGACTTGCCGGTGGTCTTGCTGAGCCAGGCCACGTACTGCTGCGCGTCGTCCCAGCTGACGTCGCGCACCGGCGCGGTCTTCGCGCTGTCGGCGACGGTGGGGACGCGCTGGCAGCCGCCGGCGTCGGCGCAGGCATTCCATTGCTCGACCGTGACCTCATAGCGGCCGATCGCAAACGGCTGGCCGATGGTGACGTGGTGCGGGGGCTTCTCGGCGGGATCGCTGGCACTGCTGCCCATGGTGAAGCTGCCCGCCGGCAGGGAGACCAGCACCGGGCAGGCCGGGCAATCGCGGATCTCGCCGGTGCGCAATGTGGCGCTGACCGCGCCGCCCGCCGCCGCGCCCGGGCGTAGCGATGCCGTTGCCGGTGGCGCAGCAGGTGGCGCAGCGGGCGGCGATGCCGGACGCGCTGCCGCGGCCGGTGCCGGCGGCCGCGTGACCTGGCCCCCGGCAGAGGTGCCGGAGCGGGGCGGCGGCGCGGGCGCCTGGGCCTTGGGTGCGGAGGCGGACGCTGCCAGCCGCTCCAGGCGCGCCCTGGCCAGCACCGCGAAGCGTCCGTTGGGGTACTGCTTCAGGTAGGCCTCGTAGTCGCCGGCGTAATTGCTGTTCTTGATCGATTCCCAGAAGCTCAGCTCGTACTGCTCGTCGGTGTTCTTGGGCATGATGCCGGCGAGCAGCAGCGGTTCCGTGGCCGCGGGGCCGGCGGCAGCGGCGGCCGCCTGCGCAGGCAGCGGCGCGGCGGCGAGCATGGCGGCCATGGCGGCCGTGCGTACGACTGGTAGATTGCGCCACATCTTCACACCTCGCTGGAGCCGCGGCGATCCCGCTGCATGCCGGTAGCTGCCGGCACATGCGTCGGGGGCGCATTGTGGTGTTGCCGAGACGTCGACCGGCTTGCTTCAAGATAGCACAGCGCCTGTGTCTCCGGCGGGGCATTGCCATGCCACCGCGACGCGCCGGGGTCGCTTTTTCCGGGCTTGCGACCTAACCTGAATGACGAATCGCCGAGCGCTGACCAACAAGCAACAAGAATGGGCTTTCGGGACAACGTGATCGGGTTTCGGACTGTTATCCGGGAGGCGCCGCGTATGTCCAGACGATTCCTGTTCCGCCTGCTGGCGGTTGCCGCCCTGGCCGCGGCCCCGTCGCTGTCGCTGTCGACGGCAGCCCCGCCCAATGCCGAGGCCTACATCATCTGGCCGCACGATGGCACGGTCATCAGCGGCGGCAAGTTCTGGGTGCGCATGGGCCTGCGCAATATGGGCGTGTGCCCCAAGGGCGTCGAGTCGCCGCGCTGCGGGCACCACCACCTGCTGGTCGACACCGAGCTGCCGCCGCTGGACAAGGAAATCCCTTCGGACAAGAACCACCTGCACTTCGGCGCGGGCGAGACCGACGCGCGCATTGAGTTGCCGCCCGGCAAGCACACGCTGCAGTTGCTGATGGGCGATGCCAAGCACGTGCCGTTCGAACCGCCGATCTATTCGAAGAAGATCACGATCACGGTGAAATAGCGGGGCAGCGCGCGCCGCGGAAGCCGAACCAGGCCGATCAGCAAACAGGGAGAGCACCATGTCCAGAGTACTTGCCGCGGCTGTCTTTGCCGCCAGCCTGCTGCTGTCAGCGGTGGTGCAGGGTGGTTCGACGCCGGCGCCGCCCAACGCCTACCTGTATATCGGCTGGCCCAACGACGGGCAGACCATGCCCGCGGGCAAGCCATTCAAGGTCTGGTTCGGGTTGCGCAATATGGGGGTGGCGCCGAAGGACGTGAAGTACCCCAATACCGGGCACCATCACCTGCTTGTCGATGTGGACCTGCCGCCGATGGACAAGGAAATCCCCAATGACCGCAATCACCTGCATTTCGGGGCGGGGGAGACCGAGACCATGATCGAGCTGCCGCCCGGCAAGCATACGCTGCAGCTGCTGATGGGGGATGACAAGCACATTCCCACCAACCCGCCGGTTTATTCGAAGAAGATCACGATCTACGTGAAGTGACCCGGACCTTGCGGTGACGGCGGCGCGCATGCGCCGCTTTTTTTCGTGCGCCGGCGAAGCAAGTGTCGCCCGCCATCCAACATCGACGCGCAATCTGTTGGCTGCGCCCCGCCAGTGCGCGCTGACGCAAGCTCGCCGCGCCTCCGCAGCGGGAGCCGGCTGCAAGCAGAAATCCCCGTGTTTACAGGCACTTCCGTGATCCGCGCAGCCGTGGCCCCGGGGCTGGCACGCTCCCTGCGATTGTCCCTCCTGAGCGCGACACCAACCCGATGCTCGACCAAACCAAGGCAACACCTTCCTCTACCCGGAGACCATCATGACCACGCTGACCATCACCGACCTGACCACCATCGACACCCTGGACCGCAAGGGCATGCTCGCCGTTCGCGGCGGCCGCACCCTGCTCCCGTTCATGCCGGTGTACCACCCGCTCAACCTGTCGTTCGACCACAGCATCACCGCCGTGCAGGAAATCGCGCAGATGCAGACCGTCACCAACCTGAACGGCAACGGCTCGGCCTTCCTGGACCACGTGAAGTCCGACGTGCACACCAACCAGAACGCCACCAACAACATCTACGGCTGAGCCCCTGCGCGCCAGCTAGCTGCTTGTTACCGATACCGGAGATCATCATGACCACGCTGACCATCAAAGACCTGTCCGCCACCGAAGCCCTCGACAGCAAGCGCATGCATGCCGTGCGCGGCGGCCTGTCGTACCTGCCCTTTGCCGCCGTGTATGCGCCGATCAAGCTCGCGTTCGACAGCAGCATCACCGCCAAGCAGGAAATCGCGCAGTTGCAGTCCGTGACCAACCTGAACGGCAATGGCTCGGCCTTCCTCGACCATGTCCGTTCGCATGTGGATACCAACCAGAACGCCAGCAACAATATCTATCGTTGAGAAGCTTGTTGAGATGGCGCAGCGCCGCGGGGGCGTCCCCG
The DNA here is from genome assembly GCF_058781795.1 of Cupriavidus sp. FW306-1B-F12B. Lineage (NCBI taxonomy): Bacteria > Pseudomonadati > Pseudomonadota > Betaproteobacteria > Burkholderiales > Burkholderiaceae > Cupriavidus > Cupriavidus sp. FW306-1B-F12B. The sequence goes on from NZ_JBYSXC010000019.1 coordinate 10,033, forward strand.
CGGCGCTTTTGTTGAGCCCCTGCATATCGGGGTTGGAGCGCGCGCCAGCGCGCACCACAATACAGACAGACTTCGCGGCCCCGGCATGCCTTGGGGTATCTCCAGCGCATCCCGTCCGCCGCCGTCGCACGCAGGAACCCATCGTGCCCGAATCCATCACTGCCTCGCCCGCGGTTGCGTCAACCGATGCGCCGCACCGAACCGCCTGGCTGACCGCGCTGGCCGCCTGCGCGGCATTGCTGGCAGGCTGCGCCGATTTCCGGCCGCCCGTGTACCAGCGCCCGGAAACCCCGGCCAAGGCCGAATGGACGCGCCAGGAATCGATCACGGTATCGCCGGCCGAAACGGTGCAGCCCAACTGGTGGCTGGGCTTCAAGGATCCTTACCTGAACAGGCTGATCGACCAGGCGCTTTCCGGCAACTACGACATCAAGGTGCTGGCGGCGCGCATCCGCGTGGCCAACGCACAGATCGGCGAGGCCCGTGCCGGCGGGCTGCCGGTGATCGATATCGGCGCCGGTGCGAGCTTCGAGAAGAGCACCGGCCAGAAGTCCACCTGGACCTATAACGCCGGCGCCCAGCTGAACTGGGACATCGACATCTGGGGCAAGGTCGAGAAGGGCGTGCAGGCGCAGACCGCCGAGTTCCGCGCCACCGAGGCCGACTGGCGCGCCGGCTACCTGACGCTGGTGTCCAATGTATCGACCACTTACTTCCAGATCCTGCAGTTCGACGAGCAGATCGAGCAGCAGGCGCGCACCGTGGCCAAGAACGGGCAGATCCTGTCGACCTACCAGGCCATGTACCAGAACGGCCTGGTGCCAAAGATCCGGGTGATGCAGCAGCAGGCGGAAATCAACCGCCTGAACAAGGACCTGCTGGAGCTGCGCCGTTCGCGCGATGTGGCTGAAAACGCGCTGGCCACGCTGGTCGGCGTGCCCGCGGGCAATCTCAAGGTGCCGGCGGGGCGCCTGCAGGACCGCGTGCAGCCGCCCGCGGTGCCGGCCGGGCTGCCATCGCAATTGCTGGCGCGCCGCCCGGACGTGGTGGCGGCGGAATACCGCGTGCTGGCCGCGTACAACATCGTTGGCCAGGCCCGTTTGGCGCAGTTGCCCACCATCAGCCTGACCGCGCGCGGCGGCACCGCCAGCTTTGCGCTGAGCGACCTGCTCAAGTCATTCACCTTCGGCTTCATGCCCAGCATCAACCTGCCGATGCTCGACCCGAGCGTGCGCGCGCGCGTGAAGACCACCGAGGCGCAGGTGGGCGTGGCGGAAAACGAATATGGCCGCACCGTGATGACCGCGTTCGAAGAGGTGGAGAGCGCACTGGTCAATGTCGACGCGCACAAGAAGCAGCGCATCGAGCTGCAGCAGCAGGTTGAGCAGCTGCGCGTCGTGTCCGCGCAGATTGAGGCGCAACTGAAGGAGGGCGTGGTCTCGCAGCTGGAAGTGTTCGAGACCGAGCGCTCGCTGCTGGCCGCGCAACTGCAGTTGTTGGCGGTCCACCAACAGATCCTGGCCGACACCGTCACCCTGTACAAGGCGCTTGGCGGTGGCTGGCCCGATACCGACGTGCGCAACGCGGCGTCGAATCCGCCGCAGTAAGTGCTGCCAACGGTGCTGTAGGGCGGTTCAGGTGATGCCGGCGCCTGCAACGCGTTGCGCAACGCGCCCATAGCCCTGGCCACCTGCCCCGCTGCATGTGCCGCTGCCGCGCCAACCGCGCGTTCCGCGTCCCGATTGACTAGCCTTAGCCGTCGCCTACTATGTTCTTAGTCGCTTCATCCCCTGGCCTGCCGCCGCGGCAGCCGCGCTGTTGGCTTGCTGGAAACATGGCTCCTGACGAAGCACTGATCATGGAAATGCCGGTGAAAATGGCCCAGGGATTCACGCGGGAATTCTCTCAGGATCTGGCGCAGGAATTCGATGTGTTCCTGACGCCCGTGTCGCGCCCGGAGCTGGGCGAGATCCGCATCGACGAAGACCTGTTCGCCGTCGGACGCAGCGAACTGCCGTTCGCCGCCTACCCGGAAGACCTGGCCGCACCGCTGTCGCGCCGGCATGCGCGCATCTTCGCCGAGCATGGTGCGGTCTATGTGGCGGATCTCGGCAGCAAGAACGGCACGCGCGTGAACGGCGCGGCGGTGGCGCGCCAGCCGGCGCAGCTCAGCGATGGCGACGAGGTGGCCTTCGGGCCGGCGCTGTCGTTCCGGGTCCGGCTGTCGCCGCGCGCGGCGCAGCCCGAGCCGCCGCGGGTAGCGGTGACGCTGGTGCCCGAGCGCGGCGATGTCGGGCTGCAGCCGCTGCACGTGGACGGCTTCCCCTACCTGATCAGCAAGGCCGACGATGCCTTCGCGCGCTACCGCGACAGCTATCCGCAGCAGGTCAACTACCTGTCGCGGCGCCACGCGCACGTGTACCTCAAGGGTGGCGTGCCATTCGTTGAGGACCTGGGCAGCACCAACGGCACCTTCGTCAACGGCAAGCGCCTGGCTGACCACGGCGTGCCGCTGGACGACGGCGACCTGATCGCCTTTGGCGGCAACCACTTTGTCTACAAGGTGCAGGTCCAGCACACCGGCGACGGCGATGCCACCGCGACGCATTCGATGCTGCAGCCTGTCGCTGCGCCGGACACGCCGCCCGCGTCCCAGGCTTCGCCCGTGCGCGACGAGGATGACCGCACCACTTTTGTCGGTGCCGCCGATTCCTTCCTCGACATCTTCTGCGTCGACTATGCCGCGCAGCAAGACGACGAGGTCAACGCCGAGGCCGAGGCACAGGCCGCGGCGGCCACGGCCGCGCACGACGGCGCGCAGGCACGCCGCAAGCGCGGGCGTGCCGCGCTGCTGCTGGCCGAAGGTGCCAGGCAGTTCGGCCTGAACGATTCCGTACGCACGCGGCGCGCGGCGCGATGGGGCGGCGCGTTGCTGTTGCTCGCGCTGCTGGCGGGGGCGGCCGTGTACTGGCGCGGTGCGCCGGAGCGCGAAGTGCAGGCGCTGTTTGCCGCAGGCGATCACGCGCGCGCGGCGCAGGCCGCCGACGACTACCTGGCGCGCCATCCCGGCGATGGCCAGGTGCAGGCCATCGGCACCGAGGCACTGATGCGTGCTGACGTGCCCGCTTTCGCCGCCAGGCTGAAGGCCGGTGATTTCAGCGGCGCCGATGCCGTGCTGGCCCGGATGCACAAGCTCAGCGCGCACAATGCCGATGCGCGGCCGCTGGTGGCGGAACTCGACTGGATCGGCAGCCTCGAACGCTTCACCGCGCAGCGCGGCGCCGACGCGCCGATCCGCCTCTACACCGACGAGGCGCCGATCCGGCAACTGCTGGCGTACTGGAACCAGGACACCACCGCGCACCAGCGCGCGCTCGGGCGCATCGCGGCCGATGTGCCGGCGTTCCGCGATCTCTATGCCGATGCGCTCAGCGACGTGCGCCGCCTGCAGAACGACGCCTCGGTCTACCTGGCTGCGATCGACCGGCTGAACGCCACCATTGCTGCCGAACTCGGCCGCGACCGCCCGGAGGCGTTGCAGCCGGTCATTGCCGAGTACCGCGAGAAGTATCCGCGCCTGGCCGGGCTTGACCGCGTGCAGTCAGACCTGGACCGCTACACCGCGCTGGTGCAGGCACTGCGCGCGCGCCGGCCCGGGCCGCTGGTGGCGCGCCTTGCCGACAGCCGCTTCGCCACGCCGCCGTTCCAGGCGCAGTTCAACCAACTGGCCGCGCGCCTGCCGCCGCCGGAGATGGTGCGTCAGTACGCCGGTGCGGCCAAGGCGTGGCAGCAGGGCGACAGCGCCGCTGCGCTCGCGGGAATCAAGCAGATCAGCGGCGGCCCCTGGGCCGAAGACCTGGCGCGCGACCTGTCGCACAAGCAGAAGGTGGCGGCGCAGTACGCCGAGCTGCAGTCCGCGCGCGGCAGCAAGGGCTATGAGGACCGGCTGCTGGGCTTCTACGCCATGCTCGATGCCGCCGATGACGGCCACTTCGCCAAGGCGGTCGAGGCCGACGTCAACGGCGTGCGCGACAGTGCCCTGCGGCGCGCGCGGGAACTGATGGGCAGCGCCGTTGCCGCATGGAAGCAATACCGCAGCAATGGCGTGATCGGCAGCGAGCAGCGGCTCGAGCCAGGCATCTCGCCCAGGTTCCGCGCGCAGGCCCGGTTGCTGTCGCAGGCACAGGATGACGCGCGCCAGGGCATGCGCATCTTCACGCAACTGCGCGCGGGCGAAAGCGCCGACCTGGCGCAACTCGCCAAGATCGAGGAAGAGATCCGCGCCGAGGCCGACCAGCAGCGGCACGCGCTGCGCGAGCTGCGCACCGTGCTCGATCCCGCCGTGCTCAAGACCAAGCTGGAACTGATCGGCGGTGAAGACACCGGCAAGGCGCCGGAGCCGGCCGCGGCTGCCGCGGCGCCACAGCAAGCGGGGCAGCCATGAAGGACGATGCCCGCCAGGGCGGCCTCAAGCCACTCTCCGAGGCGCTGGAAGACCACAGCGCCGAGGGCATTGGACTGCTGAGTGCCGAGCCGTCGCGCCTGGGACTGCTGACCATCGTCACGACTTTCACGCTGGTGTTGTGCGGGCTGGTGTGGTCCTTCGTCGGGCATGCCGATGTCATTGTCACGGCGCAGGGCACGCTGGCGCCGGAATCCGAGGTGCGCCGCTTCTATGCCCCGGTGGACGGCGAGCTGGCCGACCTCTACGTGGCCGAGGGGCAACCGGTGTCCAAGGACGACGTGCTGGCGCGCCTGAATGCGCGCGGCGCGATCGAGGCCGCGGCCAACGCGCTGGAAGCGCAGCTCAAGCTGGAAGACTCCGAGCGCGAATGGAAGCAGTTCCCCGACAAGAAGGCGCTGATGGAACGCCGCGCGGCGGCGCTCAAGCAGCAGATCGACGTGGCCACGCGCCAGCACGAGACCCGCATTGCCGAAGGCACCACGCGGCTTGCCGAACAGCAGCGCGCGCAGTTGCAGGAAGCGCGCAGCAACCTCGAGAACGCCCGGCGCGCGCGCGAATTCGCGCGCCAGGAGCAGGACCGCTACGCGCGCCTGCTGGCGTTGCCGGGTGGCGGTGGCGTTTCGCAGTCGCAGGTGGATGCCAAGCGCGCCGCGGCGCAGGACGCGGAGAACAATCTGCGCGTGGCCCAGTCGCGGCTGACGGAGCTGGACGCACGCCTGGGCCGCGAGCTTACCCAGGCCAGTTCCCAGCTCGAAAGCAGCGGCCAGGACCTGGCCGGGCTGCGCGTGCAGTATGACGCGGCGCTGCGCGAGATCGCCAACACCGAGGACAAGCTGCGCCTGCAGGTGCAGACCGCCCGCCTGGTGGCGGATGCGGCAGCGCGCATCCGCTTCGAGAACATCGACAAGGACAACTTCCTGCTGATCCTGGCGCCGGTGTCGGGTGTGATCACCGATGTCACCTCCACCCAGCGCGGCGACAAGGTGCAGGCCAACACGCCGCTGGGCGGCATTGCCCCCAAGGATGCGCGCCCGGTGGTGAAGATCGTCATCGCCGAGCGTGACCGCGCCTTCCTGCGCGAGGGCCTGCCGGTCAAGCTCAAGTTCAGTGCCTTCCCGTACCAGCGCTACGGGATCATCGAGGGCACGCTGGAATTCATCTCGCCCGCGACCAAGCCGGGCGGGCCCGACAAGCAGCCGGTCTATGAGGGCCGCGTGCGCCTGGCGCGCGACTACTACGCGGTGGCCGACAACAAGTATCCGTTGCGTTACGGCATGACCGCCACGGCAGAGATCGTGGTGCGCGAACGCCGCCTGATCGACCTGGGGCTTGACCCCTTCCGCGAGGTGGCCGGCTAGCGCAGCGGGGAGAGACAGGCGCAGAACATCTGGACAGCCTGGCGCGCAACCGCGCGGGCGTCAAAGGAGCCGAGAAAATGACTGGCATTGTGCGTATCGACGACGAGGTGCTTGGCTTCGAGGAGTTCGTGCGCTTGCTCAAGCTGACCGGACAGTTCGAAGGGCTGGTCGAGCAGATGGTGCGCGACAAGCTGACCGTGCACGCGGCAAAGCGGCAGGGCGTGGTGGTCTCGCCGGAGGAGATCCAGGAACGCGCGGACCAGTTCCGCCGCGTGCAGGGCCTGCATCGCGCCGCAGACATGAATCACTACCTGGATGCGCTGAGCATCAGCCTGGACGAATTTGAAGCCTTTATCACCGACAACCTGTACCAGGAGCGGATGATGGAGCAGGTGTGCAGCGAGGCCGCGGTGCAGGCGTACTTTGCGCTCAACTCGCCGCGCTTCGACAGCATCGAGGTCAGCCATATCGTGGTCGACAGCGAGGGCAAGGCCAAGGAGCTGATCTCGTACCTGCAGGATGATCCCGATGCCTTTGCCGAGATGGCGCGCGAGCATTCCATCGCCGACACGCGCGAGCGCGGCGGCGAGATCGGCAAGGTGTTGCGCGGTTCGCTCAAGACCGATATCGAGGCCAAGGTGTTCAATGCCGAACCGGGCGACCTGCTGGGACCGTTCCCGTCGGCTGACCGTTCCTTCTTCGAAGTCTTCCTGGTGCGCGACAAGCACCCGGCCACCCTCGACAGCGAGGTGGCGGTGGAAGTGCGCCGCCTGCTGCGCGAAGACTGGCTGATGGCCAGGGCGCAGGAACATGTCATCGAAGCCCGCTAGCGCGAGCGGCGAGCCCGCCGCCCCGCCTGCCCCGGACCAGCCGGAGGCAGGGTCGGCGCTGGCCGCCTTCCTCGCCACCGTCGAGATCCTGTCGGTGCTGACGCCGGAGGAGCTGGCACGCCTGGCGGAAGCCGCGCAGGTGCTGACCTTCGGCTTTGGCGACACCGTCTGCAATGCCGGCGAAGCGGCGCCCGGCCTGTTTATCGTCAAGTCCGGCTCGGTGCGCGTGTTCAACGAGGAGCACGGCAAGGAAATCAGCATGGGCGTGCGCAAGGCCGGCGAGGTCTTTGCCGATATCGCGCTGCTGCGCGACTACCGGCATGAGTCGTCGGTGCGCGCCTCGGGCAAGACCGAGCTGCTGATGATCCCGCGCAGCGTGGGTGAGCCCGTGGTGGCCGGCAACCCGGCGGCGCTTGCGTTTATCACCAGCTATGTCGCGATCAGTTCGGCCGGAGGCTTTGTCGCGCGGCTGTTCGACCTGCGTGGCAAGCTCGACAAGCAGGAGCTGGAGGACGCCGTGCGCAGCGTCGGCGTCAAGCGCGTGGCGGCCGGCAAGGAAATCCTGAAGCAGGACGGCCGCGAAGACCGGCGCCTGTACGTGGTGCGCCAGGGCACGGTGCGCATCGTGCGCAGCGAAGAGGGCAGCGAGTACCCGCTGGCGACGCTGGGGCAGGGCGACATCTTCGGCGAGCGTGCCTGCGTGATGCGGCAGGAGCAGCTGGCCTCGGCCATCGCCGAGACCGACGTGCGCCTGCTGGTGATTCCCGAGAAGACCGTGCAGCTGATCCTGGAGCGCAACCCGCGCCTGCGCGAGGTGCTGGAAGAGCGCATCCGGGTGTTGGACCGCGAGTTGCATCGGCAGAAGAAGCTGGCCGAACGGCGCAAGCGCCCGGTGCTGCTCGACCTGCATTCCAAGCCCGAGCTCGGCGAAAAACTGATCCGCCGCTTCGCGCTGGTGGAGCAGGCCGAGGAGATGGATTGCGGCGCGGCCTGCCTGGCGATGATCTGCCGGCACTACGGCATCCCGATGACGCTGGGCAAGCTGCGTGAACTGGCCAATGTGACCACCCAGGGCGCCACGCTGGACAGCCTGGCGCGCGCCGGCGAAGCGCTCGGCTTCACCACGCGCGGGGTGCAGTGCACGCGGGATTCGCTGATGGGCTTTGAGCTGCCCTTCATCGTGCACTGGGAGGGCTACCACTACGTGGTGGTGTACGGGATCTCGTCGCGCTGGGTGTGGGTGGCCGACCCGGCCATCGGCTTCCGCAAGATGAGCGCCGAGGAGTTCGAGCGCGGCTGGAGCGGCACCTGCCTGCTGTTCACGCCGGGCGAGAGCATGACCCAGCTGTCGGTGTCGCGCTCGCCGTGGCTGCGCTTTATCGGCTACCTGGCGCCGTACAAGAGGATCCTGGCACACCTGTTCCTGGCCACCTTCGTGATCCAGATGCTTGGGGTGGTGCCGCCGCTGATCATCCAGAACATCCTGGACGGCGTGGTGGTGCACCAGAACGTGGGGCTGCTGAACCTGCTGATCGCGGGGCTGATCATCTCCAACGTGTTCTCGCAGCTGATGTCGACGATTCGCGCATATCTGGCCAACTTCATGGTGCGCAACATGGATTTCGCCATGATGTCGCATTTCTTCAAGCACACGCTGTCGCTGCCGCTGTCGTTCTTCGCCAAGCGCAAGACCGGCGACATCTTCGCGCGCTTCCAGGAGAACCAGACCATCCGCGCCTTCCTGACCGAGTCGACCGTGACCACGGCGCTGAACCTGCTGATGGTGTTTATCTACTTCACCATCATGTTTCTCTACAACGTCAAGCTGACGCTGCTGCTGATCGCCTTCGTGATTCCGATCGCGGCGCTGACGGTGGTGGTGACGCCCAAGGTCAAGACCTATGCGCGCGAGGTGTTCGCGGCATCGACCGATGCCAAGGCCTACCTGATGGAAACGCTGGGCGGCGCCGAGACCGTCAAGGGAATGGGCATCGAGCGCCCGGTGCGGCTGCGCTGGGAGCGCAAGTACGCCAAGGCGCTGGACGCGCAATACCGGGCGCAGGCCTTCCACATCCTGGTGGGGCTGGTGAGCCAGCTGCTCAACGCCGCCACCACCATCGCGGTGCTGTGGGTGGGCGCGACGCTGGTGCTGGAGCGCGAGCTCACCATCGGCCAGCTGATCGCCTTCAATGCCTTCATGGGCAGCGTGCTGGCGCCGCTGATGGGGCTGGTGGCATTGTGGGGCCAGCTCAACGATGCCGGCGTGGCGATGGAGCGGCTGGGCGACGTGCTCGACCTCGAGCCCGAGCAGAAGCCGCAGGACGTGCTGTCGCGCGTGATGCTGCCCGACCTGCAGGGCGAGATCGTGATGAAAGACCTGTACTTCCGCTACGGCGGCGAAGACACGCCCTATGTGCTGGAGAACATCAGCTTTGCCATCCGCCCCGGCGAGATGGTGGCCATTGTCGGGCGCAGCGGCTCCGGCAAGACCACGCTGGCCAAGCTGCTGGTGGGCTTCTACAAGCCTACCGAGGGCTCGATGACAGTGGACGGCTATGACCTGAACGTGATCGACGCGGCGTTCTACCGCGCGCAGGTGGGCTACGTGATGCAGTCCAACCTGCTGTTCTCGGGCACCATCGCCGAGAACATCGCCTGCGGCGATGACAGCCCGGACCGGCGCCGTATCGAGGAGGTGGCGCGCATGGCCGATGCCCATGCCTTTATCAGCAAGCTGCCGCTGGGCTACGAGCAGGTGGTGGGCGAGCGCGGCATCGGGCTTTCCGGCGGGCAGATCCAGCGCCTGTGCATCGCTCGCGCGCTGTACCACGACCCGCGCCTGCTGGTGTTCGACGAGGCCACCTCGGCGCTCGACACGCAGTCAGAGAGCAACATCCTGGCGAACATGCAGGACATCCTGCGCGGGCGCACCGCGGTCATCATCGCGCACCGGCTCAGCACCATCATGCAGGCCGACAAGATCCTGGTGCTGTATGAGGGCGCCATCGTCGAGCAGGGCCGGCATGAGGAGCTGATCGAGCGCAAGGGCATGTACTTTCAACTGGTGCAGAAGCAACTGAGTGCCGCATGAAGCTATACAACCAGGGTGCCACCCCCGCCTCGGCCACCTCGCCGGTGTCGTTCGCCGGCCTGATCGAGAAGATCGAGATCCTGCGTTCCACGCTGCGCTGGTCGTCGCGGCTTGACCGGCCGGAGATCGAGAAGCTGCTCAAGCAGGCCACCACGCTGCGCGACGAGGTGATGGGGCTGTCGCACAAGGAGCGCTTCGTGCAGGCGGCATCGGCCGAGGCCGCCCCGCCGCAGGAAGAAGTCGAGCGCATGCCGCGCGCGCGCCGGCAGGCACTGGTTGAGCGCAGCTTTATTTTCGAAGGGACCTTCGGCGACAACCCCAAGTTGCTGGAGGCACTGGAGATTGCCGAGAAGGCGGCGCCGACCGACCTGCCGGTGCTGATCGATGGCGAGAGCGGCACCGGCAAGGAGCTGATGGCCAAGGTGATCCATGCCAATGGCTCACGCACCGACAAGCCGTTTATCTCGGTCAACTGCGGCGCCATCCCCGACAGCCTGCTTGAATCCGAGCTGTTCGGCCACAAGAAGGGCGCCTTCACCGGCGCCAGCAACGACCGCCGCGGCAAGTTCGAGAGCGCGCATACCGGCACCATCTTCCTGGACGAGATCGGCGAACTGCCGCTGACCGGGCAGGTCAAGCTGCTGCGCGTGCTGGAGGCGCACGAGATCCAGCGCGTGGGCTCGGACGAGGCGATCTCGGTCGATACGCGCATCGTCGCGGCGACCAACAAGGACCTGCGCCGCATGAGCCAGGCCGGCACCTTCCGCGAAGACCTGTTCTACCGCCTGAGCGTGATCCACGTCAGCCTGCCGTCGCTGCGCGAGCGGCGCGACGAGATCCCGCTGCTGGTTTCGTACTTCAGTGACGAGGCCGCCGGCATGCTCAAGCGCCGGCCACTCAAGCTGACGCCGCGGCTGCGCGACTTCCTGCTGCACTACGACTACCCGGGCAATATCCGCGAACTGCGCAACCTGATGTACCGGCTGAGCTGCCTGGCCGGCGACACCGCCGACCTGGCCCACCTGCCGCAGGACATCCGCCCCAGGCCCGCCGCGCTGGCGGTGGTGGGCAATGGCCCCGCGGCTGCCGACATCGCCATGGCGACGTCCCTCAGCGAAGCCAAGCGCGCCGCCAGCGACGAGGCCGAGCGGGCCTTCCTCGAACGGGGCTTGCAGGAAGTCGGCGGCACCGTCGCCGAACTGGCGCGGCGCTTCGACATGAACCGCTCGCACCTGCAGATGCTGCTGAAGAAGCACGGCATCCACTCTAAGGATTTCCGCGCCAACCGGCAGGCCGAAGGCGGCAAGGGGTAGGGCGGCGAGGCTGCCGGCGGTCGTGCCTTCAGGCGTCCAGCTCGGGATTGACCAGGGTCTTGTCAGAGCCGTAGGGGTCCGCCGCACGCAGCACCACCACCGACACGTTGTCGCGGCCGCCGGCATCGAGCGCCATCTGCACCAGCGTCGGCGCGGCCTGCGCAACGTCCTGCTGCGCCAGCACTGCCGCGATGTCGTCATCGTCGACCTCGTTGCTCAGGCCATCGCTGCACAGCAGGTAGACGTCGCCATCGGCGACCTCGGTCAGCAGCTGCTCCGGCGCCAGCGTCGGGGCCGCGCCGACGGCGCGTGTGATGGTGTTCTGCGCGGGATGGTGGCGCGCTTCTTCCGGGGTGATCAGCCCGCGCGCCAGCAGGCGCTCGACCTGGTTGTGGTCGCGCGTGAGGCGCGCGAACTGGCCGCCGCGCAGCCGGTACAGGCGGCTGTCGCCAGCCCACACGCAGGCGCAACGGCGATCGCCCGCCAGCATCACCACCACCGTGCTGCCGATGCAGCGCACGCCCAGGCGCGCCGCTTCATCGACCAGCGCCAGGTTCACGCCCTGCAGCGCCGCGCGCGTGGCGTCGACCCGGTCTTCCAGCCGGGGCTGCGGCGGCAGCGTGGCCAGCGCCTGGACCACCGCCTGGCTGGCGAAGTCCCCCACGGCATGGCCGCCCATGCCGTCGGCCACCGCCCACAGGTCCTGGCCGGGCAGGTCCAGGCAAGCGTCCTCGTTGCGCTCGCGCACGCGCCCGACGTCCGTGCATGCGGCCGAGGTCCACTGGAAGTGCGAGTCGAAACCCAATCTTGTCTCCGGTCCGCGTCAAGCCCCGGACCAGCCGGGGCACTGCCACGGCGGCGCTGGCGCTCAGATCAGCATCAGATCAGCCTGCCGTCGTTCCTCGCGCCCTGGTCGCCCTGGACATTGATGTTGGCGTTTGGCGCGTTGTTGCGGATATCAATGTTCTGGAACTGGTTGTTCATCTGATCAGCATAGAAGCTGTAGTTGATCTCGTAAAAGTTGATCACCGTCCCGAGCGGCAGCGGAGACGAGGGCACGAACGGGCGGATCCACCCGAACACCCACTGCCCGCCGGCGCCGCGCACGCGGGCCATGGCGGCGGAAGCAAGTTCGCGGCAGCTGGCGAGGTCGTTGATTGCAAGGGTGGCCATGTTCGGTCTCCGGTGGATGTGGCGTGGCGCCGGGGGCGGTACCGGTATTGAGCAAGGCGCGTGCCACAGCATGGGTGTGGCAGTAGGTCGACTGGAAACCCAAGGCCGGCGCGGGCTGCAGGGCGGGGCGGGGACAATGGGGCGCACCCCGGCAGTCCAGCCACGTTGGCCTTGACCCGACACCCGGCCAGCCAGTGTCGGGATGGACCCACCACAGCGCAAGCATCGCGCGATCCCTGCCGCCAGCCCGCCCAGGCCTCGCGGCGCGCGGCGAATGGTGGCTGCCAGCCAACAGAATTGCCGCCACGCGGTTGGCTGCCATCCGACACTCGATCCCCTCCAAAACCCCCGGATTTCCGCCAAACCGTTGTCGGGCCGGGCCTCCCTGGTATTGGCATGGTTGATGCGGTTGGTCTGGCACGAAGCAGCAATGCCTGCAGCAACCAGACACACCGAGGCCAGCCATGAACATCCAGGAAGTACAAGAACGCGCTACCGGCAGCGACGATCGTTTCGCCGACCCGCTGCCGCTCGGCGCCCACCTGGTCACCGAACGCCACGGCTACGCCCATCATGGGATCTACGCCGGCGCCGGCCGCGTCATCCACTACGCCGGTTTCGCCCGCTCGCTGCAGGCCGCGCCGGTTGAAGAAACTACCCTCGAAGCCTTCGCCGCCGGATTCGGCATCGCCGTCAAGCCGGAACCCTGCGCCCGCTTCGCCGGCCGCCAGGCCGTCGAACGCGCCCGTTCCCGTGTGGGCGAAAATGCCTACCACTTGCTGACCAACAACTGTGAGCACTTCTGCTCCTGGTGCCTGTCCGGCGAAAGCCGCAGCGAACAGGTGGAAACATGCATGCGCCGCCCGCGCGCCGCGCTGCACATCGGCTGGCTGCTGCTGGGCGCGCTGCTGCAAGCCCAACTGGGCGGCCTGAACCTGGACCTCGCCTGAACCGCGCGGCCATCACCGAATCAAGGAGCCTGCCATGTCCGGACTGATCGACTGGGAACTGCGCTGCAACCTGCGCGGACAAGCCTGCCACCGCAGCTGCGCCACTGCCGCCGCCAACTGCGCCCGCGGCCGCCACCGGCCGGGGCGCCGCGCCCTGCGCCATGCCGGCCGGCCGACGCGCCTGCCGTCGTCCGGCCGCCTTGCCGGGCGAGGCCGCCGGGACGGGTTTGCCACTGCTGGCGAGCCGGGCCGGTGCGGATTTTGATATACTCCGGGCCGTCTCCAGGATCACCGCGCCCGCGGTTCCCGATCCTGACAGTCCTGTCCCTCGCCGTAGTTCAATGGATAGAACGAGCGCCTCCTAAGCGCTAGATACAGGTTCGATTCCTGTCGGCGGGACCACAGAATAGTTCGCTGTGGTTCTCTGAAGTGCTTCCCTCCCAAGTAAATCAAGGCTTCGCGCCGAATCGACGTTCGCCAAAGTTCGTCATCGCCCGTTGGCATCCGTCACTTTTTGGGGCATCCTTAGGGGCATCTACGAATGCCCCTATTTTCGGTGCCCCTACGCGATGCCCCGCACGGTCGAGCCATTAACCGATACCAAAATCCGCAATGCCAAGCCGCGTGAGAAAGCCTACAAGGTTTTCGACGGCGGCGGCCTGTATATCGAGGTAATGCCGGATGGTCGGAAGCTGTGGCGCTTCAAGTACGTGCGGCCGTCCGGCAGCGAGAGCCGGCTGGGCTTCGGCGTCTACCCGGGCGTCACCCTGGCTCAGGCCAGGTCGCAGCGCGAGGCCGCGCGCGCCATCGTGGCGGACGGGCGCGACCCGGGCGCCGTGAAGCAGGAAGAGCGCCGCGCCGCGCGCATCGCCGCCGGCAACTCGTTCGAGGCGGTGGCCAGGGACTGGCACGCCACCCAGAAGGGCAGCTGGAACGAGGTCTATGCCGGGAAGGTGCTGGCCTCGCTCGAGAATGACGTCTTCCCGGTACTCGGCAGCACGCCGATCGCCGACATCAAGGCGCCGGCCGTTCTGGACCTGCTGAGGAAGGTCGAGGCCCGCGGCGTGCGCGACACTACGAAGCGCATCCTGCAGCGCATGCGCGCGGTGTTCCAGTACGGGATCATCTATGGCCTGTGCGATCGCAACCCGGCCGCCGACATCGACAGCGCCGCGGCGCTGAAGTCCGAGCCGGTTCAGCATCAGGCCCGCGTGTCACATATCGAGCTGCCGCAGCTGCTGCGCGACATCGATGCGTACGAGGGCGACGCCGTGACGCGCTTGGCGTTGCAGTTCATGACGCTAACGTTCGTGCGCACCACCGAAATGATCCAGGCGCGGTGGGCCGAGATCGACGAGGCCAAGGCAGAGTGGCGCATCCCGGCCGACCGGATGAAGATGCGCGATCCGCACATCGTGCCGCTGTCGACTCAGGCGCTGGCCGTCCTGGCCGAGCTGCGCGAGATCACCGGCCATCGCGACTTCCTCTTCTACAGCCCGCGGGGCAAAACCGGCTACATCAGCAACAACACGATGCTCTATGCGCTGTACCGTATGGGGTACCACTCGCGGATGACTGGCCACGGGTTCCGGGGCCTGGCCTCAACAGCGCTGAACGAGTTGGGCTTCCGCCCGGACGTCATCGAACGCCAGCTGGCACACGTCGAGCGCAACAAAGTTCGCGCTGCTTACAATCACGCTCAGTACTTGCCAGAGCGCCGGCAGATGATGCAGGCGTGGTCAGATCACGTCCAAGGGACGAAACTTCAACAAGAGGGGCAATAGAGATGCGAGCTCTAGTCAGAGTTGTGCTGTTAGCTGCGTTCGTTAGCTGCCTGACGTGGGGAGTACTGAAGCCAGGCTTCGATTCGATCACTGCCGCCATTGTCGCTTTCGGGACATTACTCGGTGCCTTCGTTGTCGAAAAGCGATCGGAACCGTCGATGTCTCAGAAAATTGGAAAGGGCGGGAAAGGGCTTCAAGCGGGCGGAAACATTACCATTAACAAAAAATAGAGAGCATCATGTTCGGAGCCAAGCAGGAACAACAAGCCGCCAGTGGGGCGATTGCTATTCAGGCAGGTGGTAACGTCAGTATCGGTCTGCAGCTTTCCGAAGTCAGAGAGTTGGTACAACTCTTCCTCAATCAAAATTTTCCTGTTCTCAGGGAGGAGGCTAAGGCGGCCGCAGAAGGGCACGTTCAGAAGTTCCTTGGTGCATTGGAGGAAAAGGTCATTCGCTCGGCGGCAACCATAGATCCGACTCGATTCAAAGATCCAGATGTTCAAGCCACGATGAACGATGCTGTTCAAGCCAGCGCACGCAAAGGGGATGCAATCGATACCGATGTCCTTTGCGCTTTAATTGCTGAGCGCATCTCGATTCGGCCCGGCGAATTCAAGGACATTGTTATTTCAGAGTCCGTCAAGGTCGTGCCTTTGCTCACTGCGCCGCAGGTGTCGATGGTCTCATTGGTTCATTTCGTGAATTCAATGTGGTTCGGTGAATTGCCTTCGCTGCGGGCACTTGAGCCATGGGCACAGGCGGCGATGCCGGCGTTTCGGCTGGCAGCAGGCTTGTCTATGGCTCAAAAGCGACATGTTGAGTATGCCGGGGCATGCTCTTACATCAATATGGTCGAGACAAGTCCCTATGGTCACGCTCGTCAGCAATGTGCACATCTTGGGTACGATGACGCCAACAAGTTTTACGAGGATATTTGCGCCCAAGCCCCAACGTACGCTGCAATACTGAATCAATATTCAGCGGATCATTTGTGGTGCATTAGTTTGACCAGCGTTGGGCAAGCTATTGCTTTGGCGAATCTCACTCGTTTTCTTCCGGGCATTGATTACAGCGTCTGGCTAAAATGAGTCCTTTCGCCGTTCGCAGGCACCCGGTGATTCCACGCCGCCGCCGCGCTGTCATCGCACTTGTGCGTCAGCGCGATCTGTTGGCCGCAGTACGCGATGTCGATGCAGCTGGCGGCCGACCTGGCGTCTTCATTTGGCCGGGCAGCCCGCAGAACGGGCACGGCAGCACTGCGATTGGCTTCATGGCGCTTCGCCCTTTCATGCAGTGAATCGTTGCGGCCGTGTGCTGGCCGCGATATAGAGGGGATGCTTGGGGCTGCCATCCTTATTTAGGCCCAGGTGGTGCAGCAGCGTGCCGCGGCCGCACATCCGGATGATGCGCAGCACTTCCGCCGCGCGTACCGGCGCCGCCTTGTGCGCACCCCAAGCGCAGATCACCACAGAGCAGCGATCGATCGCGTCCATCATCGCACCGTTGGTAGTGTCTTCCCGCCCGAGAGGCTCCGCATGTGTCAGCAAGCCGTCCGGATCGGTCGATCGCAGCGGAAACAGATTCACCACTTCCAGTCGCCCGTACTTCCCCGCCAGCGCCCGCTGCATGCACCTGGTGATGGTCGGATCGTTGACCAGATGATCAGCGGTCGACGGGTTGAGCATGATGAACCCCAACGCCGGCCGGCTGGCATCCCACTCGCGCCAGAGGCGGTAGCGATACTGCTCGCCGTCGGAGAGGATGCAGCCGGCCTCGCCGTCGAGGGTCTGGGTGATCAAGCGCTTCATGCTAGGATTTCTGGAAAACAATCCGGGAGACTCACATGGTTGCTCCGAATCGACAGTGTGTTGTGCGTGGCCATACGATTGTCGTCACCCTTCAGGATGGCAGACTGGAGGTCTCGATCGAAATTCGCGTTCCGCAGGGAAAGGCAGGCGGCCTGCATCCTCCGCGGCTGGTGTCGATTGCCCCCTTTTTGCAGGGTGGTCTCTCTGAGGTGGCAGCACTCGAGGCGGTTCGCGACCTGGTCGCACTCGGACTTGGAGGCTATGAGATGGGAAACGGGTAGCATCAGCTAAACCTCCGGAAGTCCATCACCCACACCCATGGATTCGCCGCCCAAGCGCCGGCGCCGTTGATGCTGTCCCACAGCAAGGCGTAGGCCGCCTGCGGAATGGGGGCGGCGTGGCCGTCAGCACCTGACCACCAGCCGCCCGGCGCCGACATCAGGCCTTCGGCCAAGGCGTCGGCCTCGCTGCAGTCATTCAGCCGCTCGACGCGTACGCCAGTGATCTCGAGCGTGATGCGCGACGCCCAACGCGGCATGAAGCGCGCGTGCCGGTAGCGGCCGGGCTCTGGCGGATCGCCGTGCGGCGGGGTGCTGGTGTGTTGCCAGTTCCGCCGCTCGCTGTCCGCCTCGTATTGGATCGGTGCCCACGGCTTCATGTATCCAGCGTCGAGGCACATCTCTGCAATCCCTCCGCCGCTGTGCAGGTCCAGTTCCTTCGTAGACCGCCATGCCTCGCGAACGTATAGGCGGTCGCCCAGTTCCCCATGGGGGCAGCCCCGTTGGTTCGGGAACCTGGCCAGCACCTTGTCGACATCCAGGGCGTCAAATTCAGTGGCCACGCGCCGCGTCTGCGTCTTCCGACCGTCCAGGATGGCGCGCACCATGGCGCCGCTGAAGAGGATGGGGCGTTCTTTGGTCATGTTAGGATTCCGTGATACTAAAAGGAGGGACGGGCATGGCATACCCAGTCGCTGTTCGAGTTGCCGACGATGATGTCGGCGTCAATTTCCAATTGTTGGTCAGGGGCTGGAATCAATCCTTCTGCATCAGCCGCGAAGCGTTGGAGGATCACTTCAGCGCTGGTGGCAGAGATCTCAGCGAGGCAATGCTCAAGGCATTTCGTGATCACTTCGATGCAATCGCGCAAGCTGCCGAACAGAAGCATGGCGTTCCCAGCAACGCCGTCATAGTTCTGCGATCGTCCGACTTCGGCTGACCAGAGGCGGAGGCGGTCATCACTTGAGCACGTGCCGGCGAATGCCGGTGATGCCAGGTGGCAGGGCGTCGCTCGCCTGCTGGGCATCGAGAAAATCGGCGCTGCTCTGGCCGGTGACCTTCAGGTAGTCCACCTCAACCTTAGCGCTGTCCACGACGACCCGGGCGACATCGGCCACGGCCCGGGCGCGTTCTACGTCCATCGGGTTATCGCGGTTGCGGAGGTCGGCCAGGGTGTCAAGCAGATGCTGGCGGACAGTGCTGATGTTGTTCGAGCTCATGACTGCTTCTCCTTCGCTTCGCGGGAAATTCGGTTGACCTGACGCGCTATGGCGCCCTTGAGCTGCACCAGCTTGGCCAGCTCAGGTGATTTGTTCTTGGGGTGGTTGCGGCGCGCCAGCTCGGCGCGGCTGACGAGCTCCAGGGCGTCATCTGTGATCAGCGCTGCGTCGGTGGTTCTGCGCCCAGGGCGAAACGTCACCGCGTGACCAGTCGGGATGGGGCCGTTTGCCGCTTCCCACACCAGGCGATGCACCGCAACCCAGCGGCGCACCGGGACGATGTTGGGGTCGTCAGTGACTTTGCGCTCGAGGTAGCCATCCCTATTGATGCGCTCGGTTCCGATCGGCTGATAGTTGTGCGACATCTCGGGCGGCCGGCCCTTTTTGAATTGGGTCTCGGCGCTCCGGCCGCCGGCCTTCCAGCCCTTCAGGCCAGTATTCCAGCCGGGCTGCCCCTTGCGAAACCGGGAGCCGTTGCCGCGCACACCATCAAGGCGCCCCGACGCGGGGCTGGCAAAGAACTCCTCAGACTTGCGGACGCCGAGCTCGTCGGCAAGGCGGTACACCGTGGCGACGGTACGGCCCAGAGCTGCGGCCAGATCGCAGGTCTTGGAATTTGGGTATAGCTGGCGCACGGCCTCAAGCTCATGCGGTTGCCATGGGCGTCGCATCATTCGCCCCCTTTGCTGGTGCGCAGCACGGTGCGGTCGTCAGCGGCCTTGCGCGCATCCTTCCATTGTTGGCAGGCACGCTTATGGCTGCTCCACCCGCCGTTCCCTCGGCATTCCTTCCCGCAAACGCACACCTGTGCCAGTTGCGCATGCTTGCGCACTTGCGCCTTCCTCTTGTCGCTTACGATGTTGGCGCTCATTTCGCATCCCTCGCATCGTCTGCGCCTGTAGCGGGTGGCGTGGCGGCGAGCACATGGCAGATGGCCGAGTAAAGCGCTGGCTTCAGGCCATTGAAGATCGGCCCAGGCAGTTGGTGCGGCATCGCCTCGATGAACTTCCAGCATGCGTCGTTGATCACGATGCTGGTCAGCTCCGGCACATGGCATTGCGGCGCAGCGTGCACGGTCCGAACTGGCGACGAGATGTGAGACAGCGTTGCCTGCAAGGCAGGGATCGCCTCATCCATCGCCAGCGCGAGAGTGGTCGGGCTGTTGGCAGTCTCCCAGGCGCGCGCGACTTTCCCGGCGGCCTCGCGTAAACCGTTGGCCTGCAGTTCGCTGGCTGCGGCTGGCGTAGCGAGCTTTTCCTGCTTCAGCGCGTTGTACTCAGTCAGCAGCTCTGTCTTGACATAGACACAGCCTTCTGGCGCTTCTCGATTGAAGAGCGCGGCGCGCTTGGCGATGCGCATGCACAGATCGAAATCGTCGCGCGACAAGGTACGGCCGGCTTCTTCGTGCACGATGGCGAGTAGGGCGGTGTGGTTAATCTGTTCGCTCACCTTTCGCTCCTCACACGGTACAGGGCCAACAGCAGCGCTTCAGCATCGACCGTCAGGAACAGACGCTCGCGCTTCGTACCAATCTGGGCCGCGATCTCAACGTATTCCGGCCCGCTATCGCTGTCATCGCTGACGTACACGATGACGTCGCTGGCGGTGTATGGACCGTCTGCGTCATCCTTCCACGCCTGTGCTCGGCCGATGATGTTCTGGTAGCTCATCTCAGTGATCCTTGATCGATTCGAGGAAAGAGGCCATCGGCCCGAACTTCACCCAGCGCGACAGGGGCTGGTGCGGGTGCTTCACCGCGGCGCGCTTGAGCTCGTGCGCCAGCTTTTCCAGCTGTGCGATCTGCAGCGTCATCACGGCGTGTGCCTGGCGACAGACCGTCAGCGCCTCTTCGGCGTGCGCGGCGGCATGCTGGGCTGCCATCAGCTGCCGGCGCAGGTCGGCGTCGGTGGCAAGGACGGAGAGGGCGTGCATCAGTGGCCCCCGCGCGTGGCGATGATTTGCTCATCCACCCACTTCTGGACCTCTTCCTCGATCCAGCCGCTGGCCCGGCCCAGCTTGATGGGCGCGGGGAAGGTGTGTTCTTTGATCCGCTCGTAGATGGCGGTCTTGCCCAGGCCGACACGCTCAGTGACCTCGGGCAGCCGGATGATTCGGCGCTGCGGTTGGGTGTTCATGAGAAATGCCTCCCATGCAGTTCATCGAGCTTCTCGACCTGGTTGCCGGTGAGCTTCGTCACCTCGCCGGCGTGCATGCGTTGCGCGAGGCTGCGCACAAACTGTTGTTCCCAGGCGCTGAGGTCCTTGGTTCCCAGTAGACCTTCCAGACGCTGGATCATGGTGGTGGTGCTGACCATCACGCGGCCTCCCTGATGCTTCCGACCTGGTGGTCCTCGATCCAGTAGGCGGTGATGGACTCAGGCAGCTGCCCGGGCGGCGCCTTGAGGCTCATGAAGACCAGGGCCGTGTCGATCTCGCCCGCCGCTGACAGGTCGTCCAGCCACCAGAACAGCCGGTCGCGCTCTGCGCCGATCAGGACGTCAGCGCGGTCCAGCACCAGCAGGCGCATGCCGGTCAGGCGCGAGATGGATTCGGCCAGCAGGGCGTCGGCGCGCCACTTCTCCGATTCGGAGAACAGGGCATAAGGCCGGCCACCGTCGCCCGTGATCGCCATGTCGGCGCCGATGCCGATGCGCATCCATTCGGACTCGACTGCCGCGGCGGCCAGGCGCTCGTTGATGGGGTCCAGTGCCTCGGACAGCAGCTCGGCCGGGATACCGCTGGGCCCGAACGCCTCGGCCAGCGCTTCCCACGCGATAACGTCGGCGTGGTGCTGGGCGGCCTTGGCCGTCTGCTCGGCGGCCTGGGCGATGGCCCGGCGCGCGGCGCGCGCGGCTTCGAGCTCTTCGCCAACCTTGCCGATAGCGGATTGCAGGATGCTGAGCTCGCTTTCGATCTTGGCGCGCAGCTCGCCGTCGGCGTCACCGGTATCCGCCGCGGCGTCCTTGCGCAGCAGGGCAAGCTGCTTGGCTGCGGCGTCGGCTGCGTCGCGCTCGGCCGTGCGGCTCTTCAGGGCGTTCGCCAGGACGTTCAGGCTGCGTTCGTACTCGGGCAGGCGTGCCGCCGCTTCGGGGTCGGCCTGGGTCGGCTCGTACTTCGCCAGCTGGCCGGCCAGGAAGAGCAGCATGGCGCCGCACTCGGGGCAGCTGCAGGGCATGCCGGCCACCTTGCCGCCGGCAGCGGCCCGCAGCGCCTCGACCTTGGGGCGGAAGGCGTCCAACTCTGCCTGTGCCCGCTCAACCGATTCCTGCGCCTTAGGCAGCTGAGCAGCCTTGGCCGACAAGTCGGAGATCTGGCGCTCACGGTGCGCGCGCTGGCGCGCCGCGGCGTCGATCTCGCCCAGCTGCCGCTGCAGGTCGCCAGCCGATGCACTGGCGTCGGCAATATCGGCCTCGCATTCGGCGATCGTGGCGGCCAGGTCTTCCGGGGCGGGGCCGCCGGCTGGCGCGGGTGCGATCCAGTCGGCGGCCTTGACGCTGCCGTAGGTCTCGTTGGTGATTGCACGCCAGGCGCCCTTCGCGGCGGTGGCCTTGGTCTGCGCTTCCTTGGCAGCGGCGTCGAAGCCGGCACGCACCAGCGGCAGCACGGCTTCGGTCTTCTTTGCATCGCAGCCGCGCGCCACCAAGCGCTCGCGCACCTGATCGGTACCGATCTTGATGCCCATCAGGTCGAACAGGAAGGCGCGGCGTTCTTTGACGTCCAGCTGGGCGAAGCGCTGGGCGTCCAGCACGAATGGCAGCCGCGGGTCGGCCGGGATGCCCTGCGTGACTTTGCCGGAGGGGAGGGCGACGCTGTTGGACTGGGGGCCCGTGGAAATCACAATCGATCCCGATTCGGTTCCGTCGTGCAGCAGCTGGCTGTATTCCTTCTTGAGGCTGACGCGCACGCTCTCACCAGCCAGCGCCATGCGCACGGCTTCCTGGATGCTGGACTTGCCGGCGCCGTTCGGGCCACAGATCAGGGTCACCGGCGTGACCGGGCTGATGTCGGCTGCCCGGATGCCGAGAAAGTTGCGGGCGTGGATGTGGGTGAGCTTCATGCTGTTGCCCCTTCGGATGCCACCAGGTGGCGGTTGCCCTCGTTGTCGGGTGCCGAGACGATGCCGTTGACTTCCATTGCCTCTATCAGGCGAGCCGCGCGGTTGTAGCCGATGCGCAGATGGCGCTGGACCAAGGAGATCGACGCGCGGCGGTGTTCGATGACCAGCTCGCGTGCGGCGGGATAGAGTTCATCTTCCGAACCCCTTTCTGCGTAGACGTAGCTGGATTCGGCGCCTGCTCCAAAGTCGAGCTCGCTGTCACTCGGCACCAGGCACAGCTCGATTTCGTCCTGCAGGAACTCCGCGATTCGCGCCACCTCGTCGCCGCTGGGCTTGAGCGACACCGAGAACGTCACGGTCACCTTGAATCCGTCCTTGGGCTCCAAAGCGAACTTTTTGACGCGCACGCCAAAGAACGTGCTGCTGACCATGTCCAGCCGGTAGCTCTCCAGCTCATGGCCGTAGGTGACGGGGCCCATGATCTTGTTGCGCACGGCGCCGTTCGAAAGGAAGACGAAGTTGGACAGCAGCTCATCGAAGAACCGCATGACGTTGTGGTCGGCCACAGTCTTGAGCTTCAGGTCGAGCGCAAGCTCCTGCGCATCCTCGGGCCCTTCCTTGCGGGTGTTGAGGTGCAGGATGGTCGCGCGACCCATGAATCGGAATTTGTCCATGGGTCTCGGCCTCAGTCAGCGTTGATCGGCGCGCGGGTGCGGCGGGCCGGCTGCGCGGGGGGTTCATCAGACGGTGCCAGTTCGCGCATGCGGCGCGCGGCGACCTGGTTGAGCGTCGCCTTCTGCGTTTCGTCCGACAGCTGCTTGATCAGGCTGCGGGCGTAGTCCAGGTCCTCGATCGACGAGGCCTGCAGCAGCTCGCGGTTCACGTCCTGGAACGTGGGGGCGTCGCCGGCGTCGGTGTTGTCGCCCGGCACCGGCTCGCCGGCCGGTGCATCCGCGGTATCGACTTCCGGTTTTTCGACCTCGGAGGAGGCGGTCTGCGCCGGCGCGGTCTTGCGCTCGACGACCTCGGCCGGCTGCGCGGGCTGGGCCGCTGCCGCGCGGGCGCCACCGCGCAGTTCGTCGACTGACGTGCTGGCCACCGTGTACGAGCCGTCCGGGTGCAGATCGATGATGTCCTGCGCCTCTTCGACAGATTGCAGGCCCATCAGCAGCTCGGGCGCGTAGAGCTTCCCGAAGAAGCTGGCGGTGCGGTAGCGC
This sequence comes from Cupriavidus sp. FW306-1B-F12B, assembly GCF_058781795.1. Taxonomy (NCBI): domain Bacteria; kingdom Pseudomonadati; phylum Pseudomonadota; class Betaproteobacteria; order Burkholderiales; family Burkholderiaceae; genus Cupriavidus; species Cupriavidus sp. FW306-1B-F12B. The sequence continues at coordinate 33,575 of NZ_JBYSXC010000019.1, forward strand.
AGCATGACCTCGTCCATGGTCTGCCACTTGCTGCCGTTCTTCGTGTACCAGCCTTCCTTGACGGCCATCTCGATCGATACCGAGGGCGACTCGATGCGCTCGCCGGTTTCCTTCTCGATGGCCCAGGCCACGCATACCTTGTCGAGGATGGTCACCTTCTTCGTGACCACGTTGCGGTTGCCGTTCTCCCAGACAGTCTCGACACGCTCGACGGTCTTCTCGCCCAACGCCTTGATGTCGAAGCGCAGCGGCGAGAAGCGGCCGCAGCCGTTCACCGCGGCGATGATCCACTGCGACGACCAGGAGGGGCGGCCTTCGACGATGTAGAGGTTCTGCATCACCATCAGGGGGTCAGCGCCCATACGCTGGGCCATGTTCAGTGCCACGACGGCGTTGGCAAGAGCATTCGGGTTCTCGCGCGATTCTTTGACGTTGCCGTATTTGTCCAGCTTCTCGATCACCTTGCGGTAGGCCGCGGGGACCAGGGTGGACGACGCCAGCAGGTTGGCGGCGCGTTGCATCAGTTCGAACGACTGCGAAGTGCCGAAGCCCATGGTCACGACGGGAGCGGCTTCGCGCACGGCGGGCGAGCGCATTTTTTCGAGGGTTGCGGTTGCGGTCATGGTGGTGGTCTCTTTTCGAAGTTTCGAAATTCCGAAATTTGTGGTCAGGACTTGTATGGGCAGGTGGCGTGCCGCGGGCAGTACTTCGCCGAGCACAGGACGGATTTGCCGTTGCCGTAAAAGGCGCCGGAATGGATGAGGCGGGATGCGTGCTGCAGCAGGCCCGGCTGTTCTTCGGTGCCCAGCAGTGCCGCGCGCGGCGATTCGATTTCGCCGGTACCGACGCGCTGTGCCGCGGCGGTCTTGCCGGTGTTCAGGCCGACGATCTGCGCCGGCGCGCTGATGGGCACGCCCAGGGCGTGTTCCGCCAGCAGCTCGTAGACGCCCAGCTGCGGGCCGTGGCCGGCGGTCACCGCGGTGCCGTCGGTGCCCACGGCGCGCCCGCCGGTCTTCAGGTCAGAGATCCCGAAACCTGCCTCGGTGGTGCGCACGCGGTCGGTGGTGCCGGTCAGGGCCAGCCCCAGCTCCGGGATCTCCAGACGCTCGCAGGCAACCTCGACGCCGACGTAGCGCTGGCGCGGGGCGATCTCGGCGCAGTAGCGGGCATGCAGCGCCAGGCCGATGCGCTCGGCGGCGGCCGGGTCGGTGTCGTCCCAGTCCACTTCGGCGTTCTTGTCGCGGATCGTGTCGACCAGCACGCCGGCGGCGTCGTCGGCGGTGATGGGTGCGCCATCGAGCGTGGCCTGGTCGAACAGGCCGGTGCTGGCGTGCACGGCGGTGCCCAGGTGCGCGGCGGCGCCGGACGGCATGCGCATGCCCAGGATGTGCTTCGCTTCCCAGCGCGCCGGGCAGTCGAAGAGTTCGGCCAGCGAGCTGGCGCGGATGGTCACGATGTTCATGGTGGTGGTCTCAGTGGATGCGGGTCAGCTCGGGTTCACCGCTGGCGAGCCAGCGGCCGGTGGGGCGGAAGCCCGCGGCGTGCTGCAGGCGCAGCCAGGCCTCCCAGGTGATTTCGGGGTTCATGTGGTCTTCCGGAACGAGGTGGGATGGACCAGGACCGGCTCATCCGTTGCTGCGGCGTAGACGCAGAACACGGCGGCCAGGGCGGCGGTGGAGACGAGCCACAGGCAGATCAGCTGCCCAATGGCGCGGGCGAGGGTGGGGCGGCGCTTCATGCTGCGGCCCCGGTGACGCGTGCGATGACGGCCTCGCGCTCGAAGGCGCGGGTGATTCCATCGCCGTCGACGCCGTCGCGAGCGTTGCGTTCGCCCCAGACCATCTGGCTGGTCGACATCAGGTTCAGGGCGTTGCGGATGATCAGGTGCGCGGCTTGCAGCTCACGCAGCAGCTCGGCGCGCGAGCTGTCTGCGGCTGCCTGGCGGATAGCGGCTTGAGTCGGGGTCATGGCTCGCCTCACTCCAGACCGTAGGCGCGGACCACGACGACGTAGTCGAGGCCTTCCCAGTAGCGGCCCACCACGCTCGGCGAGCGGTGCGGGTCGATCAGGTTCTTGCGGTCGAGAGCGGCGGCGTAGACCTGGTCTTCGTCGGTGCCGCGGAACTCGAAGTGCGGATTGCCGTACATCGTGCGGCTGATCTCGCGCACTGCCGGCAGGGCATGGCCGCCGCCGGCGCGTTGCTGCGCTTCGAACGCGCGCTGATAGGCGGCTGCAGGGGGAACGGCGTTTGGCATCTCTGTCTCCAGCGAACCGCTGCGAACGTCAGCGGCGTGGAGATAAGTATAGAAACGCTAGACAATAGAAGTCAAGGCAATCTATACAAATGTTCAGTGAGCCTATACTTCGTCGGCAGCAGCTGAAGTAACTTCGGACCGCACAGACGCAAAAAAGCCGCCTCAAGGGCGGCTGCGGTGTGTGGTGCGGGCAATAAAAACCCGCCGAGGCGGGCCTGGTGCCAATCCTCAGGATTGAGTCTTGATGGCGTCGGATGGCTGCATAAGGCGCCGGATTTTCAGGCGGCCTGCAGGAAGCTCTTCTCCATCTGCTACGAACACTACTTTCAGATTTGCCTCTTCTGGGATATTCAGAGGTGACAAGACAACTTGAGACGTGATTGCCAGCCGAGTGAAGGGATCTTCTGGGTCATCTCTTGACTGGATGTCTGCAATGATCTGAGAAAGCACTTCTTCTGGCAGGTTTTGCTCCTGCACTAACTGCGTACCAAGCGTAATTTTGAACCCAAGCGTCTTAAATGGCTCGGTCCTTGAAGTGAAGGCGTATGCAAGGATGCAGAGCTTTGGGAGCGTGGCCGGAATTTGGGGAAGGTAAAGCTCACCACCATACATCCCGATGGCGGAAACCTTATTTCCAACTTCGAACCTTATATCGTCGCAGAACTGAGAGAACGCAAGTCTAGTCATGATTCTTGTCCGCTCATTGTGGGCTGTTCTGTTTGTATGATGTTCGCAATATCATCTAGGCTAATTCCCAGGGCACTGGCTATCTTCGAGGCCGTATGTAAGTAAACTTTTATTCGACCACTTTCGATTTTGGCAATGTGGGACTGGCTTGTGCCGACCAGGTCAGCAAGTTGCTGCTGGGAATACCCTCGCTTCATACGCAATCCGGCTAGCGTGATCGCTCTTTCAGAGTAGATCTCGTTCGCAAGACTCTTCCGAGCTTCAGCCATTCTGGCGCGGTACGCGGGATCTACAGCCTCGCGTTGCGCGGCTGCAATATTACGGGGCAATCTGCCAGTAAGCGGTGAGCGAACTGCTTCGGGTCGAACAATAACTGTCAGATTTATTGGAAGCTCAGTCGTGCCGGAAGGTTGCGTTCCGGTGCCACTAGCGAATGCGTGGTATCCCGATGCCGTCGTACTCTTCGAGTACTCGCAAGGTAATAGGATGATTTCGCTCATAGTCGTAGTACTCATGGCTATATGCCATCCCCTGCGGCTTCTTTTTCACCACGGCAAGCGCGTACAAACAGTCCTCGCTCGGCTTAGGATGGTAAGCGTAAAGAATTCGATAACTGCCTAAGGCGCGCAATCCACGGATTCGGTAGATATTGAAGCCTTCCTGTTGCAGTTCAACGATAGCCTTGACGTTAAAAATAGGGTCGGGATAAGTCCGCTCGATGGACCACTCGGTCATCTGCCGGAGAGCAGTTTCATCGCCAGCAAGCTCAGAGAGGAATGCGTCCAGTCTGTCCGCGTCGGCTGCAGTTGCAGGCGAGTTGCGCAACAGATCTAGGTCGTCCTGGATGTGGTCCCCATCGTAGAGAGCTGTCACTATATCACGCAGTATATAAGTGGTGGGCCGAAAGTGAAAGCGGTGATGACTTTTGTGACGTTTCCGCTATCTCTCTGTTCGCTTTGCGTCCAGAGCGTTCGGGTGAGTCTTGAGACTAGTCGGGCCGCCAAGCCGACGATTTTACGATGCCCGCGACGTACTGCAGGCGCTCGATCTGCTCCTGCGGGATGCGGACCATGCCGTGCCGCTCGTTGACTGACGAGAGGTGCACCACACCGTCGCGCACATAGGCCAACTCCTTGACCATGACGCGGCCGTCCTGAGACTTCACCAAGACCTCGTCGCCGTTTGTCACAGCGTGGTTCGGCTCCACCACGACGAATTCGTTGTGCTTAACGCGAGGCCGCATCGAATCGCCGTTGCAGCGCAAGCCGTAGGCGTCCGGGTCCATGGTGGGAAACACCAGGAAGCCGTCACCGTGGCCCACGGGGTATTCGATGTCGGAGAAGTGCCCGTTGTCGCCGAGCTGAGCCATGCCAACCACTGGAATGCGCCTGTAGCTGCTTGATGGGATATGGACGATGTCAAAGGGCAGGCTGGGCTCGTCTAGCTCGGCCTCCTGGGGATTCGACAGCTGCGGTGCGCCCTTGCCGTTGATCAGCCAGGCCGGGCTGTACCCGTAGTTCTCTTGCAACTTCACCGCATGGTGAAGCTGCAACTTCGGCGCGTCCGGCTCCAACCAGGATCGCACGACGGCCGTCTCGACCCCTAGCAGCGCGGCAAGAGCATGCACGTCCAGATGTTGTTCCACCAGAACGATCTGCAAGCGCTCTGCGGGTGAGCTGCCGCGCTCCATGCCGGGCGCCAAGGGCGTGAGGATGCTTGGCTCGGAACTCGGGCGGCGCAGCTCATCGGCTAGCCTCGGGCTGATCGCTTCGAGATCGACGCCCAGGCCCCTCGCGAAGCCCTGGGCGACCTTCATGGTGAGAGGGATTTGGCCGGCCAGGTACTGATTAATCTGCTGGCCAATCTCATAGCGGCGGCTGAACTCTTCGATGCTGAGCCGGCCGCGGTGCTGGGTGAAGAGGTCACGGAGGCGGTCCGCATCCTCTTTTTGCCAGGCCACTAGGGTTCCAGCGCCCTGGACGGAGGTGGGTGCGTCCTGGCCAATGGGCAAACCGCTTAACTCTGCGATCGCGCTGAGCTGCGCAAAGCTGGCTTCGTGCCGGCCGTTTTCCCATGCCGACACGTTGCCCTTCGTGAGGCCGAGCGTCTCCGCCAGCTGCTCCTGCGTGAGGCCAGCCTTCTTGCGAGCGAGACGAATCCAGGACTTCATTTCCATCGCGCGATGGTACAGAAAATCTAAACAGGTATGGTCTACGTTTTCTTTACCATGGTGTCTAGAAGTTCTATACTTATCGAAAACTTGAACCGGATTCGGAATCATGAGCGATCACCCCGTAAAGCGAGCTGCTGCACTGGCAGGCGGCTATGAGAAGTTGGCGAAGGCGCTGGGCGTCACCAGAGGCGCGGTGCACCAATGGTTGGATGAGGGACGGCAGGTCCCAGCCGAGCACTGCCCGAAGATCGAGCTGATTACCGGCGGGCAGGTGACCTGCGAAGAGCTGAACGACAAGGTTGACTGGGGGTTCGTGCGCTCGTCGCGCGATTCGCCGGCTGATCGCGGGGCGCGGAAGGGTGGGAAGCCGAAGGCTGACGCCCATGAATCTCACCCTGAGGCCGCCTGAAGGCGACCCAGGCACCAAGACCTTTGGCGCGCCGCTTGGCTCGCCGGGCACAAAAGAAGGGCGATAGCCCAACCGGGGGAATTGCCATGCTGCGCAGTCCGCAGAGGGCGACATCTGGCCGAAGCCGACGCGGCATAGCGCGGCGTGCTGCTTGCCTGAGTGGCAAGCGGTGGTGGCATCCGTTTCCCATTTTCTTCTTCTCGCCGGCCAGCGCGCCGGCTGTCTTGTTTCGTTGGGTGAATCGTATGAACCTCATTGAGCACTTGGGAGCATCACATGCCTAGCCTGGAATCCATGGTGCTGAACCGTGTTGCTCCGCTCACCCAGAAGAAGGTGGCCGAGCGCATCGGCGTCGAGCCGACCAACTTCTCCCGGTTCCTGAACAACAGCGGCCACCGGCTGACTTTCGCCGAGTTCTGCCAGCTGTTCGACGTGCTCGAGCTGGACGTCGTCGCGCCCGGCGACGACAGCATGGTTTGCCTGCCGCGCGAGGAATACCAGGCGCTGCGCACGCTGGCCCGGAAAGGCCTGGAGGTCGCGTGATGGACGAGGTGATTACCGTCGGGGCCGCGGCGCTGATGTTCGTGTCGGTGATCGGCTCGATCGTGTGGGGGTTCGTGACATGAAGGTCGACCACTGCTACCAGGGCGACTGCCGCGAGGTCATGCGCGACCTGATCGCCGCCGGGGTACGCGTGCAGTGCATCGTGACCAGCCCGCCGTACTGGGGCCTACGCGACTACGGCCACGCGGGACAGATCGGACAGGAGCCGACCCTGCGCGGGTTCCTCGACAACATGGTCGAGGTGTTTGACCTGTGCCGTCAACTGCTGGCTGACGATGGCACCCTCTGGCTGAACATGGGCGACAGCTACGCCAGTAACGCCGGCCCGACCGGCCCCATGACCGGTGCACAGTTCATCAACCGTCAGCGCGGCAAGGCCGCCATCTGTCTGTCGAATCGCAAGGCTGGCCAGGAAGCGGGCCTCAAACCGAAAGACTTGGTCGGCCAGCCTTGGCGCCTTGCCTTCGCGCTGCAGGATGCCGGCTGGTGGCTGCGTCAGGACATCATCTGGCACAAGCCCAACCCGATGCCCGAGAGCGTGCGCGACCGCTGCACCAAGGCCCATGAATATCTGTTCCTGATGACCCGCAGCGAGCGGTATTACTTCGACGCGGACGCCATCAAAGAGCCTGCCACGTATGGGCCCACGCCCACGGGCGTCGGCTTTGGTCACGGCTACGACGCCGAACCGAAGGCGCGCGTGCGAGTGCCAGGCAACGTCAACCCGGCAAAGGGGCAAGCCGCCTACGAGGCTGGCGACGACCGACATCGGACAAAGGCAGGCCTCCAAGCCTACGCCCACAAAGTGCGCGAGAGCGCAAAGCGAGGCGACTTCGATGGGAAGACGAACGATCTGCCCGGCCGGGAGGCCTTCCGCGCGATCACCGAGATGCGGAACAAGCGCAGCGTCTGGACGATCGCCACGCAGTCGTACAGCGGCGCCCACTTCGCCACCTTCCCGGAAGCGCTGGTCGAGCCCTGCATCCTGGCGGGATCTCGAGCAGGCGACATCGTCTTCGATCCGTTCATGGGTTCCGGAACTGTGGCCAGCGTCGCGCAACGTCTGGGCCGCCGCTGGCTCGGCGCAGAGTTGAATCCGGACTACATCGCCTTGCAGGCTGAGCGGACGCGCCAGCCGGGCCTGGTCCTCGAGGTAGCAGCATGAGCAAGAAGAACGACACCTGGATGCCGCTGTACATAGGCGACTACCTGGCCGACACGTCGCGGCTGACCACCGAGCAGCATGGCGCCTACCTGCTGATCCTGATGGACTACTGGCGCAACGGACCGCCGCTGGATGACGACGAAGAGCTGGCGACGATCGCGAAGCTGTCGTTGGCGCAGTGGCGCAAGCACGCCCCCAAGATCCGCTCGCTGTTCCACTCCGAAGATGGGCGCTTGGTCCAGAAGCGTGCAGAGGAAGAGCGCTCGAAGGCGGGCCTGATCAGTAACAAACGGCGCGAGGCCGGCAAGCAAGGCGCTGCCAAACGATGGGGCAAAGAGGGTGGCAAACCTGATGACAAACCGATAGCAAATGCTATGGCAAATGGCATAGCAAATGGTATGGCAGACCCATCGTCTGAGACATGGCAAAACGATAGACCGTCACAATCACAGATACATAAAAACAAAAGCTATAGCGGCGGCGTAGGTGATTCACAGGGGGTAGAGCCTGTGGATAACTCCGATTCGCCGCCGCTTTCCGCTGACGCGATCGGCGAACAGCTGGTGCTGCTCGAGGCCGAGCGGGGCAGGACGTTGCGGCTGTCCTCGCGCGCGCACGAGGCGTTGCTCCGGCTTGAGGCCCGGCACATCGCGCTGCCAGTGTTGCTCCGGGCTCATGCCCTCGCGTGCGCGCGAAGGGCGGCCGACGGGGATCCAGCGGCGGTGAACCCGGGCTTCCTTGAGCCGTTCATCGACGAGGCCAATGCGCCAGGGCAGGGCGGCGGCACCGCGGCGGCTTGGGACGAGACTACTGAGGGCGTGCAGGCCAAGGCCAGCGAACTGGGCATCCCACCGCAGCAGGACGGCGAGGCGTGGTTCTGGTTCCGGCTGCGGGTCATTCGCGATTCCGGCGAGCAGCACCGCATCGAGCGCGAGGTCAGCAAGGCCGAGCGGATGAACCCCAACGAGTTCGAGCGCGTGTACCGGCTCATGTACGGCGTCGCGCCGGGGCAGGTGGCAGCATGACGCAATCGCTTTTCGACCAACCCAAGCCCGTGCTGCGCCGCGTGGCGTTCACCGTTCCCGGCCAGCCGGTGGCCAAGGGCCGGCCCAAGTTCGCGCGCCAGGGCGCCTTCGTGCGGACCTACACGCCGGAGAAGACGGCCAGCTACGAGAACCTGGTCAAGCTGGCCGCCCAAGACGCCATGTCCGGCCGCCCGCCGTTCGACGGCCCGGTCGAGCTGACGCTGGACATCCGGCTGCAGATCCCGGCCAGTTGGTCCAAGAAGCGCCAGCAGCTGGCCGAGGCCGGCGAGGTCGCCGCGACCAAGAAGCCCGACGCCGACAACGTGCTCAAGGCCGTCAAGGACGGCATGAACGGCATCGTGTGGATCGACGACGCCCAGGCGGTCGAGTACCGCATCAGCAAGCGCTACGGCACGACGCCGGGCGTGCGCGTCATCGTGGAACAACTGCCGCTGCAGGCGGCGTGAGGAATGAATTTGACGGGGGAAAACATGACGGAAGAACGCCTCTTCGACAGCTCGCACGCGGCGCTGGTGTTCGCGTTCAACTACTCGGGCCAGCAGTACCAGGCCTCGGCGATGAACAAGGCCATGACGCCGGCTATCGGCTCAGGGAAGGGACTGATTGGCGTCGACGGCGCCGCGCAGGCCGGCATGATCCGCAACGAACTGAGCATGCTGCCCGAGCTCCACCAGGCAGTGCTCACCGCGCGCTGTGCGCCGCGGGACATCCTCTGCGACTGCGGCCGGCCGTGCTGCGCAGCACGGCGCCCCAACCCGGAATGGGAAGCGGCCATCGTCTGGCTGACCGACCGCGCCATGCAGCAGCTGTCCGGCTCGTTCTCGCACTACCGCGTGCGGCGCTCGATCCTCGAGAAGATTTTCGGCGTCCGGATCGACCTGCAGCAGATCGCGGAAGACTGCGGCGCGCACCGCAACACGGTCAGCGCTCACAACATGAAGCTGAAGGTCTGGATCGAGGGCGAGAAGAAGCGCGGATTGATGGCCGCGCCCGGGGTTGAGTCGGTCGCCTGGACGGCCATCGACATCCGGCTGAAGGCGGCCGCGATGGTGAAAATCGAAGAAGTGGCTTGACATTGTGCATTTCATGCACAAAAATCGCCTCAATTCGATACACCTCCGAACTACGTCAAGAGCCCGCGCAAGCGGGCTTTTTGCTTCAGCGTTCAGAACTGAATTTGGACGGTTTGGGCTCCACGAGCCTTCAATTCTTTGACAATCTCGTCAATGGAGGCGTCGCGTAGAGAGCGGATCTCAGCTTCGTCCAGCTCGTCCTCGAAGTCTCCAAAGGACAGCTCGTTGTCATCGAGTTCCTCGATTTCCTCAGTTTCCCCGATCGCAGCCTGGCCAACGTCGATCATTCGAGTCGTCCATTGGAATCGAGACCGCTGATTTCGCCGACCGACTATGAACGTGCCAAGACCTGCTTCGTCCATGGCCTTGAACATTTCGATCACCTCTCGCCGCGGTGCCTTCTGACTCGCCATGACGGACTCCACGGCTGTGACCTTCCGGTTTTGCGTGCGGTCGGCAAGGCTCTCCAGGAAACCAGCCGCTGTGTCCGACAAAGCTGCGATTGCCAGAACGTCCTTGGTGTTGACCTTCTTTTTCATCTTAAAGACCCTTGTTTTTTGTTAAGGCACCTTAAGTATGAATAAGATGTCTTATTCGGTCAATAAGAATCTTTGTTTCGCAGCGCTAGCGCGCCGTTCTTTGTTGTTACCGCATTTCTACCGCGTATGAAAAAGGCCGATAAGCTCGCCATCCGCTACCGCGCGGCGAGCGACCTGGTGCGATACGAGCGGAATGCGCGGACGCACAGCGCCGCCCAGATCGAGCAGATCAAGGCGTCGCTGCGGCAGTTCGGCTGGACCAACCCGGCGCTGACCGCGGGCGATGAACTGCTGGCTGGTCACGGCCGGCTGGAAGCGGCCACGCAGCTGTGGGCCGACGGCGAGACCATCGCCAACTGCCCGGTGCCGGGCGAGGTGCCCACGGTCGACCTGTCGCACCTGTCGGCGGACGAGCGGCGCGCCTACATCCTGGCCGACAACAAGCTGGCCGAGAACGCCGGCTGGGACGTTGACCTGCTGGCCGGCGAGCTGCTGGACCTGCGCGACGCCGGCTTCGACCTGGCGCTGACAGGCTTCGACTCCGACGAGCTGGCCGAACTGCTCGACCCTCAGCCACCCGGCGCCGGCGGTGGTGGTGGCCAGTCGCTGGCCGACCGGTTCATGGTGCCGCCGTTCAGCACGCTCAACGCACGCGACGCGGCGTGGCAGGACCGCAAGAAGGCCTGGCTGGCGCTGGGCATCCAGTCGGAGCTGGGCCGCGACGCACCGGCGTACGCGTCGGCGTCTGAGCACCAGAAGGCAGGCCGCCCGGCCACGCAGCACAGGACCAGCGTGTTTGACCCGGTGCTGTGCGAGCTGGCCTACCGCTGGTTCTGCCCTGCCGGCGGCCTGGTGCTGGACCCATTCGCCGGCGGCAGCGTGCGCGGCATCGTCGCGGCGCGGCTGGGCCGGCAGTACGTGGGCATGGAGCTGCGGCCCGAACAGGTCGAGGCCAACCGCGGCCAACTGGGCCTGCTGCGGCCGGAAGACCCGGCGCCCGCCTGGCACGTCGGCGACAGCCGGCAGATTGGGCGGCGCCTGGCCGATGTCGAGGCCGATTTCGTGTTCTCGTGCCCGCCTTACGCGGACCTGGAACGCTACTCGGACGATCCGGCCGATCTGTCCACGATGGACTATCCGGCCTTCCTGACGGCCTACCGCGAGGTGGTCGCGGGCGCCGTCGGCCAGCTCAAGCCAGACCGCTTTGCCTGCTTTGTGGTCGGCGACGTGCGTGAGAAGCGTGGCACTGGCGCCTACCGCAACTTCGTGGCCGACACCATCGAGGCCTTTCTCGACGCCGGTGCGCAGCTGTACAACGAGGCCATCCTGCTTACCGCATACGGCAGCCTGCCCATCCGGGCCGGCAAGCAGTTCGCGGCGAGCCGGAAGCTGGGCAAGACTCACCAGAACGTGCTGGTGTTCGTCAAGGGCGACTGGAAGCGGGCGGTGGCCGCCTGCGGCGACGTGGACGTGTCGGACGACCTGTTCCCGGAAGCCGAGGACTGAGAGTTTCACCATGGCGGGACGCAAACCATTCCAGCCGACCGACGCTGACCGCAGGCTGGTGGCCTCGCTCGCCGGCTTCGGCGCGCCGCATGAGTACATCGCCAGCCAAGTGATTAACCCGCAGACCGGTAAGCCGCTGACGGCCAAGACGCTGCGCGCGCATTTCCGCGCCGAGCTGGACACCGCGAAGGACAAGACAAACGCCCTGGTGGCGCAGGCCCTGTTCAAGCAAGCCACCGGCACCGGCAAGGGCGCGGTCACCGCGGCGATCTTCTGGCTGAAGACCCAGGCTGGATGGAGGGAAACGCCGAAGCGCATCGAGCTGACAGGGGAAGACGGCGGGCCGGTCGAGCAACGAACCACTGTCGTCGATGAAAAAGAGGTCGTAGCCGCCGTCGCCAAGCTCGAGGACGAGTATTGACCCTGCCATCGAGCGGGCCGTCCTGAAGGCGAAATGCGAACGCGACCACCTGTTCTTCAGCCGGTACTTCTTCAAGCACCGGCAGGGCATCAAGTTCCGCGTCAACTGGCACCACGTGCTGGTCGCGGACACGGTGCAGCGTGTCATCGATGGCGAGCTGAAGAACGTCGTCATCAACGTGCCGCCGGGCTCGTCGAAGACCGAGCTGGTGGCGATCAACCTGATCGCGCGGGGCCTGGCGGTGAACCCGCGCGCGCGGTTCCTGCACATCTCATATTCGGATGACCTGGCGCTGCTGAACAGCGAGACGGCGCGCGAAATCGTCCAGTCGGACGAGTTCCAGGCGCTGTGGCCGCTAGCGATCGCGCCGGACGCGAAGTCGAAGAAGCGCTGGAACGTCATCGCCGACGGCAAGAAGGCGGGTGGTGTGTACGCCGTGTCGCTGGGGGGGCAGATCACCGGCTTCCGCGCGGGGCACATGACCGAGGGGTGGCAGGGCGCCATCATCATCGATGACCCGCTGAAGGTCGAGGACGCATACAGCAAGCCGAACCGCGACAAGGCGAACCGCAAGCTGCTGTCCACGGTGAAGAGCCGGAAGGCCAACCCGGACACGCCGATCATCGTGATCATGCAGCGGCTGGCTGAGGAAGACCCGACGGGCTTCATCAAGGCCGGCAAGGTGCCGGGCGACTGGGAATTCATCGAGATCCCGGCGCTGATCACCGACGAATACGTCGAAGCGCTGCCCGAGCGCATCCGCGCGATGGTCGAACTGGGCGAGAAGGATGCAGACGGGCGATTCAGCTACTGGCCCTACAAAGAACCGCTCGACGACATGCTGGCCAGTGAGAAGGCTGACCGGTATGTGTTCAGCGGGCAATACATGCAGCGCCCCAGCCCGCTGGGCGGCGGCATCATCCGCAGTGCCAACTTCGGGCGCTACTCGGTGGCGCCAGAGCTGCACAAGCGCGTCATCTATGCCGACACGGCGCAGAAGACCGCCGAGCGGAACGACTACAGCGTGCTGCAGTGCTGGGGGCACGGGAAGAACGGTCGGATCTACCTGCTGGACCAGATCCGCGGGAAGTGGCCGGCGCCCGAGCTGCGGCAGAAGGCCATCGACTTCTGGAACAAGCACCTGCCGTACGACTTCCACTTCGGCGCCGCGCTGGTGAAGATGCGCGTCGAGGACAAGGCCAGCGGCACCGGGCTGATTCAAGACATCCAGGCGTCGGGGACCATCCCCGTCGAAGGGATCGAGCGGCATCGCGACAAGCTGGTACGCGTTATGGACGTGGTCAGCTATATCGACGCCGGCCTGGTCATGATCCCCGAGGCGGCGGAGTGGGTCAGCGATTTCACGCAGGAATGCGACGCCTTCACCCCTGACGACACCCACGCGCACGATGACCAGATCGATCCAATGGTGGATGCGATCAACGACATGCTGGCCGGCGGCCGCTCGATGGACATCTGGACCAAACTCGGACAGCAATGAACCGTAACCAACGCAAAGCGCAGCAACGGGCGCACAAGGCCAACGTGGCCGCGTCCGCGGGCGCCAAGCGCTGGATCAGCGGCGACAGCTTCCAGAATTTCGAGGCGCGCGTCGGCCTAGGCACGAACAACCAGGCGAGCCAGTACAGCTACGGCTTCGACTTCATCTCGCGCAACCGCGTGCAGATGGAAGCCATGTACCGGTCGTCCTGGGTGGTCGGCCAGGTTGTGGACGTGGTCGCCGAGGACATGACCCGCGCCGGCATCGAGATCGGATCGGACTTGGCCCCGGATGACAAGGACAAGCTGAACGCCGCCATCGAGCGTATGGCGCTGTGGGACCGCATCTGCGACACCATCAAGTGGGGGCGGCTGTACGGCGGCGCGATCGCAGTGATGCTGATCGATGGCCAGCACCCGTCCACGCCGCTGCGGCCCGAGTCTGTCGGGAAAGACCAGTTCAAGGGCCTATTCGTGCTGGACCGCTGGCTGGTACAGCCAACCCTGAACGACCTAGTCACCGAGCTGGGCCCGGACATGGGCATGCCGCGCTACTACGACGTGGTCGACGACAGCATCGCGCTGCGGCGCCAGCGCATCCATTACAGCCGCGTGCTGCGGATCGACGGTGTCGAGCTGCCATACTGGCAGAAGGTCAGCGAGAACCTGTGGGGGCAGTCGGTCATCGAGCGGCTGATTGACCGGCTGGTGGCGTTCGACAGCACCACCGTGGGCGCCGCGCAGCTGGTCTACAAGGCCCACTTGCGCACGCTGAAGGTGGAAAAGCTGCGCGAGATCATCGCCATGGGCGGTCCGGCGCTTGAGGCGCTGATCAAGAACGTGGACATGATCCGCCGGTTCCAGTCCAACGAAGGCTTGACGCTCGTTGACGCGGCCGACGACATGCAGACCGACACGTACCAGTTTTCCGGCCTGGACAACGTCCTGATGCAGTTCGGCCAGCAGCTGTCCGGCGCGTCGCAGATCCCGCTGGTGCGCCTGTTCGGCCAGTCGCCGGCCGGGCTCAACAGCACCGGCGAGAGCGACATCCGGACGTACTACGACGGCATCAACCAGAAGCAGGAACGCCAGCTGCGCAGCCCGGTGACCCACTTGATGGAAGTCCTCGGCCGGTCCGTACTGGGCCGCGCCCTGCCTGAGGGGTTCGCCTATTCGTTCAAATCGCTGTGGCAGCTGTCCGACACCGAGAAAGCCCAGAACGCCAAGACGGTGACCGAGGCGGTGACCGGTGCGCTCGACTCGGGCCTGATCGACACGGCCACGGGCATGAAGGAACTGCGCCAGTCCAGCCACGTGACCGGCATCTACACCAGCATCACGGACGAGCAGATCGAGGAAGCCGAGAACGCCCCGCCGCCGACCCCTGAGATGGAACTGCCCGATGCTGATGACCCGAACGACGGACCGCAAGAAAAGCCGGAAGAATCCGGTTCGCCTGGCCGGACCGGAAAGGCAGTACGGGACTCAGCTGCGCCACGTCGCCAAGCAGGTGGGCGCGTTGGTCAATGGCTTTCCGCCTGGCGATCCCGCCGCAGCGCCGACGATTGAGCAGCTGCTGCGCCGCTACGCCGAGGCACTGACACCGTGGGCGGAGGCCACCGCGGCGCGCATGCTGGCCGACGTCAACCGGCGTGACGAGCAGGCCTGGATGACACAGGCGCAGGAGATGTCCCGCGCGCTGCAGTTGGAGATCCGGACGGCGCCGACCGGCGCAACGATGCGCGCGCTGATGGCTGAGCAGGTCGGGCTGATCAAGTCCATTCCGTTGGAGGCGGCCGAGCGCGTGCACCGGCTGACGATCGAGGGGCTGGAAGACAGCACCCGGGCCGCCGAGATCTCCAAGGCCATTCAGGCGTCGGGGGATGTGGCGAAGAGCCGCGCCGACCTGATTGCCCGGACGGAAGTGGCGCGGACCGCGTCGACGCTGACCGAGGCCCGCGCGCTGCATGTCGGCTCGCCCGGCTACTTCTGGCGCACCTCTGGCGACGGCGACGTGCGCGAGTCGCACAAGAAGATGGAAGGCAAGTTCGTGGCCTGGGACGACCCGCCGACGCTTGACGGCATGACCGGGCATGCCGGGCAGTTCCCGAACTGCCGCTGCTACCCCGAACCTGTGATTCCCGAGGACTGATATGCGCTTCTACACCGTCCAGAAGTTGGGGCCGAAGCGCTCGTTGACGCCCGAAGGCTTCCTGCTGTGCGAGGAAGTGCCCGTCGCGCGCACCGGCGAGATGCTGTATGGCCCGGGCGAGGTGCCGGTCGAGCCGGGCCCTGACGGCCTGATCCGCATCAGCCGGACACCGGAAGAGGTGTTCCGCGATGCGACCCTGGCCAGCTGCGTTGGCAAGCCCGTGACCCTCGACCACCCAGAGGACTTCGTCACGCCCGCAAACTTCTCGGCGCTCGGTAAGGGGTCGATGCTGAATCTCCGCCGCGGCACTGGCATTGCCGATGACCTGCTGATCGCCGATCTGCTGGTGACAGACCAGGTCGCAATCGACGCCATCCAGAAGGACAGCATCGAAGAAGTCAGCCTCGGCTATGAGGCCGACTACGAACAGGTATCACCCGGCCGCGGGGTGCAGCGGAACATCGTTGTCAACCACGTAGCTCTCGTTGAGCGCGGCCGGTGCGGACCGCGCTGCGCGATTGGCGATAAGGAACCTCAAATGGCAAAGAAGAAGCCCACTTTCCTCGACAAACTGCGCGCCCTGATGAAGGACGCCGAGTCCGACATCGAAGAAGAGAAGAAGACCGGCGATGAAGCGCCGGATGATGAAGACGAGGACGATGATCCGCCGGCAAAGACCGGTGACGCGCAGTCTGTCCTGCTCAAGAAGATCCTGAAGCGCATGGGCGCCCAGGACGCCGCCATTGCTGAGCTGGGCAAGCGCAAGGCCAAGGACTCGGAGAAGGAAAAGACCGACGACGAGGACGAAGACGACCCGGAAAAGAAGAAAACCGGGGACGATGGTGACCTCACCGACCCCGAGACCGCCGGCACGCTGAACCAGGCTGAGGTCGACCTGTACACCGGCGACGCCGCATCCAGCATCCCGTCGCGCGCGGAGATCCTGGCGCCCGGCATCAAGCTGCCGACCCTGGACGCCAAGATGGCGACCAAGGACCTCGCCGCCTCGCTGTGCAAGTGCCAGCGCAAGGCCCTGGACCTGGCCTACCAGACCGACGCTGGCAAGAAGGCCATCGGCCCGTTCCTGGGCGGCCTGACGGCTGACTTCGAAAAGCTGCCCGCCGCTCTGGTGCATGCGGCCTTCATGGGCGCCAGCGAGCTGGTGAAGGCGCAGAACAATGCCGGCAACAGCCGCAGCGCCGCGCCCACGCGCGACTTCGGCAAGGCCCGCACCGTGGCCGACATCAACGCCGCCAACCGCAAGTACTGGGCCGACCGGTCCGCCAACTAAGGAGTCCCGAACATGGGCAACGCAATCCTGTATCGCATGGCCTCGGGCATCCCGGGCGACATCTCGCGCCAGTCGCAGGCGACCGTCGAGGCACAAATCCTGAACTCGGCGCTGCCGTTCCCGGGCTATGGCCTCTTCGGCAAGATCGCAGCCGGCAAGTTTGTGCCGATCGCCGGCGGCGACACCGCGGCGGCGGTCTATGGCCTGCTGGTCCGTCCTTACCCGACCACCGGCGGCGCCGGCTCGGAACCGCTGGGCACGGCCACGCCGCCCACCACCGGCGTCGCGGACGTCCTGCGCCGCGGCTACATGACCGTCAAGAACAATGCCGGCACGCCTGCCATCGGCGGTGCGGTGTATGTCCGCGTGGCCACGCCCGCCGCCGGCAAGCCGATCGGCGGGATCGAAGCAGCGGCCGACGGCGCCAACACCATTGTGGTGACCGGCGCCACGTTCATGAACGCCGGCGACGCCAACGGCAACGTCGAAATCGCCTACAACATCTAAGGGGTCACCCAGAATGAGCAAAATCATCGTTCCGCGCATGGCAGCGGCGGCCGCGATCGCCATGGTCAACGCCCCGGCGATCATCCGCGCCCGCACGCGCGACAACATGCTGACGTTCGACAGCCGTACGATCGACAGCACCGGCGCTTTCCTGATCGGCGAGCTGGAACGCCTGGACCAGACCCTGCACGGCCCGCTGGCCTCGGTGACCTGGTCGCGCGACATCGACCTGCGCGAGGACGTGTCGATCGCAGATGAGACCTCGTCGTTCACCAACTCTAGCTTCGCGGCCGCCGGCGGCGCGTCGCCCAACGGCAAGTCGTGGATCGGCAAGGACGCCTCGGCCATCGCCGGCATCGCGCTGGACATCGGCAAGACGGCGAACCTGCTGACCCTGTGGGGCATGCAGATCGGCTGGACCATCCCCGAGCTGGAAAGCGCCCAGAAGCTGGGCCGCCCGGTGGACCAGCAGAAGTTCGCCGGCATGCAGCTGAAGCACAACATGGACGTCGACGAACAGGTGTACATCGGCGATACCGTGCTGGGCGTCACCGGCCTGGTGAACAATGCCGCCGTGACCAACCTGTCGAACGCCCTCACGGGGAACTGGAACACCGCAACGGCTGACCAGATCGTCGCGGACATCAATGAGCTGCTGACGAGCGTCTGGACCGCATCCGCCTACGCGTACTGCCCGTCCGAGCTGCGGCTGCCGCCGGCCAAGTTCGGGATTCTGGTGAGCCGCAAGGTCAGCGACGCCGGCAATATCAGCGTGCTCGAGTACGTGAAGCAGAACACCATCTCGAACTCGATCAACGGCCGCCCGCTGAACATCCAGCCCCTGAAGTGGCTGTTTCAGCGCGGCACCGCGAGCGCTGACCGCATGATGGCGTACACCAAGGAACAGGACAAAGTCCGCTTCCCGTTGGTGCCGCTGCAGCGCACGCCGCTGGAGTACCGCGACATCCGCCAGCTCACCACCTACTTTGGCCGCCTGGGCGTGGTCGAAGTCGTGTATCCGGAGCTGATCGGCTACCGCGACGGCATCTGACGGGAGAGCGACATGCCGAGGATCTACATCAAGAAGGCCTTTACCCTGCAGCACGAGGGCGAGAAGCACGAGTTCGCGGTGGGCAACCACGAGGTGCCTGCCGCGATCGCCGCCCACTGGTTCGTGAAGGCGCATACCGGCGAGGAACCGGCGGCCAGCCCAGAAGCCGATGCCGAACTGGCGGAGCAGCGCGCGGCACTGGACTCTGCCGCCGAGTTCTTGGAAGGCAAGGCCAAGGAGCTGAAGGAGCTGCAGGACGCTCTGGACGTGCGCGCCGGCACCCTCGCCGACCGCGAGCAGGCCGCCGACCAGCGCGACGCCGACCTGGCCAAGCGCGAGGCGGCGGTGGCAGACCGCGAGCAGGCCGCCGAGAAGGCAGCCGCTGATGCGCCCAAGGCGGCGAAGTCGCCGAAATGAGGGGTATGATGCCTCGCGAGGGGCATCAACCATCCGCCTATGACACCCGACCAGTTCCGACAGGACTTTCCCGAGTTTACCGACGAGACGAAGTACCCCGACGCCTCAGTCGAGTTCTGGCTGACGGTGTCGTCATCGCTCGTCAACGAGTGCCGCTGGGGAGTGCTGACGGACCAGGGCATCGAGCTTTGCACCGCCCACCACCTGGTGCTGGTCGCGCGCGACGAGCAGGCCGCCAGCGTCGGCGGCATCCCGGGCCAGATGACCGGCCCGCTTGCTTCCAAGGCCGTCGACAAGGTCAGCGCCAGTTACGACACCGGCGCGGCGACCATCGACGACGGCGGATTCTGGAACTTGACCACCTACGGCGTGCGGTACCTGACCCTCGCCAAGATGATGGGCGCCGGCGGCATCCAGCTGTAGCGCAGCCGCCCATCGGGAGAACCCCATGGGCGTCATGAAGGTAGACCGACTGAAGGAAGTCCTGCAGTCGATCAATGGTCTCGTCGCTAAGCAAGTTCTCATCGGCGTGCCGGACAGCACCGCCGGCCGCAAGGACGACGGCGAGCCGCTCAGCAACGCTGAGATCGGATACATCCAGGAAACTGGATCCCCAGCCAACAACCTGCCGGCCCGGCCGTTCCTCGTGCCAGGCGTCGCTGCTGCGCAGTCCAAGACGCTGCCGCAGCTGCAGAAGGGCGTGGAAGCGGCGCTGGATGGCGATATGGAAGCGGTGCAGCGCCGGCTCAGCGCTGCCGGCCTGGTCGCACAGGCGTCTGTCCGAAAGCGCATCAACAGCGGCATCACCCCGGCGCTGAGTGAGGCGACCCTGCGCGAGCGCGCGCGGCGTGGCCGCAAGGGTGCCAAGGAAGAGCTGGCGCGGCGCGCTGCCGGCGAGAAGCCTGGCACCGACCTGGCCAAGCCGCTGATCGAGACCGGCCAGCTGCGCAACGCGATCACCTACGTGATCCGCAAAAGGAAGTAGGCCATGGCGCTACTCGATGTCACCGACGTCCTGCTGGACCCGGATTTCATGGACACCGGCCTGGTGTGCAACCGGATGACGCAGGCGGTGGACAGCCACGGCCGGGCGACCAACGCGGTCACCAGCACCGGCTTCGCTGCGGTGGTAACCAGCGACAAGGGCGACGTCTTGCACCGCAACGCCGACGGCAGCCGGATCATCGGCTCCATTACCGTCCACACCCCATTCCGGCTCTCGGATGGCAGCGCCGGCCAGGACGCCGACGAGATCGTCTGGCAGGGGCGGACCTACACCGTGGTCAACGTCAACGACTACAGCCACTTCGGGCGCGGCTTCGTCTGCGCCACCTGTGACCTGAAACCGCTCTCGGGGTAATCCATGGCCAATACCAGTGCAACCGGCGGGTATCTGGCGCCGACGGCACCGGTACCGCCAGAAGACGACGCGCTCGACGACCTGCTGCAGGCGCTGGTGGCCGGCGTGTCGGGCCTGCCCGGGAACCTAGTGCGGCCGCGCTGGCAGCCGACCGTGCCGAAACAGCCAGAGCCCTCGGTGAACTGGTGCGCCCTGGGTGTGACCGAGCAGGAGAACGACGCCGGCCCGGCGATCCAGCACGACTCGGCCGGCGAGGGGCGCGACGACTACCAGCGGCACCAGGACATCAGGCTGCTGTGCACCTTCTACGGGCCGGCCGCAAAGGCCTACGCCCAGCGCCTGGCTGACGGGCTGGCAATCCCGCAGAACCGCGAGCAGCTGCGCCTGAACGACATGGCCTTCGTGTCCGCCGGCGAGATCCGCGCGGCGCCGGATTTCGTCAACCAGCAGTGGGTGCGGCGTTACGACCTGACTGTGCGGCTGCGCCGCAAGATCACCCGGACCTATCCGGTCCTCAACCTTCTGTCCGCTCAGGCGAGCACGGAAACCGACTCGGTACCGCCGATGGCGAGCACCACCAATATCGACCAGTAGAGGATGACCATGTCCAACGGATTGCCGGTTTCGCGGCTGATCGACGTCACCATCAACATGTCGCCTCTGGCGGCGCAGGGGGCGAATCTCAACACGGCGCTGATCCTGGGCGCTTCTGCGGTGATCGATACCAGCGAGCGGATGCGCTCGTACGGGACCATCGACGCTGTTGCAGCCGACTACGGCACCACCGCGCCCGAGTACAAGGCGGCGTTGCTGTACTTCCAGCAGACCCCGCAGCCCTCGCAACTCTACCTGGGCCGCTGGGCAAAGACCGCCACCGCCGGCTCGCTGCGCGGCGCCGCGCTGTCGGCCGCCCAGAAGGAAATGGCCGTGTGGACGGCGGTGACCTCGGGCGGCTTCAAGATCAGCGTCGACGGCGTCGAGAAGTCGCTGACCGGCCTGGACTTCTCGGGCGAGACCAACCTGAACGGCGTGGCCAGCGAGATTGACGCGGCCTTGGCCGGCGCATCGATTGCCTGGAACGGCTCGCAGTTCGTGGTGACGTCGGACACAACCGGTGTCGCCTCGACCGTGGGCTATGCCACCGCGCCGGCCGTTGGTACCGACATCTCCGCGATGCTGGGCCTGACCAGCGGCCTGGCATCGGCGCCGGTCGACGGCATCGTTGCCGAGACCCCGGACGCCGCGGTGGCGCTGTTCCTTGACCGCTTCGCGAACAAGTTCCTCGGCCTGATGTTCGCCGACACGGGCCTGACGAACGCGCAGCACACGGCGGTGGCCAGCCTGATCGAGGCGGACCAGCGCCACATCTACGGCGCGACCTCGCAAGAGCCGCAGACGCTGGATTCGACCAGCACCGCAGACCTGGCGTCGACGCTGAGGGCGATGGGCCTGAAGTATTCGTTCGTGCAGTACTCGAGCAGCAGCCCGTATGCCGCGGCGTCGATGTTTGGCCGGCTGCTGACCGTGGACTTCAACGCGAACAACACCACGATCACGCTGATGTACAAGCAGGAGCCCGGCATCGTTGCCGAGACCCTGACCAGCAGCCAGGCGGACACCCTGCAGAACAAGCGCTGCAACGTGTTCGTGGCGTACAACAACGAGACGGCGATCATCCAGTACGGCGTGACCCCCAGCGGCATCTTCATCGACTCGGTCTACAACTCGATTTGGTTCCAGAACCGCGTCCAGACCGACGTGTACAACCTGCTGTACCAAAGCCCGACGAAGATCCCGCAGACCGATGCCGGCAACGCGCTGATCGCCACCGCCATCGAAGCGGCATGCGACGCCGCGGTGAACAACGGCTACCTGGCGCCGGGCGTCTGGAATTCGGGCGGCTTCGGCGCGCTGAAGCAGGGCGACACGCTGGCCAAGGGCTACTACGTCTACGCGCCGCCCATCGCGCTGCAGTCGCAGGCGGACCGCGAGGCTCGCAAGTCGGTGTCCTTCCAGGTGGCCGCGAAAGAAGCCGGCGCCATCCATTCCGTTGACATCCTGGTCAACGTCAACCGCTGATAGGGGAAACCATGTCCGGAACGTATTCGTTCATCGATGTGCAGGCCTCCATCGTCGGGCCTGGCGGCGCATTCTCGCTGGGCTACGGCGAGGCCACGGCCGAAGAAGGCATCACCATTGCTGCGGCCAACGACAAGAACACCATGACCGTCGGCTCGGATGGCAATGTGATGCACAGCTTGCGCGCCGATGGTTCGGGTCAGATCACCTTGCGCTACCTGAAGACCGCGCCGATCAACTCGCGGCTGATGGCGCTCTACAACGCCCAGAAGATCGACAGTCGGCTGTGGGGCAAGAACATCATCACCGTTGGCCAATCGGTGGCCGGTGACATCGCCACGGGCATCCAGTGCGCCTTCAAGAAGGTGCCGGACCTGACCTACGCCACCGAGGGTGGCACGGTCGAATGGGTGTTCGACGCTGGCCGTATCGAAGAAATGCTGGGGACCTACTGACCATGGCACACGAAATCGATCTGGCGGGCAACCGCTACTCGCTGGGCCGCCTGAACGCGATGCAGCAGTTCCATGTGTCGCGTCGCATCGCGCCGATCGTGCCCACGCTGATCCCGGTCTTCCTGCGCGTGCGCGCCAGCGGCAAGCCGCTGAAGGACGATCTGGAAGGCCTGGCCGCGGCGCTGCAGCCGCTGGCCGATGGCCTGGCCGCCCTGCGCGACGAGGACGCCGAGTACGTGTTCGGCACCTGCCTGTCGGTGGTGCAACGCCAGCAGGAGACGGGCTGGGCCCGCGTCTGGAACGGCACGCAGACAATGTTCGAGGACATTGACCTGTCCGTGACGCTGCCGCTGGTGGTGCAGGTGATCAGGGCTAATCTAGGCCCTTTTATCAACGGGCTGCTTACCAGCCAAGCGAGCAGCCCGGCGGCCGCACCAGCCCCGGCTGGCTAAGGCATCTTCCCGGCGGCGAGGACTGGCTGCTGGCGCCGGTGGCCGAGGGCTGGTGCAAGTACGAATCGCTGCTCGACGGCACGCTGGGGCTTGAAGACGTCGCCCTGATGAACGACGCGATCACGGTCCGCGGCGACAACTTGGCGGCCGCCCGCCGCATGCTGGAAGAGAAGAATGTCCGATAGCACCGTCATTCGCGAGTTTCTGGTCGCGCTGGGTTTCAAGGTCGACGAGAAGGGCCTGAAGAACTTCACGACCGGTGTGGACCAGGCCACGAAGGGTGTGGTGCGGCTGGTCAGCACCATCCAGGGCGCCGCGCTGTCGATCGGGGCCGGCGTCTCTGTCTTTGCCTCGAAGCTGGAACGCCTGTATTTCGTCTCCCAGCGCACCGGCGCCGCGGCGACGAGCCTGAAGGCGCTGGAATACGCCGCGCGCAACCTGGGCGTCTCGTCGGAGGCGGCGTTCGGCACGGTCGAGAGCCTGGCCCGCTTCCTGCGCAACAACCCGGCGGGCGAGGGCTACCTTGCCACCATCGGCGTGCAGACCCGCAACGCCAACGGCGAGCTGCGCGACACCGTCGACATCTTGGCCGACCTCGGCAAGGAGCTGGCGCAGAAGCCGACCTGGCTGGCGAGCCAGTATGGCAACGTCCTCGGCATCGACGAGAACCTGCTGCTGGCCATGCGAAATGGCGACTTCGCCAAGTTCCTGCAGCAGTACCGGTCCATGTCCCGGACCACCGGGCTGGACAAGGCGACTGAGGACGCGCACGAGTTCATGATCGCCCTGCGCGATCTGGGCACGACGTTCGAGAATTTCGCCATCCGGCTCGAAGGCGCGCTGCTGCGCAAGATCGGCCCGCAGCTGGAGCGGTTCAATCGGTGGTTCGAAGAGAATTCGCCGGCTATCGCTGACCGGGTGGCGAGCATCGCCAGCGCTATCCTCGCTGCCGCGGCGGCCATGGGGCCGCCTCTCCAGTGGGTTGTGGACAAGTTCATCGAACTGGACAAGGCCACCGACGGCTGGTCGACGCAGCTCCTGCTGCTGGTCGGTGTGTTCAAGGTACTGGGCGGGTTCCAGATCATCGGCGGCATCTGGAAGATGGTCGCCGCGGTGCGTGCGCTGGGCGCCGCCAATGCGGCCGCCGCGGCTGCCGGTGGTGCCGCCGGCGCTGGCGGGGCAGCAGGTGCTGCTGGCGCCGGCGTGGCGGCGGGCTGGTTGTCCAGGTTCCTGCCGTGGCTGGCCAAGGCCGGCGGTGCCGCGGCGCTGCTGCTGCACAGCGGCAATCTGAACGAAGGCGAGGACGCCGAGCTGGAACGCCGGCGCGCGGTGGCCGGCCAGGATCCAGGCGGTAGCCTGCCCACCGGCCGGCCCGGTGGGCAGCAGGCCGGCAGCGGCCGCGGCGCGGCCATCGACGCAGTCAGCTTCTTCCAACGCATGGGCTGGACGCACGACCAGGCGGTCGGCATCGTGGCCAACCTGCGGCACGAAAGCGAAATGAACCCGCGCGCCGTGGGCGACAGCGGCCAGGCCTACGGCGTCGCCCAGTGGCACCAGGATCGGCAGGCGAACTTTGCTGCGTGGGCCGGCAAGGACATCCGCGACTCGTCGCTGATGGAGCAGCTGCAGTTCGTGAACTATGAACTGACCCAGGGTGCCGAGCGGCGCGCTGGCCAGCTGCTGCGCGCGGCGCAGAACGCCCAGCAGGCGGGGGAGATCGTGTCGCGGCACTACGAGCGGCCGGCCCGGGCCGACATGGAAGCAGCACGTCGCGGCTCTTCTGCCGTCGACCTGAAGCAGGAGACCAACATCCATATCCATGGGGTGTCAGATCCTGTTGCCGCCGGGCGGGCTGCAGCAAGCGAGCAAGGGCGCCTGAATGGCGACCTGGTGCGCAACCTCCAAGGAGCGGTGTCGTGATTCTGGACATGATCACCCTGGTGCCAAAGCGCCTCGGCGAGATCACCATCCCGGTGATGATCGAAGAGACCCACCAGGACGAGCTGCAGATCACCGAGCATCCGGTGGAGAAGGGCGCGGAGATCAACGACCACGCCTTCAAGCGGCAGCCGGAGGTCGTCATCAAGTGCGGGTGGAGTAATTCTGACCTCAAGGCACTGGCTGGCACGATCCAGGCGATCTTCACCGGGGGCGGGCTGCCGTCCGCCGACTACATCAGCACGGTGTATTCCCAGCTACTGGCCCTGCAGGAGCTGCGTGAGCCGTTCGACGTGGTGACATCGCTGCGAATGTACGACAGCATGCTCTTCAAGGGCCTGGCGGTGCTGAAGGACCAGAAGACCGGCACCGCGCTGTCGGTGACGGCCACGCTGAAGCAGCTGCGTATCGTTGACACCCAGGTCACGACACTGCCGCCGCGCGAGAACCAAGCCGACCCGGCTGCCACTGCCGAGACCCAGAACACCGGTGTCAAGGCTGCGACGCCGGCCACGCCAGCCACGCCAGCGCCAGGCGGTTCAGTACAACCGACGAGCATGTGATGCCCAACTTCTTCGAGATCCCGCTGTCGCCGCTGCCGCAGCGCTTCACGATCACGCTGGGCGCCGTGGACTACCGGCTGACGGTCCAATACCGCAAGGCGGGCGGCGCCGGGTGGGTGCTGGACATCGCGGACGTGAACAATGCCCCGATGGTGACGGGCATCCCGCTGGTCACCGGCACCGACCTGTTGGCGCAGTACAAGCACCTCGGCTTCGCTGGCCGGCTCTGGGTACAGGGTGCGGACGATCCTGACGACGTGCCGACATACGAGGATCTGGGCATCGGCTCGCATCTCTTCTGGGTGACGGACGCATGAGCACGCCGCAATTTGGCCGCAAGGTCTCGCTGATCATCGGGCAGGACAGTGGCGACGCCCTGGATCTGTCCGAGCTGCGGTTCCGCTTCGACGTCCGCCGCGGCGACCTGCAGACCCCCAACTCGGCGCGGGTTCGAGTCTACAACGTGTCGGCGGACACCGCGCGCCGCGCGCAGAAGGAGTTCACGCGCCTGGTGCTGCAGGCCGGCTACCCGGGCAACTTCGGGATCATCTTCGACGGCACCGTCAAGCAGGTGCGGCGCGGGCGTGAGAGCCAGACGGATACCTACCTGGACATCACTGCGGCGGACGGCGATTCCGCCTACAACTTCGCGGTGGTGAGCACCACGCTGGCGGCCGGTTCGACGCCGGCTGACCACGTGGCGGCCGCCTGCACTGCCATGAACCCGTACGGGGTGACGCAGGGCTACCTGCCGGAGCTGCCCAGCAACCCCCTGCCGCGCGGCAAGGTGATGTTTGGCATGGCGCGTGAGTTCATGCGCTGGACGGCACGAACGTGCCAGACGGTTTGGAGCATCCAGGACGGGAAGGCGATCATGGTGCCGGAGACGTCCTACATGCCCGGCGAGATCCCGGTCATCACGGCCGAGACGGGCATGGTCGGGCTGCCCGAGCAGACCCAGAACGGCATCACGATCAAGATGCTGCTGAACCCCAGCGTCAAGATCGGGCGGCTGATCCAGATCGACAACGCCAGCGTGCAGCAGTACGAATACAGCCTGAATGTCGGGCAGCAGGCCCAAAACGAGCGGATCGAGCAGCAAGCGAAGCTGCAGGACGACGGCTTCTACTACGTGATGATCGCCGAGCACTTCGGCGACACGCGGGGGAACGACTTCTACACCGATGTCATCTGCCTGGCGGCGGACGTGACCGTGCTGCCGGACAACTTCCGCGACAAGGCGGCTGTGCCGCCGGACAACGTCATCAAGCGGTTCGGCTAACGGCCGTAGGTGGGCAGCGCCTTGATGGTCATGGTGGTGCCATCCTTCCGCACGTCGGCGCGCGGCAGCGCGCTCAGGCTGATGGTCTTGGTCGGCATGTTCGGCACCACGATCAGGGCCTGGCCGTCGATGGTCTGGCCCCAGCAGCCGATGTCCCAGACGCCGCGGTAGGACGCAAAGGCTCGCATGTCCTTTGCGTTGACCAGCGGCAGCTCGCATTTCTTCTTCAGGTAGAGCACGGTCGGGAACGGGTTGTTCACCGTCTCACCAACCTTCATCCCGCCGAACGGGTAGACATAGGCCTCCTCGGCGGCTGCAGCGGTGGTGGCTGCCAACGCCGCGATCAGTACCAGCTTCTTCATAGCGAACACCATGGATAGACGAGAGCGGGTTGACGATCCCGAGGTAGCGCTTCGGGAGGCGTTCGACGGGCTGCGCGCGGGCATCTGGACGGCGCTGCCGGGTGTCATTCAGTCGTTTGACGCCGGCGCCATGACCTGCGAAGTGCAACCGGCGATCAAGATCCCGGTGCGCCAGCTCGACGGCAACGTCGATAGCGTGGTGCTGCCGCTGCTGGTGGACTGCCCAGTGCAGTTCCCATCTGGCGGAAATTGTAGTTTGACCTTCCCGGTTGCTCCAGGCGACGAGTGCCTGGTGGTCTTCGCCAGCCGCTGCATCGACGGCTGGTGGCAGTCCAGCGGCGTCCAGGAACAAGCTGAGCTGCGCATGCATGACCTGTCGGACGGGTTCGTGCTGCTGGGCTTCCGGTCGAAGCCGCGCGCGCTGGACGGCGTCAGCACCACCGCGGCGCAGCTGCGGACGGACGATGGGCAGGCCTTCGTCGAGGTCAATGCGGCCACCCACGCGATCAACATCCAGACGACGGCGCCGGTGAATGTGACCTCGACGGCGTCCGCCCGGGTGACCGCGCCCAGCATCAGCCTCGGTGCGACCGGGCAGTCTCTGCTGGCATTCGTGACGTCGGCGTTCCAGGCCCTGTTCAACGGGCACACGCACAACGAAACGGGCAGCGTGACCCAGCCGCCGAATCAGCAGATGGGAACCGGCCACCTGACCAGCACCGTAAAGGGCGGATGACATGCGGTACCGAAAACTCGACGCCGACGGCGACTACGTCTTCGGCGCGCAGCAGGCCGACTTCTACAAAGACAGCCCAGAGGCGGTCGGCCAGGCCGTGCTCACCCGGCTGCGTCTGCTGCGCGGCGAGTGGTTCCTCGACAAGACTGAGGGCACGCCGTGGGCGACCGAGGTGCTGGGCAAGTACACCAGCGGTACCTATGACGCCGCGATCCGGCAGCGCATTCTGGGCACGCAGGGTGTGCTATCGCTGGCCTCCTACAGCAGCACGGTCAACAGCAAGCAGCGCGCGCTGAGCGTGAACGCAACGATCAACACCATCTACGGCACCACCACCGTGCAGGCGACGCTCTAATGGCCATCACCACGACCGCACCGACCATCGATGCCAACGGCATCACGGCGCCGACCTATGCCGAGGTGCTGGAGTACCTCAAGGCGAAGTACCGATCGATCTACGGGCCCGACCTATACCTGGAAGCGGACAGCCAGGATGGCCAACTGCTGGCGGTGTTCGCCTCGTCGATCAACGACGCCAACGCAGTGGCTATCGCCATCTACAACTCGTTCAGCCCTGCCACGGCCCAGGGCGCGGCGCTGTCGAGCAACGTCAAGATCAACGGCATCGCGCGGCATGCGTCTTCCTATTCGACGGTGGACTTGCTGCTCGTTGGTCAGGCCGGTACGACGATCGCCAACGGCATTGCCAAAGACAACAACGGCGTGAAGTGGGCGCTGCCGGCTTCGGTGACGATCCCGCCGGCCGGCGAGATTACCGTGACTGCCACCTGCCAGATCATCGGCGCGGTGTCTGCCGCCGCCGGCAGCATTACACAGATCGGTACCCCGACGCTGGGCTGGCAGACGGTGACGAACTTGGCCGCCGCCGCTGAGGGCGCGCCGGTGGAATCCGACGCCGCGCTGCGCCAGCGCCAGACTATTTCCACCGCGCTTCCGTCCCTGACGGTGCTGGACGGCATCGTCGGGGCCGTCGCCAGCCTGCCAGGCGTGACGAGGTGGGCCCCCTACGAGAACGACACGGATGCGACGGACGCCAACGGCATTCCCAAGCACTCGATCTCGCTGGTGGTGGAAGGCGGCGACGCAACGGCTATTGCCGCGGCCATCGCGGCCAAGAAGACGCCTGGATCTGGCACCTACGGCACCACGTCGGTGGTGGTGCTGGACGTCTATGGCCGGCCAATCACTATTCGGTTCTACCGGCCTTCGGATGCTGCCATCACTGCGACGGTCAACGTGAAGGCACTGGCCGGCTACAACACCCAAGCCGGCGACGCAATCAAGCAGGCGATCGCCGACTACGTCAATGGCGTGGCCATCGGCGGCGGGCTGTCGGGCAGCGTGGAATGGGCGGATGCAATCACCGCGGCGAACAGCGTGGGCGGCGGCGTGACCTTCAAGCTGACCGGACTGGCTCTGAGCGGCCCGGGCGGTTCCGGCTCACCTGATGTGGCGCTCGCCTTCAATCAGGCGGCGTCCTGCACGCCGACCAGCATCACGTTGAATGTGACCTGACATGGCAGACCTGAGCAATTACACCGGGCTGATCACGTCCGAGCACAACCTGCGGCCCAAGTTCATGGCTGTGGTTACGGCGCTGGCGCAGCCGATGGTCGACTTGATGAACCTGCTCGGTGGCATGCCGGACAAGTTCGACCTGGATCAGGCCGTCGGTGTGCAGCTGGACGACGTCGGGCGTTGGGTGGGGATCTCGCGGCGCGTCGCCACGCAGCTCACCGGCGTCTACTTCTCATTCGATACCCCGGGCGTGGGCTTCGACCAGGGCAACTGGAAAGGGCCGTTCGACCCGGACACCGGCCTGACCAGCCTGGACGATGACACCTACCGGCTGGTGCTGCGCGCGAAGATCGGTGCGAACCACTGGGACGGCACGCTGGAGTCGTCGGCAGCCATCCTGAACAGCATTTTCAGCGGCGGCACCTTCGTCTTCATCCAGGACAACCAGGACATGTCGATGAACATCGGCGTGGCCGGTCAGGTGCTTTCCGCCGTATTCCTCGCGCTGCTGGAGGGTGGGTACATCCCGCTCAAGCCAGAGGGCGTGCGCATCAACTTCGTGATCGTGACTTCGGTCGACGGCGCACCCCTGTTCGGGTTCGACGTGGAAAACCAGTTTATCTCGGGCCTGGATGTCGGGGCCTGGGGCACACCTCTGTAAGGATCTTCAATGGCAACGAACGATTTTCTGGTGTTCGGTGGCGGCGCCGGCGCCAATGTCATCACGCAAGTGACCTATTCCGGCCTGGCGGCGCGCACGGCAGGCTTCTCGGCTGGCGTCGCGCAGTCTGCGCAGCTGAACAAGGTCTGGCGTCAGTCCAGCATCATGGCTGCTGTCGTGGGGCAGTTCGTCGCGGATATAACCGGCCAGGATGTTCTGGACGATGGCACCACGGCCACGCTGCTGGCTAACGTGAAGGCGGCCGTGAGTGCGCAATCGGTCGGCGTCGTCGGCTCGATGCGCAATGCCAAGATGTCCGTGGCGTCAGCATCGGCAAGCGCGACCTTCACGGCTGACGAGATCATTGTTGAAGATGCTCTCGGCGGTAAAACGTATCGCCTCGCGAACTTCAGCCAGACCATCAACTTGGCTACGACTGGCGCTGGCGGGATGGACACTGGCAGCGCGCCGGCGTCTGGCTACGTGGGACTTTACGCTGGCCACAACCCGACCACAGGCGCGCGCACGCTCTTCGCGAGAAATGCCACGTCAACAGTTCTCGGCAGCGTTTATGGGGGTGCAAACGCGCCCGCCGGCATCACCGCTTCGGCGCTGGTGAGCGTGGTGCCGACGAACGCTTCTGGTTTGATTGTTCCTCTTGTGCAGGTTGATCGTCGAGTCTCAATCAATCCTGCGACGGCACTAAACACAACCACACAACAAGGCTCTCCCACTGCGCTGTCGCTGAGTTCCATTGTTCCGCCGAATACAAAGTCTGTGTGGGGTAACGGCTCTCTGAGTGGCGGAACTGGTGCTGTCCAGTTGATCGTCTTGACCACAGCAAACATCGGTGGTCAACAAGTGCTGAACTCGGCTTTTTCTGCATCGTTCAACTACTTGATGTGCGCATTCAGCGAATTGTCTCTGATGAATCAGCAAACCATCTACTGGATCGGTACGGTTGCCTCTGGAGCTGTAACGATCTCTTTCATTATCTCTGGGTACACGTTCTAAGGATGAGTCGCAATGTCAACGATCAACGTGCAATTTACGGACGACACGCATGCGAGCATTGCGGGGTATTTTGGTTCCCCGCAGGAACTGAGTGCCTATGAGTTTTTAGGTGAAGTTGACTTGGGTGATTCGCGGTGGCGAGCATTTTATGATGCGCAGCCAGAGGCGAATCGTAAGTGCTTGCCGGCGCCACACGATGTCGGTACGTGATTCGCAGGGCGCGCATGCAGGGTGGCTGGACTAATCACCTAGAGATATGTATCGGCCGGCCTTCTCGCCACCCATGGAATCGGAAGTGGGTAGTGGGATCGATTCCGGCCGCGCGGACATCTGGGTTATCGGAGAGGTACTGCTTCTCATTAAAGCCTTGGGGAACGCTTAGCGGTTCGGTTGGATCAAGATCGCTGGGTTCGCCAGACGGGCGGGTCCGCGGGTGTAGCGTCTTCCCGTCCTTCGGTAGACAGAACGCACGCAGAACCTTCCAGCGGGTCGAGCCGGGTCTTACTGTGTTAGCCCTGCACTCCATCGCCGCCCACGTCGCGCGGACGTACTCGGGGTCCGAGGAGCGCCGCATTGAAACGAAGAATTCTCCATAAGCATCGGCGGTGTCCTGAAATCCTTCGCACGCAAAATCCACCATGCCAGTCGCTGTGATCTCGCCCATGAGCCTCGCAAAGGACTGCGGCGTGAATACCCAGCAATGAACATCATGGTACGTGCCGTTTTGCATCACGTCGCGAGCCAGTCCGATAGCTTCTTGCCAGGAGTAATGTCGATCAACCGCTTCGGGTGAGAGCGGCCCTCGCCAGGCTGCGGATCCGTCGACCTTTGCGGCGCCTAAGGCGAAATCCAAGAGCGAATGCGGCTGAGGTGCGCGCGCTTGGGTGATATAGCTGAGCATCACGTCGGACAGGCGACTCTCCTGTCGGAAGTAGTCGAAGGTAAGGCGCTTGTCTGGAACGATTAAACGCACTTCGCCGGTAGATTTCAGGATCGACGCAAGTTCTTTGAGCCACGTAATAAGGTCCGGGACATGCTCGATGACATGGGAGGCAATAACGTAGTCGACATATTTTCCTTGCACTGCGTCCTGCAGTGTGTTCTCCCCCCAAACACCGTCGACGTCTACGATTTTTGATATATCGACCTGGGGGTCGTTCTTGTATTTCTGCTTGAGGGTAGCAGTGTCGGCATGGTCGACATAAAGAACGGCGCCGTCATTCCGGCAAACAAAAGGCCGGCATAGGGCGCCGATCTCGACGCCGAGGGAGCCTGTGAGTTTTAGGCCGCTTAGCACCTTCCGTCGGCGCACCTCTCGCGAGGCTTTATATGCTGGATCGTCTTCGATGTAAGGCATGCCGGTTCCCTTGGCGAAGTCTTTTGGTTGTCTGGTGGTTGCAATCATATATGAAGCAGCATCCGAGTCACATTCCATTCGGGCCTTTCATTTCCGGAGCCAGCATGCCTTTCACCAATCCTGCAACCCTGCCGGGAGGGCAGAACATGGCCGCCTTCCTGGACATGCTGGCCTACAGCGAGGGCACGTCGACAGTCCCTGGCAGCGACGACGGCTACAACGTCAACGTCGGCCGCGCGCTATTCCACGGCTACGCCCAGCACCCCCGCATCCCCGTCATGACGCGGTGGGGATGGAGCGACGCCGCCGGCCGCTACCAGGTCATGGCCGCGATCCCGGGGCGAATCAAGACGGACACCTGGGACTGGGCCAGCTGCGCGTGCGGCGTCACGGACTTCAGCCCGGCCGCGCAGGACAAGGTGGCCGTGTACCTGATCACCCGCCGCGGGGCGCTCGCCGACATCCAGGCTGGCCGGCTGGCCGGCGCGATCACGAAGTGTCGGAAGGAGTGGGCCAGCCTGCCTGGAGCTGGCTACGGCCAGCGTGAGCACGCGTATGAGGTGCTGCGCGCCCAGTACCTGCTGCACGGCGGTACCGACATTGAGGCGTAAGCCCACCGGGGAAACGATGGACCTGAACGTATTGAATGTGCCGGGGGGCACTGGCGGCGCGCTGGGCTTCATTCTCGCCGCTGTGAGCGGGGCGGTCTGGTTCATTCGGCAGGCCTGGCGGAAGGACAAGGTCGAGGGGGCTCAGACGCAGGCCGAGATTGACATCATTGCGCGGCTGTCCGAGCAGGTCGACAAGGCCAACGCTCGCGCCGATCTGGCCGAGCAGCGGGCCGACCTCGCGTACAAGGAGCGGAACGAGGCCTACCGGGCCATCGGGACGCTCGAGGCCAAGATCTCCGCGCTGGAGATGCAGATTCAGATGATGCGGGAGCGATTCGATGGCAAAGCTTCGTGACTGGATTGCCCAGCACCGGGCGACATTCCGCCGGCTGGCACACATGTTCGAGGCGGTGACGCTAATGGCGTTGATGGTTGGCGGCGGGGCCGGTGCGGGTTATGCACTGTGCCAGTGGCAGTTCCGCGAGCTGATGGCGCAACAGCGAGACGACCACCAGGCCGAGATTGGCCGGCTGCAGGGCGCCTACAGCCAGACGCTGGAAGCGCTGACGCCGAAGGTATCGCAGGCCGCTGGCGCCGCGGCGGAGGCCGCAGAAGCATCCGCAGAAGCCGCCAAGTCGGCAAAGCGCGCCACGCGCGCCGCACCCGCGCCGGCCCGTCCGCTTAGCGAGGCGGAGCGCAACCAGGTGAATCGCGACATCGAGGCGGCGAACCGCAAGGTGAGGGAGGCACGAAAGTGAGAGCAATCCTGATCTGCATGCTGCTGGCCGGCTGCGCAGCGCCCGCGGCGCCCGGGCCGACGCGCGACTGTCCGACGTTGCCGACGCTGAAGCCGGGCGCGGGCCGGCCCGAAATGCTGGCTCACATCCGAACCACGGCGGATCTGTACGCCAAATGCGCAGGAGGGACGCCATGACTTACCTCTCGAAGATCTTGGGCGAGCCGGCACCCGGATGCCTGTGCTTCTGGTGCCCGGGCTGCGGGTATTCCCACACGATCCAGCATGGCGCCGGTCCTGGGCCGCGATGGGGGTGGAACGGGAACGCCGAGTCACCGACCCTAACGCCGAGCGTGCTTGTGCGCACCGGTCACCACGTCCAAGGGTACGACGGTGGTGGATGCTGGTGCGACTTCAATGCCGAGCTGAAGGCGAATGGTGAAGAACCGAGCGACTTCAGGTGCGAGGTCTGCCACACGTTCGTGACCGACGGGCAGATCCAATTCCTGAGCGATTGCACGCATGCGCTGGCCGGCCAGACGGTGCCGATGGTGGAGTTCCCAGAGGGCTGGGGATGCTGACGCCGGCGAGTATCCCGTGGCGCGCCGTGGGCGCTGGTGTGCTGGCTGTTGGCATATTCGTCGCGGGCTGGGCCGTCAACGGCTGGCGCCTGGGCGAGCAGATCCAGCAAATGAAAGCCGCGCAGGCCAAGCAGCGGGAAGGGCAGGCAGTCGCATTGGCCTCGGCGTCGGAAGCCGCTCGAGCCGAAGAACAACGTCGAACCGCAGAACAGAGGGGAATTGCGAATGCTGCAGCGAAAGAACGTGACCAGGCCATGGCTGATGCTCGCGCCGCTGGCGCTGTGGCTGAGCAGCTGCGCGTGCGAGCTGCCCAGCTTGCCACTGCCGCCCGCGGTGCCGGGAATACCGCCACTTCCGGCAGAAGCTCGGCAGCCGGAGACCCCCTCGATGTGCTTACCGACGTGCTCAGCCGGACTGACAAGAGAGCGGGGGAGCTGGCTGAATATGCCGACCGGGCCCGCATCGCTGGGCAGATCTGCGAGCGGAGCTACGATGCGTTGATTGAGCGGTAGCGCTCGAACTACGCGTGAAAGTTTCTCTCGAATTCCGGGTCGATGCCGATCATCGCGTTCTTGATTTCGTTCATCTCGGCGTAGAAGTCTTCCATGGTGTCGGCTTGCTGAGCGGCTTCAACCCTGATTTCGCGAAGCTTGGCAAGGGCATGAGCATGCGTAACGCTATGGTGCGTGTGGGCAGCAGCGATAGCATATACAGCGCATTCGGCAAGCACCATTGTCTCAGCGTAGGCCAAGGGCGCCTTATTGCCTCCGATGAAGGCATCAACGTTGCGTACGCCATCCTCATGACGAGCAGAATGCGCTAAGAGTGCTGATCGAAGCCGATGCAGCCCATGGTACCTTCGAATTCGCTGTAGGGCTGGTTTGGCCAGTTTGATCGTTCTTGCCACGCTGTCGTCGTTCTTGCCGAGGCCCTCCAGTTTTCCCCATTCGTGCAGAAAGGACGACACCAATATGACGATGTAGTTGCCGACGGTCCATTTGACATCTTCTGATTCAATGCCCCGTTTGATAACACGGAGGGCTGCTTCGAGATGGTTCTTTGATGCGCTGAGAAGCATCATGGATTGTTCCAGCGGCGTGAAATTCTGGTCGGTCATGTGGAGATTCTCATTGTCTGAGGTTGGGAAGCATCCGCCGCACCTTATCTATCACGCGTCGGTGCTTGTCCTCGGCTTCTTCCCAAGTCAGCGATATGAATTCCTTTTTCATGCCGCCGATTCAAAGCATCGTCCGAAACTTTGGCGGCTCGTCATTGTGCATGCTGGCCCAGCCCATGAAATAGGTCCAGACCTCGGCGTTATGCTCGGGCAGACGGTCTCGGATCTGATAACCCTTCCCCTCGAAGCTCGCCCATCGCGCGTGCACTCCGTGGTCATACACGCGCTCAGGCTTGCCGTCGTTATCCAGGATGTAGCAGCGATCCCAGTTCGGATCTATCGGGGACGGGGCGTAGCCGTCAGGCGGCCCAGCAGGGCGCGGCGATGCTGACAATCTGGGCATGGCTCTCTCGTAGCGCTACCGCCGCGCGAACTTCACGGTGATCGGCCCGAGTTCGACCCACCGGCCGACTTGGTGCCTGCGTACCTGGCCAGCGGCTTCGAACGAAAGGTAGTCGGGCGTCCAGCGCAGCGCGCGCACGTGGCGCACATCAAGGCCGTGGACGACGATCCCGTCTCGGGCCTCGCTGACACCTTCGCAGGCCAGCCGCTCTTCGACCTGGTCGTCGGCAAAGAACCGCGCCTCGAGGAACACGCTCGTTGCTGCCGGTTCAGTGGACATGCTGCCAGGCCTCTACGATGATGCTGAAGGTCACGGCTACCGCGCCGTCCTTGCTGAAGTCGGCGACCTCGTCGGTCTTCGGATAGCCCATCAGGGGCGAAGCGCGCAGCATGCGCAGGAGGCTAGGTTCGACCTTTCGGGTTGCTGCGACGGCGGCGACAACCTCGTCCTCGATCTGGTGCAGTAGACGCCAGGACAGATGCCCGGCGCCGCGGTGGCGCGTTACGATGGCGGGTGCTGCTTCCCGGATGGCTGCTTCGGCGGCGCGGATGATGTCCATGTCCATAGCGGTTCGATATACTGTATGGATATACAGTATATCGAACCGCCAACGCGGGCAGCAAACTATTTTCGGGGCACCGTAAGGGGCACCAGATATTTCACAATCTCATAATCCCGTGCCAATAAATGGTTTCCGGCAGATTTATGAATCCTGTCGGCGGGACCAGTCCACAGTACCTTCTGCTGTGGTTCTCAGCAGTGCCTCCTCCCCAGCTCAATCCAGACATTCCCAGGAATTTCAGTCCAAGAGGATGACGCCAGCCTCGCCGTCGAGGGTCTGGATTGACAGGTGCTTCATGCTACGATCCTCCAAACTCCGGAGCGCTCGCCATGGAACTGAAATACAAAGGCCGAGAGATCTCGATCCAGGCCAAAAAGGACGCGAGCGGCCAGTGGGACTGGTCGTATGGCATCCGCGGTCACGGACACCGGCACAACACCGGGGCGCTTGCTCCCACGGAATCGGTCGCGATTGATAACGCCTATGCGTCCGCGAAACGGGAGATTGACCAGGCCACTTCAGGCGACGCCAACGACTGACACTTCCTGAACGCCACTAGTGGAGAAAGACATGGATCTCCAAGGGTTCACGTATTACCGCGACCACTGGTATGAAGCTTCGGCAACGTCCCTTGGCGTTGGCGGCCCCTGGCAAGGTGAGGTGACCATCTGCGCGAAAGCGGCGGATGGAGCGCCACTCAAGGTCTTCGATCACCATCTTGTTCCGGGCCAGTTCTTCAGCGAAGGCGAGGCATGGCAGCATGCCTCGGACTGGGCCAGGAAGCAGATCGATGCGCGCTTTGGCTAGCACGCGCGCCAGTCGCGCTGCGCCAGGGCTTATGCCGCGCTGCATTCGGCGATCAGCACGTTCGCGGGAATCTTCAGGTCACGGTGCAGCCGCCGGATCATGGCCAGACTCAGGGCGCGCTTGCCATTCAGCACTTCATATACGCGATTGAGGTTACCCAGGTACGGTTGCATGTCACGTGGCGTGAGGCCAGCTTGTTCCATGCGAAAGCGGATCGCGGCGATCGGATCCGGCAGGTCCATCGGAAAGTGCCCGGCTTCATACCGTTCCACCAGCATGGAGAGGATTTCCAGCTTGTCGCCCTCAGGCGTGTCGGGCGCCGGGTCTGCATCGACCAGGGCGGAGACCGCGGCCAGCGCTTCCTGGTAGTCGGCTTCAGTGTGCAGGGGGCGGATATCCATGGTGATCACTCCATTTCCACGGTGGCGGCGTCAATGCGGTCATAGTCGAGATGGGTGCCGATGAACTTCACGTAGACGACGCCCAACCGGTATGCGACAGCGACGATAAGCCGGTACTTGTTCCCGCCGAGATTGAAGACCACGCGGTTGTTGCCAACGAAGCTGGCACTGGCGTAGCGCGCCTTGATGTCCCTGGGCGCGGTCCAGGCCGCGCAGCGGGCTTCTTCATGCCAGGCAAGCAGCGGTTGCCTGGCTTCGGGGTGGAACTTGCTGAACTGAAGCAAAGACCTCTTCGCTATGATTCGCATATGGGCAATGCTAGTCCCAAAATGGGACTGCGGCAAGAGTGGATGAGGGGTCAGCCACTGCCGAGCATACCTACGATCAATGCGCGCTAGTCTTCGAAAACAGCTGAATGACGGCGACGCCGGTAATAATCAGACCAATCCCGGCGCAAGCCGCCAGGTCCGGCACCTGCCGGTACAGCACCACCGCGATCAGTGACACCAGTACGATCCCGGCCCCGCTCCAGATCGCATAGGCAATTCCCACCGGCACTGTCCGCATCACCAGCATCAGCAAATAGAACGCCGCCACATAGCCGGTCACGACCAGCACGCTGGGGACCAGCCGCGTAAAGCCCTGCGACGCCTTCAGGCTGCTGGTGGCGATGACTTCGGCGACGATGGCGAGGGCGAGGAGCAGGTATCCGTTCATGGGAGTACAAGTGGGTGGGCCGAAACGGGCCGAAGCCGGCATCTTAGCGCTCCCGCATGTTGCGCCAAAGCCGCGTCCCTCCGTTGCGGTGGTTGTGCAAAGCGGTGATGGAGGATTGAATGTGGCTATAACGACGAAAGCAAGCGGGCGCATGGCCGGCCCGCGGCACAAGCCCTATAAGGCAGTCGCGGTAGTTGGCCCGACCAAGCCGGCACGAACCCAACGATGCCGGCGGCGGGCATGGGTAAGGGGAGCGGTATGCATCACAATGGCATCGACGGCACGTCCGCCGGGACGTCTTCGCAGCCCGGGGACGGGGAGCCCGCGCCGGACGCGAATCCGTGGCAGGACACCATCGCCGCGGCGGACCAAGCACTGGAAGAGGCTTCGCGCATCCAACGCGGCGTGCAGCACAACCTGAAGCTGTTGCAGGAGGTGCGGTCGCTGCGCGAAGAGTTGCGCAAGGCCCATGCGGAGGTCGATCGCTACCGGGGCATGCATGTCCGGGTGGTGGTCAGCATGCGTCAGCTGGACGAAGACCATGTGGGGGAAATGAGCCGGCTCCAGGCGGCGAACGAGATGCTGCAGGTGCGCCATCGCGTCTACAAGCTGATGGCCGAGCACTACGCGCGCGCGGCGTTGAACCTGGATCCGGAAACCTTCGCGGCCCACCGCGACCGCGTGCTGCAGCATGTCTTGTTCCAGCGCCGCAGGGGCGCATCGTCCGACGATATCGGCTACGCGGACGTGGCTTTCCTGATGCTCTAGCGGCGATGCTCAGGCGGCGCGCCGGCGCAGCACGTGGAACGCCAGCAGGCCGCCCACCACGCCCCAGAACGCAGAGCCGACACCCGCCAGGGTCATGCCGGACGCCGTGATCATGAAGGTCAGCAGCGCGGCTTCGCGCTCGGCCGGGATTTGCATGGCCACGGTCAGGCCGTTGGCGATCGAGCCCATCAGCGCGAACGCGGTCACGCCCACCACCAGCGCTTGCGGAAAGGCCGCAAACAGCGCCGCGATGCTGGCCGCCAGCGTGCCCGCGACCAGGTAGCCCACGCCGCAGACCACGGCCGCGGTATAGCGGCGGTTGCGGTCGGGGTCGGCCTGCGGGCCGGTGCAGATGGCGGCAGTGATCGCCGCCAGGTTGACGCCGTGCGAGCCGAACGGCGCCAGCACGGCCGAGGTCAGGCCGGTGAGCGAGATCAGGCGCGAGGCCGGCACGTGGTAGCCGTCGGCTTGCAGCACGGCCAGCCCGGGGATGTTCTGCGAGGCCAGCGCCACGATGAACAGCGGA
This sequence comes from Cupriavidus sp. FW306-1B-F12B, assembly GCF_058781795.1. NCBI lineage: Bacteria > Pseudomonadati > Pseudomonadota > Betaproteobacteria > Burkholderiales > Burkholderiaceae > Cupriavidus > Cupriavidus sp. FW306-1B-F12B. The sequence continues at coordinate 73,358 of NZ_JBYSXC010000019.1, forward strand.
ACCGCCATGCTGACCAAGGCTGACAGCGAGAAGGCCGGCGTGGTCCAAACCGGCACCGCCAACGCCAGCCGCACGCCCGAGAAATCGAGCTGGCCGAGCACGCCGGCGACTACCGCCCCGGTCAGCAGCACCCCTGGCACCGCATAGGCCGGCCACAGGCGCCGCCCGAGCAGGTAGGCGGCGAACATCGCCAGCAGCAGCACGGTCTGGTGCTGCGCCTGCACGAACACATCCACGCTGATGCGGAACAGGATGCCGGCCAGCAGGGCTGACGCGATGCTGGCGGGCAGGGCGCGCATCAGCTTGTCGAACCAGCCGGTCATGCCGGCCGCGGCCATCATCAGCCCGGCCAGCAGGAAGGCGCCGATGGCTTCCGCGTAGGGCACGCCGGGCAGGCTGGCGATCAGCAGCGCCGCGCCGGGCGTGGACCAGGCCACCACGATCGGCACGCGCAGCGCCAACGACAGGCCGATGGTGGTGATTCCCATGCCCATCGACAGCGCCCAGATCCAGGACGAAATCTGGGCATCGGTCAGGTGGGCGGCGTGGCCGGCCTGGATCATCAGCACCAGCGAACTGGTATAGCCGGTGAGCGTGGCGACCAGCCCGGCGACCAGCGCGGACACGGACAGGTCGGACAATTTCAGTGAAGCGGTGGTCATGAGGGTGGCAGCAGGCCATTGGCACGGCCGACATCTTCGCATGAGTGCCTTGGCCGTACCAATTTGCCGCGGCGGCGTCCAGAAATCGCGGTTGACGGGGCTTTCCCTTACGGACTTTTCCGACTGGAGCGGGCAAGGGGGCGTTGTTATGCTGGCTTCGTGCCTTGCGAGCAGGGCACCGAGGAGAGACTCTTGGGCCCGCAGTGCGCGGGCCCTTCTTTTTTGGGGCCAGCCTTGGCCCGGCCCCGGTCGTCTACAATGCGGGCTGCCGTGCCACGCCAGCCCTGGCTGCCAGGCCGTCCCTCCTTTCTCTCGTCGTCTCGTCTTTCTCCCATGGCCCTGTTTTCCATTACCGACGCCCAGCTTGCCTTCGGGCACGTGGCCCTGCTCGATCACACCGACTTTTCGCTGGAGGCCGGCGAGCGCGTGGGTTTGATCGGGCGCAACGGTTCGGGCAAGTCCTCGCTGCTGAAGATCGTGGCGGGGCTGTCGGCGCCCGACGATGGGCTGATCGCGCGCCAGAGCGGCGTGACCAGCGCCTACGTGCCGCAGGAGCCGCAGTTCGAGGCGGGCATCACCGTGTTCGACGCCGTCTCGCAGGGCATGGGCGATGCGCACGACTTGCTGGTGCGCTACGAGGCCGCCGCCGACCGCGTCGCCGAGAACCACGACGACGAAGCCGCGCTGGCCGAATTGCACCGGCTGCAGTCCGAGTTGGACGCCGCCGATGCCTGGCAGCTGCGCACCCGCGTGGAAACCACGCTGGCGCGCCTGGGGCTGGATTCGCACACGCGCGTCGAGGCACTGTCCGGTGGCCTGCAGAAACGCGTGGCGCTGGCGCAGGCGCTGGTGGCCGAGCCCGACATCCTGCTGCTGGACGAGCCCACCAACCACCTCGACGTGGAAGCGATCCGCTGGCTGGAAGACCTGTTGCTGGGCTTCCGCGGCAGCGTGCTGCTGATCACCCACGACCGCGCCTTCCTCGACCGTGTCGCCACCCGCATCATCGAACTGGACCGCGGCCGGCTGGTGTCCTTCCCCGGCAACTTCGCCGCCTACCAGGCGCGCAAGGAAGAGATGCTGGCGGCGGAGCAGGTCGAGCAGGCCAAGTTCGACAAGCTGCTGGCGCAGGAAGAGGTGTGGATCCGCAAGGGGGTGGAGGCGCGCCGCACGCGCAGCGTGTCGCGCATCCAGCGCCTGGTGGCGATGCGCAACGAGCGCGCCGCGCGCCGTGAAGTCCAGGGCAACGTCAAGCTGGAGGTGTCGCAGGCCGACCGCTCCGGCAAGATCGTGGCCGAGCTGACCGACGTCAGCAAGGCCTATGGCGACAAAGTGGTGGTGCGCGACTTCACCGCCACCATCATGCGCGGCGACAAGGTCGGCCTGATCGGTCCCAACGGCGCCGGCAAGACCACGCTGCTGCGGTTGATCCTGGGCGAACTGGCGCCGGACAGCGGCACCGTGCGCAACGGCAGCAACCTGCAGGTGGCGTACTTCGACCAGATGCGCACCGCGCTGGATCTGGAGCGCTCGCTGGCCGACACCATCAGCCCGGGCAGCGACTGGGTCGAGGTCAACGGCCAGCGCAAGCATGTGATGAGCTACCTGGGCGACTTCCTGTTCGCGCCGGAGCGCGCGCGTTCGCCGGTCAAGTCGCTGTCAGGCGGCGAGCGCAACCGGCTGCTGCTGGCGCGCCTGTTTGCGCGCCCGGCCAATGTGCTGGTGCTGGACGAGCCGACCAACGATCTCGACATCGATACGCTGGAACTGCTGGAAGAACTGCTGCAGGACTATGGCGGCACCGTGTTCCTGGTCTCGCACGACCGCGCCTTCCTGGACAACGTGGTGACCTCGACCCTGGCCGCCGAGGGCGATGGCGTGTGGCGCGAATCGGTGGGCGGGTATTCCGACTGGGTCGAGCAGTCGGCCCGCAGCGCGGCGCTGCAGGCGGCGCGCAAGCCGGAGCAGAAGGTGGCAGAGCCGGCAAAGGGCAAAGATTCGCGCGAGGCGCGCGGCGCCAATCGTACGGTCAAGCTGTCGTACAAGGAGCAGCGCGAACTGGACGGCCTGCCGGAGCGCATTGCCGCGCTGGAAACCGAGCAGAAGACGATCTCGGCGCAGCTCGCGGACGGCTCGCTCTATGTCAGCGATGCGCCCAAGGCCGCGCAGCTGGGCACGCGGCACGATGAGATCGAGATGGAACTGCTGGAAGCGCTGGAGCGCTGGGAAGTGCTGGAGGCGAAGTCGAAGGGCGAGGGGGCCTGAGGGTCAGGCAAGCCGGCCCTCACCCGCACCACGCCAGCACCATATTGGTCAGGTCGACCATGAACCCCGGCCGCAGGTAACCCACGAACCCAAGCGCCAGCACCCCGGCCAGCACCGCCAGCCCGGCTGCCTTCATCACGCGCGCCTGGGTCGTGCTCATCATGCCGCCGCCGGCTGCACGCGCACCAGCGCCTGCTCGCGGATCGGCAGGTTCACCAGCGCGGCCACCACGCCCAGCGCGATCGCGATCAGCCACACCGTGTTGTAGCCGCCGGTACGGTCGTAGAGGAAGCCGCCCAGCCAGGCCCCCAGGAAACTGCCGATCTGGTGCGAGAAAAACACCACGCCCGACAGCATCGACAGGTATTTCACGCCGAACACCTGGGCGATGATGCCGTTGGTCAGCGGCACCGTGGACAGCCACAGGAAGCCCATGACCGCCGCGAACACCCAGGTGCTGGCCACCGTCAGCGGCAGCAGCAGGTAGCCGGCGATCACCACCGAACGCGTCACGTAGATGGCGGACAGCAGGTAGCGCTTGGGCAGGCGCTGCCCCAGCGCGCCGGCGGTATAGGTGCCGAATACATTGAACAGCCCGATCAGCGCCAGCGCCACGACGGCGACTTTCGGGTCAGTCAGGCCCTGGTCCTTCAGGTAGGGCGCCAGGTGCACGCCGATAAACACCACCTGGAAGCCGCACACGAAGTAGCCCAGTGTCAGCAGCTGGAAGTTGCGGTTGCCGAAGGCTTCATGCACGGCCTGGCCGATGGTCTGGTGGTGGCCGCCGGTGTGGGCCGCTTCGCGCGGCTCGCGCAGCGTCAGCGCCAGCGGCAGCATCACGCAGGCCATCAGCGCCATTACATAGAGGGCGTTCTGCCAGCCCAGCCCGGAGATCAGGCCCTGTTCCACCGGGATCATCAGGAACTGGCCGAAGGAGCCGGCCGCGGCGGCGATGCCCATGGCCCAGACCCGCTTCTCGGGCCTGGCCACGCGGCCGATCACGCCGTAGACGATGCTGTAGGTGGTGCCGGACTGGGCGATGCCGATCATCACGCCGGCACCGGTGGCAAAGGCGGTGCCGCTGGTGGCCAGCGCCATCACCACCAGCCCGGCCACGTACAGCCCCACGCCGACCAGCATGATGCGCAGCGCGCCGAACTTGTCGGCCAGCGCTCCGGCAAAGGGCTGGCTGGCGCCCCACATCAGGTTCTGCAGCGCCAGCGCGAAGGCGAAGGTCTCGCGGTTCCAGCCATGGGCCTGGGTGATCGGCAGGTTGAACAGGCCGAAGCCGTGCCGGATGCCCATTGAAAGGGTCACGAGCAGCCCACCGCACACAAGTACGGTGGTCAGGGAGAGTTGTCGGTTCTGCATGTCTTGGCTCGATGTGCGGCAGTCCCGCCGGGTAAGCGCGGTGCCGACAGGGATTGTGTGTGCTTGTTGTTGCCCGTGCCGGGACGGCAATCGGGCTTGCCGGGGCCGGGTGCTGGCGAGTTTACTCCGGCTCGGGAAAACGCGTACGGCGCTGCCCGCGCTGCCGGCGCCCTGGCAAAAAGTGGCGGCGGCCCGGCAAACCGGCGCCAGCGCGGGTCGGCAGGCCAAGCGCTTTTTTGGCGGGATTGCCGTCGCCCGCTTCCATTACAATGCAGTGCCCGGTGCCCCGGCGCGTGCACAGTTGTGCGCCTCATGGCAGCCGGGACCATCACTTTCGTAGCGACTCCATGGCGAGCAAAACCAGTCAGTACAGCGAATCTTCCATCCGGGTCCTGAAGGGCCTGGAGCCGGTCAAGCAGCGTCCCGGCATGTACACCCGGACCGACAACCCCCTGCATATCGTGCAGGAGGTGATCGACAACGCCTCGGACGAGGCCCTCGGCGGCCACGGCTCCGAGATCCTGGTGACCCTGCATCGCGACGGCAGCCTCAGCGTGGAGGACAACGGCCGCGGCATCCCGGTGGGCATCCACCCGGAAGAAGGCGTGCCGGTGGTCGAGATCGTCTTCACCCGGCTGCACGCCGGCGGCAAGTTCGACAAGGGCAAGGGCGGCGCCTATGCCTTCTCGGGCGGCCTGCACGGCGTGGGCGTGTCGGTGACCAATGCCTTGTCGACGCAGCTGGACGTGACCGTGTGGCGCGACAGCATGTGCTCGACGCTGACCTTCTCCGGCGGCGACGTGACCGTGCCGCTGGCCTCGCGCAAGATCGAGCGGGGCGAGAAGAAGAGCGGCACCCGCGTGCAGGTGTGGCCGGACGCCAGGTATTTCGACTCGGCCGCGATCCCGCTGGCCGAGCTGCAGCGCCTGCTGCGCAGCAAGGCGGTGCTGCTGCCGGGCGTCAAGGTCACGCTGGTGACCGAGAAGACCGGCGAGCGCCAGACCTGGCAGTACGACCAGGGCCTGAAGGGCTACCTGGTCGAGGCGCTGGCGCAGGGCAGCGGCGCGGAATTGGTGATCCCGATGTTCGAGGGCGAGCACTTCGCCGACCCCGACGCCAATCCCGGCGAAGAAGGCTTTGCCGACGGCGAAGGCGCCTCCTGGGTGGTGGCATGGACCGAAGACGGCGCGCCGGTGCGCGAGTCCTACGTCAACCTGATCCCGACGCCGGCCGGCGGCACGCATGAATCCGGCCTGCGCGAAGGGCTGTTCCAGGCGGTCAAGAGCTTTATCGAGATGCACGCGCTGCAGCCCAAGGGCGTCAAGCTGATGAGCGAAGACGTGTTTGCGCGCGCCTCGTTCGTGCTCTCGGCCAAGGTGCTGGATCCGCAGTTCCAGGGCCAGATCAAGGAACGCCTGAACAGCCGCGACGCGGTGCGGCTGGTCTCCACCTTCAGCCGCCCGGCGCTGGAGCTGTGGCTGAATCACCATGTCGAGTACGGCAAGAAGCTGGCCGAGCTGGTGATCCGCCAGGCCCAGGCGCGCACGCGCGCGGCGCAGAAGGTCGAGAAGAAAAAAGGCTCCGGCGTGGCGGTGCTGCCCGGCAAGCTGACCGATTGCGAGTCCACCGACGTGACCCGCAACGAACTGTTCCTGGTCGAGGGTGACTCGGCCGGCGGCTCGGCCAAGATGGGCCGCGACAAGGAGTTCCAGGCCATCCTGCCGCTGCGCGGCAAGGTGCTCAATACCTGGGAGACCGAGCGCGACCGCCTCTTTGCCAACAACGAAGTGCACGACATCGCGGTGGCGATCGGCGTGGACCCGCACGGCGCCAACGACGAGCCCGACCTGTCCAACCTGCGCTACGGCAAGATCTGCATCCTGTCCGACGCGGATGTGGACGGCGCGCATATCCAGGTGCTGCTGCTGACGTTGTTCTTCCGCCACTTCCCCAAGCTGATCGAGACCGGCAACGTCTGTGTGGCGCGTCCGCCGCTGTTCCGCGTCGATGCGCCCGCGCGCGGCAAGAAGCCGGCGCAGAAGCTGTACGCGCTGGACGAAGGCGAGCTGCTGGCCATCCAGGACAAGCTGCTCAAGGACGGCGTCAAGGAAAACTCGTGGCAGATTTCCCGCTTCAAGGGCCTGGGCGAAATGAGCGCCGAGCAGCTCTGGGAAACCACCATGAACCCCGACACGCGGCGCTTGCTGCCCGTGTCGCTGGGCGAATACGACCTGCCGCAGACCGTCGAGATGATGAATATGCTGATGGGCAAGGGCGAGGCCGCACAGCGCCGCAGCTGGCTGGAAGAGAAGGGCAACGAGGTCGAGGCCGATATCTGAGCGATACCTGAGCGGAAAGCGGCGGCCGGTGATTGGGTAGATAATCGCCCAGTCTGCCTGGCCGTCATTCCCGACGGCCGCCAACGGACAGTAATCTGGAACGCACGATGACGACGAGAACTCCCGGCAAACCATGGCGCAAGGCGGCGGCAGCCGTCGTGGCGCTGGCCGGGCTCGCCTTCGTGCCGGCGGCGCATGCCGAGCTGTGGGGCTTTATCGATGCCGACGGCGTGGCGCATTTTGCCGACCAGAAGCTGGACGCGCGCTACAAGCTGTTCATGAAGGACGGCGGCAAGCTGGATACCGCGCGCCTGGCGGCGCGGCAATCGCAGGCGGCCGCTGGCGCGGACATCGACCTGGAGCAGCACAAGCTGTACCGCTACGTCGTCAACCATCCCAATATCAAGACCGTCGAACCGTTGATCCACCAGATCGCCGGCAAGCAGGATGTCGATCCCGCGCTGGTCAAGGCGGTGATGGCGGTCGAGTCGGGTTTCAACCCGGGCGCGGTGTCGCCCAAGGGCGCGATCGGCCTGATGCAGGTGATCCCCGACACCGGCGCGCGCTTTGGTGTGAGCGCCGATGCGCGCCGAAGCATCGAGCAGAAGCTGGCCGATCCACGCACCAATATCACCGCGGGCGTGCGCTACCTGAGCTGGCTGATGCAGCTGTTCCCGAACAACCTGGAGCTGGTGCTGGCTGCCTATAACGCCGGCGAGGGCGCGGTGCAGCGCTACAACAACCGCATTCCGCCTTACCCGGAGACCCGGCAGTATGTCAGCACCGTGCTGCAGTTTTACCGGCTGTACCAGCCGCAGCAGGGCGCGGTGCTCAAGCGCGCCAGCGCCAGCGCGGACGGCCCGCGCGTGAAGATGGTCATCGGCGGGCGCCGCCCCATGCCCTGACCGGCATACCCGAACAACAAGCAACCCGGCGCGCCGGCAGTTCAACGTGGCGCGCCGAATTCTTGCCTACCCATGGAACAACAAGACATCACGTTTCAACCTGAAGAGCCGGCCGATTCGCTGACGCTGGCGCGCTACGCCGAGCGCGCCTACCTGGACTACGCCGTCAGCGTGGTCAAGGGCCGCGCGCTGCCCGAGGTGGCCGACGGCCAGAAGCCGGTGCAGCGCCGCATCCTGTTCGCGATGCACGAGATGGGCCTGCGCGCCGACGCCAAGCCGGTCAAGTCCGCGCGTGTGGTCGGCGATGTGCTGGGCAAGTTCCACCCGCATGGCGACCAGTCCGCCTATGACGCGCTGGTGCGCCTGGCGCAGGACTTCTCGCTGCGCTACCCGCTGATCGACGGCCAGGGCAACTTCGGCTCGCGCGATGGCGACGGCGCGGCGGCGATGCGCTACACCGAAGCGCGCCTGACGCCGATCTCGCGGCTGCTGCTCGATGAGATCGATGAAGGCACGGTCGATTTCGCCCCCAACTACGACGGCTCGATGCAGGAGCCCAGGCTGTTGCCGGCGCGGCTGCCGTTCGTGCTGCTCAACGGCGCCTCGGGCATCGCGGTGGGCATGGCGACCGAGATCCCGCCGCACAACCTGCGCGAAGTCGCCGCGGCCACCGTGGCGATGATCCGCAATCCCAATATCACGCTGGCCGAGCTGCTGGCGCTGATGCCCGGGCCGGACTATCCGGGCGGCGGCCAGATCATCTCGCCGGCGTCCGATATCGCCCAGATCTACGAGGGCGGCCGCGGCAGCCTGAAGGTGCGCGCGCGCTGGACCATCGAGGAGATGGCGCGCGGCCAGTGGCAGCTGGTGGTGACCGAGCTGCCGCCGAACACCTCGGCGCAGAAGGTGCTGGAAGAGATCGAGGAAATCACCAACCCCAAGATCAAGACCGGCAAGAAGGCGCTGACGCAGGACCAGCAGCAGCTCAAGGCCACCGTGCTGGCGGTGCTGGACGCGGTGCGCGACGAATCGGGCAAGGATGCGCCGGTGCGGCTGGTGTTCGAGCCCAAGAGCAAGAACGTCGGCCAGCAGGAGTTCATCCATACGCTGCTGGCGCATACCAGCCTGGAGTCGGGCGCGCCGATCAACCTGGTGATGATCGGCACCGACGGGCGCCCGCGCCAGAAGGGCCTGCGCGAGATCCTGTCGGAGTGGATCGCGTTCCGCTTCGAAACCGTCACGCGCCGCACGCGCCACCGCCTGGGCAAGGTCGAGGACCGCATCCATATCCTCGAAGGCCGGATGCTGGTGCTGCTCAATATCGACGAGGTGATCCGCATCATCCGCGAGAGCGACGAGCCCAAGCCGGCGCTGATCGAGGCCTTCGGCCTGAGCGACCGCCAGGCCGAGGACATCCTGGAAATCCGGCTGCGCCAGCTGGCGCGCTTGGAAGCGATCCGGATCGAGAAGGAACTGAAGGAACTGCGCGAGGAACAGGCCGACCTGGACGTGCTGCTCAAGTCCGAGACCATGATGCGCCGCCGCATCATCAAGGAGATCGAGACCGACGCCAAGCAATACAGCCCGGAAGACAAGGACCCGCGCCGCACGCTGATCCAGGAAGAGCGCCGCGCCGCGGCCGAAGTGCGCGTGATCGACGAGCCGGTGACGGTGGTGATGTCGCAGAAGGGTTGGGTGCGCACGCGCCAGGGCCATGGCCACGATGCGCAGCAGTTCACCTTCAAGGCCGGCGACGCGCTCTACGGCACCTTCGAATGCCGTACCGTCGACGTGCTGCTGGTGTTCGGCACCAACGGCCGGGTCTATTCCGTGCCGGTCGCCAGCCTGCCTGGCGGGCGCGGCGACGGGGTGCCCATCACCACGCTGATCGAGTTGCAGTCCGGCAGCCAGGTCGCGCACACCTTTGCCGGCAGCGCGGAGCAGCGCATGCTGATCGCCACCGCGGGCGGCAATGGCTTCCAGACCAGGGTCGGTGACATGATCAGCCGGCAGAAGGGCGGCAAGTCGTTCCTGACGCTCGATGACGGCGACACGCCGCTGGCGCCGGCGCCGATCGGCGACGAGGCCACGCATGTGGCCTGCCTGTCCGGCAACGGCCGCCTGCTGCTGGTGGGGCTGGACGAGGTCAAGGTGCTGTCGGCCGGCGGGCGTGGCGTCATCCTGATCGAGCTGGAACCCAAGGAGAAGCTGCTGCAGGCAGTGGGCGTGGGCGCCCCGGGGCTGATGCTCTCGGGCGCGGGGCGCGGCGGCAAGCTGACCTCGCAGAAGCTGGCAGGCGTGGCCTTGCAGGCCTACGTGGGCAAGCGCGCGCGCAAGGGCAAGGCGATCGAGGCCAAGCTCAAGGAGCCGCGCATCGATCCGGTGCGCGTGGAGCCGCCGGCTGGCAACTGAGTGCCCTACCGGTTTGCCCCCCTCTCCCGCTTGCGGGAGAGGGGAGCCCCCAATCTGGCGGGCAATATCTCAATCCACTCCCACAAATCCCCCGGTCTGATGCGCCCACAGCCGCGCATACAGCCCGCCGTGCGCCAGCAATTGCGCGTGCGTGCCGCTTTCCACGATATGGCCGTTGTCCAGCACCACCAGCCGGTCCATGCGCGCAATCGTCGACAGCCGGTGGGCGATGGCGATCACGGTCTTGTCCTGCATCAGCGTTTCCAGGCTTTCCTGGATTGCCGCTTCCACCTCCGAATCCAGCGCCGAGGTGGCTTCGTCCAGGATCAGGATCGGCGCGTTCTTGAGCAGCACGCGCGCGATGGCAATGCGCTGGCGCTGGCCGCCTGACAGCTTCACGCCGCGCTCGCCGACCTGCGCCTCCAGCCCGGTATTGCCGTGGGCGTCGACCAGGTGCGGGGTGAATTCGTCGGCGCGGGCGCGGTGCAGGGCTTGCTGCAGTTCAGCCTCGGTACTGGAGGGCTTGCCGTAGAGCAGGTTCTCGCGGATCGACCGGTGCAGCAGCGAGGTGTCCTGCGTGACCATGCCGATCTGTGCGCGCAGGCTTTCCTGCGTGACCGCGGCGATGTCCTGGCCGTCTATCAGGATGCGGCCGCGCTCGACGTCGTAGAGTCGCAGCAGCAGGTTGACCAGCGTCGACTTGCCGGCGCCGGAGGGGCCGACCAGCCCGATCTTCTCGCCCGGGCGCACCGTCAGGTCCACGCCTTCGATGACGCCTGAGCCCTTGCCGTAGTGGAATCCCACCCGCTCGAAGCGGACCTCTCCATGCGTTACGCGCAACGGCTTCGCGTCGGCGCGGTCGGTCACCACGCGCGGCACGACAATCGTCTTCATGCCGTCCTGCACCTGGCCGACGTTTTCGAAGATGCCGTTGACCACCCACATGATCCAGCCGGACATATTGTTGATGCGGATCACCAGCCCGGTGGTGAGCGCAATCGCGCCGGTGGTGACGTGCCCCTCGCTCCACAGCCACAGGGCCAGCCCCGTGGTGCCGGCAATCAGCGCGCCGTTCATGGCGGTGATGGTGATGTCCATGCCGCTGATCATGCGTCCGGCCAGCCGCGACTTCTCGGTCTGCTCGGACATGGCGTCGCGCGCATAGTCTTCCTCGTGACGGGTGTGGGCGAACAGCTTGAGTGTGGTGATATTGGTGTAGCCGTCGACGATGCGTCCCATCAGGCGCGAGCGCGACTCCGTGGCCACCACCGAGCGCTGCTTCACGCGCGGCACGAAATGGAGCAGGGCAGCCACATAGCAGACGATCCACAGCAGCAGCGGGATCATCAGCCGCAAGTCGGCCTGTGCGAACAGCACCAGCGAGCTGACCGCATAGATCACCACGTGCCAGATCGCGTCCACCGCCTGCACCGCGGAATCGCGCAGCGAGTAGCCGGTCTGCATGATGCGCTGCGCGATGCGCCCGGCAAAGTCGTTCTGGAAGAACGACAGGCTCTGCTTGAGCACGTAGCGGTGGTTCTGCCAGCGGATCAGGTTGGCCAGCCCGGGGTTGATGACCTGGTGCACCAGCACATCGTGCAGCCCGAAAAAGATGGGACGCAGCAGCAGCGCCACCACCGCCATCCACAGCAGTTCATTGCGATGCCGGCTGAAGAACTCCGCGCCCGGCGTGGTCTGTGCCATGTCGACCAGCCGGCCGAGGAAGCTGAACAGCGCCACCTCGATCAGCGCTCCGACCAAGCCCACCAGCAACAGCAGCGCGAACACGCCCCACACTTCGCGCAGGTACCAGGCATAGAAGCGCCAGACCTGGCCGGGCGGCTCGTGGTCGGGCATGCCCCGGAAGGGGTCGATCAGTCTTTCCAGGCGACGCAACATGGCAGGTTTCCCGTTGTGCCCGGCGCAACCCGGCGTCTTCGTGGGAGGTGGGGGCGCGCGTGCGGCGGATCAGACACAACATGATACGCGCCTTGCACAATGGAAAAGCCCCGCCAGGGGGCGGGGCCTTGTCAGAACCGCAGCGCGGAAACTTCTGAATGGTCAGGGGTGGTGGATCACCATATGCGTGAACGGCGGCACATAGGCCTGCAGTGTCACGAACAGGCCCACCAGGATCGCCAGCACGATCGAGTGGAAGAACACATAGCGCAGGATGTCGCCTTCGTGGCCGTACCACTTGGTCGCGGTCGAGGCCACCACGATGGATTGCGCATCGATCATCTTGCCCATCACGCCGCCCGAGCTGTTGGCCGAGGCCATCAGCACCGGCGACAGGCCCAGCTGCTCCGCCGTGGTCTTCTGCAGGCCGCCGAACAGCACGTTCGAGGCCGTGTCCGAACCGGTCAGCGCCACGCCCAGCCAGCCCAGCATGGTGCCGAACAGCGGGTAGAACACGCCGGTGTGGGCGAAGGCCAGGCCCAGCGTGGCATCCAGGCCCGAGTAGCGGGTCAGGTAGCCGACGCCGAACATCGCGCAGATGGTCAGCAGCGAGTAGCGCACCAGCTTGATGGTTTCCCAGTATTCCTTGAACAGGCGCGGCACCGAGTAGCCCATCAGCAGGCCGCCGGCGATGGCCGAGACAAAGATGCCGGTGCCGGCCATCGACAGCACGTTGAAGTTGAAGACCGCGCCTTCGATGACTTCCTTGGGCACGACCGGCGGCACCTTGACGATGGCCTTGTCCAGCCCCGGGATCGGGAATTTCCACGCCCACAGGCTATCCATCAGCTTCTTGAACTCGGGCACGCCCCAGACAAAGACGAACACGGTCAGGATCACCCACGGCATCCAGGCCTTGGCCACCGAGATGCCGGCCGAGGCGGCGCTGGCGCGGGCATCGGCTTCCAGCGCTTCGGGATGGTCGACCTTGGAGTCGTCGTGGCGGCCCAGGATCCTGGTCGAGGTCCAGATCTCCTTCGGATGCCAGACCTTCAGGAACAGCGTCAGCGAGCCCATCGACACCAGCGCGGCGATCACGTCCACCAGCCACGGTCCGTGATAGTTCGACACCAGGAACTGCGGGATCGCAAAGCTCACGCCCGCCACCAGGATCGCCGGCCAGATCGCCAGCATGCCGCGGAAGCCGGCAAAAGCCCAGATCAGCCAGAACGGCACGATCACCGAGAAGAACGGCAGCTGGCGGCCGATCATGGCCGACAGGTCGAGCAGGTCCAGCCCGGTCACCGACGCCAGGCCGATGATCGGGGCGCCCAGCGCGCCGTAGGCCACCGGCGCGGTGTTGGCGATCAGCGCCAGGCCCGAGGCGGCCAGCGGCGAGAAGCCCAGGCCGATCAGGATGGCGCCGGTCACGGCCACCGGCGTGCCGAAGCCGGCCGCGCCCTCGAAGAAGGCGCCGAAGCTGAACGCCACCAGCAGCAGCTGCAGGCGGCGGTCCTCGGTGATGCCGGAGATCGAGTTCTGCAAGACTTTGAATGACCCGTTAAGGGTTGTCAGCCGGTGCAGGAAGATGATGTTCAGCACGATCCAGCCGATCGGGAACAGCCCGGACACGATGCCCAGCCCCGCTGCCTTGCCGGCCATTGCCGCCGGCATGCCGAACACCGTGGAGGCGACCACGATGCCGATCAGCAATGCCAGCCCCGCCGCCAGGTGGGCCTGCATATGAAAGAACGCCAGCGCTGCCAGCAGCACGGCGACGGGAATGCCCGCGGCAATGGTCGACAGCGCCATATTGCCTAGCGGGTCATAGACTTGACTCCACACGATCGATGTCCTCCTCAGGTTGGCTCAGGCGCCGGGACGATCTGCGTGCCCTCGGCGCCGTGCATGCGCTTTGCACCGGCGAACGGCATCCGCCGCGCGCGGGAAAGAACCAGCGATTGTAGGAACGGGTTCCGTGTTCGCTGTCGTATATTGCGTCATGCCTGGCATGAGCCACATTCAGGGATCAGGGTTTCCCTGGGGGCATTGCGGCGCACGTGGTGCCTTCCAGGCACTCTGGCGAGAGTACTCTAAACGGCGCCTGTTGCAAAAGCCTGCGTGCCTGCCACCGGCTTGCATGACCGGCCCGGCAGCCATGCCGGGACTGGCGCAAGCGCCGGCGCTCGGCGCATACTGGCGGGCGTCATGCCGCGGGCGCGCTGCCGCCCGCATCCAACCATTGAATGAGGCTGCCCATGACCGAATTCCTTCCCCCCTGGCCTTTGCTGACCGCATTCGTGCTGGCCAGCCTGGCGCTGGCCATCACGCCCGGCCCGGCCGTGGTCTATATCGTCACGCGCACGCTGGCGCAGGGCCGGCAGGCCGGGCTGGCCTCGATCGGCGCGGTGGCGCTGGGCAACCTGGGCAACGCGATCGGCGCCTCGCTTGGGCTGGCGGTGCTGTTCTCGGTATCGGCGCTGGCGTTTTCGGTGGTCAAGTACGCGGGGGCGGCCTACCTGATCTGGCTGGGCATCCGCGCCTTGCGTGGCGGCGCCGCGGCGGCTGACGGCGGCACGGTTGAAGTAGCGCCACGCAGCCTGCGCCAGGTGGTGCGCGACGGCTTCGTGGTGGCACTGCTCAATCCCAAGACCGCGATCTTCTTTGCTGCTTTCCTGCCGCAGTTCATGAACCCGGCAGGCTCGGCGCTGACGCAGAGCCTGGCACTGGGCGTGGCCTTCGTGCTGATCGCCGCGACCACGGACGCCTGCTACGTGATGGCCGCCGCCGCGGTGATGCCGGCACTGCGCCGCGCCGGCAGGGCGCGAGCGCTCGGCCGCTACCTGACCGGCGCGGCGTTTATCGGGCTGGGGGTTTTTACCGCGGCGTCGGGCTCGCGCGCGGCGAAGTAAGGCAGGACGGCAGGAAAGAAAAAACTGCCGCGGCTCAGCGCAGCGGCAGTTCCAGGATGCCGTCCGCGGCGGGGCGGGCGCGCATCGCGCTCAACCAGCGCTCCAGGTTGGGGCGCGGCTGGTGCTTGAGCGGCAGCCCCATCCAGCGGTGCGCGGCGCAGGCCAGCGAGATGTCGGCCATGGTGAAGCGGTCGCCGCCGATGAACTCGCGCCCGGTCAGCGCCTTGTCCAGCAGCGCGGCCAGCGGCTCGGTGCGCTCGCACGATGCCTTGATGGCAGCCTCGTCGCGCTCCGCCTTTGGCTTGCGCACCAGGTTCAGGAACGCCGTCACCATGGCCGGGCTGAAGGCGGTGGTCTGCCAGTCCATCCAGCGGTCGGCCGAGGCGCGTGCCTTGACGTCCTCGGGCCACAGCGTGCCTTCGCCGTAGCGCGCGCACAGGTACCGCACGATCGCATTGGATTCCCACAGCACGAAGGGCTCGCCGCCGACATCGGTGCCGCGGAAATCCTCGATCACGGGGATCTGGCGGTTCGGGTTCAGGCGCACATAGGCCTCGGTGTCGAGGTCGCCCTTGGTCACGCCGATATCCACGCGCTCATGGTCCAGGTGCAGCTCGCGCGCGCACCAGACCACTTTCTGCACGTTGATGGAGGAGAGTCGGCCCCAGATACGCAACATTTCGGCTCCAGTGGTGATGCGCGCCCGGGCTTCAGGCCGCGCGCGGTTGCCTGGCGGCGGCCGCGGCGATGGCTTCGCGGAACAGCTCGCCAAGGATGGCCACGCCCTGCTCGATGCGCTCGGCCGACACCGTGACGAAGGCCAGGCGCAGCGCGTTGCGCTTCGGGTTGCTGGCGTAGAACGGCGCGCCCGGCACATAGGCCACGTTGCGCTTCACGGCTTCTTCCAGGATCACCATGCTGTCCAGGCCCTCGGGCAGCTCCATCCAGATGAACATGCCGCCTTCGGGCGCGTTCCAGGTCACGCCCTCGGGCATATGGCGCTTGAGCGCGTCCAGCATGTACTGGCACTGCTTGCCGTAGAGCTCGCGGATGGTCGGGATATGCGTGTCGAGCAGGCCGTCGCGGATGGTCTCGTAGGCCACGCGCTGGGTGAAGGTCGGCGTGTGCAGGTCAGACGCCTGCTTGGCCTGGCACAGCTTGAAGTGCAGCTCGGGCGGGGCGATCACGTAGCCCAGGCGCATGCCGGGGGCCAGGATCTTCGAGAACGAACCCATGTAGATCACGCCGTCCGGGTTCATCGACAGCAGGCTGGGCAGCTGGTCGCCGGTGTAGCTGAGCGCGCCGTAGGGATCGTCCTCGACCAGCAGCACGCCCTGTTCCTTGGCGCGGGCCACCAGCGCTTCGCGGCGTTCCAGCGGCAGGCGGCGCCCGGTCGGGTTCTGGAAGTTGGGCAGGGCGTACAGGAAGCGCGCGCCGGCGGTCAGCTCGGGCGTCAGCGCCTCGGGCAGCAGGCCCTTGTCGTCGCTGGGGATCGAGACGAACTCAGGTTCGAACAGCGAGAACGCCTGCAGCGCGCCGAGGTAGCTGGGGGTTTCCACCAGCACCTTGCTGCCCGGGTCGATCATCACCTTGGCGATCAGGTCCAGTGCCTGCTGCGAGCCGGTGGTGATCAGCACGCGCTCGACCGGCGCGCCATGGCGCCTGGCGACGAACTCGCGCAGCGGCAGGTAGCCTTCGGTCGCTGCGTATTGCAGCGCCGCCTGCGGGTTGTCGGCGAATACGCGGGCCGTCGCTGCCTCCATGGCCGCTACCGGGAACGAGGCCGGCGACGGCAGGCCGCCGGCGAACGAAATGACTTCCGGACGCTCGGTGACCTTCAGGATTTCGCGGATGGCCGAGCTGGTCAGTTGCTGTGCCCGGCGGGAGATGGCCCATTTCATGATGTGTCTCTTGTGGTCTGGGGGAGTTCTGGGCTGAGCGGCAAGCCTGCCGCTCAGTCAACGATAAATAGTCGTGCGCCCTTCGGCGAGGACGAACGGTGCGCTTCCGCCTGGTCGGCTACCTGGTAGCTGGTGCCCGCGCCGAGCACGAACTGCCGGCCGTCTTCCAGCTCGGTATGGAGCTCGCCGTCCAGCACGAACAGGATATGGCCCTTGCTGCACCAGTGGTCGGCCAGGTAGCCGGGCGAATATTCGACCATGCGCACGCGGATGTCGCCGAACTGGCGCGTGCGCCAGGTGGCCTCGCCCTGCTCGCCGGGGTGGCGGGTCGGCGCGATGGCCGACCAGTCGGTGGTGCCGAAGGGCAGGTTGTCGATGCGCATGCGGGCCTCAGGCCGCCTTCACTTCGGCGATCATCTCGATCTCGACGCAGGCGCCCAGCGGGACCTGCGCCACGCCGAAGGCGCTGCGCGCATGCTTGCCGTTGTCGCCGAACACTTCGGCCAAAAGCTCCGAGGCGCCGTTGGTGACCAGGTGCTGCTCGGTGAATTCGGGAGTCGAGTTGACCAGGCTCATCACCTTGACGATGCGGGTGACGCGGTTCAGGTCGCCCACATGCGCGTGCAGCGTGGCCAGCAGGTCGATGGCGATCGCGCGCGCTGCGGCCTTGCCGGACTCGGTGTCGATGTCCTTGCCCAGCTTGCCGGTCCATACCTTGCCGTCCTTGCGGGCGATATGGCCCGACAGGAATACGGTGTTGCCGGTTTGCGCGGCCATTACATAGGCGGCGGCGGGGGCGTTGACGGCCGGCAGTTCGATGCCGAGGCGGGCAAGGGTGTCGTAGACGGACATGTAGGCTCCAGTCAGTGAATGCGTCCAGGGAGGATCGGTGGCGTTTCCGGGGCGGGGGCGGGTGCGCTTTGCTGCACGGCGGCGCGGCGGCCGAGGGCCACGACGGCGATCACCGCCACCGCGAAGGTGATGGTAGGGGCGTCAAGCGGCTCGGCCAGAATCAGCGCACCGCCCGCCAGCGTCAGGAACGGCTGCAGCAATTGTATCTGGCCGACGCGCGCCACGCCGCCTTTTGCGAGGCCGGCGTACCAGAAAAGGAAGCCGACAAACATCGAGAACACCGACACATAGGCCATGCCGCCCCAGGCGCGCGGCGACGCCGCGGCAATCGCCGGCAGGTCGCGCAGGGTCAGCCAGGCCACCACCGGCACCAGCACCGGCAGCGATACCGCCAGCGCCCAGCTGATGGTTTCCAGCCCGCCCAGCTCGCGCGACAGCTTGCCGCCCTCGGCATAGCCCAGCGCGCCCAGCACCACGGCGGCGAACAGGTACCAGTCCGCATGCTGCAGGCCGCCGGCACCCTGCCAGACGGCAAAGCCCACCACCAGCGCGCTGCCGGCCACGGCCGACAGCCAGAACGCCGGCGACGGCCGCTCGCGCCCGAACCAGGCGGCGAACACCGCGGTCGCCAGCGGCAGCAGGCCGATCACGATGGCGCCGTGGCTGGCCGGCACCTCGCGCATCGCCAGCGAAGAAAACAGCGGGAAACCTGCCACCACGCCCAGCGCGGTCACGGCCAGCCGCGGCCACTGGCCGCCGCGCGGGCGGCGGCTGGCGGACAGCGCGCCGCGCCAGGCCAGCAGCGCCAGCGCCAGCAGCGCGGCCAGCACGGCGCGCGCCAGTGCCACAAAGATCGGGTCCAGCTCGGCCACCGCCATGCGCGTGAACGGCAGCGTCTGGCTGAAGATCGCCACGCCGACAAAGCCGAGCAGCATGCCGCCGGAGGCCGGCGGGGCAGACGTCAGTGGCGAAGCGGGGCGGCTGGCGGCCATGGTCGGGGTCTTGGTTGTCATCGGCTCGGAATCGGATCGGCGGGTCTCAGTGCGCGCCCGGGCTGGCACTGACCGCAATCCACAGCGCGGTCAGCGCCAGCGCCGCGCCCATGGCGCGGTTGAACCAGCGCACGCGCTGCCCTTGCTGCAGCCATTGCCGCAACGACGCGCCCAGCACACCGTACACGCCGTTGCTGACAAAGCCCAGCGCGGCGAACACGCCGCACACCAGCAGCACGCGCTGCACCGGCGAGGGCGCGCCAGTCATGTAAGAGGCCGCGACCGCCAGCGCCAGCATCCACGCCTTGATGTTGGCGTACTGCAGCACCGCCGACTGCCACACGCTCAGCGGGCGCAGCACCTGCTTCTGCGCCAGCGCCGCGCTGCGCGCGATCTTCCACGCCAGCCACAGCAGGTAGGCCACGCCGGCCAGGTGCACGCCGGCGGCCAGCGCCGGCTGGCCCAGGACCAGCGCGCCCACGCCCAGCGCGCACAGCGCCAGGATGCTGGCAAAGCCGAAGGCCACGCCCACGCAGTGCGGCAGCGTGGCGCGCAGCCCGAAGTTGGCGCCGGTGACCGCGGCGATGGTGGTGTTGGGCCCGGGCGTGAACAGGCCCACCGTCAGCAGGGTCAGCAGGGCCAGGAACTGCGCGGCCGTCAGGCCGGTGAGCAAGCCGGACGCCATCACGCGAACGCGACCACCACGCGCCGGTTGGTGCGGCTCTTCTTCTCGATCTTGGTCACCACCACCGTGCCGATCTCGCTGGTGTTGGCCACGTGGGTGCCGCCGCAGGGCTGGCGGTCCACGCCGGGGATCTCGATGATGCGGATGCTGGCGGTGCCCGCCGGCGGCGCGGCGCCGATGGTGCGCACCAGCTCGGGCTGGGCGGCCAGTTCCTGCGGTGTGATCAGCGTGGTGCGCACCGCGGTGTTGGCATGGATCAGCGCGTTCAGGCGCTCGGTCAGGTCGGCCTTGTCCAGGGTCGATTCCGGCAAGTCGAAGTCGACGCGCGCCGACTCCGGCGAGATGCCGCAGCCGGTCACCGGCACCGGGATCAGCGAGCCCAGCAGGTGCAGGCAGGTATGCAGCCGCATCAGCTTGTGGCGGCGCGCCCAGTCGATGGTCACGGTGACGCGCTCGCCCACGCGCGGCAGCGGCGCATCCGGTGCTGCCACATGCAGGATGCGGCTGCGGTCGTCGGCGTAGACAGTGTCGACGATGGCCACCGCGCGCCCGTCGGCCAGCGCCAGTGTGGCGGTGTCGCCGGCCTGGCCGCCGCTGCGCGCGTAGCACACGGTTTCGTCGAGTTCGATCCCTTCGGCGCCGGCCGCCACCACGGTGGCGGTGCAGTGGCCAAGATAGGGGTCTTCGTCGAAGCGCTTGCGGGTGGCGGACATCGGGGTCTCCTGGTGGGCTTGTTCCGGGTGTGGCTAGCGCAGGGTGCGGATGCCCTGCGCGGTTTCGATTTCGGCGCTCAGTTCGGGCGGGCCGTCGGCCTGCTCGATGGCGATGAGGTGGTCGGCACCCAGCCAGGCCAGCCCCTGGCGCAGCAGCTCGGCGCGCGGGTGGCGCCCGGACAGCCTGCGCAGCGCCAGGTCCTGCCGCGGCAGGCTGACGCCGGGGTAGCTGGCCACGTCCCACTGGATCAGGCTGGGCAGCAGGCCATCGCCGGCGCTGTCGGCTTCGCCCGGCCAGGCGGGCAGGCTGCCGTCCTCGGGCACGGTGATGCGCCAGTGCAGGCCGCCGCGGGTCATCGGGATGACCGGGGCGATGCGCTCCGGGTACTGCGCCTGCCACCGGCCCAGGTCGGCGGGGCGTTCCACGCGCGCGGCCCAGTGCAGCAGGAAGGGGCCGTCGCGCAGGCGCTGCTGCACGGCCTCGGTGTCCAGGCCGAACCAGCGCGCCCGGGCCGGTGCCGTTGCCGCCGGATCGACCGCGATCACTTCCAGGTAGACGCCGCCGAACATGCCCAGCACACGGTTGTGCGTGCCCATGGCCGTGTGCGCACCGCCGCCCTGGGGCGCAATGCCCAGCAGGCCGGCAACATGGTCCGTGCCGGCGTCCAGGTCGGGCGCGGCGATGACAAGGTGATCGAGGGCGAGCTTCATCTTGGCTTGATGGTAGACAAGGTAGTCGGTACAGTACCGGTACAGTTGAGCGGATCGTATTCAGTACAGTTGCAGGAGCAGCACATGGATGCCAACAGCAGGGATGGCGACGCCGGCGGCGAGCCCGCCACCGTCACCCGTCATAAGGATAGCGGCGGCGACGCCCACAGCACATCGGGGCAGACCTCCGGCCGCGCGCTGCGGCTGGTGGTGCCGCCCACCGAGCGCTTCCCGGATCCGATCCCCTCGGCGCAGATGACGCTGGTCGAGCAACTGACCGAATGGGCCCGCATGCGCATCGACGAGCGCGTGTTCCGCTCCGGCATGCGCATGCCGTCGATCCGGCAACTGGCCCAGGAGAAGGGCATCTCGCGCTTTACCGTGGTCGAGGCCTATGAGCGGCTGGTGGCGCTGGGCTACCTGGAATCGCGCCGCGGCTCCGGCTTCTACGTGCGCGAGCGTGCCCCGGCCGCGCCCGCGGCGCCGGTGTCCGGCGACGTGGCGGTGGCGCGCAATATCGACGTGACCTGGCTGCTGCGCAGCATGTTCCATACCGCCGAGGCGCACAAGGCGCCCGGGCTGGGCTTCCTGCCCAATGACTGGCTCGACGGCGAGCTGATCGCCAGCGCGCTGCGCGGCCTGGGCCGCCAGCCCGGCAACCATTTCCTGGCCAGCGGCACGCCGCAGGGCTTCCTGCCGCTGCGCCAGCAGCTGCGCACCCGGCTGGAAGAACTGGAGATCGGTGCCAGCGCCGAGCAGATCGTGCTGACCTCGGGCATCACCCAGGCCCTGGACCTGATCGCGCGGCTCTACCTGCAGCCCGGCGACACGGTGCTGGTGGGCGACCCGGCCTGGTTCGTGATGTTCGGCCGCTTTGCCGCGCAGGGCGCCCAGGTGACCGGGGTGCCCTACACCGCCGAAGGGCCGGACCTGGAGGCGCTGGAGCGCATCGTGCAGGCACGGCGGCCCAAGCTGTTCGTGATCAACTCGGTGCTGCACAACCCCACCGGCACCTCGCTGTCGGCGGCCAAGGCCTTCCAGCTGCTGCGCCTGGCCGAGCAGTACGACTTCCTGATCGTCGAGGACGATATCTACTGCGACCTGTGCCCGCCCGGCCACGCCGCCACCCGGCTGGCCAGCCTGGACCAGCTGCGCCGGGTGATCTACCTGGGCAGCTTTTCCAAGACCCTGGCGGCCAACCTGCGCGTGGGCTTTATCGCCGCGCACCCGGAGATGGCGTCGGCGCTGACCGACAGCAAGCTGCTGGCGGGGCTGGCCACGCCGGAGATCAACGAGCGCGTGCTGTACAAGGTGCTGACCGAGGGCCACTACCGCAAGCATGTGGAGCGCGTGCGCACCCGGCTGGACCGCGCCCGCGACGAGACCCGGCGCGAGCTGGAGCGCCTGGGCCTGCGGCTCTTTCCCGGCCAGCACGCCGGCATGTACCTGTGGGCCGATACCGGCCGCGACACCAACGCGATCGCCACCGCGGGGCATGAGGAGGGCTACCTGTTCGCCCCGGGCAGCCTGTTCTCGCCGTCGCAGATGCCGTCGGGCTGGATGCGCTTCAACGTTGCCAGCAGCGGCCACCCGGACATGCTGGCCTTCCTGGCGCACCAGCTAGAGCGACTGTAAGTCACATCCCGGCAGCACCCGGGCCTTGAAAAATGGCCCGGGCGGCCCTATGTCTGGCGGCACCGGCCACAGGACCGTGGCCACACCCACTTTCCAGATTCGCCTGTTTCCAAGAGGAGAACCATGACCGCACCGCACGAGACGATGAGCTTCCAGGCGGAAGTGAAGCAACTGCTGCACCTGATGATCCACTCGCTGTACAGCAACAAGGAAATCTTCCTGCGCGAGCTGGTCTCGAATGCTTCGGACGCTACCGACAAGCTGCGCTTCGAGGCGATCGCGAATCCGTCCCTGCTGGAGAACGACGCCGACCTGGCCATCCGCATCGAGGCCGACGCCAAGGCGCGCACGCTGACGATCACCGACAACGGCATCGGCATGAGCCGCGACGAGGCCATCCACAACCTCGGCACCATCGCCCGCTCGGGCACCAAGGAATTCTTCCAGCAGCTTTCCGGCGACCAGCAGAAGGACGCCGCGCTGATCGGCCAGTTCGGCGTGGGCTTCTACTCGGCCTTTATCGTCGCCGACAAGGTCACGGTGGAAACGCGCCGCGCCGGCCTGGGCGCAGAAGACGCAGTGCGCTGGGAAAGCACCGGCGACGGCGAGTTCACCATCGATGCCATCGCCCGCAACGAGCGCGGCACCACCATCACGCTGCACCTGCGCGAGGGCGAGGACGACTTCCTCTCGGCCTGGCGCCTGAAGGGCATCATCCAGAAGTACTCGGACCATATCTCGCTGCCGATCCGCATGCCCAAGGAAGTGTGGGACGCTGAATCCAGCACTTACCAGCGCACCGCCGAGTGGGAAAGCGTGAACCAGGCCAGCGCGCTGTGGACCCGCGCCAAGTCCGACATCACCGACGAGCAGTACACCGCCTTCTACCAGCACATCGCGCACGACAACGAGGCGCCGCTGGCCTGGACCCACAACCGCGTGGAAGGCCGCAGCGAATACACCCAGCTGCTGTATATCCCGGCGCGCGCCCCGTTCGACCTGTGGGATCGCAACCACAAGGCCGGCCTGAAGCTGTACGTCAAGCGCGTCTTCATCATGGACGATGCCGACCAGCTGCTGCCGGGCTACCTGCGCTGGGTCAAGGGCGTGGTCGACTCCGCCGACCTGCCGCTGAACGTATCGCGCGAACTGCTGCAGGAAAGCCGCGACGTCAAGGCCATCCGCGAGGGCTGCACCAAGCGCGTGCTGTCGATGCTGGAAACGCTGGCCGACAGTGAAGAAGAAGCCGAGCGCGCCAAGTACACCACCTTCTGGCAGCAGTTCGGCCAGGCGCTCAAGGAAGGCATCGGCGAAGACCAGGCCAACCTGGAGCGCGTGGCGAAGCTGCTGCGCTTTGCCTCCACCCACAACGACACCGCCGAGCAGAATGTGGCGCTGGCCGCCTACGTCGGCCGCATGAAGGAAGGCCAGGACAAGATCTACTACGTCACCGCCGATACCTGGTCCGCCGCGAAGAACAGCCCGCACCTGGAAGTGTTCCGCAAGAAGGGCATCGAAGTGCTGCTGCTGACCGACCGCGTCGACGAATGGATGCTGTCATTCCTGCGCGAGTTCGACGGCAAGGAACTGGTGTCGGTTGCGCGCGGCGACCTGGACCTGGGCAAGCTCGCCGACGAAGCCGAGAAGGCCGAGCAGGAAAAGGCCGAGGCCGACTGGAAGGACGTGGTCGAACGCGCCAAGGGCGTGCTCGACGGCAAGGCCAAGGACGTGCGCGTGACGCTGCGCCTGACCGCGTCGGCCTCGTGCCTGGTCTCTGACGAAGGCGACATGAGCGGCTACCTGCAGCGCCTGCTCAAGCAGGCCGGCCAGAAGGCGCCGGACGCCCAGCCGATCCTGGAACTGAATCCGGAACACGCGCTGGTGCAGAAACTGCGCGATCTCCCCGAGGGCGATGCCTTCAGCGACCGCGTGCAGGTGCTGTTCGACCAGGCGCTGCTGGCCGAAGGTGGCATGCTGGACGATCCGGCTGCCTACGTGCAGCGCGTCAACAAGCTGCTGGCCTGACGGCCCGGCTGCCCCCGCCGCGCAGGCGGCGGGGGATTCCCATCTCAAGGTGTTGTAACGGAGCGCGTGACCGATGACACTGAAGCGGTGCTTCCCGCCTGTCGTTGACGCCGGCACGCGCATCCTTATTCTCGGCAGCCTGCCGGGCGAGGCGTCACTGGCGCAAAGCCAGTATTACGCGCATCGGCAGAATCAGTTCTGGCGCCTGACCGGCGAGGTTCTGGGTGAAGACCTGGTCCACATGGACTATGCCGCGCGGCTGCAAACGCTTCTGGCGCATCACGTCGGTCTGTGGGACGTGGTGGCGCAAGCGAAGCGTGAGGGCAGCCTGGACAGCAACATCCGGGATCACGCCGGCAACGACCTGGTGAGCCTGATCGAATCACTACCCAGGCTGGCTGTCATCGCCTTCAATGGCGGCACTGCTGCGCGTATCGGTTTGAAGGCCCTTGGGCAGCATGGCGACCATCACCGGATCATCAGGCTTCCTTCCAGTAGTCCCGCTCATACCTTGCCCTACATGGAAAAGCTGGGCGCCTGGCAGGCATTGCAAGAGTGGCTGCCTGTAAGCCAGCGTCTGGCATAGCTCGTTCACGCACCCACGTTACCTGGGCATCCCTTCATACATGCCGGTGACGTCATCCATCACCTGAAGAATGCGCTCGCTGGTCGTGGCGATGTTTCTCAACTGTTCCGCGCGACTGACCCCGGTCTGATTGAGTGCCTCTTCAAAGAACAGCCACTGAGAGCCGGCCAGCAGCAGTTCGCGACGGATTGCCTCGGTGTTCTGCGGCGCCGAGGCGAGAAGCTCCTGCGCGGCTGCGAATTCCCTGGTAGCCGCGTCCAGATCCTGCGCCATCTGGGGGGAGGTAATGCCCCAGGCGCGGAACATGCTGATCTTGGCGATTCTCTGCGAGAGCATCCGCTGGCGCCCCGCAACGTTGATCAGCTTGCCCGTCGCGGTGTCCGAATGTTTCTCGAGCAGGAGGGTTCCTTGTTGCGCAAGCTTCAGCACGTCCTCGCTCATTCTTGCGATGGTTTTCGCGCTATCGGGATTCGGATCGCCGCCGGACAGCAACTGCCTATAGGGAATCCATGTCTGCTCGAGCCTGGCGTAGGTGTCCCTGATCTCCTGCGTGGGCGCGAACACCTTCAGCTCCATGAGCTGCTTGTCGAAGAGCGCCACGGACTGCTCGAGAATCTTCTTCGAACGTTCGACTTCAACGCCGAGGCCAGCCTGGCAGTAAGCCTTGGCCATGCGCTGAGACAGCATGCGCTGGCGGCCCGCCTTGTTGATCGCCGCGTTGATCGTCAGCGTTTCGGCGCAAGCGGTCCCGGCCAGGGCCAGCGCCAGGACGCTGCAGACAATCAGGCAGAAGGAACAGAGGTCACGTTTCAAGGGCGTCTCCGCATCAAGTTCTGGTTGATCCTTTGGGCGCATCGTTCGAGCCGACGACGTGGCGGATCAGCTGATCCATTTCCTTGATGATGTCTGCAAGCGCCTGCGTGATCACCGAGAACTCCCTGCCGTACTCTCCCGCCCGCGCCGCCGAGATGCGCGCATTCATTGCGACGATGTTGGCTTGCATCGAAATACCGCTGAGGCGATCGGCGAGGTCGGTCTGGCGTTTGCGTACTGCGAGTTCGCAACGGTGCATTTCCTCCTGGTAGGCCTGCGTGACGGTCTGCAGCAGCTCAAGTATCGGCGTGGCCTGCGTCACAAGCACATCGAGGGATGACGCTCGCCGGCTGGTGTCGGCCAGTGGTGTGTCTATCGCTGTTCTGACCCGGGCGATGAATTCACGGATGCGAGCGTCAGCGCGCGCACTGCCAAAGTACAGTCGCTGCAAGGCGCCGGAGAATATGCCCGGGAAACGCTCATTGCCCGTCATGAGATCCGAATGCGCCGACTCGAACATTGACAGGCACTTGCGTGCGATATCGAGCGCGGCAGTGTCTCCCCGCGAAGCGAGCAACAACTGGAGGACGATCCGTTGCGACAGCATGCGCTGCCTTCCGGAAAGGTCGATCAATGCGCCGATGGTTTCGGCGGACACTTCGGTCTCGGGTGACTGAGCAGAGAGAGCGTTCATGCCATGCCTTGCAGGTAGTGTCGACGCCGACGCGCACCGCGCTGACCGGCGAAGCAAAAGCGCCCCGAAGCGAGATGCCTGCGAACCGGTTGTCCGGTTCGTGGTCCATTCGCTTCGGGGCGTCGTTGCCCGGGATGCTCCTGTTCGGAGCATGTCATCGCGACTTGCCAGCTTGTTTCAAGGCCGCCGTTGGCCTGTGTGACCGCTGTGCAATATCTATGCCATGGCTCACACGGTCCCATCCAATAAACAAAGAAGACATGTGACGCATCCCGACAACCTGAGGTGCCTGGCGCCCATCCGGCGGCGCCCCCGCCGCTCTACTCACGGCCGCGCAAGACGTTCCTGCTCGCGGTGGCATCGGCCCGGCGGCGACGGTGGACTTCATGGCAAAGATCGTGCGCAGCACCAGCGCCGCAAAGGACCAGGACCACATCAAGCTGCTGGTTGAGCAGAACCCGCAGATCCCTGACCGCACCGCCCATCTGCCGCACCAGGCGGACCACCCGACGCTTGCGCTATACGCCACCTGCCGGCGCCTGGAAGCGGACGGCGGGAGGCCCTGCGCGATGCCTTCAGCGAGAAGTCCGTCGAGTTTGCCGGCTTGCTCAAGCTGGGCCGCACGCAGCTGCAGGACGCGGTGCCGATGACCCTGGGCCAGGAGTTCTCCACCTATGCCGTCATGATCGATGAAGACATGGCGCGGCTGCGCGAAGTGTCGGCCCTGGCGCGCGAGGTCAACCTCGGTGCTACCGCGATTGGCACCGGCATCACCGCGCACCCGGAGTACGCGGACAATGCCGTGGCTGCCCTGAGCCGCATTTCCGGCATTGCACTGAGCGGCGCCCCCAACCTGATCGAAGCCACGCAGGACTGCGGCGCCTTTGTGCAGATTTCCGGCGTGCTCAAGCGCATCGCGGTAAAGCTCTCAAAGATCTGCAATGACCTGCGCCTGCTCTCCAGCGGCCCGCGCGCGGGCTTTGGCGAAATCAACCTGCCTGCCATGCAGGCGGGCTCGTCGATCATGCCGGGCAAGGTCAACCCGGTGATTCCGGAAGTGGTGAACCAGGTGGCATTCGCATTCGAAGTGTTCGGCAATGACGTGACCGTGACCTCCGCCGCCGAGGGTGGCCAGCTGCAGCTGAATGCCTTCGAGCCGGTCATCGCTGCCAGTCTGTTCCGCAGCTTCCGCCACCTGACCAACGACTGCGCGACGCTCACGGAACGGATTCCGCAAAGATCCGGCGCGAGCCCGGTCGGGCCTGACGCGGCCCGCAGCCAGCCAACGGCTTCGCAAATCGCCCGTATTGAATCCACCCGTGCGCATGTGACGCATGCCGGATTGCCGTGGGCCATGGCGCACCTATACTGGAGTCGGGCGACGAATCATTCGAAACCGGGGGTATCGGTCGCTCCTTGTAGTGCGCCTTGCGGGCTCGCACTTTCGGACGCATGGCGATGACGCATCGGAAGTGAGCGCCTTAGCCGGCAACCATGCTGGCAAGGAGGCAATCATGTTCAAGCATCTCCTGCTGGCGGTCGATGGCTCCGACCTGTCTGAATCGGCATTCCGCAAGGCCCTGACGCTGGCGCGGGACATGGGGGCGCGTGCCACCGCGGTGCGCGTCTGTCCGAACTACCACGTCCTGACCTACCAGGTCGAGATGCTGGAGGACACGCGCGAAACCTACGTGAAGGAGGCCTGGGAAAACGCGACCCGCTACCTGCGCGGACTGGCCGACGAGGCCGGCGCCGCGGGCGTGGCCTGTGACACGGCATACGTCGTTAACGACCATCCCTACGAGGCCATCATCAAGACGGCCGAGGAAAAAGGCTGCGACCTGATCGTGATGGCTTCGCACGGGCGGCGCGGGGTCCAGGGCATGCTGATCGGCAGCGAAACCCTGAAGGTGCTGACCCACAGCAAGATCCCGGTGCTGGTGTACCGCTAGGCGACGCCTAGCGCCGCCGGCGCGGCGCGCCCGCCTGCACGCATTGCCGCATCCGCGCCGCCAGGCGCGGCAGCGGGCCTGTGCGCCAGCGGCTGCGCAGGTCGTCGCTCAGCGGCACTGCGATCAGCGCCAGCAGCAGCGCGGCCAGCGGCAGCGTGGCGCTGAAACCCAGGTGCTTGAAGCCCAGCGCGCCGGTGATGCCGCCGGCAAAGAACAGCGTGACCAGCACCACCAGCAGGCGCAGCTTGCGCCGGTTGGCGAGCACGCGGGGCAGTGGGCGCGCTTGTGTGCGTGATGGCGTGTGCGCCGGCGCGGCTGCGTTCCAGTAGCACAGCTTGCCCAGCTCGATGCCGATATCGGTGACCATGCCAGTGAGGTGGGTGGTGCGGATCTCGGCGTTCGAAAGCTTGGTGATCATGGCATTCTGCAGCCCCATGATGAAGCACAGCAGCATCACCGTGGCTGGCACGAACAGCCACTGGTGCTGCCCCAGGTTGCCGCCGATCAGGCCAAAGCACAGCAGCAGCCCCGCCTCCAGCGCCAGCGGCAGCGCGTATTCACTGTGCAGCCGCTCGCGCCGTCCCCAGTTGACCAGCACCGCCGAGCACGCGGCGCCGCCGAGAAACGACAGCAGCGCCCCGACCCCATCCAGCACCAGCGCGAAGCTGCCCAGCGCCAGGTTGTCAGCCATGGCCGAGACCACGCCGGACATATGCGAGGTGTATTGCTGCACGGCCAGGAAGCCGCCGGCATTGATGGCGCCGGCGACAAAGCAGAGGTAGCCGGCCAGGTGCCGGTTGGCGTGGGGGCTGCGCCGCTTCCCGGTCAGTTTGCGCAGGTACAGGATCGGCATGGCGATGGGGCGGCGTCTGGCGGATTGGGAAGGGCGGCGGCGGACCTGCGTTGCCGCTACAGGGTGTCCCGGGGCCGGGCAAGGGCGTGCCAGGCGTCGGGGTCGGCGGCAACCGCCTCGCCGCGCTTCATGCGGCGGGCAGTCGGTGTCAGCTTCAATGCATGCACGGCTTCCAGCGCCCGTGCGCGTGCCAGCAGCGTCTGCAGCGACGGCAGCCGGGGCGGGCCTTTCCAGGCAAACAAGGTGTAGTTGCAGCTGTCCTCGGCGCGTGCGACCGACATCGAGGCCCCGAACACGGCGCGCACGGCGCCCAGGTAGTGCGGCATGCCGCGGTCGCTTGCCAGGAAGTTGGCGACCAGCACGCCGTCGTCGGCCAGCCGCGCGTGGCAGGCCGCGTAGAAGCCGGCAGAGCCAAGCTGCAGCGGCATGCCGTCAGCCAGGAAGCCGTCGACGAGAATGACCTCGGGGCGCGCTTCCCGCCCCCTGACGTACTCGGCGCCATCGGCGCAGACCACCTGCAGGCGGGCATCGTCGGGCGGAATGCGGAAGCGCTCGCGCAGTGCGATCACCGCCGGGTCGATCTCGACAGCGACCACCCGCGTGGCAGGCAGGTGCCGGTAGCAATACTTGACCAGCGAGCCTCCGCCGAGCCCGATCACCGAAATTCGTGCCGGCGACGGATGCAGCAACAGGAATCCCATCATGGTGCGCGTGTAGCCCAGCACCAGCCGGTCGGGATCGCGCCGCGACATGAAGCTCTGCGTGGCCAGCACGTCGAAGTGCAGCGACAGGGCGGTCTCGGTCTCCAGCACCACGGGCGTGCCGTCGCGCGGGGCTTCGGCCAGGAACCGCATATAGGACTCAAAGGAGGTGCGGCGGCTATCCGCGGCGATGCCGGTGCCGGCGTCCGGTTTGCGTTCGTTCATGGCTGGCCGTCCCCTGGTCCGAGAAGTTGTGCGATGGCCCTGACCGCGGCGACTTCGTCCGGGCCGTCGGCCTGGATGCGCAGCACGGTGCCAGGCGGCGTGCGCAGGCGCATGACGGCCATCACGTCGTGCGCATCGGCCGAGCCGGAGTCCGTGATCAGCACGATGCGGCTGGCAAAGCGGCTGGCCACCAGGGTCACTCGCGCCGAGCCGCGTCCCTGGAAACCCTTGCCGGCGGCGATGTTGAGGGTCGCCTCGATCACGGCAGCCTTGCGCAATGCAGGACCCGGGAGGCGGACCCGGTGGGCTGGCTGGGGCGGGCAAGGCGGCGGGTCGCGCGCCCGGGTATCGCGGACATCGGGGACATCTGTTGCAGTCACATATGATGTTAATCGTATTATCATAGCTCAGCACCCGCAGCCGGTGGCTGCATCCGGCCAGGAAATGCCATGCCCGGTGCCGCGGTTGTGGAGAAACCGCCCTTTGCGGGCTGTGCCGGGCGCCTGCTCATCCCGGAAACTGGATTTGGGGCGTGCGCTTCTGGCATCCTGACGGATCTGTCCTGATGTCCGGCCCGCCCGGAACGCTGCCATGCCCCTTTCCGACTGGACCCATGAGGCCATCCGCAAGATCGATGCGGATTTCAACCGCTCCGCCGACACCCACCTGATCCCGCTGGACCTGCCGGGCTACCCGGACATCCGCGTCTATTTCAAGGACGAGTCCAGCCACCCGACCGGCAGCCTCAAGCACCGGCTGGCGCGGTCGCTGTTCCTGTATGCGCTGTGCAACGGCTGGCTGCACGAGGGCAGCACGGTGGTGGAGGCATCCAGCGGCTCGACCGCGATCTCCGAGGCTTACTTTGCGCGGCTGCTCGGGCTGTCGTTCGTGGCGGTGATCCCGGCGGGGACCTCGCGCGCCAAGATCGAGGCGATCGAGTTCTACGGCGGGCACTGCCACCTGGTGGGCAGCCCGTCCGAGATCTACGCCGCCTCGCGCCGCATCGCGCAGGAGACGGGCGGGCATTTCATGGACCAGTTCACCTACGCCGAGCGCGCCACCGACTGGCGCGCCAACAACAATATCGCCGAGTCGATCTTCAAGCAGATGGCGCACGAAGAGCATGCGGTGCCGGCCTGGCTGGTATCGAGCGGCGGCACCGGCGGCACCATCGCCACGCTGGGGCGCTATGTGGCCTATCGGCGCCACAAGACCCGCGTGCTGTGCGCGGACCCGGAGAACTCGGTGTTCTTTGACTACTTCCGCAGCTGCCTGGACGGCAAGCCGCAGCCGGACCTGTCCCTGGCGGAGGGCTCGCGCATTGAAGGCATCGGCCGGCCGCGCGTGGAGCATTCGTTTATCCCGACCTGCATCGACGCCATGCTGAAGGTGCCGGACGCACTCTCGTTCGCGGCCATGCGCTACCTCGCCGGGCGCTTCGGGCGCCGCGTGGGCGGGTCCACCGGCACCAATTTCGTCGGCGTGCTGTACCTGGCCCAGCAGATGAGCGCGGCGGGGGAGGGCGGCGCCATCGTCAGCCTGCTGTGCGACAGCGGCGAGCGCTACGGCAACACCTATTACGACGATGCCTGGTACAGCGCGCAGGGCATTGCCATCGAGGCGGCCGATGCGCTGGTGGCGCGCGCGGTCAATGGCGAGGCCGTGCTGACGCCGCAGGCGGTGGCCGGGCTGCAGCCGGCCGGCGCCGGCATTGCGGCGGGCGGCTGAAACCCGTGGCCCCGCCTTTCTGTCACAATGCCGGCGGCTGGCGCGCCGGCCATTGATTTCAAGGTGAATTCCCTATGCGTATCTTCGGCATCAGCATCCATATCATCGTTGCACTGTTCTTTGCGGTGCACGCGGTGCGCACGCACCAGAACATGTACTGGCTGCTGATCCTGTTCCTGTTCCCGGGGCTGGGCAGCGTGGTGTATTTCTTCGCGATCTACCTGCCCGAGCTGCGCCAGTCGCGCGGCGCGCGTGCGGCCACGCGTGCCATCACGCAACTGGTCGATCCGAACCGCGCGGTGCGCGAGGCCCGCTCAGACTTTGACCGCGCCCCGACGGTGGCGCACCGCATGCGCCTGGGCGCCGCGCTGCTGGCGGCCGAGGAGCCGTCGGAAGCCCTGCAGCACTACCAGGCAGCGGCCAGCGGACCGTTTGCGACCGATCCGGCGCTGCTGCAGGGGCTGGCGCAGGCGCAGTTCGCCACCAACGATGCCGCCGGCGCGCTGGCAACGCTGGAGAAGCTGTTCGCCGCCAATCCGCAGTCGCGCCAGCAGCCCGATCCGGCCTTGCTGTATGCGCGCGCGCTGGCGGCCACCGGCGCATCCGGCACGCGCGCCGCGTTCGAGCAGGCGCTGACCAGCGCCAGCGATGCCGCGCCGCGCTGCCTTTTCGCCGACTGGCTGGCGGCGCAGCCCGACGCCGCCGACCACGAACGCGCGCAGCAGCTCTATGCCGATATCGTCCACGACGCCCGCCACTGGCCGCGCCACGCCCGCGAACACAACCGCGAATGGCTGCAACGCGCGCAGGCGGCGCTGGGCAAGTAATCCGCGTTTCCCCCATCCATGCTGGAACGGGTGCTGAACGCCTTTCTCGACAACATGACCCTACTGAAACGCAAATCGATTGAAGCCGTGGCCTCGCGCCGTCCGGCACGTGGCACCCGCACCCGTGGCGAGGCGCCGGCACGCGAAGAAAAACGCATGACGCCGCGCTTTGCGCCGGTGACCTTCTCGGAAATGGAAGGGGTGCGCTACCTGCACTTCGGCACCGAGTGGGTGCAGGGCGCGATGCGCCTGCGCAAGCCCGATGCGATCGAGCTGGAATACGCGCAGCAGATGATGGCCTGGCTGCTGTTCCTGTCGCCCTCGGTCGAAGAATTCCACGTGGTGCAACTGGGCCTGGGCGCCGCGGCGCTGACCAAGTTCTGCCACCGCCAGTTCAGCCGCGCGCGCGTGACCGCGGTGGAGCTGAACCCCGCGGTGATCATCGCCGGGCGCAGCATGTTCGGCCTGCGCGAGGACGATGCGCGCCTGACCGTGCGCGAGCAGGATGCCTGGGACTACGTCATGGACGGCACCCACGCGGGCGCCATCGACGTGCTGCAGGTGGACCTGTACGACGCCACCGCGCGCGGCCCGGTGCTGGACACCACCGCGTTCTACCGCGCCTGCCGCCGCACGCTGAAGGCACCCGGGGTGATGACCATCAACCTGTTCGGCGACCACGACAGCTTTCCGAAGAATATCGAACGCATCTGCGATGCCTTCGACAACCGCGTGCTGGTGTTCCCGGAAGTGCATGACGGCAACGTCATTGCGCTGGCATTCAATGGGCCGGAGATCGATGTGTCGTGGGAAGTGATCGAGGCGCGCGCCGATGTGGTCGAGAAGACTACCGGTCTGCCTGCGCGCGACTGGGTACAGAAGCTGCGCGCGGCGAATGCGCGGCAGGAAGAGCGGTTGAAGATCTGAGGAACGGCCGCTCTCCCGCTGCGCGGGAGAGCGGCAGCAGGCAGTCCGGCCCTCACTCCTTGTGGAAGAACTGCGCCAGCGACCACTCGTCGGTGCGCGCCTCGTACTTCAGCCCCTTCTTCATCGCCCACATCGCCAGTTGGCTGTGCGACGGAATGATCGCGTGGTCGGCCAGCGCAAACTTGGCCGCGGTGCGGGCATTCTCCTCACGCGCCTTGTCGCTGCTGACGGTAGTCAGCGACTTCTCGATCAGCTGGTCCAGTTGCGGGTTGCTGTACTTGCCCCAGTTCCAGGTGCCGTAGCCGGTCTTGGGGTTGGGCGTGCCGGTGATCGAGCGCAAGGCCACGTCGGCCGCGGCCGAGCCCCAGCCCAGCATCTGGAAGGCGAACTCCCCCTGGCGTGCGCGCGTGAAGTAGGCCGCCACCGGCAACGTCTCCACCTTGGTCTGGATGCCGATGCGCGTCAGCATGCTGGCGGTGGCCTGCGCCACCGCGGCGTCGTTCAGGTAGCGGTTGTTGGTGGCGTGCAGCGTCAGGCCGAAGCCGTCGGGGTAGCCCGCGTCGGCCAGCAGTTTCTTCGCGCCTTCCGGATCATAGGCCTCCGGCTTGGTGCCCGGATGCCCGAAGATCTGCGGCGACACGATCGACGATGCCGGCACCGCCAGCCCTTCCATGATGCGGCTGACGATGGCGTCGCGGTTCAGCGACTTGCTGATTGCGGCGCGCACGCGCGCGTCCTTGAACGGGTTCTTGCCCAGCGGCTTGCCGGCCTTGTCGGTGACGAAGGGCGGGTTGTCGCGCGACTGGTCCATCTGCCAGAAGATGGTGCGCCACGACACCTGCTGCTCGATCTTGAACTTCGGATTCTGCTTCAGCTTGGCGACGTCGGCCGACGGTACGCTCTCGATCACGTCGACATCGCCCGCCAGCAGCGCGGACGAACGCGCGCCGTTGTCGGTGATGATGCGGAAGATGGCGCGGTCCCACTCGGGCTTGGGGCCCCAGTAGTTGGGGTTGCGCTCCATCACGATTTCCTGCCCGCGCGCAAAGCGCACGAACTTGAACGGGCCGGTGCCGATCATCGCCTTGCCCGAGTCGAAGTCCGCCTGCGTCAGCGTGGCGGCGACCTTCTTCGGCATCATCGGCACGCTGTTCAGGTCGTTGGCCAGGTTGGCGTAATTGGGCACGCTCATGGTCAGGCGCACCGTCAGCGGGTCGGGCGTGTCGATGCGCGCGATCGGCTTGGTGTAGCTGGTGAACGAGCCGGGGCTGTTGACCAGCTTCTCCGGGCGCTCCAGCGAGGCCTTGACGTCCTCGCTGGTGAAGGGCGAGCCGTCGTGCCACTTCACGTTGGGGCGCAGCTTGATCTCCCAAGTGATGGCGTTGACCGGCTTCCACGACAGCGCCAGGCCGGGGATGTAGCGCGCGTTCTTGTCCATGAACACCAGCGACTCGAACACATGCAGCGCGATGGCGTTGTTGGGGCCCGAGTTGTTCCAGTGCGGGTCCATCGAGGTCACGTCGGCCGCCAGGCCGATGCGCAGGTCTTCGGCGTGGGCGGCACCCGCCGGCAGCAGCGTGAAGGCGGCGCTGCCAAGCACCAGCGCGGTGGCGGCATGGAGCACGGCGCGACGGGCAGGGCGGCGGGGCAGGCGTTGCGGCGGCAGGGCGTGGGTCGGTGTCATCTGGCTGGCTCCTCGTGGGTCCGCGCGGGCGCGGCCGGGTTCTCAGGCGGGTTTGTCCCGCATTGTGCCGCTAAAGTGGCTTGGTTGCAGCCTTTGGCGCGGGCAGGCAAGCCGATGCGGGACGGCGCCGTTAGAATGGCGCCCATGTTTGCCAATTCCCGCACCATTGTCTCGGCCCAGGCC
This sequence comes from Cupriavidus sp. FW306-1B-F12B, assembly GCF_058781795.1. NCBI lineage: Bacteria > Pseudomonadati > Pseudomonadota > Betaproteobacteria > Burkholderiales > Burkholderiaceae > Cupriavidus > Cupriavidus sp. FW306-1B-F12B. The sequence continues at coordinate 108,810 of NZ_JBYSXC010000019.1, forward strand.
GATGTCCACGAACACCTGGCCGCGCGCGTCGCGCGCCACCTGGCCGAGCCGTTCCGCAAGCCCATCGGCGAAGCCAGCCGGCGCGAGCTCGGCGCGGCGCTGCAAAGCTGGCAGCAGGCCGGCGGCGCGCCGCTGATCCTGGATGCGGGCTGCGGCGTGGGCGAAAGCACGCTGCGGCTGGCCACAGCGTTCCCGGACCACTTCGTGATCGGCATCGACCAGTCCGAGAAGCGCCTGGCCGCCGGCAAGGACTGGTGGGGCGAGGCGCCGATGCCCGCCAACTTCTGCTGGGCGCGCGCCGACCTGGTCGATGCCTGGCGCCTGCTGCAGGCCGAGGCCGTGCCGGTGGCGCGCCACTACGTGCTGTACCCGAACCCGTGGCCCAAGATCGGCCACCTGGGGCGGCGCTGGCAGGGGCATGCGGTGTTCCCGGCGCTGGCCGCCTGCGGCGACTATCTGGAGTGCCGCAGCAACTGGCGCATCTATATCGATGAGTTTGCCCAGGCGCTGGCACTGGTCGGGCGCCCGGCGCGGGTAGAGGCGTGGGCCCCGGCGCAGCCGATGACGCCGTTCGAGCGCAAGTACGGGGCATCGGGCCACGGCTTGTGGCGCTGCGTCAGCGAGCGCCAGCGCGCCTGAGCGGCTCGCCAATGAAGACGGCCCGCGCATGCGGGCCGTCTTTTTGCCAGGCGCAGCCGGGCGCGTCAGTGGAACAGCGGCTGCTGCGTCGGTGCGTCCTCGGGCAGTTCGGCATGCACGATCTCGCCGTTGCGGTCCGCGTACAGCGGCGTGCCGCAGTCCTCGCAGTATTCCGGATCGAACAGCGCGGCGTGGCGGAAGATGTCTTCCACGCCGGCGTTGCGCAGTTCCTCGCAGATCTGCTCGAGCGGGTTGCCCTTTTCGTCGGCATCGACCTCGCCGGCTTCGCGGCCGTAGACCGGCCACACGATGCCGTAGATCACATCCTTCTCGCCGCGCATGGTGAAGCCCACGCGGTATTCCTCGACCACTTCCTCGCCGAAGGCAGCCACCACGGCGGCCAGCTGGCCGGCGGAGATGTCGAGCGTGCCGCACAGGTAGTTGACCGCGGCGCGCACGGTCAGCGGGCGGATGCTCTTGTCGGACTCGCGGCAGGACAGGAAGAAGGCGTCGGGCAGCAGCAGCTCGAACTCGCAGCCCGGCAGCAGCAGCGCCACCGACGGCTGCACCTGGGTGCGCCACTGGTCGAGGCAGGTCGAGCGCTCGGCGTGGTGCTCCTTGGCGTCTTCCTGCCAGCGGAACAGCGCCTGCTCGTGCGGGGCCACCACCACCGCCAGCAGGTAGCGCGGATCGGCCAGGATCGGCGCGGTCTCGGGCAGGTCGCGCAGGTCGACCTTGGGTACCGTGCCGGCCAGGGCGGCCGCGGCCAGCTTGTGCGTCAGCGCAAAGGTGTCGCTGTGCGTGCGCGGCAGCTGGTCGATGCTGTAGAGGTAGGGCGACAGCGAGACCTTGGTGCCGCTGGCCAGCACATGTGCCTGCAGGTGCACCGCCAGCGTCTGCGCCAGCTCCGGCTTGAGCGAGCCGGAGGGAATGGCGTAGCGCGTGTGCGCCAGGATCGGGGCGGCGATCAGCAGCGCGTCATGGCGCTGGCCGTCGACCTCGATGGTGGCGGATTCGGCGAGCGTCTCGGCCTGCTCGGCCAGCACGTCGGAGGCGTCTGCATTGTGCTTGAACAGGTGTTCCAGCGCCGCGTCGAGCGCGGTCTGGCTCCCGTTCTTCAGCAGGCGGCCCAGGCGCTGCGAGAGCCGCCGTTCCCAGTACGCGTCCTCCATGCGGCTGCCCGAAGCGTCGAGGGCGAGCGCATCGGCCACCAGACGCTCGGCGTCAGGGGAGAGTCGTGGGGAAGCCTTGGGGCGAAAACCTGCCATAGAAAGAAACCGTCCGTTTATGCGTAAAACGGTATTCTACTCGTTGCGTTGACACGCAGGCCGCTATATGCGTGCGGCGTGTGCGGACGCGCCCGGGCGTGTGGCTTTATTTCTGGGCCGGAGCGGAGGCGGCAGGGGCCGCGGGCGCGTGGCTCTCGACGCTGTGCGACTCGCCGGACATGGAAACGTCACTGCCGCCCTTGGTCAGCAGATAGAGGGCCGCGCCGGCAACCACGACGAATGCGATAAGGATCTTAACCATGGTGTCTCCTGATTCTGGATGATGCCGGGCGGACCCGGCTTCCGGTCGTGCGACCGCTGTTCTTGTGCAACACAGTGTGGCAGCACTGGCTTGCGTGGAACTTACACGCACGGGACTTCGTTCGGGGTGATGCAAGGGGCGCAGGACACCAATGAAAAACGCCGCCTGCCCGGGCCCCGCAACGGGGGCCAGGCAGGCGGCGTCAGCCTTGGCTGGCTGCGGGCGCCCCAGGTGGATCTCAGGCGGCCAGCAGCTGGCGCAGAACGAACGGCAGGATGCCGCCGTGGTTGTAGTAGTCGACCTCGATCGGCGTATCGATGCGCAGCAGCACCGGCACGCGCTGCACGTCGCCGTTGGCGCGGTGGATCACCAGCACCACGTCCTGCTGCGGCTTCAGGTCACCCTCGATGCCTTCAATATCGAAGGTCTCGTTGCCGGTGATGCCCAGTGTCTGCGCGCTGTCGTTGCCCTTGAACTGCAGCGGCAGCACGCCCATGCCGACCAGGTTGGAGCGGTGGATGCGCTCGAAGCTGCGTGCCACCACGGCCTTCACGCCCAGCAGCTGCGTGCCCTTGGCGGCCCAGTCGCGCGACGAGCCGGTGCCGTACTCTTCGCCGCCGAACACCACCGTGGGCGTGCCCTCGGCCACGTACTTCATGGCGGCATCGTAGATCGACATTTCGTCACCGGTGGGCTGGTGCAGCGTGATGCCGCCTTCCACGCGTGCGCCGTCGGCCTTGGGCGGGATCATCAGGTTCTTGATGCGCACGTTGGCGAAGGTGCCGCGCATCATGACTTCATGGTTGCCGCGGCGCGAACCGTAGCTGTTGAAGTCGGCCTTCAGCACGCCGTGCGACAGCAGGTACTTGCCCGCGGGCGAGGTGTCCTTGATCGAACCGGCCGGCGAGATGTGGTCGGTCGTCACCGAGTCGCCGAAAATGCCCAGCGCACGCGCGCCGCGCACGCTGGCGCTGGTGGCGGCGGGCTGCATGCTGAAGTCCTGGAAGAAGGGCGGCTCGGCGATGTACGTCGACTTGGGCCAGTCGTACACCTGGCCCTTGGTGCCCTTGATGGCGGCCCACAGCTTGCTCGGCTTCTTGACCTGTTCGTAGTTGCCCTTGAAGGTCTTGGCATCCATCGCGTACTTCATCAGTGCGTGGATTTCTTCCGAGGTCGGCCAGATATCGCCCAGGTAGATGTCGCGGCCCTTCTTGCCCTTGCCCACGGGCTCGGTCATCAGGTCGCGCGTGACATTGCCGGCGATGGCGTAGGCCACCACCAGCGGCGGCGAGGCCAGGAAGTTGGCGCGGATGTTCGGGTGGATGCGGGCCTCGAAATTGCGGTTGCCCGACAGCACGGCAGCGGCCACGAGGTCGTTCCTGGTGATGGCCTCGTTCAGCTCGGGCGTCAGGTCGCCGGCGTTGCCGATGCAGGTGGTGCAACCATAGGCGGTCACGCCGAAGCCCAGCTTTTCCAGGTACGGCAGCAGGCCGGCGGCCTTCAGGTATTCAGTCACCACGCGGCTGCCCGGGGCCAGCGAGGTCTTGATGTGCGGCGCCACCGTCAGGCCGGCTTCAACCGCCTTCTTGGCCAGCAGGCCGGCGCCCAGCAGCACGCTCGGGTTGGAGGTGTTGGTGCAGGACGTGATCGCGGCGATCAGCACGTCGCCGTTCTTCACCTCCAGGCCGTCGGTGGTGGTGTAGGCGCGGTCCAGGTCGGCTGCCTCCTTGTTGAAGCCGTTCTCGGCCACCGGCTTGCTGAACAGCGAGGCGAAGGTGCTCTTGACGTTGCCGATCTCGATGCGGTCCTGCGGGCGCTTCGGGCCCGCCAGCGACGGCGCCACCGTGCCCAGGTCCAGCGTCACCACCTTGCTGTAGTCGATCTCGCCGGCCCTGGGAATGCCGAACATCTTCTGTGCGCGGAAATAGCCCTCGAACGCGGCGATTTCCTCTTCGGTGCGGCCGGTGCCCTTGAAGTAGTCGATGGTCTTCTCGTCCACCGGGAAGAAGCCCATGGTGGCGCCGTATTCCGGCGCCATGTTGCCGATGGTGGCGCGGTCGGGCAGGGCCAGGCTGGCGGTGCCTTCGCCGAAGAACTCGACGAACTTGCCGACGACCTTCTCCTTGCGCAGCATCTCGGTGATGGTCAGCACCAGGTCGGTGGCGGTGACGCCTTCGCGCAGGCGGCCCTTCAGCTCCACGCCAACCACGTCCGGCGTCAGGAAATAGACCGGCTGGCCCAGCATGCCGGCCTCGGCCTCGATGCCGCCGACGCCCCAGCCCACCACGCCGATGCCGTTGATCATGGTGGTGTGCGAATCAGTGCCGACCAGGGTGTCCGGGTAGTAGACGCCGTCTTTCTTGTGCACGCCGCGGGCCAGGTATTCCAGGTTGACCTGGTGCACGATGCCGAAGCCCGGCTGCACCACGCCGAAGGTATCGAAGGCCTGCATGCCCCACTTCATGAACTGGTAGCGCTCGTTGTTGCGCTGGAATTCCAGCTGCATGTTCAGGTCCAGCGCCTTCTTTTCGCGGAAATGGTCGACCTGCACCGAGTGGTCGACCACCAGGTCCACCGGCACCAGCGGCTCGATCTTCTTGGGGTTCTTGCCCATCTTCTCGGCGACATTGCGCATCGCGGCGAGGTCGGCCAGCAGCGGCACGCCGGTAAAGTCCTGCAAGACCACGCGGGCCACCACGAAGGGAATCTCGTCGACGCGCTCGGCGTTCGGCTTCCAGTTGGCCAGTTGCCTGACGTGCTCTTCGGTGACCTTCTTGCCGTCGCAGTTGCGCAGCACCGATTCCAGCACCACGCGGATCGACACCGGCAGGCGCCCGATTGCCACGTCCAGCTCCTCGCCCAACTGGGGCAGGGAGTAATACTGGCCCTTGCCGGAAGAGCCGATCTTGAATTCTTTTAGCGTGTTCTTGAGGTTGTGGGGCATTGCCGTACTCCGATCGAAGGATGATGCGATGGCATTTGGCTCGGACCTGAATCAAGACCCCGGTGCGCTGCCGCGGCATTTGACCGCGGTCCGAGGCCGGCAGCGCACTGCAACTGCATACTCTAACCGCCGCGCGGCTTTGGCGCCACCCGGCTCGGCATCCCGCCGGCCGCGCCGGCGCCGGCGCGACAGCATGCCCGCCCGGGATTGGCCGCCCGGCAAGGCAAAAAGGGCGCTGGCGGCCGGAATTCAGCGGCCGCCAGCGCCCCGGTACGGACTTACTGCTTGGGTGCTGCGGATTGCTGGGCGCCTTCCGGTACCTGCGTCGGGCCGCCCGGGGGCGTGACCAGCAGCGGGGTGGTGGCCGGGGCGCGCAGGCCGCCGGCCTGGGTCGGGGCCGCGGCGCCGGCCTGCATGGCGGGGCTCTGGCAGTCGTCGGCCAGGCGCTGGCCCAGGTTCTTGTTGAACAGCATGGCCTTGCTCGGGATCACCACCAGGTCCAGGCCGGTGCGGGCGTCGTAGTAGCGGTCGGCGCCGGTCACCGTGGGCTGGCGCGGCAGCTTGTAGTCGCGGCCTTGCCAGTGCACGGTCAGGACCTCGTCGCGCAGCATGTCGCCGGCGATATACAGGTTGTTGCCCAGTTCACACTGCCATTTTTCGCCGTTCGGCGTGACCGCGGCAGCAGCGCCGGCCGCCGCGGCGGTCCCGGCAGCAGCCTTTTTCTTGGTCGAAGCCTTCTTGGTGGTGGTCTTCTTGGCAGGTTCCTGCGCCATCACGGCGGTGGCGGTGGTCAGGCTGAATGCGCCGATGCAGGCGGCAAGGACAAGATGTTTCATTTTGTGAGTGCCTTTCGGATACTGAAATCGATTTATGTTTCATTTGCCGCCGTCAAATCGGGCGGCGCCGGGACAATTTCCGCCGCTATTCTCTACGATTTGCCCAGGGCGGCGTAGTGCTCTGGTCTTTGGTTACATTATCGACGGGGGCTAGTTGGCCCCGCTTCACTTGCGCTTGCCGATCGGCACGAACTTCAGGTTTTCCGGGCCGGTGTAGTTGGCGCTCGGGCGGATGATCTTGTTGTCGATGCGCTGCTCGATAATGTGCGCGGCCCAGCCGGAGGTACGCGCGATCACAAACAGCGGCGTGAACATCGCCGTCGGCACGCCCATCATGTGGTAGCTCACCGCGCTGAACCAGTCCAGGTTCGGGAACATCTTCTTGATGTCCCACATCACCGTTTCCAGGCGCTCGGCGATGTCGAACATCTTCATCGAGCCGGCATCCTTCGACAGCTTCTTCGCCACTTCCTTGATCACCTGGTTGCGCGGGTCGCCGGTGGTGTACACCGGGTGGCCGAAGCCGATCACGACTTCCTTGTTCTCGACGCGGCGGGTGATGTCGGCCTGGGCCTCGTCCGGGTTGTCGTAGCGCTTCTGGATCTCGAACGCGACTTCATTG
>NZ_JBYSXC010000001.1:0-726720 GCF_058781795.1 Cupriavidus sp. FW306-1B-F12B
CCCGCGCCCGCGCCCGCGCCCGCGCCCGCGCCCGCCGGCGTGACACGCTGGTCCGCTTCCAGCACGGCCTTGATGCGGTAGCGCGGGCGGTCGCGCACTTCCTGGTGGATGCGGCCGACGTATTCGCCCAGCAGGCCCACGCCGAACAGCAGGATGCCGATCAGGAAGAAGTTCATGGCGAACAGCGTGAACACGCCCTGTACTTCCGATCCAAGCACGAAGCGCCGCAGCAGCAGCACCACGAACAGCACGCCCGAGAGCAGCGACAGGATCGTGCCGATCGCCGAGAACCACTGCAGCGGCACGATCGAGAAGCCGGTCACGAGGTCGAAGTTCAGGCGAATCAGCTGGTACAGCGAATACTTGGATTCGCCCGCAAAGCGCTGCTCGTGACCGACTTCGATTTCCACGGGATTCGAGGCGAAGGTATAGGCCAGCGCGGGGATGAAGGTGTTGACCTCGCGGCAGGCATTGATGGTGTCGACCACGTTGCGGTCATAGGCGCGCAGCATGCAGCCCTGGTCCGTCATGCGGATCTTGGTGATGCGCTCGCGCAGCCGGTTCATCGCGCGCGAGGCATAGCGGCGAAACGCGGTGTCGTTGCGCTGGCGGCGGATGGTGCCCACATAGTCGTGGCCGGCGCGCATGGCTTCGACCAGGCGCGGGATTTCTTCCGGCGGGTTCTGCAGGTCGGCGTCCAGCGTGATCACGATCTTGCCGCGGGTCTGCTCGAAGCCCGCCAGGATCGCCATGTGCTGGCCGAAATTGCCGGCGAACAGCACCACCCGGGTCACATCCGGGCGCTTGTGGAACTGCGCCGCCAGCAGCTGCGCCGAGCGGTCGACGCTGCCGTCGTTGATGAAGATGATCTCGTACGACTCGCCAAGGCCATCCAGCGCCGGATAGAGGCGGTCGAACAGGGCTTGCAGCCCGTCTTCTTCGTTGTAGACCGGAATGACGACCGAGACTTCGACCGGGCTCATTTGGAGAGACGTTTGCATGTTTCGCTGAGGATTGCACAGACCCGCTCCACATCGGTGGCTTGCATCGCGGGGAACAGCGGCAGCGTGACGATGCCGCGCCCGATGCGTTCGGCATGCGGCAGCATGCCTTCGCGCCAGCCGAGCGAGCGGTAGTAGGTAAAAAGATGAATGGGCGGGTAGTGCACGCCGGTGCCGATGCCGCGCTCGCGCATGGCCTCCATGACCTGCTGGCGCGCCCGGGCCGGGCCGCCTTGCAGGCGCTCGGTCGGCAGCACCACCTGGAACATGTGCCAGTTGGTGGTGGCATCGTGTGCATCCAGCGCTTGCGGCAGCTCGATGCCCAGCGCCTCCAGGCCACTGTCGGCGGCACAGCGGAAATACGTCTCGGCCAGCTCGGCGCGGCGCGCGGTGATGGTGTCGAGCTTGCCCAGCTGCGCCAGCCCGACCGCGGCGTTGACGTCGGTCAGGTTGAACTTGCCGCCGGGCTCTTCGACATCCATGCCGTCCATGCCGGTGCGGATCACGCCCTGCAGCCGCAGGCGCTCGGCGCGCACGGCTTCTTCGGGCGTGTTCATCACCAGGCAGCCGCCTTCGATGGTGGTGATGTTCTTGTTGGCCTGGAAGCTGAAGCTGACCAGGTCGCCAAAGGCGCCGATGCGCTGGCCGCGCCAGCGCGAGTCGATTGCCTGCGCGGCATCCTCGATCACGCGCAGCCCGTGCTTGCTGGCAATGGCGTACAGGCGGTCCATGTCCACCGGCAGCCCCGACAGGTACACCGGCATGATGGCGCGCGTGCGCGGCGTGATCGCGGCCTCGACGGCATCCAGGTCGAGATTGCGCGTGCGCGGTTCGATATCGACGAACACCGGCCGCGCGCCCACTGCCAGCACCACGTTGGCGGTGGCGACCCAGGTGACCGGCGTGGTGATGACCTCATCGCCCGGCCCGATATCGGCAATGCGCAGCGCGATCTCCATCGTGGCCGAGCCATTGGCGAAGGTGCGCACCGGGCGTCCGCCGAACAGGCCTGACAGCGCAGCCTCGAAGGCCTGCATCTTCGGGCCGGAGGTGATCCAGCCCGAGGCCAGCACCTTGCCGACTTCGGCAATGGCGGCGGCGTCGATGTCAGGCCGGACAAAAGGCAGGAACTCAGGGGCGGATGCGGTCATGGCAGGGCGAAGAAGTACGGTCGGTGTCGGACCTGGCGGCGTGCGCGCAGGCGCGTCATGAGCGGGCGATCAGGAAGACGCCCGCCAGTATCAGCAGGATGCCGGCCACGCGCAAGGGGCCGATCATCTCGCCGAACAGCCACCAGGCGGCCAGTGCATTGACCACATAGCCGAGCGACAGCATCGGGTAGGCGATCGACACATCCACGCGCGACAGCCCTACGATCCAAACCCCCACGCTGACCACGTACAGCGTCAGCCCGGCCAGCACCGGCCATTGGGTCAGCACGCGCAGCGCCGTCACCAGCAGCGTGCCGCGGTCCAGCGTGATCGCGCCGATGGCATTGACGCCGGCCTTGAGCAACAGTTGCGCAGCCGCATTGAGCAGCACGCCGGTCAGGATGAAAGCGAAGGTGGAAAGCGTCATGGCACTGCGTAGTGCAGGAGTAGCAGGAGTTGCAGGTTACTGTCCTGGGGCTTGCGTCTGCGGGCCATTGCCCGGCAGCGCGAAATTGGCGACCGCCACACGGCGGCGGTCACCGGCGATCCTGTGCATCGGCACGCCGCGCGCAGCCAGTGCGTTGTAGGTCGAGGGCAACATGATCGCTACCGCGCGCTTGCCGTCCTGCCAGCGCGCGATAAAGCCATCGATGGTCGGGATCCACTTCTGCGGTTCCTGGCCGATACCGAATTCCAGCTCATCGGGATGCGCCACCATGATGGTGGTGCGGCGCAGGTAGAACGGCAGCGTGTGGTCCAGCATGCCCACACTGTACAGCGGCATGTCCGGGGTCAGCACGGCATTAATGGCGGGCACCAGGTCCGCGCCGGAACTGGGCCGGCCCATGGCTTCGTGACCGCGCAGCGCCACCGTGGAGCAGATGAACATCGCCAGCGCATAGGCCACCACGCTGGGAAACACCCCACGCGTGCGCAGCAGCCGGCGCGCCAGCAGTGCGCCGCCCAGCATCACCGCGAAGGCGATGCCGGTCCACACTGCGAATTCCCGATAGACCACATTGGGCGTGCTGGGTTTGTCCATCATGCCGACAAACGGGCACGCCAGCAGCCCGACCACGCCCAGGGCAATCATGGCATTGACCTGCCAGCGCCACGTGCGTTCCGTCAACGTGTCCAGCGCCACGCCGGCCAGCAGCGCCAGCGCCGGGAAGATCGGCACGATATAGCCGGGCAGCTTGGAGCCGGACAGGCTGAAGAAGACAAAGATCGCCACGGCCCACAGCGCTGCCAGCAGGGCGGGCTGGAATGGCCGCGGCGAGGTGCCGCGAGCGACGCCGGCGCGCTCGCGCACGGCCTTCCACATTTGCGGAACCAGGCCCAGCCAGGGCAGGAAGCCGCCCAGCAGCAGCGGCACGAAGAACCAGATCGCGCCTTCGCGCTGGTGCACGTTCGAGGTATAGCGTTGCCAGTGCTCGTGGATAAAGAAGAAATGCAGGAACTCCGGATTGCGTTCCGACACCAGCCAGAACCACGGCACCGTCACCACCAGCATGGCGACGATGCCGCCCGGCAGATGCAGGCGGCACCACAAGCGGAAGTCGCGCGTCACCAGCGTGTAGACCACCAGCACCAGCCCCGGCAGCGCCAGCCCGACCAGCCCCTTGACCAGCACCGCCACGCCCATCGCCGCCCAGCAGGCGAGCATCCAGTTGCGGCGTTCGGCGCGGGTGGCATCCGGGTGCTGGGCCAGCAGCATGAAGGCCAGCACGCACGCCATGGCGCCGGCCAGCGTCATGTCCAGCGAGTTGAAGTGGCCGGCAATATTCCACATCGGCGCGGAAACCAGCACCAGCCCCGTCAGCATCGCCACGCGCCGGCCGTACCAGCGTGCCGCGGCCAGCATCGACACGCCCAGCCCCAGGATGCCGGACAGGGCCACGCACAGCCGCGCCTGCCAGTCGCCCACGCCAAACAGCGTGTAGGCCAGCGTGGTCACCCACAGGTGGAAGGGCGGCTTCTCGAAATACTTGAGTTCCTGATAGCGGATCGTGACCCAGTCGCCGGTGGCGAACATCTCGCGGGCAATCTCGGCGTAGCGGCCTTCATCGGAGCGCAGCAGGTGACGCATGTCGAGGGTGCCGAACCAGACCAGCAGGATAAACAGGCTGGCCAGTGCGACCGCACTGGCGGTGGTGGCTCCAACGGACAGCGCGGCAGCCCGCGAGGTCGATGAACTACGCATAGATCTCCTGGAAAAGCGCGACGGATCGATGGTCCTGCGTGGGGCGCGCGGTGACGGGAAGCCATCACAACGCATGGCCTTGCCTGTTGGTGGACACCAGGGAGGCAAGTCGCCTGCGGCTGGCACGCTGGCAGCGCCTCGCACGCCACTGCCGCCTCGGCACACGCGAGGCCGGCAATGGTAGCACGGTGGGCAGGCCGCCCCCGGCGGGTGCCGGAGACGGCCTGCGGGGTGCCGGATTGCCGCGGGGGAGGGGGAAAGTGCTGCTCAGGCCGGCTGTTGCACGCTACCCGCCGGCGCTGGGCACGGCGCAGGCCCATGCGGATAAGCAGAATGCCGCAAACGATGGCCCAGGAGCCGATCAGCCATAGCACCGCCAGCGCGTCGGCCACCGGCTGCCACAGGATCTGCGCGAAAAATCCGAGTTACACATGCAACAAAACGCGATAATTTCAGTGTCCAGGCGGTCGCCTGGCAGGCCGGGCGCTGGGGCGGGGGCGCCTGGAAACTCTAGACGGGGATTCATGTGAAGAAAAAGGCGCAGCAAGACCGGCTGGCAGGCCTGGTGGCGGGCGCGGCCATGGCCCTGGCGCAGCATGCCGGCGCACAGGGTGTGGTGCTGCCGGGCGCCGGCCCGGCGGTGGCGCAGGCCGCGGCAAGCCAGGCGCAGGCAGCGGCGGCGGCCGTGCTGTGCAGTGCCCCATGGTTTCGCTCCGGCTCGCATGTGCAGATGGAAGGCGACGGCGTGATGCCAATGTCGGTCAGCATGACCCTGCGCGATGTGGTGCGCAGCCCGACCGGCTGCCGCGCCCAACTGGAGATCAATTCCAAGACTGCCCTGTCGGCGCTGATGGGGCCGCCGGTGATTACCACCCAGGTGCATGAAGTGGTGATCGACCGCAGTTCGCCCGGCGGCCCGACCAGCATCGAGAGCCAGCATGCCGTCATCAACGCCCGCGCGCGCTACGCGCGCATGTACGGTGAGGCGGCCTTCCGCGGCATGGGCGTGTTCAACTACGCCGGCCTGGACCTGCGCGAGGGCGCCACGCTGGAGGGCGAGACCTTTGAATCGAGTGTCTCGCTGAAGGTCTATCCGCTGGGATCGGACGAAGTGGTCAGCACCATGCGAGCGCAGCATGCGTCGATCCATATCGGCTCGCGCCACGTCGGCAAGCGGCAGACGATCAATACCGTCCTGGGGCGCAAGGAATGCCTGCCGGTTACCTTCGAGAAGCGCACCTCGCTGGGGCCGGTGCTGGTTGGCGAAGAAGTGGTGCAGGTTGAGCCGACCGTGATGCACGTCACCGACTGGTATTGCCCGGCCGACGCGTTCGTGCTGCGCACTGAAGTGCGCCAGGATGACAAGGTGCAACGCGTCGATGTCACCGCGCTGGAGCGCGACACGCAAGCGCCATAGGCTTGTGCGCCTGGGCACGACGCAAAAAAACCCGCCAAGGCGGGTTTTTTTGCGTCAGGCGCTTGCGGCTCAGCTGGCAGCCGGCGCCGAAGCGGCCTTCTTCTTGCTCTTCTTCTTGGTGGACTTCTTGGCCGGCTTTTGCTCGGCGGCCGGCGCGGAAGCGTCGGTCAGGTCGCTGCGGGTGCTCTTGTTCGCGCCCTGGCTGTACGGGTCGAACTTGTCGCCGGCCTTGGCCCCCTGGCTGTACGGGTCGAACTTCTCACCCGACTTGGCGCCCTGGGAATACGGATCGAACTGCTTCTTGCCGCCGGTCTGTGCCTGCACGGCCAGAGAAGCGGCGCCAAGGCAGAGTGCGATCGCGGTCGCGACGTACTTGTTCATGGTTTCTCCTGAGAAATGCCGCCGTCGGGCGGTCGTGTATGTGGCCTCTCCCTTGCACGGGACGGCTCGGCCCAGTGTCGCCAACATCGCTCATCGCTGTCAACTTGGGGCTTGCCCCGGCGCCACGGCCTCATGGAAACCCTGAATTGCGGCACCAGCCCAATTGGGGTTCGGGACCGCTTGCCCGTTTACTCCGTGACCGCGTCCGACGGGTGCTTCCAGGCCGCGCGCACCTCGCCGGACGGCGCCAGCGCCAGGTTGATGCCGCGGCTGCCAATGGGCTGCTGGAACCAGCGCTTCTGCAGCGCCGTGACCTCCGGGCCGGCAAAGGTGTTGGCCAGCGCCTGGTCGACCAGGCGCTTCCATTCCGGATCGGCCTTGGACAGCATCAGCGCATTCTGCTCCACCGACAGCGCCGGGCCCACGATCACGTATTGCGACGGGTCCTTGGCGCGGGCGCGCAGGCCGGCCAGCAGCACGTCGTCCATGACGAAGGCCTGGGCACGGCCGGATTCGAGCAGCAGGAACGATTCGCCATGGTCCTTGGCGTAGACGTCGTGGTAGCCGTACTGGGCCTTCATGCGGCGCACGTGGCGGTCGCCGGTCGATCCGGCGCTGGTGACCACGGTCTTGCCGCGCAGGTCGCCGAACGAGCGGATGCCCGAGTCGGCGCGCACCAGCATGCGCACGGTCGACACATAGTGCGAGACGCTGAACGAAACCTGCTTCTGGCGCTCGAGCGAATTGGTGTTGGGCGCGCAGTCCAGGTCCACCAGCCCGTTGACCACGGCGGGAATGCGGTTCTGCGGCGTGAGCGGCATCCAGCGCACCTTCAGGTCTTTCAGGCCCAGTTGCCTGCGCGCTGCTTCGGCAGCGCGCAGGCAAAGGTCGACCGCATAGCCGGCCGGCTGGCCCTTGTCATCGGCAAACGAGAATGGCAGCGCCGACTCGCGGTAACCGAGCACGATGGTGCCGGATTCGCGGATCTTGTCGAGCACAGGGCTCTGGGTGCTGGCCAGTGCCGGCGTCAGCGCGGCCGCGGACATGGCGGCGAGGGCGACGGCGGCCAGCGAGCGGCGGGCGCGGAGGAGTCGGGCGGACAGGGCGGGCAGGGTGAAGGCAGGCATGCGGGGGAAACCGGAAAGCGGCCGGCAAAGGCAAAGACGAGAGGGTATACCCTTGGTTGGGGCGGGCGAAGGACATTGTTGTCATAAGCAAATTCCCTGCCCCGAAAGCCTTGCCTGGGCCCTCCGGCAATCGTCTGTAACTCGGACTCGGCGGTGCCGTGCGGCTCCGACCTACTTGCTGCCGTCTCGCGTGTCGCCGCCGATCGCATCGACGATGATCATGGTCCGGTCGAGCACGCCGCGTTCGTCAAAGTAGGCACTGAAATGCGCTGGCATGTAGGCGCCCGCATAGAGCCGGTAAGACCAGGCCTCGCGCTTCATCAGCGGGTAGTACTGGATGGGCTCGCGCGGACGGCCAAAGCGCTCGGCAATATCCTGCTTGGTCCAGACCCCCGGGCGTGCCTCGTAGATTTCTTTCTCGGTCAGCATCTGCCGAAAGCTCGTAAGCTTGCCGTTGGCGTCAAAGTCTGCCGCGTAGACTTCGAAGCCGAGCGGCTGTTTCGAATAAATCCACCGAGTGGTGCCATCAGCGAGCTGGTAGGTTTCCGTGGGAGCGCCGAACGTATCGCGCACGGCATGCTGCGGGCCGCCGAGCATGCCCTCTGCGGTTTCCAGGGGCCGGAGAGTGGCACAGGCGCCCAGCACAAGGGCCGCCACTGTGACAGTCACGCAGGCGGGCAGGCGATAACGCATGATCGTTCCTCCAGCGGGTCCGCGGTGTGTGCGCCGCGCCAGTTCAGCATAGCGCACGCAGAGTCCAATAGGATATGGTCATTCATCCTGCCGTCCTGGAAAGAAATCCTTCTTATCTCATCGTCCGAAAAGATTAAGTTCTATTGCGACCACGGTCGACACTATAGTTCGAAGCACGACGCACATCGGGGGCTGGGCTGCCACGCCTGGCCAACCGTGTCACAAAATTCGCAGCGGAGAACGGCATGGATGCAGCAAAGCAACTGGTGCACGCGCGTGAAGTTGGCCTCAAGACCGGCATGGTGCTGCAAAAGCGCCTGAAGAATGCGCAGGAGGCCTTTAGTGGCCGCGTGCAGCAAGCCGTTGGGGAGCCGGGCGCCGGCCCGATCAACCCGATGGCCGGCATGGACCCGATGAGCAGCTATGCCTATGCCATCGACAGCATGCAGCGTGCCATCCTGTTCTGGGACACGCTCAGGCAACGGGGCAACAACTTTGTCGAAAACACCATGCAGGGGCTCAAGCCGGTCCTGCATTTTGGCTACGAGACCGTTCTGGATGCCCGCCAGTTCGAACGGCCCGTCAACTACGCGCTGTTGAAGATTATCCCGCCCGATGGCGTGACGATCGATGATAGCCGCCGCCCTTACGTCATCATCGATCCGCGTGCCGGCCATGGCCCGGGCATCGGCGGTTTCAAGGACGACTCGCAGGTCGGCGTGGCAATGCGTGCCGGCCATCCTGTGTATTTTGTCATCTTCTTCCGCGATCCCGAGCCGGGACAGACCCTGCTGGACGTGTGCGAGGCCGAGCAACAGTTCATCAAGAAAGTGCGTGAACTGCATCCACACAGCGCCAAGCCAGCCATCATCGGCAATTGCCAAGGCGGCTGGGCTGCGATGATGCTCGGCGCCTCGGACCCGGACGACACCGGGCCGATCGTGATCAACGGCGCGCCGATGTCGTACTGGAGCGGTGCCTGGAGCGAGGGCGAAGGCGACAACCCGATGCGCTATTCCGGCGGGCTCCTGGGCGGCACGTGGTTGGCGTCGTATACGGCGGATCTCGGCAACGGCAAGTTTGACGGCGCCTGGTTGGTACAAAATTTCGAAAACCTGAATCCGGCTAACAGTCTCTGGGACAAGTACTACAACCTGTACAAGAAGGCCGATACCGAGCCGCCGCGCTTTCTTGAGTTCGAACGCTGGTGGGGCGGCTACTACCTGATGAACCGCGAGGAGATCGAATGGATCACGCGCAACCTGTTCGTCGGCAACAAGCTCTGGGGCGGTGAAGTCAAGAACGCCGGCGGCAAGGCGTTCGATCTGCGCGAGATCCGCTCGCCCATCGTGTTGTTTGCCTCGATGGGCGACAACATCACGCCGCCGCAGCAGGCATTCAACTGGGTGGTGGACATCTACGGCAGTACCGAGGAGATCAAGGCTCGCGGCCAGGTGATTGTCGGCATGATGCACCGGAGCGTCGGCCATCTGGGCATCTTCGTCTCCGGCAAGGTCGCGCAGAAGGAGCACGCACAGATCGTCTCGGTGCTCAAGAGCATCGAACTGCTGCCGCCTGGGCTCTACGGCATGGTCATCCGTGAGCGCAAGGGTAGCAATGGCGTGGACTATGAGGTCCAGTTCGAGGAGCACTCGCTCGAGGAAATCGCCAGCAGGCTTAACCGCTTTGAGCGTGTTGACGAGAAGCCGTTCGAGACGGTCGCCAACCTGTCGGACTTCACGCAGCGCGCCTACGAGCTGTTTGCGCAGCCTTACGTCCAGGCGGTGTCCAATGAGATGACAGCGCGGGTGCTGCGCGAATTCCATCCGCTACGCATGCAGAACTGGCTGTTCTCGGACCTGAATCCGTGGATGGCATGGTTGAAGCCCGCCGCCGACGCGGTCCGGGCCAGCCGGCAAACGTTGGAACCGGATCATCCGCTGCGGCAGCAAGAGCAGGTGGGCGCGGAAATGCTCAGCGCCGGTTTGGACGCATACCGGGCCGTGCGCGATGCGATGACCGAATACACCTTTTTCAACGTGTACGCCAACCTGTTCCCGTTCCAGCCAAGGAGCGAGCCTTCCGCCCGCGCGGGTGCCCCGGCGGCGACCGACCCGCATGACCTGCCGGAAGTCAAAGCGGCGCTGGCCGCGGTCGGGCAAGGCG
The DNA here is from genome assembly GCF_058781795.1 of Cupriavidus sp. FW306-1B-F12B. Taxonomy (NCBI): domain Bacteria; kingdom Pseudomonadati; phylum Pseudomonadota; class Betaproteobacteria; order Burkholderiales; family Burkholderiaceae; genus Cupriavidus; species Cupriavidus sp. FW306-1B-F12B. Next base: position 10,140 of record NZ_JBYSXC010000001.1, read on the forward strand.
GATACGCCGAGGCCATTGCCCGGCTGGCCTGCCTGCTGAGCCGCAGGGGTGAGCCCCTGCCGCTGTCCAGGCTGGAGCTGCGCAAGGAGCTGGTCACGGACTACGCCGATCTGCTGCCGGAACTTGAGCCGGACGCCTGGCGCGAGATCCGCGGCAGGCAGGAGCTGATCACGCGGTACGCGCCCGTACAGGCCCTCGCGACGCTGCCGGCCTTGCTCAGGTATCAGGCCGACCGCCAGCGGCTGCAGGCGCTGGCGGAGAAGCTGCGTGTCGATGAGCGCCTGCTTGGCGCCAGGCCCACTGTCGAGCAGACGGCAATGCTGGAGCGGATCCGCACGGCGCTCGGCGCCAAGCCGGAACGCGTCCGCGGCGCGGCCGCGCCGCTCACCCGCGCGTCCTAGCGCGCCGCGGCTGGCACACCGCCTCGCAGCCGACCGACACCGACGACCCTGACGCAGGAGTGGCCCGTGAACGCCAAGCATGAGAAGTACCAGCGCCTGATTGATTACTGCAAGGCCATGCCGCCTACACCGACCGCGGTGGCGCATCCGTGCGACCAGTCTTCGCTAGAAGGCGCCGCAGAGGCCGCCCGGCTGGGCCTGATCGCGCCGATCCTGGTTGGGCCGCGTTCCCGCATCGAGGACGCCGCGCGCGCGGCCGGCATTGACATCCGCGAGTACCCGATTGTCGATGCCGAGCACAGCCATGCGGCAGCGGCTGCCGCCGTGCAACTGGTGCGCGAAAGCAAGGCCGAGGCTCTGATGAAGGGCAGTCTGCACACCGATGAGCTGATGGGAGCCGTGGTCGCGGGTAACAGCGGCTTGCGCACCGGCCGGCGCATCAGCCACTGCTTCGTGATGGATGTGCCCGGCCACGAGGACGCTCTGATCATCACCGACGCCGCCGTCAATATTGCCCCGACGCTTGCCGAGAAGGCCGGCATCCTGCAGAACGCGATCGACCTGGCCCATGCCTTGCAGGTCAAGGAGGTACGCGTGGCGATCCTGTCGGCGATGGAGACCGTCAACCCGATGGTTCCGTCCACACTGGATGCCGCCGCGCTGTGCAAGATGGTCGACCGCCGCCAGATCACCGGCGCGATCGTCGACGGACCGCTTGCGCTGGACAACGCGATCAACCTGGACGCGGCGCGGATCAAGAAGATAGACTCACCGGTGGCCGGGCGCGCCAATGTCCTGCTGGTGCCTGACCTGGACGCCGGCAACATGCTTGCCAAGAGCCTGACCTTCCTGGCCGGCGCCGACGCCGCAGGCATCGTGCTGGGCGCGCGCGTGCCCATCATCCTGACCAGCCGTGCCGACTCGGTCATGACCCGGCTGGCGTCGTGCGCGGTGGCCGCGCTGGTGGCCAAGGCACGCCGCGAGTCCGGCCAGGTGGCGGGGTGATGCCATGGCCGAACTGATCCTGGTCCTGAATGCGGGTTCGTCGAGCATCAAGTACTGTGCCTACAATACCCATGACGATGCACTGAGGCTGGTGCTGCGCGGGAGCATCGAAGGTCTCTACGCGGCACCGGCATTCCACGCCACCGACGCCGTGGGCGCTGAGGTCGAGACCAGGCGGTGGGATGCCGGTACCACGCTCGGGCACGAGGGGGCCATTGCCTTCCTGGCGGACTTCCTGCGCGGCCATGGGGAAGGGCATACGCTGAGCGCGGTCGGGCACCGGGTGGTGCACGGCGGGGTACGCTTCACCCAGCCGGAAAGGGTGACCGACGCGCTACTGGCAGAGTTGGACTCGCTATGCCCGCTCGCACCCCTGCACCAGCCACACAATCTCAAACCGATCCGCATCCTTGCCGAGAGGCGCCCGGAACTGCCCCAAGTAGTCTGCTTCGACACCGCCTTCCACCGGGCGCAGCCGGAAGTGGCACAGGCATTCGCATTGCCCGCGGAGATCAGCGCGCGCGGCGTCAGGCGCTACGGCTTCCACGGACTGTCCTATGAGTACATCGCCAATGTCCTCCCGAGCGTTGATGCGGGTGCGGCGGCGGGCCGCACGATCGTGGCCCACCTCGGCAACGGCAGCAGCATGTGTGCGCTGGTGGCGGGGCGCAGCGTGGCCAGCACGATGGGCTTCACTGCGGTGGATGGCCTGCCGATGGGAACTCGCTGCGGCAGCCTCGATCCGGGCGTCATCCTCTACCTGATCAGCGAACTCGGCATGGATGCCCGCGCCATCGAGGACCTGATCTATCGAAAATCCGGTCTGCTTGGCGTCTCCGGCCTGTCGAGCGACATGCGCGCGCTGCTCGCCAGCGACGATGAGCAGGCCCGTTTTGCCGTCGAACTGTACACGTACCGCGTCGCCCGGGAGCTTGGTTCGCTGGCCGCCGCCGCACAGGGGCTGGACGCGCTGGTCTTCACCGCTGGCATCGGCGAGCATGCCGCGCCGATCCGCGAGCGCGTATGCCGGCTGGCGGCATGGCTGGGGGTGAGTGTCGATCCCGCGGCGAACGCCAGCGACGGACCGCGCATCAGCTTAGCCTCGGGCCAGGTCCCGGTCTGGGTCATCCCGACCAACGAGGAACTGATGATTGCCAGGCATACCAGGGAGGTCCTGGCGGCACCCGCTCGATGACCACCGCTACAGCCGACCAAGCCAGCGGCATGGCAGCTACGGCTCGCTGGCAACAATGAATCCAGGAGAGAGTGACATGACTGCAGCGCAACAACTGCCTATCCTCGCCAACGCCCGCGCACTCGTCTGCGGGATTGCGAACGAGCACTCCATTGCTTACGGGTGCGCCAAGGCCTTCCGCGAACTGGGTGCCGAGGTGGCGATTACCTATGCCAGCGAAAAGGCGCGCCAGTTTGTCGAGCCGGTGGCGCAGGAGCTTGACGCTTCCATCTTCCTCCCCCTGGATGTCACGAGCCAGGAGGAAATGGACGAGTTGTTTGCGCGGATCGGGGAGCAGTGGGGAAAGCTCGATATCCTGGTGCATTCGGTGGCCTGGGCGCCGAAAGACGATCTGCAGGGCGGCCTGCTCAATTGTTCGGCTGAAGGCTTTGCCAAGGCCATGGATGTGTCCTGCCACTCCTTCGTGCGCATGGCCCGGCTGGCAGCGCCCCTGATGGGCGATGGTGGCACGATGTTCACCATGAGCTATCACGGCGCCAACAAGGTGGTGCCGAACTACAACGTCATGGGCCCGGTGAAGGCCGCCCTGGAAGCGGTATCACGCTACCTGGCGTACGAGTTGGGCCCGCGCGGCATTCGCGTGCATGCGATCTCGCCCGGGCCGCTGCAGACTCGCGCTGCGTCCGGGCTGAAGAGCTTCGATTTGATGCTTGCTGACGCTGTGGAACGCGCTCCACTTGGCGAGCTGGTCGATATTATGGATGTGGGATACACCTGCGCCTTCCTGGCCACGCCTTACGCCCGGCGGCTGTCGGGCGAAACGCTGTATGTGGACGGCGGCGTCAATATCATGGCGTGAAACGCAGCGCTCGTTGACAGCGCGGGAGGAAAAAGGGTGGCGCCCGGAGTCTAGCTGGCATCCAGTCGTTGGGCATCGGGTGGCCACTATGCCTGAACGTATCAGCTAGCCAAGCTTCCACGAGGAAACTAAAGTGGGTTGACGGCACAAGGCTCATCCAGCCGGTTCAAGAGGGGATGCCTTCAGTTCCAGATCGGATCTTCCTTCTGCATCTGATCCTTGGTCTTCTTCATCCAATAGGAACCGATCTGGCGCTCGGTGACGTGACCCTGTTTTTTTACGTCGATCTTGTCGAAACTTTCGTAGACCTTTGGCATTCCCGCCTGAGCTTCGTCACGAGTCAGCTTGCCGTCATGATTGGAATCGGCAGCCTTGAATCGCTCGGCAATCAGAGCCTTGGCCTGGGCCGTAGTCGGGGGAGCTTTCGGCACCTCGGCTGGCGCCGCTCCCGGTTGGGATCCTTGTGCCGGCTGGGCGGCCGCGCCTATAGAAATCAGTCCCATCAGGACTGCGAAACCAACTGCTGGCAATTTGCGCACGGTCATGTCGCTCTCCTCAGTTCATTATGTGTGTTTGGACCTTTGGCACGGAAACGACTTCCATTCGAGCTTCTGTGAGTCTTGGCTCACCCAGCATTCTAGACGCTCGTAGCGGAGACCGGGGGCAAATTGATTCCGGTCGGACTGGCGCGACAATACAGCTCGATGGCGGCGATGTCGTGCGTAATCGCCTATGTTCGATATCGGAAAACTGCGCCGGATCAGCTACTATCAAATGCTGCGGGGGCGATTCAACGAACTCGCTTTCATTCCTTACGACACCGTTGCCATGCAAGCCAAGTCTGACGCGACAAACTTCGTCCCGTTCACCGTGCCCCTGTGCGATGGACGGGAAGTGCTGGTGCGGGAGATTACCGAAGACGACAAGGTCGGCCTGTTAGCGGCATTTAACAGGCTTTCTGCCGATGCGCGTTACGCCAGATTCATGGCCGCCATGCAACAGCTGCCGGAAGCGATGCTCGAGCAAGCGACGCATCCGTCGGCCGAGCGTGAGTTTGCGCTGGTAGCGCTTGCCACGGAAAACAAGGGGTCGTCTATTGTGGGTGGCGCACGCTACGCCGCCGCGCCGGGCAGCGATACCTGCGAGTTTGCGGTGACTGTCGCCGATGACTGGCATCGGCTCGGCCTGGCCAGCCGACTGCTGGGCACACTGATCGACATCGCTCGGAGCCGCGGCTATCGATGCATGGAAGGGTATGTTTTGTCGTCGAATACCGCCATGCGGCGACTGGCTAAACGTTTTGGATTTGCCGATTTAGCGTGTCCAGACGATGCCACGCTGCGCGTGGTGACGCTTGCGCTTTAAGGCAGCGAGAATAGGTGCAAGCGTCTTGCTGCGATGTCTTCCGTTTGAGGTGATCTATATGAACGCGTGCTCTTTACGCTAGCTTCTCGCGTGCACGGTTAGACAGGAATCGCGCCTGGAAGAGCTTTGACTGGGACGCAGTACGATTACTCCGCGTGGGACGATCAGCCAAATATATGTCCCGTTTTGTCAAATGAAGGTGAGTACCCCTTGGTAGAATCCGGTGCTCTATGCAGCCAGTTCCGCCGGTTGGGCACGTCGCCCCGATCCATACAAGCGTGCTGCCGGTCTGAGTTAACGCGCATGCCGCCACCTGTCATCTCCGTCGTCATCGCAGACGATCATCCGGTAATTCAACTTGCAGTCAAGGCCACCTTGAGCGAGATCCCGAATGTCGGGATTTGCGCAATATGCTCGTCAGGAAAAGAGCTCTTTGCGGCGCTACAAACGCAACAACCTGACCTTATCGTCACCGATTTCACGATGGAGCGCTCCCAGGTCAATGATGACGGTCTTCGGCTGATCCACCGGCTCAGGCAGTCGCGTCCACATACACCGATCGTGGTTTTCACGATGTTGACCAATGGCGGACTGCTCACGCGCATCAAGGAGATGGGCGTTGCGGCCATCGTCGGTAAGAACGAGGAGCCGGGCATCCTGAGGCAAATCTGTGTCGATGCAATAACAGGTACTGGCCAGCGCCTGTCGCCGGGCATAGCGGCCAGGATGTCAAGTGCGGGGGCGTTGGTCAACGGCACGGCAAGCCCGCTGTCCCCGCGGGAGATCGAAGTTGTGCGGATGTTCGCGACTGGCAGCACGCTCACGGAAATCGCGGGATATCTCCATCGATCGCTCGCTACCATTGCGACGCAGAAGCGCTCGGCAATGCGCAAGCTGAATATCACCACTAATGCGGACCTTGTCACGTACGCACGCGACAACGGTCTTACCTGATGCAGGAAGAGCGCGAGCGCTCGCAGCAATCGCCACTACACGCCGACCACTCGGTTGAGCGGAATCTGCAGCGGGAGCGCCGTGTGTTCTCGATGGTGGTCCTGCTGCTGGGGCTGGTCGCCATCGCGATCGCTTCGGCAGCAATGCTTGCCCGCCTGAATGAATCCCTGCGCGCCCAGGAGCAGGTCGCGCGCCTGTATGAGCAAGGCGTCGTCGATGCGGTGCTCGAACGCCGCAGCACCCTGACGGCGACGAACCTGATCCTTGAGTTGCGCAGCAATGGCAAAGTCCCCGTGGCGCAGCGCGGGCATGCCGGCAGTCTATGCACACAGGTGTCTCCGTCTGCGCCTCCCGATCCGGTGTTGGAGCAGAGTTGCGACCAGGCTGTCCGGACGCTGACTGCCGCAAGCCAGAAGCCTTCGATCGAGATGATCTCGATTGCGAACGGGGCGACGTATCGGTATGAAGCGCCCGACGCATCGGGATCCGGCGTGGCTGCGGCCCTTCCGCCGCTGTCGTCGTCAAGCATCACCACGATGATTCTTGAACGGTTCCCGAGCCGCGACTTGGATCTCTTGCAGGCAGCGCGGGAGAAGCGTGTCATATGGCTGGGCATCCCGGCGAATGCGGCCGGAGGGAGTCCGGAGATGGTTGGCGCATCGCTGGTCGCGAAAGGCGACGCACTTTACGCCATCGTGTTGACGCGGATCCCGCTGCAAGACTTGCTTCGGCCAGCCTGGCCGAACTTGTCGATCCCGGAGCCAATTGTCGTCGATCGCCTGGGCACGCCACTGGTTGCTTCAGGTGCACGGGCCAACGCACGGCGCCTGGACGCCAGGCTGGAGGGACTTCCGGAGGGGCTGTTTCACTGGGTCCAGGACTATGGATGGGCCCTGCGGCGCCCGCTGCTCATTGCGGATTTCGGCCACCTGGTCTTCGCACTGCCGCTAGGGCAGCAGTTCCGGGAAATGCGGCAGGAACTGCTTGTAACCGGCCTGGTTACGGCCGCGCTTCTCGCCTTGCTGTTCGCGATGTATCGATACTGGAACTATCGCTTCCTGACCGGCACCTATGCCGAAGCGGCACGCGCACAGCAGCTGTTGCACGAAGCGAGGCTCGCCAGCGAGGCTGCGGCCAAGGCCAAGGTGGCGTTCTTTGCGTCGATGAGCCACGAGATACGGACGCCGCTTTCCTCGCTGCTGGGAAACATGGAGCTCGTGGCCCTCGGTAGGCTGGAGCCGGAGCAGCGGGCGCGGGTAAGCGCCATGCAGGTGTCGGCCGAAGGGTTGCTGCAGATCGTCAATGACGTGCTCGATTTTTCGAAGCTCGACGTGGGAGCGATGCGTCTGGCGGAGGAGCCCGTCGTCGTCACGGAACTCCTGGGTCGCATTGCAATCTCGCACGCTCCGCTTGCGGCGCGGCGTGGGCTGAGCTTCTTCGCGGTATATGGCAAGGAGATTCCGGCGCGGCTCAATCTTGACCCGGTGCGCCTGACCCAGATCGTCAACAACCTGCTTGGCAACGCGTTCAAATTCACCGAGGCGGGGAAGATTGTCCTGCGCGCGCAATGGGTGGATGAAAACCTTGAGATCGTCATCACCGATACCGGCGTTGGCATACCGGAGGCGTACAAGGAACGGCTGTTCCAGCCATTCTCCCAGGTCGGCAACAATCGTCTCGCGCAGGCCGGCGGGACCGGGCTTGGACTGTCAATCTGCATGCGGCTGGTGAAGCGGATGAACGGACGTATCACGCTGGACAGCGTACTAGGCGTTGGCACGCGCGTCACGGTTCGCCTGCCGCTCAGCCCGCCGGGCGGGCATCAGACCCCGGCGCAATGGCGCCCGGCGCCGCGCCGCGCGCTGGTCCTGTCCCGTGAGCCAGAGTGCCTCGAAGGAATGCTGAACCATTTCGACTGGGGATCATCACAGCCATTTTTTCGGTCCAGCATCGACGAGCCCATTGACGGGGACAGGTTCGACTGCCTGCTCGTGACCGAGTCCTTGGATCCGGCCCAAGTCATAGCGTGGTGGCGGAACCCCGCCACTATCGTGTGGCTCAAGCAACTGGGCCCGCTCGTCCCGACCATACGGCCGGATGGCAGCCGGGAGGTGTCTGCCTACAGCCTGGCCGGTATCCATGCCGCTGCACAGGCGGTCCTCAATAATGCTCCGGAGACCAGGCATGTCGACGAAGACCGTGTCGTGGCTGCCATACACGATCAGTCTGCAGCGCTGTTCGCGGGCCTTTCCGTGTTGGTCGCGGAAGACAATCTGCTGAACAGGAAACTGCTGCACGACCAGCTTCACCTGTTAGGTGCGAGCGTTATCGAAGCAGGCAACGGCAACGAGGCCTTGGCAGTGTTGTCGCAGCAGGGCGTGCATGCAGTGCTGACGGATGTGGACATGCCCGTAATGAATGGATTCGACCTGCTTCGTGAAATCAGGCGGTGCAGGCCGGAGATACCCGTCTATGCCGTAAGCGCAAGCGCGAGACCGAAGGACGTTACCGAGGGGCTGGCAAGCGGATTTACCGGCTATCTCACGAAACCGGTGTCGCTGGCGACGCTGGCTTCGGTGCTCGATGCTGTTGCCGCCAAGGCCGACCCGCCACACACGGATGGTGGGGCGGCGCCAGTGCTGCTAACCGATGACGATCTCCCTGAGCTGCCGTCGGTCGCCGGAGAATACGCCGAAGCGTTCCTGGCGCAGACCATGGTGGACCTGAACGAATTCGAGGCGGTCCGGGCAGCGCGAGACATCCGCCACATGGAACGGCTGCTGCATCGTATCGCGGGGACGCTCGGGGTCGTGGGGCGCTCAGGACTGTCCGAACTCTGCGCTGACCTGCACGGCCACGTGGCTGAAGCCAAGCGCTGGGACGACGAGATCGAACTGCAGTCCGCCTTCATCGTTCAAGGCCTGATGAGCGTATGCGAGCGCGGGCGTGGTGAGAACGGGGTCGCCTGCGGTTCCCGTCCGCTGGCTTTCTGACTTCTATGATTGTGAATGCACCTGGGCGCGGTCAGCATTGAGGGGAAGGCTGGATGCCTGCTTAAGGCACCACGCACTCGTCTTGGGTACTGCCCCCTTGCGAGGCCCTTGGTTCGCCCGCCTGTACGGGGGGTATTTTTCTCTGTGCCCCGGCCGGGCGCATTGGCTGGCGCTGATTGCCGCCGCACCGAGGCGCGAATCCCCGCCACCGGGGAAAGATGGCGCCATGCCCCGGCCTGGCACCTCCTCAGGAGAGTTCATGAGCAATCGTAGAAGTCTTGCTCTTGCCGTGTGCACGGCGGCACCGCGGAGGTAGACCGGGCTGGCGGCAGCCGGTCTACCGCGCCGAGCAACATGCCAGAGGCGTCCTAAAGAACGGCGCAGGCTTCTGCGCTGGCGGTAACGGCAACATCTACCCGCGCATCATTGCGTAGGACCACGCAGAGGAAGTTGCCGATGGCGTTGCCCGCATGAGGCGTTTCCCGCCAAAGGCGTGGCAGGGGTGCCGTCGAGGCAAGCAGTTCGCCCTGTTCGGATGCGGCATGGAATTCCGTGCCGGCTATGGCATCGCTCCAGGTTATCGCGATGGGCCCCTCCGGCTTGGTGCCAAGGAAGCAGAAGGAGGGTGCCGACAGCGAGCGCCGCGACGCGGGTCCGGTCTCGCAAGGGCCGGCGCGTAGTGCCAGCACGTCATGATCGGTCTGGTTGACAGTGACGATCTTGGTCCACGGCCAGGGCTCCTGGAACGGATGCCAGGTCTCAGAGGTAGGGATCGCGCATCCTGAGATGGCGCTTGCCGTGGCAATGGCAATAACACATGTGGAAATCGCGGAAACAGCATTCATTGGATAGTCAGTTCAGGTGAACCTGATCTTCACCTGGGAGGGCATACGACGGCGGACAGAGTAAGCCTGCCTCGCCATGGTGGCCATCAAAGGAATTCGAAATGCCGGGCGGCCCTTGGCGCGCATCGATTCGACGCACCCTCACTTTCTAATTTCTTTGATAGCCCCGCCCGCGCCACCGGCATAAGGTGTGCACATCCACGGAGATGCGACCGGCCGCGCCGGTTTGCGTCGACGGTATCTGATCCACTTCGAAGGAAACTACAGGAATGATCAAGCACTGCCTTTCGGCTGTCTCGATAGCGGGCGCCAGCGCGCGCGGTCGTGGGGTGCCCAACCTTGTCATGGCCCTGCTGATTGCCGGCGCCGCGCAATCGTACGCGCAGAACCTGCCCGCTCACGCGCAGCGAGACACCGCCGCGCGGCCGGAAGCCTGCTCCGGTACTGGCGCCGGCCTGCAATCCGCGGCCTGCCGTGCCGCCAGCAATGCCGGCCAGAGCAAGTACAACCTCCTGTACGCGGACGATGTGCCGGCCGGCAACAGCGAAAGGTCAACCGGGCCGGTTCCAGCCAGCCCGTGTCGGAACTGCCCGGCGGATGCACAATCCGGCCGGCAAGCGGGGCGCATGCCGGATAGCGCCGCCAGGAACAGCCGCAGCGAATCAGCGGGTACTGCGCCGGCCAGCACACTGTAGTTCTCAACCCAACCAGTACCTGGCAAGTCAAACACCGGGCCCTGGTGCCCGATCTCTCTATTTCCCCGATGAAACTGCGTCAATATCTGCTGGCGGGCGTTGGCCTGCTGGCAATGCATGAACCAGCGTTCGCCTCCTTCCTCAGCGGAAAGGCCCTCGAGAGCGCCGCCAATGCCATCTCCTGGGTGGTGATGATATTCGTGCCGCTCGCAGCCATCTACCTGTTCTGGATGCTGCATATCTGGCCGGATAAGGTCGCCCACCGGAAACAGCATCCGCAAAGGGAAGCCATCCATGCGCTATGCCTGCTTTCGCTCTTCTTCGGCGGACTGCTGTGGCCGATGGCCTGGCTCTGGGCACACACCAAGCCGGTGTTCTACCGGGCGGCCTATGGCACCGACAAACTGCCGGAAGACGAAGCGGCGCGAGGCGCGGCACATGCCCCCATCGGCCGGCCCGGGAACGTCGCGTCCCTGCGGGCGCCGGCACGCGGCGCTACGTCCGGCGCAGGGGAGCAGAGCTGAATGGATGCGCTGCTGCTTGCTATCTACGCGCTGGCCGTCTGGCTGATCTTTTTCAAGTTCAAATGGCTGCCATGGAACACGACGTCCATGGTCATCGTGGTCACGATTCCGGTGGTTGCCCTGACGCTGCTGGTCCTGACGCTGAACGTGGTGGCACCTTCGTCCCATGATGTCAGGGTGGTCGGCAAGGTGCTCCAGGTGGTGCCGCAGGCAAGGGGGCGCATTGTCGAACTTCCGGCCGAGGGTAACCGGCACTACAAGAAAGGCGATGTCCTGTTGCGCATCGACCCGACGCCCTATCAGGCCTCGGTCAGGCAACTTGAGGGCAGGTTGATGGCGGACGATGCCGCGCTTGCCGAAGCGCAGGCCGTTGCTCGCCAACTCAGCGAGTCCGTGCGCGGAGCGGCCGGCAAGGTTGCCACGGTACAAGCCAAGCTGTCGCTCGCCCGACAGCGGCTCAGGGAACATGAGGCACTGCTTGCGGCAGGTGCCGGATCGAAGTTTGACCGGGAAGATGCCCTGGCGCGGCGGCACGAACTGGAAGGCGAACTGGTCAGCGCTCAAGCCGTCGAGGACGAGGCCAGGCAGAAGCTGTCTGCCAAAAGCCAGGGGGAATTCGCCGCCATCGCCACGGCGCGCGCCAAGCGCGCGGAAACCGAAGTCATGCTCGAGAACGCCCGATGGGAACTTGGCCAAACCGAGTACCGGGCGCCCGCCGACGGCAAGGTCGTGAACCTGCAGGTGCGCGTGGGCACGATGCTGGTCCCGTTTCCGTTCTCGCCGGCATTCAGCTTCGTTGAGGACGAGCAGGAGGTGGTCGCCTTCTACAAGCAGAACGAGCTATACAACGTCAAGACGGGGGATGCCGCCGAGATCTACCTGCCGACGCACCCGGGTGAAATCATCAAGGCAAGGGTGGATTCGATCGTCTGGGCGCAATCACAAGGCCAGTTCGCGCAGGGTGGAATGATTCCGAACACTGGTGCCACGGAAGCCGTACCGAACCGGTTCGCCGTCAAGCTGGACCTGCGCGACGAATCGAAGGGCCAGATGCTTCCGGTCGGGGCGGTCGGCGCGGGTGCCATCTACACCTCGCACATGAAGATGTTCCATATCGTTCGGATGGTCTTCCTGCGCGTCAGTTCCAAGCTGAACTATCTGGTATTCAAGCTCCATTAAAGGCAAGCCTGTGTCGTCATCTCTCAACAAGACCCTTCCGGTACTGCTGGCGCTGCCGCTCGCCATGCTCTTTGGCTGCGCCCTGCAGGCGCCGCCGGATAGCGCCAGCCTTCGAGGCCAGGCGGTCCCCGCGCTTGAATGGCAGCGCACCTGGGCAAACGAGGCCGCAGCAGGCGAGCCCGCGGACGACTGGCTTGCAAGCTTCGACGATGCTGAGCTGCAGCGGCTGGCCCGGGAAGCGATTGCGCACAACGGCGATCTCAGGCTGGCAGCAGTGCGCGTCGAGCAGGCGCAGGCACTCGTTACCATGCAAAGCAGCGGCCTGTTACCGAGCGCGGGCGTGAAGGGCAGGGCTGGCCATTCGGAAACCCAGTTCCTCTCGATTGGTGCGAGCTGGGAGATCGATCTCTGGGGCCGCATCCGTGCACAATCGCGTGCCGCAAAATCCCAGTATGCCGCTACCGCGGACGAATATCTCTGGGCGCAGCGCGTCGTCGCAGCCGCTACTGCCAAAGCATGGTTCACGCTGATCCGGTCAGCAAAGCTGGAGGACCGGCAGCGACAGGCCGTGGCGGTACAGGAGCAACTGGTGCAGATCAGCGAGCGGCGGGTTGCCATTGGGGCGGCACCGGATACTGAACCGGTGGAAGCGAAAAATGCGCTGCGCACGCAGGTGGATTCGCTGCGGAAGGCCGAACTGGCCAGGAGCCAGGCCGCGCAAGCCCTGGAGCTGCTGCTGGGCCGCTACCCTGCCGGGGAAGTCGGGAATAGTGTGGCGAAGCTGGAGTTGCCCGCCATGCCCATAGCCCCGCAGGCAGGCCTGCCTGCAGACCTGCTTGATCGCCGCCCGGACTTGACTGCCGCGGCGCACCGCGTCGCCGCGGCCTTCGACCTGAGGCAGTCCGCCGAGGCAGCGCGGCTGCCAAGCATTTCAATCAGCGCGGCCATTACCGGCATCCGTAGCGACGTGCTGCTGCTCAACCAGTCCGGCACTCCGATCAAGGGACTGAATGGCGCGATCTTCGCGCCGCTGTTCACGGGAGGAGAGCTCAAGGCGAGGGCGGACTACTACAGCGCCGAGCAGAAGGCCGCCATGATCGCCTATGGCAACAGTGCCCTGCAGGCACTGGGCGAGGTCGATGCGGGGTTGCGTGCCGAATCGAATCTTGCAGATCGCACCAGGCAAATGCAGGATCGGGTGAACGAGAGCCAGCTATTGGTACAGCGCGAGGAGGCGCGCGTTAGCATTGGTGCTTCCGATCCGCGCGGCGTCCTGAAGGCTCGGCAGGCAATGCTGGCTGCCGAGATGGATCTGATCCACCTGAGGGGCGATCATCTCAACCAGCGCATTGCGCTATTGTTGGCGCTAGGGGGTGACTGGAGCAGGAAAACCATGGAAAGCGCTTGAATGGGTCAAAATGCCAGTCAGAGCATGAAGCTGACTGGCATGGTGTGCTGGATGGAAGAGATTCACTTCTTGCTTTGAGAATGCGCGTCAAAGCGCGCGACTTCTTCGAGCAGCATCGGCATCCCCATCGCCAACGCCATCGTGTTCCACGGGAGTACGTTCTTGAACAACGACTCGGCGGTAACGGTGCAGCCATCCGGTGCACGCTGGATGAAGTCGAACAGGTTGTACGGATGCGGACCATGGTGGCCGCCACCGATGCCGATGCAGGTCAGGTTCAGCGGGCCCTTGTAGACCCCCTTGCGCACCATGCGGTCCAGCGTTTCGAGCGCATGCAGGAATAAACGTGCGCACGCTGCAACGCCAGCTCGAAAGCGCCGGAGAGGTCTTCTCCGACATGGTCAATGGCGTAAGGCGCGATCTCGTCATCCACTACATGGAGAACGGAAGCCTCTCGCTGGGACGCATTGCCGAGTCGCTCGGATACTCCGCTTATGGCTCGTTTTTCCGTTGGTTCACTGCGCAGTTCGGGATGACGCCGACGCGGTGGCGCGACACTAAACCAGCAGACAGGGGAAGGTGCGGCAAATAGCCGTTGTTGGAGACCGCAAAATCGGGGGCAACGACGAAGTCTGCCGCGGAAACGCTGATGAGCCAGCTACAATGCGCGCATGGATTCCGATCCTCGGTGCGAGGATCCGATCTCCGAAAAAGCTATTGGGACTTCGTTGTGGGCAGGGGGCGGTGACTGAGTGGCTCCGAGTGTGGGGCACAGCTGCGGCAAAGGGACGCCCGGGTTTCCTCCGCCAGAGCCACCGTGCCTACATCACGCGCCCGAACCACCACAACGACAGCAGCCCCGCACACGTGGCCAGCAACGCCCCCAGCGCGGCGAAGAACGCAGTAATTTCCACCTGTTCGCGCTTGCCAAATGCCAGCCGCATATTGAGCGCCCGGTACACCTTTTTCAGTTGCGCGGCATTCTCAAGCGGGAAGTACTCTGCCCCTGTTGCATTGGCGACTTCCTTCAATACCTTCTCATCCAGCCTGACGCGCGCCGACCAGCCATCGACCGAGAGCACCACGCCGTCGGTCGTGCCAACCCCGACGGTATAAACGCGCACGCCGTGCGCGGCGGCAAGCTGCGCCGCCTGCGTCGCGGCCGGGCCGGTGTTGCTTTCACCGTCGGAAAACAGGACGATCGCCCCGGAGGGATAAGAGCCGGGCGTCACGGCTTCGCCGCTGCGGGATGCGTCCGGCTTTTGCAGCGGCGTGGTGTCGCCGTTCATGAGGCGCTCGGCGTCACCAGCCGTCTGCGGCAGCAGCGTCGTCAGCGCGATGAGCAGGCCATTGCCCAGCGCGGTGCCGCCTTGCGGCTTGAGGCGGTCGATCGCCGTGGCCGCGGCATCCTTGCTGCGGCTGGGCGCCTGTGCCACGGCGGCGGTGCCGGCCATTGCGACTACTCCTGCGCTGACGCCCGCGGGCAGTGTGTCGAGCAGAACCTTGGCCGCTTGCTGGGCGGCGCGGATGCGGCTGGGCTGGATATCCTGCGCGCGCATGCTGCCGGACAGATCGATGACCACGACCACGGTCTCGATGTGCGAGGGCAGCAGCATCACTGCCTGGGGTCGGGCGATGGCGAGGGTCAGCGCGGCCAGGGCCAGCAGGAGCAGCATGGGCGGCACGTGGCGGCGCAAGGTCGCGCCGCCCCTGATGGCAACGCCGACGGATTTCAGGGTGGGAGAGTGCACCGTGGCGTGGCGCCGGCGCCTGTCGAGCCATAGGTAGCCAGCGGACAGCACGAGGACGAGCGCGAGCAACCACAGCATGCCTGGCCACAGGAAGCTGAAGACGGGTAGCCGGCTTATGGCATCGGTCATGCTGCCTCCTTGGGCCCGTTCTCCTGCTTTGCTGGCGCAGCGGCCCCTCGACGATGGCGGCGCCGGCGGGTGAAGTGCAGCAGGGCCAGGTCCAGGCGGGCGTAGGTCGACAGCGTCAGGCACGCCACGCCGGCCTTGGTGAAGGCCAGGCGCAACTCGTCCTCGCGCGCCTGGGCGGCGGCGGCGAAGCGTTTGCGGAAGGCCGGGTCGTGCGTGTCGACGAACATCTGCTCCGCGGTTTCGGCATCCTGCAGCACGACCAGGCCCAGGTCGGGCAAGGCCATCTCCAGCGGGTCGACCAGCCGCACGGCGACGACCTCATGGCGCCGGGCCAGCATTTGGAGCGATGCCTGCCAGCCCGGGGCGCTGATGAAGTCGGAGACCACGAACAGCACCGATCGATGTTTCGCGACCGCCCGTGCGCGCTCCAGCAGGTCGCGCAAGCGGGTGTCGCCCGGCGACGCGGCCGGTGTGGCATGCATGCGGTCGAGCAGGTGCAGCAGGTGCCGGCGCCCCGAGCGCGCCGGCACCACCGACGCGCCCGCGTCTGTGGCCCCGCCGTAGAGCAGGGCGCCGACCCGGTTGCCATAGCGCGTCAGCAGCAGCGCCATGACGGTGGTGAAGTCGCTCAACAGGTCGCGCTTGCTCACGCTGCCGGAGCCGAAACCGACCGATCCGCTCAGGTCCAGCAGGAACCAGACGGAGACCTCCCGGTCTTCCTGGTACTCACGCACGTGCGGTGTCTGCAGCCGCGCCGTCACGTTCCAGTCGATGTGCCGCACGTCGTCGCCGGGGCGGTATTCGCGCAGGTCGGCAAGATCCAGCCCAAAGCCGCGGAACAGCGTGCGGTAGTCGCCCTGCAGCAGGCCATCGAGGCGGCGCACCACGGTCCATTCCAGGCGGCGCAGCAAGGCCTCGGTCTGCCTTGGGTCGACGCTGGCCAGCGCCGTGCCGGCGGGTGTGCTGCGGGGTGCGGCTTCCGGGCCGCTCCGGCGCCTATTGCGCAGGCGCCCGAACATGGGATTCCAATGGGCGCTCCGGGACCGGCAGCGCCTGCAGGATGCGGGTGACGAGCTGGTCGGCAGTCACGCCGTCGGACATGGCCTCGTACGAGAGCACCAGGCGGTGGCGCAAGACATCCGGCACGAGGTCGACCACGTCTTCGGGCAGCGCATAGTGCCGGCGGCGCAGGAACGCCAGGGCGCGCGCGCCTTCGATCAGGCCGATGGTGGCGCGGGGGCTGGCACCGAACGCTATGTATCGATCCAGGTCCTCCAGCCCGTAGCCTCCCGGCTTGCGGGTGGCCGCCACCACGCGCACTGCATACTGGAGCAGGCTCGGATCCACATAGATCCTGCCGCATTCGTCCTGCAGGCTTGCCAGGCGCTCCGGCGTCGCGATGGGGCTCACGCTGATGCTGGGGCCGGTGACACGGTTGACGATGACGGCCTCCTCCTCCTCGCTGGGATAGCCCACCAGGACCTTCATCAGGAAACGGTCGACCTGCGCCTCAGGCAAGGGGTAGGTGCCTTCCGTTTCTATCGGGTTCTGCGTGGCCATGACGAGGAAGGGCGTGGGCACCAGATGGGACTCGCCGGCGATGGTGACCTGCTTCTCCTCCATCACTTCCAGCAAGGCGCTCTGCACCTTGGCCGGCGCGCGGTTGATCTCGTCGGCCAGCAGCAGGTTGGCGAAGACCGGACCCCGCACGGTGGAGAACTCGCCCGTGCCCTGGTTATACATGCGCGTGCCTATCAGGTCGGCCGGCAGCAGGTCAGGCGTGAACTGGATGCGCTTGAAGGAGCCGCTCATGGTCCTGGCCAGCGTCTTGACGGTCAGCGTCTTGGCCAGGCCCGGCACGCCTTCCACCAGCAGGTGGCCACCCGCAAGGATCGCCACCAGCACCCGTTCGAGGAAGTGGTCCTGCCCCACCACCACGCGCTTCACCTCATACAGCAGGCGTTCCATCAACTCGGCGCTGTCCACTGCGCCCCTGGTTTGGTCGTTCATAGGCCCCCGCGATTAGAAAGGAGAGGATCCGATGGAAGCGCCGGCGCTTTCGATGGTGACAGCAAAGCCGATGCCGAGGAAAGTGCCGCTCTGGTTGGGGTTGAGGATGGCGGTGACGATCCCTACCACCTCGCCATCCAGATTCACCAGCGGTCCGCCGGAGTTGCCCGGATTGGCGGCGGCGTCGAACTGGATGAGCTTGTCCAGGTCCCGCTTGCCGTCCGGCAAGACGAACCTGCGGTCGAGCCCCGACACCACGCCGGCAGACACCGACGGGCCGATGCCGAACGGAAAGCCGACCGCGACGACTTCAGTGCCGGGCGCGAGGTTCCGGCTGGAACCGAGCGTCGCCGGCGGCAGGTCGTCGGGGATGGAACTGGGCCGGATCACGGCTAGGTCTTTCTCCGGGAACGCCTGCACCACCGAGGCCTCGGCCGTGTGGCCGTCGTGGAACCTGACCTCCAGGCGCAGGGCGTCGGCGACGACGTGGTAACTGGTGAGAATGATGCCGCTTTCGGTCACGACCACCCCCGAACCGATGTGGCGGGCTGTGCGCTTGCCGCCGGACTCGCCTTTGCCGCCAGGTGGGTCGCCTTTGGCGAGTTCATCGCCCGAGGGCGGCGGGGATAGCGGGGGCGATTCGGGAGGTGCTTTGCGGCGTGTGGCAGGGGAATCACGCTTGGCGTGGGGGGCGGATGCCGCTTTCTTCGGCTTGTCCGCAGCCTTTTCGGCTGGCGCATAGCTGCGAACTTCCACCACCGACTCGCGAACCGCCTCTGCCGCCCTGGCTGTGCGCGAAGGCAGACGCTTGGTTTCCAGCGTGTGCAGCACGGCGGAGTCGATGTCGGCTTGCTTGAGGACGCGCGGCGTCGGCTGCAACAGCCAGGCAGAGCCCACGACTGCCGCGAGCACCAGCGCCACCGCTGCCGAGACCCATCCGTAGATCGTTACCCGTCTCATTCCGCCCCCGAGGTCCCGTCCCGCCGTGAAAAATACAGTACCATCGTCTTACCCACGCGCCAAGGAGCAGGTGCATGCAGTTTCTCTGGCCGCAAATGCTCTGGCTGTTGCTCGCGCTGCCCCTGCTGGCAGCCGCTTACCTGTACCTGATTGCGCGGCGCAAGAAAATCGCGCTGTTATACGCCAGCCTTGCGCTGCCGCGCGCCGCCCTGGGCCCTCGCCAACGGCTGCGGCGTCACATTCCGCCGCTGCTCTTCCTGCTCGCGCTGGGCGCGGCCCTGCTGGCTTGCGCCCGTCCTACTGCGACGATCACGCTGCCGTCCGACACCATCACCCTGGTGCTGGCCATGGACACCTCCCGCAGCATGGCGGCGACCGACGTTGCACCCACCCGCATCGGCGCATCCAAGCAGGCTGCCCGGGATCTCATCGTCGGGCTGCCGGCCAGCGTGCGCCTGGGCATGGTCTCTTTTGCCGCCACCGCGACCGTGGTGCTGCCCCCCACCGACAACCGGCAGGACATGCTCGACGCAATCGATCGCTTCCAGCTCCAGCTCGGCACGGCGACCGGCAGCGGGCTGATCCAGGCGCTGGCAGTGTTGTTCCCCGACGATGGCATCGACCTGGAAGCCATCCTTTTCAGCGGCGAGTCGCTCGCACCCGGGCCCGGCGGCAGATCGCTGACAGAGGCCGCCGCGGCGGATGCCGTCCGCAAGCGCGAACAGGAACGGCCGGCGGCGCAGCCCGGCTCGTATCGGCACGGTGCGGTGATCCTGCTCAGCGATGGCCGCCGCACCACCGGCCCGGACCCGCTGGACGCCGCGCGCATGGCCGCCCAGCGCGGCGTGCGCGTCTATACGGTGGGCTTCGGTACGCCGCAGGGCGGAGCCGCGGCAGAGTCGGGCCTGTCTTACTACATGCAGCTCGATGAACCCGCCTTGCGGGCGGTAGCGGCGATAACGAACGGCGAGTACTTCCAGGCAGGCTCGGCTGCGGACCTGAGCCAGGTGTATCGCCAGCTCAGCGCCCGCTTCGCGCTCGAGCGCAAGGAAACCGAGATCAGTGCATTGTTCTCGGCAGCAGCGGTCCTGCTGCTGGGGGTGGCATGCGGGCTCTCGATGCTGTGGTTCCGGCGGTGACCTGAAGCACGGTAGTCCCCCCGATCGGCGGCGAAGCGAACCAGCGCCAGGAAATGGCAAAGTGGCTGCACCGTTCCCAGTGCGAATCGTCCGACTTCTAGCGGCCTTCTTCGACAAGTCCATGCACTTCAACGGTGGCAGAATGGCTTGTGTCCGCTTTCCCGTCACAGCTTTGACGGAGAGACGCGCCACGCGAGGCTGACGACATTGTGCTGACCCTTACAGATGTCTCCAAGACATACAACGGCGCCCGACCGCGCACGGTTCTCCACGGAGTCAGTCTTGCGCTGGACGCCGGCGAATTTGTCGCCGTCATGGGCGAATCGGGCGTGGGCAAGTCAACGCTGCTCCACCTGATCGCCGGTCTGGATCGGCCCGACAGTGGCCGCATCCAGTTCGACGGACAGGATCTGGGCAAGCTGGACGACGATGCCGCAACCTTGCTCAGGCGTCGCAAGCTGGGGTTCGTGTTCCAGGCCTTCCACGTGCTGCCGAATTTGAGCGCGGCGCAGAACGTGGCGCTGCCGCTGCTGTTGAACGGCCTCGAGCGAAAAGGGGCGTCGGCGCGCGTTGCCGAGATGCTCGCCGCGGTTGGGCTTGAGGGGCGCGAGGACAGTCTGCCGCGCGAGCTTTCCGGCGGGGAGTTGCAGCGGGTGGCGATTGCGCGTGCCCTGGTACACCGTCCAATGCTGCTGCTGGCGGATGAGCCGACTGGCAACCTTGATCACGAGACGGCCGCGCGGGTGCTGAGCCTGCTGCGCGAACTGGTCAACGCAAACGGCACGGCCGCGATTATCGTCACGCATTCGGCAGTGGCTGCGGCGACGGCGGATCGCGTCTTGCAATTGACGCCAGGCGGATTGACGCCGCTGGGGCCACAGCCGCCGATGAGCGCGGCCGCCTAAGCCATGCGAACGCCGCGCTCACTCGGCCTTGCGCTACTCCCGGGCGAATTGCGCGCCCATCCCGGACGCGCCATCATCGGCATCCTTGCCGTGGCCATCGGTGTGGCAATGGGCTATGGCGTGCATCTGGTCAACCACGCTGCACTGGCGGAGTTTTCCCAGGCGGTGCGCTCCCTGATGGGGAATGCCGATCTGGAGATCCGCGGGCCGCGCATGGGCTTCGACGAATCGCTCTATCCGCGCATCGCGGGCCTGCCGGAGGTGGCGGCGGCCAGCCCCGTGGTGGAAGTCACTGCGCTGGTGCCGGGGCGCACCGGTGCGCTGACGCTGTTTGGCATCGATGTGTTCCGGGCGGCGCCTGTGACACCCAATCTGATCGGGCGGCCCGCCGAGGAGCGCGCGGGCAAGCTCGACGTTCTCGATCCCGACGCCGTGTTCCTTTCGCCGGCGGCGCTGAGCTGGCTCGATCTCAAGCCCGGGGACCCGCTCACCGTACAAGTCGGGCTGACCGCGCTTACGCTGCGTATTGCCGGCACGCTGCCGGCGGCGGGCGAGGGCCTGCGCCTGGGCGTGATGGATATCGGAGCAGCGCAGTGGCGCCTCGACCGGCTTGGCCTGCTGCAGCGGATCGACGTCAAGCTCAGGCCGGGAGTGGACACCGGCAACCTTGCGCAAGCGCTGGCCGCGCTGCTGCCGCCAGGGGTGGTGGCGGGTTCGCCGCAGGACAACGCGCGCCGGACTTCCAACCTGTCGCGCGCCTATCGGGTGAACCTGAACGTGCTTGCGCTGGTGGCGCTGTTCACAGGCGCCTTCCTGGTGTTCACGATGCAGGCTGTATCGGTGCTGCGGCGGCGCTCGCAGCTTGCACTGTTGCGCGCCCTCGGGGTGACACGCGGTGGTCTGCTGCGGCTGCTGCTGGCGGAAGGCGCGGCGCAAGGCACGCTCGGCGCGATGCTCGGCCTGGCGCTTGGCTTCGTCCTCGCCGCCGCGGTGCTCGGGTACGCGGGCGGCGATCTGGGCGGTGGCTACTTTGAAGGTGTAAAGCCCAGGGTCCGCTTCGACGCGCCGGCAGCGCTGATCTTCTTCGCGCTCGGCCTGTCGGCGGCGGTGCTCGGCAGTCTCGCACCGGCATGGGAGGCCGCCCGCGCGCGGCCGGCGCAGGCGCTCAAGGCGGGCGATGAGGAGACGCCGCTCAAGCGGCTACGCCCGCCGTGGACCGGGCTTGCTGCGATGGCAGCCGGGCTCGGGCTGACGCCACTGCGGCCGGTGGCGGATCTGCCGGTCTTCGGTTATGCAGCGATCGCGCTTCTGTTGGTGGGCGCCATCCTGCTGATGCCACGGCTGGCGCATCTTGTGTTCGGCTTGCTGCCCTCTTTGCGACAGGCTGTGCCGCAGCTTGCCCTGACCCAGCTCGCCGGCGCACCGGGCCGCGCCGCCATCGCCCTGGCCGGCATTGTCGCCAGCTTTAGCCTGATGGCCGCGATGGCGATCATGGTGTCAAGCTTCCGCATCTCGGTGGACGATTGGCTGCACAATGTCCTGCCGGCCGATCTCTATCTGCGTGCTTCGTCAAGCGGCGATAGCGCGTATTTCTCGCTTGACGACCAGGCGGCCATCGCCAGCCTCCGTGGCGTTGCGCGTGCCGAGTTTCTACGTTCGAACCAGATCCTGCTTGATCCCGAGCGTCCCCCCGTCACGGTCATTGCCCGGCCGATCGACCCGCGCAATCCGGGCGCGCGGCTGCCGCTGACGGCTGCGCCCGTCGCGGCGCAGCCGGGTGATCCGCCGGCGGTATGGGTCAGCGAGGCGATGGTCGACCTCTATGGCTTCCGCCCGGGGCAACGTATCACGCTGCCGCTGCAGGGCCGGCCCGTCGCCTTCCTGGTGGGCGGCGTGTGGCGCGATTACGCACGCCAGCACGGTACGGTGGTGATCAGCCAGGACGATTATCGGCGGCTCACGGACGAGCTGCGTGTCACTGACGTCGCCCTGTGGCTGGAGCAGGGCACGGGCCCGGCGCAGGTCAAGGAGAGTCTGCGCCAGCGCGTCGCCGGCGGTGAACACATTACATTCTCCGAGCCTGGCGAGATTCGCGCCATCACCCTGAAAATCTTCGACCGCAGCTTCGCAGTGACCTACCTGCTGGAGGGCATAGCGGTCGTGATCGGGCTATTCGGCATCGGCGCCAGTTTCAGCGCGCAGGCCCTGGCGCGCGCGCGCGAATTCGGCATGCTGCGGCATCTCGGCTTCATGCGTTGGCAGATCGGCGCGATGCTGGCACTGGAGGGCGCGTTACTCGCTCTGCTTGGCGTGGTAGCCGGTCTTGCGCTGGGATGGGTCATCGCGGTCATCCTGGTTCACGTTGTCAATCCGCAGTCGTTCCACTGGACCATGAGCTTGCATGTGCCTTGGGTATTCCTGGCCCAGGTGGCAAGCGCGGTGGTGGCGGCGGCCTCGCTGGCTGCGCTGGCGAGCGGGCGGCAGGCGATGTCGCGTAGCGCCGTGCGCGCGGTTCTGGAGGATTGGTGAAGAGGCGCTCATTCCTGCTGTTGTTGCCGGGTTCCGGCGTGGCGGCCGCGGCGCTGGGCGCAGCGCCCGCTTATCCGCCAGTCGCCGCAGGCCGAACCCTGGCCTTCCCGCGCGACCACGGCGCGCACCCCGACTATCGCACCGAATGGTGGTATGCCACCGGCTGGCTGCAGACGCAGGCAGGAGCGCCGCTCGGCTTCCAGGTTACGTTCTTCCGCTCGCGCCCGCAGTTTGACCAGGCCAATCCAAGCCGCTTCGCGCCGCAGCAACTGCTGTTCGCCAATGTCGCACTGAGCGATCCCGTGGCCGGCAAGCTCCAGCACGACCAGCGTGCGGCGCGCAGCGGCTTCGGCCTGGCGCTTGCCGATACTGCCGATACCGATGTGTACATCGGCAACTGGTCGCTGCACCGAGAGACCACGGGGCGCTACCGAGCCAGATTTCCCGCGCGGGATTTCACCCTCGATCTGACAATGGAGCCAACCCAACGGCTGCTGCTGCAGGGCGAACGGGGATACAGCCGCAAGGGCCCGCTGGCGGCCCAGGCGAGCTATTACTACAGCCAGCCGGGGCTCAAGGTGAGCGGCACCCTGGAGCGGCGCAGCCTGCAGGAAACCGTGCACGGCAGCGCCTGGCTGGATCACGAATGGTCGTCGACCTTGCTGGCCGACGAGGCCGTCGGCTGGGACTGGCTCGGCCTCAACCTCGATGACGGCGGCGCGCTGATGGCCTTCCAGATCCGGGACAAGGCGGGGCGCAAGTTCTGGGGAGGCGGCACGCTGCGCGGCAGCGACGGTCGCGTCCAGGTACTGGCTCCCGAAGAGGTCAATTTCATGCCGGCACGCCGTTGGCGCTCGCCTCATACCGGCACGAGCTATCCGGTTGCCATGCGGTTGAGGGCAGGCGATCTCGCGCTCGAACTGGTACCGCTGATGGATGATCAGGAACTCGATAGCCGCGCGAGCACCGGCGCGGTCTATTGGGAGGGCGCGGTGACGGCGTTGCGGGGAGGCAAGGCGGTCGGACGGGGCTACCTCGAACTGACCGGGTATTTCCAGCGCCTCAATCTTTGACTTGAGGCCCGCCCCGGGTAATTGGGAGCGGCCGGTCGGAGTGCCCGCCCGCCGCTTCGCTCGGCGATCCACACGATTTCCCTCAACCGCAAGATTCTCGCCACACCCCCTCTTTGGTGGGACCTTCTCCAGAGGAAAGCCGATTGCCCTGCTATTTCCGTCACGCTATGATGATTTTCAAATAGCGCGCCGCGTGCTCCCTACTCGTTGGTGATTGCGGGCAGCGTAAAGAAAAGTGCCGCCGGGCAATGGAGGGGTCAATTGGTAAAGGACGACTACAAGCACTGGAGACGCCGGTGGCTGCGGTGGCACTCGCGGTCTCTGCTGGCAAGCGCACTCGTATTGCAGCGAAGTGAGTGTGATGCCTACCTTAACCAGATGCTGAGGGCATACCTTGCCTACGGCGACTTCACCGAAAACGAAGTTGATTTCATTTTTCGGCGAGTCTCCCACGGCGTACGGAAGCTCGGGTCAAACCTGGATGCATCAGTCTTTGCCCGGCGTGCCCAGGCGCGAATCCGAGCCCATGGGCTTAGACTGATGACGGACGCATCCGAGGTCTTCGGCTAGGACCTAGCGGGAAAGGGAGTGACTGCTCGTCGATGTTGGCCGGATGGGACGCGCCAACGCGAGTATAGTCATGAATTGCGCTCGCGCGGGCTTGCGTGTTGGAGAGTTCCCGCACGAGCGCTAGCGCAGTGCGCACCGCACGCTGCCTACAGGAGCTCCCCATCGCATTGTGCCGCATTGCGCTCCAGCATGACTTCGCAGGCCCGCTTCTCCGTCCGTTTGTTTGGCGAGTTCCAGCTCGACGGCGCTGGCGCGCCCCTGTTTAACGCAAACTCCCCCCGCTTGCAGGCGCTGCTCGCCTGCCTTGTCCTGCATCGCGACGCACCGCAGACGCGGCAGCAGCTCGCCGTACTGTTCTGGCCTGATTCCTCGCAGGCGCAGGCGCGCAATGCCCTGCGCCAACTGCTGTTTCAGCTGCGCAAGACCTGGCCGGAGGCAGATCAGTTTGTCCATGCCGATGCGCAAACGGTGCGATGGCTGCCCGATTCGCCGCTTGACCTCGATGTAGCGCAGTTCCAGTCCGCGCTTGCGGCTGCGGCCAGGGCCTCGAGGCACGGCGACGCAGGCGCTGAAGAAGCGCTGCTGACGCATGCCGCCGATCTCTATCGCGGTGACCTGCTGGCCAACTGCTATGACGAGTGGATCCACCCTGAGCGCGAAAGGTTGCGCGAACAGTGCATCACGGCGCTCGCGCGCCTCGGTCAACTGAGTGAAGACCGGCGCGACTATGCAAAGGCGTTGAAGTACACACTGCAGTTGCAGCGGCTCGACCCGTGCCGCGAACCCACCTGCCTGGCGCTGATGCGCCTGCACGCGCTGAACCACGATCACGCATCGGCCATGCGCGCCTATCGTAGCTGTGTGGAAACGCTCGCGCGCGAATTGGGCGTCCTGCCCGGCGACCCCATGCGCGAGGCCTATGCGCGGTTGGCTGCGCAGGCTGCGTCAATGCAGCGCCAACGCCCTCGGGATGCGATGCTGCCAATGATTGGCCGGCATGGCGAATGGCGCCGGCTGCTTGAAGTCTGGCAGCGTACCCAGCTGGGCGACAAGCAGTTTGTCCTGATCCTGGGCGAAGCCGGCATCGGCAAATCGCGCCTGGCGGAGGAACTGCTGGTCCATCTGGCCGAGCAAGGCATCACCGTGGCGCATTCGCGCGCCTATGCGGCCGAGGGACGGCTCGCGTTTGCACCGGTGACCGGCTGGCTGCGCAGCCCTGCCCTGAGTGGTGCGATCGGCAAGCTCGACAAACTGTGGCTGACCGAGGTCACGCGCCTGTTGCCGGAATTCCTCACGCAGCAATCCGGACTGTCGCCGCCGTCGCCTCTTACCGAATACTGGCAACGCCAACGGTTTTTCGAGGCGCTTGCGCGAGCGGTGCTTGCACAAGGCGGGCCGCTGCTACTGCTGCTCGACGACCTGCAATGGTGCGACGGCGAGACGCTCGAATGGCTGCGCTTCCTGATGCGTTTCGACGCGGCGGCAAGGCTTATGGTGGTCGCAACGGCGCGCCCCGAGGAAATCATGCCGCTGCACGCGGCGAACCGGCTGCTGGACGCACTACGCCGCGACGACCAGTTCATCGAGATCTCATTGGGGACACTGGACGCCGCCGAAACGGCAAAGATAGCGGCCCAGATCCTGGACCGGCCGCTGGCCGACACGGAGGCAACCCGGCTGTTCGAAGAGAGCGAGGGTAACCCGCTGTTTGCGGTCGAAATGATGCGGGCCCGCTCCGACACCATGCCGGTCGGGGACGCACAGGGCGGCATGGCGTCGAAGTTGCCGCCCAAGGTTTACACCATCATTTCGAACCGGCTGGCACAGCTTCCTCCGGGCGCCCGCGAAATCGTCGGGGTTGCTGCAATCATTGGACGGGCGTTCACGACCGACATCCTCGCCCAGGCAGGCGACCTCGGCGAGGATGCCCTGGCAGGCGCGCTGGACGAGCTGTGGCAGCGGCGCATCGTGCGCCAGACCGACGGTGGCGGCCTGGCGTTTGACTTCAGCCATGACAAGATCCGCGACGTGGCATACGCCGACGTGAGTCCGCTACAGCGCCGCCGCCTGCATTTGCGCGTGGCGCGAGCGCTCGAGCAGGCGTCAGGCGATGCGCCCGACGCGGCAAGCGCGCAGATCGCCTCGCACTATGAGCGGGCGGGCCTGCCAGCCCAGGCGGCGGCGTTCTATCGGCGCGCGGCCGGCGTTGCGCAGAGTGTGTATGCCTATGACGATGCCATTGCATTGCTGACGCGCGGGCTGGTGCAAGCGGACCGGATTGCCGATCCGCAGGAGCGCGCCAGTCAATCGCTGGCCCTGCAACTCGACCTGGCGCCACCGATTCGCATCGCCCGAGGCTGGGCGGCCCCCGAACTGGAGGCGCCGCTGCGACGCGCGGTGGAACTGAGCCGGCTGGCGGGTGACGCCAGTCAGCAAGCACGCGCCCAGGTCAGCCTTTCATTTTTCCTGGTAGTGAGGGCGGAACTTGCACAGGCACGTAGCCTGAGCGAGGAACTGATTGCGGGATTGGGGCCGCTGGGCTCCGGTACTTACTCGGTGATGGCATGGACCAGCGTCATGGGTAGTCTGGTCCAGCAAGGCGACTGGATGGCTGCCGAGCCCGCGTATCAACGCGCGCACCGCGCTTATGACGAGGCCCAGCACGCCGAGCATGCGTCCCTGATGGGCGGTAACTTCGGCGTGCTGGCCGCCGCGTGGTCGGCGCACGCATTGTGGTTCAGGGGGCTTGCCGATCAGGCCCTTCAGCGTGGACGCGAAGCGCTGGAGGTGGCGAACCGGGTAGCACACCCGTTCTCCCAGGCGCTCGCGCTGTCATATCTCGCGACGCAGCATGCGCTGCGACATGAGCACGGTCTCACGCTGCACTATGCCCGCCAGGCACACGAGATCGCCGAACAGTACCACGTAGGCTACTACCTTGCCTGGGCAGGCATATTGCTCGCCTGGGCGAACGCGAAACAGGCGCCCGGCGCCGACGCCGTGGTGGCGATGCAGGGGGCGATCGAGGGCTTTCACGCAACGGGCGCACGCCTGCGTCTGCCGCTGTATCTGGCCATGCTCGCTGAATGCCAGGGCGACGTAGGAGAGACCGAGGCTGCGTTGGCGGCTTTGGACCACGCGTTCGAATGCGTCGGGCGCACTGGCGAGCACTGGGTGGACGCCGAGCTGTACCGTCTGCGCGGTGAATTGCTGCTACGCAGCACCGCCAACCTCGCCGAAGCCGAGTCATCGCTGATCAAGGCGATCGAGATCGCCACAGCCCAGCACGCGCTACCGCTTGAGCTGCGTGCCACCCTGTCATTGACAACGCTGCGAACCTCGCAGGGGCGCGTCAATGCGCATGAGGTGGTCGAGGCGCCGCTTGCGCGATTCACCGAGGGCTTCGATCAGCCCGACATCGTCAAGGCGCGGGCGTTACTCGCGCGTTAGCTTCGGCTCGACCACTGCGCGCCGGTCGGGAGGCAGAATCCCTTTGTAACGGTTCACCTAACGCTTTCAAAACGCCGAGGTTGCTAAAACTCCTGCATACCAACCGGACAGGAGGCAACCATGGAAGCTTCATTGAGCGAACCCGTCGCAACCGCACTCAAGGCGCATTTTCGGGGACAACTGATTCAGCCGGGCGACGCGGCTTACGACCAGGCGCGTGCCGTCTACAACGGAATGATCGACAAGCGACCTGCGATCATCGCGCGCTGCGTCGATGTTGCGGACGTCATCGCGGCGGTGAACGCCGCGCGCGACGGCGGGATGCTGCTGGCCGTGCGTGGCGGCGCGCACAATGGCGCCGGGCTCGGCACATGCGATGGTGGACTGGTGATCGACCTGTCGACCATGAAGGGCGTGTTTGTCGATGCCGGACGCAAGACACTGCGGGTTGGCGGTGGCTGCACCTGGGGCGATGTGGATCACGCCGCCAGTGCCTACGGGCTGGCGACGCCGAGTGGCTTCATCTCGACCACCGGCGTGGGCGGACTGACGCTCGGCGGCGGCATCGGCTACCTCAGCCGCGCCTACGGCCTGACGATCGACAATCTGCTCAGCGCCGAGGTCGTTCTGGCCGACGGGCGCGTCGTCACAGCAAGCGAGGACGAAAGCGCCGACCTGTTCTGGGCGTTGCGCGGCGGCGGTGGCAACTTCGGCGTGGTGACGTCGTTCGAGTTCAAGGCTCATCCCGTAGCCACGGTCTATGGCGGCCCGATGCTGTGGCCGATGGAGCAGGCACGCGAGCTGATGACATGGTGGCGCGACTTCATCCTGAGTGCGCCGCAGGACATCAATGGCTGGTTCGGTTTCGTCACGGTGCCTCCCGCAGCGCCCTTCCCGGAGGAAATTCACCTGCAGAAGATGTGCGCAGTGGTGTGGTGCTACACCGGCCCGCTCGACCAGGCCGAAACGCATTTCCGTCCGATTCGCGAGGCCATGCCGCCGGCGGTGGACTTTGCCGGGCCAATACCCTGGCCTGTCCTGCAGGGCCTGTTCGACGGACTGTATCCGGCGGGCTTGCAGTGGTACTGGAAAGCGGACTTCGTCAGCGACCTGAGCGACAAGGCCATCGATCTGCACATCAAGTACGGGCAGCAGTTGCCGTCGATGCACTCGACCATGCACCTGTATCCGATCAATGGTGCAGCGCATCGCGCCGGCTGCGACGACACGGCCTTCAGCTACCGCGATGCCAACTTTGCCAGCGTGATTGTCGGCGTGGATCCCGACCCGGCCAACAACGATCGCATCGTGCAGTGGGCGAAGGACTACTGGCTGGCCCTGCATCCGCACTCTGCTGGCGGCGGCTACATCAACATGATGATGGACGAGGGCAATGACAACGTGAAGGCGTCCTATCGCGACAACTATGCGCGGCTGGCGGAGATCAAGCGCAAATACGACCCGGCCAACCTGTTTCGCGTGAATCAGAACATCAGGCCCGCCTGACGCACCACGCTTGCGACATGGGGCGCAGGTACCCCTTTCCAGAAGTCCGGCGCGACGCCGCTGCCACGTCGGATGGCAGCCGGTTCACGCCAGGCAACGGCTTGCACGGCAGAGGCGATCCCGTGCGGGCCGTACCGTTCCGTAGCTGATCGCCTGCACGAGGAGTGCCGTCGCGGCAACGCCGCCGACACCCTGTTGGAGATAGCAATGCATAAGACTCTTGCCAAGACCCTGCTTGCCGCTGCCGCACTTGCCGCCGGGCTCAGCCAGACCGCCCACGCCGGTGCCTATGCCGATGGGCTGGTCGTCGCCGCGCCGGGACACAGCGGCCAGCGCGACGCCTTTACCGATGGCGCGCACAGTCCGTCCACCGAGGCCACCATGCTGCCCGTGGTCGCGCATCAGGGCAGGTCCGTGTGCGCGGTCCGTGGCTTTGATCCGTACCTGGACGGCATGCGCAAGCCTGACCCTTACACCGATGGCGCCCGCATCAGCTCGCGCGATGGCTTCACCGACGGTGCGCGCAGCGATGCGCGCGACAGCGGGGAATGCTTGTCCTGAGCAGGGCAGGGCAACGGGGCGGTTGGTCTGGGCCTGCTCCGTTGCCCAGGCGCGGGAAAATGCGCCATGACTTGGGCTTGCCCCGATATGACGCAACCCTGCCGTCAGGCAACCGAGTCCCGATCGACAGGGGGGTAGTCAAATCGCATTGCAATGTTCGGTGCTTTGCCATTTGGGGTAAACGTATTATGTAACGCCACTCGTGCGGTTATACTCCGCGCTTCACTCACAACTATGAATAACCAAACATGGTCGCAACAACTAAAACGACACGGGTAAGTGCAACTGCCAAGGGCAAACCTGCCGCAAAGAAGGTGGCCGTGCCGACGAAAAAGGCCAGCGTGCTTGCCCGCGAGGCACAGGCAGCGAAGAAGCGCTTGCTGAAGCTGCGCGCCGACACGAAGAAGGCAATTGAAGCGGCAAAGCGCGAGGTTGCCCAGGCAGCGGAAGCCGCAAAGGCCGCGGCCCGCTTTGAAAAGCAAGCCGCAAAGGACAAGCTCTTGGCAAAGAAGGCCAAGGCTGCAGGCGCCAAGAAGGCGACGGGCAATAAAGCTGCCGTAACGAAAGCAGTCGCGAAAAAGGCCGCACCCGCTACTAAGGGCAAGGTCGCCGCGAAAGCAGGCCCGAAGGCGGTCGCAGTGAAATCCGTGACGAAAAAACGGGCTTCGGCGAAGAAAGTGGTTCCGGCTGTAGCGTCGCCTGAAGCGTCGGCGTGATCCTTGCCTCGGCTGGTAACGCGATGTCGCCAACCAGCCGATTGATGCAAGATGGGGGTACTGCTGAGAAAAGCTGAGGCCGACGAACCTTGTGCTGACGGCTTTACCCCTTCCAATTGGGCCTCTAGCTCATGCCTGGTTAGCGCAGCGGACTCATAATCCGTTGGTGCCGTGTTCAACTCACGGGAGGCCCACTATTCACCACCAGCCTGGCAAAACTCCGTCCCTCATGTCGCGTGGATCGCCGGCGGGTAAAGTGAGCCCAGATTGAAGAGGCCCGCGCGAATGAGGTCGCAAGCGTGATCGAGCAAATTCGCGGCTTGATGACCCAGTGTGGTTCCTCACCCCGCATACGCGGGGGACCGCCTTAAATCCATTGGTCGTTCTCGACAGTCCGCTCGCACGTCACGTCGTCGCCTGGGTTCACCACACCTCGTGGCTCGACCCGCAGCAGCTTTCACCTCTGCGTTTGCACAGGGCTTTTGCCCGACTCGCCCTCCCGATGCTATTCCGGTCTCCGTAAGGATTGCCCCCGCACCTTAATTGATGCTCATTGTCCGCCACCTTATTCTTGGCTCAAAAGCAAGACTCAAAAATGGCGCCGACTTGAAGTATTCAAGCGAGGCCATATCCACCAAGGAGACGCATGTGACGGCCTACCCCTTCCACACCTTGCCGTAGCGGCGCATCACCTTCGGCAGTTCCCGCCGAGAACCAATCCCACGTCATTCCTACCAAGCGATGGGCGCCCCGGCGCGCCTGCCGCGACGGAGCCGCTATGTCGCAACACCTGATTTCCATTTCTGTCCTGGGGCTGATGTTCGTCATCGCCACGGTCCTGCCCATCAACATGGGCGCGCTGGCCTTTGTCGGCGCATTCCTGGTCGGCACGCTGGTTGCCGCCATGCCGGCCAAGGTTATCCTGGCCGGATTCCCCGCCGACCTGTTCCTGACGCTGGTCGGCATCACATACCTGTTCGCAGTGGCGCAGAACAATGGCACCATCGACTGGCTGGTGAGGCTTGCGGTACGCGCCGTGGGCGGCCGGATCGCGGCGATCCCGTGGATCATGTTCATGATCGCGGCGGTGCTGACCTCGGTCGGCGCGGTCAGCCCGGCAGCGGTCGCAATCATCGCGCCGATCGCGCTGGGGTTCGCCGCGCGCTACGGCATCAACCCGCTGCTGATGGGCCTGATGGTGATCCACGGTGCCCAGGGCGGCGGCTTCTCGCCGATCAGCATCTATGGCGGCATCACCAACAAGATCGTGCAGAAGGCGGGGCTGCCGCTGAACGAGATGGCGACGGCCTTTGCCAGCCTGGGTGTCAACCTTGCCGTGGCCGCGGGACTGTTCGTCGCATTCGGCGGCCTGCGCCTGATGCGGCAAGCGGCGCCGGCGGTGGCAGCGCCGCAGGCGGTCGCCGACGGTGTGCTGGCCATGGGCCATCCCTTCGGCGCCCACGCCGTGCCGGCACAGGGCGCGCAGATCTATGGCGATGCCGAGGCCGAGGCCGGCATGGAAGAGCGGAAGACGAGAGCGCGCGACCGCGGATCGATGTTCGAGGGCGATGCCGCCGGCACCGCCGAGGCGCCGGCCGGACTCTACCAGTACCTGACCGTGGCCGGCCTGGTGGCACTGGCCGTCCTCACGCTCTACTTCAAGCTCGATATCGGCTTCGTTTCGCTGACCATCGCGCTGGTGCTCACGCTGATGGCACCGGAGCTGCAGAAGCGCGCGCTGGGCCAGGTGTCGTGGCCCGAGATCATGCTGATCGTCGGCGTCAGCACCTTTGTGGGCGTGATGGACAAGATGGGCACGATCGATTTCGTCGGCCATAGCGTGGCCCACCTGACCTCGCCGCTGATGGCGGCGCTGCTGCTGTGCTTTGTGGGTGCGGTGGTGTCGGCGTTTGCCTCGTCGACCGCGGTGCTGGGCTCGCTGATCCCGCTTGCCGTGCCGTTCCTGCAGCAAGGCTCCGACGTCAGCGCGATCGGCTTTATCGCGGCGATGGCGGTGTCCTCGACGATCGTGGACGTAAGCCCGTTTTCGACCAATGGTGCGCTGGTACTGGCCAACGCCCAGGGCGTGGACCGGCAGGCTTTCTTCCGCAAGCTGATGATCTATGGGGCGCTGGTGACCGTGACCGCGCCGGTTGTGCTGTGGTTTATCTTTGTCGTGCTCTGAGTTCCGGTCGCGATGGCTCGGCCAAGCCAGCTAATCATGCGAACTGGCCGCCACGCGGCTAAGATGGAAGGCCGCCCCCACACCCGAGCCCAGAACCATGAGAATCCGCATTGGCGAAGAGATCACCTTCCGCAAACTCGAAGCCCTGCTGGCGTTCATGGAATCCGGCAACCTGGCCAAGGCGGCCGAGATCCTGGACACCAGCACGGTCAGCGTGCACCGTGCGCTGCACTCGCTGGAAGAGGGCACGAGCTGCGCGCTGTTCCGGCATGAGGGCCGCAACCTGATCCCGACCGATGCGGCCTATGTGCTGGCGGATACGGCAAGAGAAGTGCTCAAGGCCATGGCCGACGGCATCCGCGCCACGCGCGAGGCCGCCGGCTTTTCGGCCGACCAGCTCAAGATCGGCTCGCTCTACTCGCTGACGGTCCAGACCGTGCCCAGGATCGTGATCGGGCTGAAGCTGCGGCGCCCGGAATTGCAGACTGAACTGGTGCTGGGCTCCAATGCGGACCTTCTGCACAAACTCAAGCAGGGCTCTATCGATGCCACCTTGATGGCCGTGCCCGAGCCCGACCCGGAGATCGAGTCGATCCCGCTGTTCGAGGACGATATCTTCTTTACGGCGCCTGCCGACTCGCCCTACGCCTCCATGCCGGCGGTCGACCTGCGAGCCTGCCGCGACGAGCCGTTCGTGGCGTTGAGCGAGGGCTTCGTCACCTATCACGGCTTTGTCGAGGCCTTCCGTATTGCCCAATTCACGCCAAATGTGGTGATGAAAGTCGGCGATATCTTTTCACTGATGAACCTGGTGGGCGGTGGCATCGGCTACACGCTTCTGCCAGGGCGGGTGAAAGGGGTGTATTCGCGCAACGTGGCGTTCGTGCCACTGGCCGGCGAATACGACATCAAGCAGACCATCGGCCTGAGCTTCCTGCGCCGCCGCGAGCGCGATCCCAACCTGCTGGCGCTGGCCGCGGTGTGCCGCATGGCCATGCGCGACGCGGAGCC
Source organism: Cupriavidus sp. FW306-1B-F12B (assembly GCF_058781795.1). Taxonomy (NCBI): domain Bacteria; kingdom Pseudomonadati; phylum Pseudomonadota; class Betaproteobacteria; order Burkholderiales; family Burkholderiaceae; genus Cupriavidus; species Cupriavidus sp. FW306-1B-F12B. The sequence continues at coordinate 44,058 of NZ_JBYSXC010000001.1, forward strand.
ATAAGACGCCGAGGCTGGGTCCGGCCGCGCTTCAGGCCTTGCTTCCGGCCAGCGTAATGGTTCTCCGCCCAACGTGATTGTTCGGTGGGCGCCGCCTGTTTTAAGGTGGGCACATCAGACAGACGTCAGCCCGGAGATGCGATGACCACCACCAGCACAGGCCGCCAATGGAACACCCGCAGGGAAGCCAAGGCGCGCCGCAAGCAGAACGCCGCCGCCATTGCCCAGGGCAAGCTGGTGCCGACCAGCGATATTGTGCCCTTCCTGGAGGCAGTGCTGCTTTCGGGCGACCGCGTGGTGCTGGAGGGCAACAACCAGAAGCAGGCCGACTTTCTGTCGCGCTCGCTGGCACAGGTCGATCCCGCGCGTGTGAATGCACTCCACATGATCATCCCGAGCGTCAGCCGGGTGGAACACCTGGACCTGTTCGAGCGTGGCATCGCGCGCAAGCTGGATTTCTCGTACGCCGGCGCGCAGAGCATCCGCATCTCGCAGTTCCTGGAGGACGGCCAGCTCGAAGTGGGCGCGATCCACACCTATATCGAGCTTTATGCGCGGCTGTATGTGGACCTGGTCCCCAACGTCGTCCTGATCGCCGGCTACAAGGCCGATCGCGAGGGCAATCTCTACACCGGCCCCAGCACCGAGGACACGCCGGCACTGGTAGAGGCCGCGGCCTTCCGCGACGGGCTGGTCATTGCGCAAGTCAACGAGATCGTCGACAACCCCGCCGGCCTGCCGCGCGTGGACGTGCCCGGCTCCTGGATCGACTACGTGGTGCAGGCCGACAAGCCATTCTTCTGCGAGCCACTGTTTACCCGCGACCCCCGCCTGATCAAGCCGGTCCACGTGCTGATGGCAATGATGGCGATCCGGGGCATCTACGAGCGCCACCAGGTGCAGTCGCTCAACCATGGCATCGGCTTCAACACCGCGGCCATCGAGCTGATCCTGCCCACCTACGGCGAGTCGCTGGGGCTGAAGGGCAAGATCTGCAAGTACTGGACGCTCAACCCGCACCCGACGCTGATCCCCGCCATCGAGACCGGCTGGGTCGAGAGCGTGCACAGCTTTGGCAGCGAACTGGGCATGGAGGCCTATGTCGCCGCGCGCCCGGATGTCTTCTTCACAGGTGCGGACGGTTCGATGCGTTCCAACCGGGCCTTCTGCCAGCTTGCCGGCCAGTATGCGGTGGACCTCTTCATCGGCTCGACCTTGCAGATCGACGGCGACGGCCACTCGTCCACCGTGACGCGCGGGCGGCTGTCGGGCTTTGGCGGCGCGCCCAACATGGGCCACCAGCCCGGCGGGCGGCGGCACCCGACGCCAGCCTGGCTTGACCTGATCGAAACCGACGATCCGCTCGCGCGCGGCCGCAAGCTGGTGGTGCAGATGGTCGAGACCTTCCAGGCGGGCGGCAAGCCCACCTTCGTGGAATCGATGGACGCGGTCGACGTCGCGCGCGAAAGCGGCATGCCGCTCGCCCCGGTGATGATCTACGGCGACGACGTTACCCACGTGCTGACCGAGGAAGGCATCGCCTACCTGTACAAGGCGCAATCGCTGGAAGAGCGGCGCCGGATGATTGCCGCAGTGGCGGGCGTCACGCCGATCGGCATGACGCATGACCCCGCCACGACGCGCCGGATGCGCAGCGACGGCCTCATCGCGCTGCCCGAAGACCTGTGCGTGCAGCGCAGCCAGGCCACGCGCAGCTTGCTGGCGGCCAAGAGCATGGCCGAACTGGTGGACTGGTCCGGCGGGCTGTACGCGCCGCCCGCCCGCTTCCGGAGCTGGTAATGGCGAGCGCAGCAGCAAGGATCCTGCACACGCCGGCGCAGCACCGGCACCAGCCGGTGGCCGCTCCCCGCGCCCAGGCACTCGCTGGCCTTGCGGTCAGCGCGATCGTGGAAGAAGCACGGCTGTCGCCCAAGCCTGGCCTGGTCGACAGCCGTGGTAGCGGCGCACATGCCGACCTGACATTGCCGCTGATGCTGCGCTCGGCGCAGTCGCTGGGCCCGTCGTTCGCGGCCATGGCCGATGCCGGCCTGCAGGCGCCGCGCGTCGGATATGGGCTGCGCGAGCAACTGGGCGCGCTCGGCCGCGAGGCCGAGGCGGTGATGCTGTCCGCCACCGGCGGTGTCAATACGCATCGCGGCGCGATCTGGTGCATCGGCTTGCTGGTCGGCGCCGCGGGACAGCTCGGCGCGGCCGGGCAGCGCGCCAGTGCCGCGGCGATCAGTGCCACGGCGGGTGCCATCGCCGCGCTGCCCGACCGCCACCGGCCGGTGGTTACCGGCAACAAGGGCGAACTCGCCTGCCTGGCGTACGGCGTTGGCGGTGCGCGGGCCCAGGCACGGGCAGGGTTCCCGCACGTGATGCGGCTGGCGCTGCCGGCCCTGCAACGCAGCCGCGCGCGCGGCGACACCGAATCCACGGCACGTCTCAATGCGCTGCTGGCGTTGATGAGCGAGCTGGACGATACCTGCGTGCTGGCGAGGTCGGGGCGCAAGGGCCTGGACTACATGCAGGCCGGCGCCAAGGCGGTGCTCGCCGCCGGTGGCGCGGGCACGGTGGTGGGACGGCGGCAGCTGCGCAACCTGGACACCGGCATGCTGGCGCAGCGCGCCTCGCCGGGCGGCGCGGCGGACTTGCTGGCCGCGACGATCTTCCTCGACCGGCTGTCGCAGGACTCGATGGGCAACAATTCAGGGGACTTTGATGGAACAACTACGATTTGAATTTCCGGCGGGGCAGCCTGCCAGGGCGCGCGTGCTGGTGGGCGTGGTGGGGTCGGGCGACCTCGAGGTTCTGGTCGAGCCCGGCAGCGGCGGCGTGACCACGGTTGAGGTCACCACCTCGGTCAATGGCTATGGCCGTGTCTGGGATGCGCAGCTCGCGCGCGTCTTTGCCGCCGAGCCGCGCGCGTCGATGCAGATCCGCATCCACGATTTTGGCGCCACGCCGGGCGTGGTCGGCATGCGCCTGGCGGAGGCCTTCGAGGTGCTGGGCGACCCGCAACCAGGAGAGGGCGCATGAACACGGCGGAACTGCTGGCGCGCAACAGCTTTATCGAACTGGGGGCACGCGAGCGCGCGCGTGCGCTGCTGGACCCGGGCACCTTCCGCGAACTGGCGGGCCCGTTCGACGGCCTGCAGTCGCCATGGCTGCCGCCCCAGGGTGTGGTGCCGCAGAGCGATGACGGCGTGGTGGTCGCCAAGGGGCGCATCGACGGGATGCCGGTGGTGGTGCTGGCCATCGAAGGCGCCTTCCAGGGGGGCAGCATGGGCGAAGTCGGCGGCGCCAAGATTGCCGGCGCACTCGAGCTGGCCGCCGAGGACAACCGCCGCGGCGAACCGACGCGCGCAGTGCTGCTGCTGGAAACCGGCGGCGTGCGCCTGCAGGAAGCCAATCTCGGCCTGGCCGCGATTGCCGAGATCCATGCGGCCATCGTCGACCTGCGCCGCTACCAGCCGGTAGTCGGCGTGATCGCCGGGCAGGTGGGCTGCTTCGGCGGCATGTCGATTGCCGCGGGCCTGTGTACCGCGCTGGTGATGACGCAGGAAGGGCGCCTCGGCCTGAACGGCCCGGCCGTGATCGAGCAGGAGGCGGGCATCGCCGAGTACGACTCGCGTGACCGGCCCTTTATCTGGAGCTTTACCGGCGGCACGCAGCGCGTTGCCACCGGCTTCGCCGATGCGTATGTCGATGACGATTGCGACGCGATGCGCAGGCAGGTCGCCGAACTGTTGCGCGGCCCGGTCGACGGAAGCTATCGCAGTGAGCAATACGCCCAATATCTGGCCGCACTGCAGGCGTACGACGCCAGTGCGCAGCCCACGCCGGCCGATGTGCAGGCGTTGTTGCAACGGGGGACCGACGCATGAACTCACCAACCCAAACCGCTATCGCGCGCGAACCCAGCCGTGGTGAACGCTGGCTGCAGGCACTGGCGCCCGCGGCGCAGGTCCAGCCGGGTCTGCCAGACTCAGTGCTGGTTGCCGACGGCGAACTGGCGGGGACCGCGGTTCGCTGGATCGCCCTGGTGCCTGACGCCGACAGCCGCTTTCCGCGGGCACGTCATGGCGAGGCCGGTCTGCTCGAAGGCTGGTCGCTGGCGCGCGCGGTGCGCGAAGCGATCGAAGCGGACCGCGAATTGCCGGTCAGGCGCGCCATCGTGGCGATCGTCGATACCCCCAGCCAGGCGTACGGCCGGCGCGAAGAAGCGCTCGGCATCCACCAGGCGCTGGCTGGCGCTGTCGCTGCCTATGCCGAGGCGCGGCTGGCCGGCCATCCGGTGGTGGCGCTGATCGTCGGGCGTGCCATGTCGGGAGCCTTCCTCGCGCACGGCTACCAGGCCAACCGCATCATCGCGCTCAATGACGAGGGCGTGCTGGTGCATGCGATGGGCAAGGAGGCCGCCGCCAGGGTCACCATGCGCACAGTCGAGGACCTCGAGGCGCTGGCGTCGACGGTGCCGCCGATGGCCTACGACATCGAGAACTTCGCCACGCTGGGCATCCTGTGGCGGCTGATCGACGTCGAGTCGGCCAGCGCCCCGGTGCCGGCCGATGTGCACCTGGCGCGCGACACCATCCTTTCCGCGCTGGCGGAGATCCGACGCGACCCGACCCACGGACTGTCCGGCCGGCTGGCGGGCGCAAACCGCAAGGCGTCGGCTGCAGTGCGTGACTGCCTGTCGCGGCAATGGCAAGCCTGAACACTGCGACGCCCGCGCCACACGACCTGGTCTGGCCGGGCGATCCGGCCAGCGACCTGGGCCGCGACGGCTTGCCGGAATGGGTCTGCCTGCCAGCGCTGCGCGAGATCCCGCTGGTCGTGCGGCGCGACGGCCGCCGGCCTGGCGCAGTCCCCGTCGGCTTGCGCGGCGGTACGCGCGCGGAACGCTTCGGCACCTGGATCACGCCCGCGGCGATCCGCAAGATCGTCACGCCGATGGACCTGGCCGCGCAGCGTGCCTGGCGGCGGCGGCCGGAGCTGGCGACCCTGCCGGCAATCCTCGCGCTCGAGGCCATCGCCGACTGGCTCGACGCCGCCGGTATCCGGTGGGGCGTGACTGGCAGCGCCGGCTTCTCGCTCGCCTGTCTGCACAACGTGCTGCGTGCCGACAGCGACCTTGACCTCGTCGTGCAGGCCGCACAACCGCTCCCGGCCCCGCATCTGGACCTGCTGGCCGAGCTGCAGCGCGCCGCGCCGGCCAGGCTCGATATACAGGTCGCGACCCCGTTTGGTGGCTTTTCGCTGCTGGAACGCCTGCGCAGCGGCGGCAGGGTGCTGCTGAAGACGGATCACGGCCCGCGGCTGTGCGACGATCCCTGGCAACCCACGGCATGAATGTCCTGCTTACTTTCCCCGGCCAGGGCGCGCAGCGGCCCGGCATGCTGAAGGACCTGCCCGCGCATCCCGCGGTGGCCGCGGTGCTGGCCGAGGCGCAAGACGTGCTGCAGGTGCCGGCGGCGGAGATGGATACGCCGACACGCCTGCAGTCCACGGTATGGACCCAGCTTTGCCTGCTGACGGCAGGCGTGGCCATGGCGCGCTGCCTGGTCGCGCATGACGCCCGCGCCGACGCGGTGGCCGGCCTCTCCATCGGCGCCTATGCGGCGGCGGTGACCGCAGGTGTGCTGGCCTTTGCCGATGCGTTGCGACTAGTGCGCTTGCGCGGGGAGTTGATGGCGCAGGCCTTTCCGCATGGCTATGGCATGACGGCGATCCTCGGCCTGGACCGGAACCGGCTCGAACCGCTGGTGGCGCAGGTCTGCACGCCGCAGCAGCCGGTGTACCTGGCCAATTTCAACGCCCCCACGCAGATTGTGATCGCGGGCAAGCTGTCGGCGCTGGCGGAAGTGTCGACGCTGGCGCTAGCGGCTGGCGCGCAGGCCGCCAGGCCGGTCGCCATCCACGTCCCGTCGCACTGTCCGCTGCTGGCAGACGCCGCGCGCTCCCTGGGCGAAGCCATGCAGGGGGTGGCGATGTCGGCGCCTACGTTGCGCTACTTCAGTGCGAGCAAGGCGCGCGAACTGCGCGATCCACGCAAGATCGCTGAGGATCTCGCGCAGAACATGGCGACGCCGGTGCGCTGGCATGAAGCCATGCTGCTGGCACGAGCCAATGGCGCCAGGCTGGTGGTGGAGGCGCCTCCGGGTGATGTGCTGACACGGCTGGCGCAACCGGTGTTTGCAGATGGCATCGCAATGGCCTGTGACAGAACCCGCGTCGATTCGATCGTGGCGATCATGCGTCGTTGATTCTCCGTTTGGCAATAGCGGATCTGCAAAGCAGCAAACCACCTCGGTGAGGAGTCTCCGCGGTGGAATCATCGCGGATGACTCCACCTGCAAGCTGGGACATGGCGCAAGCGGTTGCGACGCATGGCTTCGCCATTCGTGTACTTTTGCAAGGCCATCACCTGGCGCTTACGAACAACCTGCCAGAGCGTCACCGCTAGTCGATCAGCTTGCCCTGCGCGTCAAAGAACGGATGCGCTGCCCCATAGTCCCCGATCGCTGCCGCATGCGTCACGAGTCCGTGTGCCGGATGCCACCAGTGCAGCAGGTAGCCCGGCGGCTCCATGCGAAAGCACGAGGGCGCCTGCGGGTCCAGGTCCAGCGCCACCTGGTGCGCCGGCCCGGGCGCGGTGATCGCGACCGTGCCACCGAAGCGGCGCGTGATGTGCCGATGCAGATGGCCGCACAGCACGCGTTCCACTTGCGGGTGGCGGCGCACGATGGCTTCGAGCGCGTCGGAGTTGGCCAGGCCCTGCTCGTCCATGTGGCCGATGCCGGTAAAGAACGGCGGATGGTGCAGCAACAGCAGGGTGGGGCGGGCCGGGTCGGCAGACAGTGCGGCTTCCAGCCATGGCAGCGCGCCGGGATCGACGTGCCCGCCGGGCTGGCCCGGCACGGTGCAGTCGAAGGCCACCAGCCGCAGCGGGCCCGCGTCGATGCTGTAGTGCACCGGGTCTTCGCCGCTGCCGGTGGCAAACAGGTAGTCGTGATCGGCAAAGACCCGGCGTAGCGCGCCGCGGCTGTCGTGATTCCCCGGCAGCAGCCGCACGGGCATGGGTAGCCGCTGCAGGATCTGGCGCAGGAACTGGTATTCGCTTTCGGCGCCGAAGTCGACCAGGTCGCCGGTGACAATCACTGCGTCGGGTTGTTGCGGGGCTGCCAGCAGGGCGTCGATGCAGCGGTGCAGCGCGCCGGCGGTGTCAACCAGCCGGTACGACAGCTTGCCGCCGGCCTTGATGTGGAGGTCGGTGATGTGGGCGACCAGGTAGGGGGCGGTGTTCATGCTGCCAGGGCTTCGGGAAGTGTGATGAGGTGGCCGGTGTCGATGCGCAGGCCGACGCGGTCTCCGGCGTGCCAGTTGTCGCGGCGCGTGGTGTCGACGATGAGCGGCGCGGCGGCGCCGACTTCCACCAGCAGGCGCGTGCAGTTGCCCAGGAACAGGGCCGTGACCACGCTACCGTGCAGATGGGCGTTGTCCATGTGCACCAGCGCCACGTCTTCGGGGCGGAACATCAGGTCGGCGCGCTGCGCCGGCGCGGATTCGTGCGTCCGGGGCACGACGCCGCCAGGCACGCGCCAGGCGCCGTTCTCGGCAGCGGCGGGCAGGCGGTTCATGGTGCCGATGAAATCCGCCACGAAGGCATTGGCCGGGGCGCGGTAGATATCCTGCGGCGTGCCCGTCTGGGCGATGCGGCCCTTGTCCATTACGATGATGCGGTCGCCCAGCGCCATGGCCTCGGCCTGGTCATGCGTGACATAGACGGCGGTGATGCCCAGGTTGCGCAGCAACTGGTTGATGTCGGCGCGCAGGGCGTCGCGCAGCTTGGCGTCGAGCGCGGTCAGCGGCTCGTCCAGCAGTAGCACGCGCGGCTGCACGGCAATGGCGCGTGCCAGCGCCACGCGCTGGCGCTGGCCGCCCGAGAGCTGGTCCACGCGGCGGTCGGCGAAGGGTTCGAGATGCATCATCGCGAGCATGTCGGCGACCCGCGTGCGGCGCGTGGCGGCGTCCACGCGCCGCACGCGCAGCCCGTAGCCGATGTTCTCGGAGACGGTCATATTGGGGAACAGCGCGTAGCTCTGGAACACCATGCCCACGCCGCGCTGCTCGATCGGCAGCGCGGTCACGCAGGTATCGCCGAACCAGACTTCGCCGCCTGCATCGGGATACTCCAGCCCGGCGATGATGCGCAGCGTGGTGGTTTTGCCGCAGCCGGACGGGCCTAGCAGTACCACGGTTTCCGCGGCGCCGATGTCGAGATCCAGCGGCTGCAGCGCCAGCGTGCCGTCGGCAAACGTCTTGCCGCAATCGCGCAGCCTGATGGTGGTGGGTTCATGCATGACGGGTCTCGGTATGAGGGTTGGCCGGCGTGGCGGCAACAGCAGGGGCGGGCACCGCTTCGGGAACGTACTTGCGGGAACGCGCGCCCAGCGCGCTGAGCGCCTGCATCAGCACCAGCAGCGGAATGATCATGACGAAGAAGACGATGGTGTAGGCCGAGCCGATCTCCAGCCGCATCGAGGCATAGCTGTCGGCCAGGCCCACAGGCAACGTCTGGGTGGTGGGCGTGTGCAACATCCAGGTGAGGTTGAATTCGCCCACCGACAGCGTGACCACCATGAGCGCGCCGGCCAGGATGCCCTGGCGGCAATTGGGCAGCACCACGGTAAAGAAACGCTGCAGGCGGCTGGCGCCAAGGCTGGCCGCCGCGTCTTCGAGCGTGCGGATATCGATGGCGGCAAGGATGGCCAGCACCGAACGCACCATAAAGGGCAGGGTGAACAGCACATGGCCGATCAGGATAAACAGCCAGCTCGTGCGCAGGGCCTGCCAGGTGCCGTAGAGCAGGATCAGGCCAAGCGCGGTCGCGAGGCCCGGAACGGCCACGGGCAGCATCAGCAGTTCCTCGATCAGCCGGGTGATGCGGTTGCGCCGCAGCGCCATGTAGTACGCGGCCGGCACGCCCAGCACCAGCGTGCAGGCAAGGCAGGCCAGCGCGATCAGCAGCGACAGGAAGATGGTATTGCGATAGAGCGACCAGACTTCCGCGAGCCAGCGCGTGGTCAGGCCGCTTTCCAGGCCGATGAAGATATTGTTGGTCAGGCCAGCCAGCACGGAGAGCACGACCGGCACGGTCATGAAGGCGCAGACTGCCAGTGTGAGCGCCAGTTGCAGCCAGTAGCCGGGGCGGCGATGGGTTGGGGTCATGGGTTGGCTCCTAGGCGGTCGCGGCCACGGCGTCGCCGGAGAACCAGCGTGCGAGCGCCAGCAAGGCCCAGGTGACGGTGCCCAGCAGGATGGACAGCGCAGCGGCCATGCCGAAGTTGGCGTAGTTGGTGAACTCGTTGTAGATGGTGAGCGGCAGCACATCGAGTTGCGTGGCCAGCGTGAAGGCGGTACCGAACGCGCCCATGCTGGTGGCAAAGCAGATCGCGCCGCTGGAGATCATGGCCGGCATCATCGCGGGCAGCATCACGTCGCGCACCACGTGCCAGGGACTGGCGCCCAGCGATCGGGCCGCTTCTTCCAGCGAGGCGTCCAGCTTGTCCACGGCCGCCATCACGGTCAGGATCACGCGCGGGATCGAGAAGTACAGGTAGCCGACGAACAGCCCCGCCAGGCCGTAGGCAAAGGTCCAGCGCTCGCCGGCGACCTTGTCGCCGACCATTGCCAGCAGGCCGTTGCGGCCGCCGAGCATGATGACCATGAAGCCGATCACCACGCCGGGAAACGCCAGCGGAAAGCTCAGCATGGCCACCAGCACGGACTTGCCAGGCACCGCGTTGCGCTGCAGGAAGGTGCCGGCAATGCCGGCAATCACCAGCGTGGCCAGTGTCACGGCGGCCGACAGCAGCACGGTGACCACCAGGCTGTGCAGGTAGCGCGGACTGGAGACCACGGTCCAGTACACGCCCGCGCCTTGCTCGCCGTTGATGCTGACCGCCAGGAGCCGCGCCATCGGCAGGCAGAAGAAGGCCAGGAAGACCACCAGTGCCGGCAAGGCGAACAGGAAGAGGGAGGGGGATCGGTTTGTCATGGCAGCGACGGGGTGATGGGGGGGGGCGATGGTTTGGGTGAGCCGCCCGGTTGTCTCCCCCTTTGCGGGGAGACAACCATCAGGCGGGTGACACCATCGCCAGTCGTCAGCGCACCTCCTTCAGATACTGCTCGCTGAACGCCTTTTGCACGTCGGCCATCTTGCCGAAGTCCACCGCCTTGGCCCGTGCGTATTCGGTGGCCGGCAGGAAACGCGCCTGTACTTCCTTAGGCACCACGCCGGCGCGCACCGGGCGCAGGTAGGCGTTGGCCCACAGCGCCTGGCCGGCGTCGGACAGCACGAAGTCGAGCACCTTGCGGCCTTCGGCCTCATGCGGCGCCTTGTTGACCAGGCTCATCACGTAGGGAACCACCACTGAGCCCTCCCTGGGGATCACGAAGGCAACGTTGGCGTGATCCTTGTAGCGGGCGCGATAGGCGTTGAAGTCGTAATCGAGCAGGATAGGGATTTCACCGGACAGCACGCGCGCATAAGCGGTCTGCTTGGGCACGATCGGCTGGTTTTTCTGCAGGTCCTTGAAATACTTGAAGGCCGGGCCGAAGTTGTCGAGCGTGCCGCCCATGGCCTGGTTGACCGCGACTGCGCCCACATAGCCTACGAAGGCGCTGGCGGGGTCGAGATAGCCGACCAGGCCCTTGTACTCGGGCTTGAGCAGGTCGGCCCATGACTGCGGCACCGGCTTGCCGCGCAGCGCGTCGACATTGACCATGAAGCCCAGCGTGCCGGAATGGATGGCGAACCAGTTGCCCTGCGGGTCTTTCAGGCCGTCGGGAATGTCGTTCCAGTGGGCGGGCTTGTAGGCGGCGGTGACGCCATCCTTTTTGGCCTGGATGCCGAAGGTCACGCCGTAGTAGACCACGTCGGCCACCGGGCTGGCTTTCTCGGCGACCAGCTGCGCCAGCGACTGGCCGGAGTTCTTGTTGTCCAGCGGCACGGCAACGCCGGTCTTTTCCTTGATGGCGCGGATCTGTGCCGCCCAGTCGGCCCATTCGGGCGGGCAGTTGTAGCAGATCGCGGTCTGGGCGGCCACGCCCTGGCTGAACGCGGCAGCGCTTAGCGCCAGGGCAATCCAGCGCAGCGGGCGGCGCCAGGAAGGAATAGGTTGCATGAGAGGCTCCTTGGTTGAGGACAGGGGTGGGGAATGCAACATGCGCACGCGGTTACGGTGACGGCGGAGCGGCCACGGTGCCGTTGACGCGCAGTGCGTGCGGCAGCAGCGTGACGCGCGCCAGCGCCGCCGAGGCTCGTCCGCCATCGTGCAGCCAGGCAAGCAGCCGGCCGACGGCGCTGGCGCCGATCTCCGCATTGGGTTGCACGACGGTGGCCAGCGGCGGTTCGACCACGCTGCCCAGCGCGATACCGTCATAGCCCAGCACGGAGATGTCGCGCGGCACGCTCAGGCCGAGGCGCCTGAGGTCGGAGATCACGCCGATGGCCAGCAGGTCATTGGTGCAGAAAAAGGCGGTGGGCGCATCGTTTGCCCGGACCAGCGCGCGGATCTGTTCGGCATTGCTGGCGGTGTGCGATGGCAGGCAGACTGGCGTGGCGGGCCTTAGCCCGTGCGCGCGCATGGCGTCCTGATAGCCGGCAAAGCGCTGGCGCGCGCGGTCCGAGGCGACGAAGGCGCCCGATACCACGGCGATGCGGCGGTGCCCGGCGGCGATCAGGGCCTCCACGCCGGCGCAGGCGCTGCGCCGGTTGTCCACCGATACCGAATGACGCCGGCTGCGCGGTCCGGCCTGGTTGTACGCCAGCACGTAGGGCACGCCCTCGCCGTCGAGTTGATCCAGCACCGTGCTGTGCGCCGCGTCGGCCACGGTCAGCACCATGCCGTCCACGCGATGGCGCAGCAGGTACTCCACACGCTCGCATTCGCGCGCCGGATCGTAGCCGCTGGTGACCAGCATCAGCGAATAGCCGCCCGCCAGCGCCGCTTCCTCGATGCCGTGCCAGCATTCGGCGAACACCGCGTTTTCCAGCGTTGGCAGCATCACGCCGATCATGCGGGTCTGCTGGGCGCGCAGCTTGCTGCCCAGCAGGTTGGGGCGAAAGCTGAGCCGGCGCGCCGCCTCGCGCACGCGCTGCGCCGTGCTGTCGCGGACCAGGTGCGGGCTGCTGAACACGCGCGATGCGGTGGCGAGCGACACCCGCGCGGCTTGCGCCACGTCGATCAGGGTGGCGCCACCTGTCGTGTCGGGCCTGCCCCCCGCTGGATCTTTGCGATTCACGCTTGCAGCTCCGGATGAAAACGTTTTCATTGAAGGTGGAAAAAACGGGGCGTCAAGACATTCCGTCGCTGCACTGCCGCAGAAGGCGGCTGGCGGACGGGTGCCTGCACCCTGTCTGGATGGCATTTTGTTTGGGGTGGATGACAGGGGGATGACATCCGGGTGCAAGGGCCGGATGCCGGCCGCGTAGGAAAAACGCCGCCTACGGAGTGCGCACCGCAGGTCGCGTGTCGCGTACCGTGGTCGGGGCGGGGTACACGTCGTCGCTGGGCGCAATCGGCTGACGCGGCGGTGGCGGGGTCGCCGCGGTATCCCGGGGGACTCCCTCGCAGCCCGCCAGGGCCGCGGCCAGAAGGGCGATGAGGGAGCACTCAGCCAAGCCGCAACGGAAGGCGTGACCGGTGCGGGGGAAGTGCGTGCGGCGCTGCATAAGCGGCCCCAAAGTGGCAATCCTGGATCTAGCTTAGCCTACTGGCGCACAACGAAACGCCCCTTCAATGGGTGGTTCAAGCCTGACGTCCCCCGTATCTATCCTGCAGGTGTATTGGGCCGCGACGGCAAACTCGCAACATGCCGGGGCAGTGTGTAACGAATCTCCATGTAGTGGCGTACGCGCCATATTGAAGTCGGTGCAAGCAGGTAGAATTGCCCCCTCCGTGCAATCGCAACATTCCTATAACAATGAGCCCCCGTCCGTCGCGCCTGCCGTGCATTGACGCCCTGAAAGCAATCAGCTCCCAGTTGATCGTGCTCCATCACCTGGCCTTCTATGGCCCGATGTCCGATACCGCGTATCGGCTGGCCCCGGGGCTGGTGGACTGGCTGTACGACTACGCCCGCATCGCCGTGCAGGTCTTCCTGGTGGTCAGCGGTTTCCTCGCCGCGCGCAGCCTGGCGCCGCATGGCCGGCTGGAGATCAGCCAGCATCCGCTGCTGGTGCTGTGGCGGCGCTACCAGAAGCTGGTGGTGCCCTTTGCCGCGGCGCTGCTGCTCAGCATCGCCGGTGCCGCCCTGGCGCGCCAATGGATGGTGCATGATTCGATCCCCGCGCCGCCCGGCCTGCTGCAGTTCCTGGCGCACGTGACGTTGCTGCATAACGTGCTCGATGTCGACGCGCTCTCGGCCGGGGTCTGGTACGTGGCCATCGACCTGCAGCTGTTTGCGCTGCTGCTGGGCGCGCTGTGGGCCGCGCGCGCCGCGGCGTGCGGGAAAGCGCCGGCGGGTGCCGGGGTCAGCATTGGCATCGTGGCGCTGGTGGCAGTGGCGTCGCTGTTCTGGTTCAACCGCGATGCCGCGTGGGATATCTGGGCGCTGTACTTCTTCGGCGCCTATGGCATGGGGGCGCTGGCCTACTGGGCGTCCAACCCCGGTCGCCCGGTGTTGCCGCTGCTGGTCCTCGGCGCGGTGGCGTTGGCGGCGCTGGCCTTCGATTTCCGGCTGCGCATCGCGGTGGCGCTGGCCACTGCGCTGCTGCTGGCGGTGGCGCGCCGCGGCGGCTGGCTGGAGCGCTGGCCGCGGGCGCGCGTGGTCGGCTTCTTCGGGCGCATTTCCTATTCGGTGTTCCTGGTTCACTTTCCGGTCTGCCTGCTGGTCAACGCGCTGGTGTCGAACCTGGCGCCAGGCCGGCCGGTGCTGAACGCGCTCGGCATGGTTGCAGCATGGGCGCTCAGCAATGTGGCCGGCGCGTTGTTCTATCGCTACATCGAAAGCGCCCGGCCGTTGGCGGCGCTGCGTGCGCTGCTGGGCAACGGCCGCGACCGCGCCAGCCGGCAACGCGTGTAACGTTTGCAGGCACGGTCGTGCAGCGGTGGTACGGCTTCTCCCGGACGGCGCCGTGCCAGCATGGCCGTGCGCGCTTCTTGTTGGTGCTTGTGCACCCGTTATGCCACGCCGCCTGCACGCCATGCGTGCATGCCGCCCGCCCGAACTTGCGTTCGGCGCCACACACATCGGAGCAACACTCGCGTAAACGGCATTGGGCGATGGCACAAAGGTTGCCTAGTATGGAATCGTAAACCTGACCATTTGGTCAGGATTCCATCGGGAACCGAGGGTGCCATGTCCGACCATATCGTCCTGACCTCGCACGCACGCCGCGACAAGCCGGCCGAGCCTATCCACTGGGGCGCCCCCACGGCGGCCGAGCGCGGGCCGGTCATTGCCAGCCTGGCGAATCCGGCGCAGCGCAATGTGATCGGTACTCACGCAGGTGCCTACGCGATCTACCGGGCCCTGGCGGTTGCCGCGGGCGCATTGCAGCGCGACCATCGCACCGACCTGACCGATACCGCGCCGGCGGAGGCCATCGGCCCGCATCCGCAGTGGGGCGACCCGGAGAAAATTGTCTCGCTGGATCCCTGGGGCCACCTGGTTTCCACTGTGTTTGCCGACCGCATCGCGGCCGGCGTGGATATCCGCCCGACCATCGCCGTCACCCGCGCGCATATCAACATGCCGGAGCTGATGTCGGCCATCGCGGCCGGCCGGCTCAAGCCCGACGGCGACATCCTCCATGCCAACGGCGATGTGCGCGTGACCAAGGCTGCGGTCGATCCGGTCTGGTACCTGCCCGGGCTGGCGGCCCGTTTCGGCATCAAGGAAAGCGTGCTGCGCCGCAGCCTGTTCGAGCAGACCGGCGGCATGTTCCCGGAACTGGTGACGCGGCCGGACCTGAAGGTGTTCCTGCCGCCCATCGGCGGCATGACGCTGTATTTCTTCGGCGACGTGAGCCAGCTGGGCAAGCCCGAAACCCGCGTGGCCTGCCGCGTGCACGATGAATGCAACGGATCGGATGTGTTCGGGTCAGACATCTGTACCTGCCGGCCGTATCTGGCACATGGCATCGAGGTGTGCATCGAGATGGCGCAGCAGGGCGGTGTCGGGCTGGTGGTCTACAACCGCAAGGAGGGCCGCGCGCTGGGCGAGGTGACCAAGTTCCTGGTCTACAACGCACGCAAGCGGCAGGTGGGCGGCGACCGTGCCGAGACTTACTTTGCCCGCACCGAATGCGTGGCAGGCGTGCAGGACATGCGTTTCCAGGAGCTGATGCCGGATGTGTTCCACTGGTTGGGCATCCGCCGCATCGACCGCTGGGCGTCGATGAGCAACATGAAGCATGGCGCGCTGGTGGCGCAGGGCATCGAGGTGGTCGAGCAGGTGGCCATCCCCGAGACCCTGATTCCCGCCGACGCCCGTGTCGAGATCGATGCCAAGGTGGCCGCGGGCTACTTTACGCACTACACGCCGCCGGATGCGAACGAACTGGCCCTGGCAAAGGGCAGGGGGTTGAACGAATGACGATGTTTCCCGAGGATGGCAAGCCCGGCATGGACCGCCAGGGCACAGGTAACGAGATGCGGCCGGGTGCCGGCTGGCTGAGCCCGGTGCCGGAAGGGCATCCCGCTTCGGCGCTGCTGTGTGCCGAGGCGGTGCGCACGCATTGCGCGGCGGTCACCGAGCACGTGGCCAGCGGCGCGTCCGAACTTTTCACCTGGCATCCGGACCGCGTGCATGCCATTGCCGACTATGTCGCCAGCACCATCCGCCAGCGCTATCCGGACCTGCAGGTGCCGTACCACAGCCGCTGGCGCCATTTTGAAAGCGCCGGCGTCGACCAGCGCGCGGACCGCTGGCAGGTGCTGTGCGAGCGTGCCGCGCTGAGCGGGCCCGAGCACCGCGAGGAGCGCGCCCGCATCGGCATCGACCTGGTGATTCCAAGCGTGTTGCTCGATGCCGGTGCCGGCCCTGACTGGCGTTACCGCGATCCGGCCAGCGACCTGGTGCTGACGCGCTCGGAAGGGCTGGGCGTGGCCAGTTTCGACCTGTTCGCGCGCGGCGGCTTCTCGGCCGCGCCGGGCGATCCGCTGCGCGCGGACGCCGAGCGGCTGCAGCGCATCGATGCCGACAGCATCGCCCACGCCTTCCAGGTCGCGCAGCACAACCCGCTGGTGGGGCTGGAAGGCCGCGCCGGCCTGCTGCGCCGCCTGGGCGAGGTGATGGAGGCGACCCCGGCGCTGTTCGGCCGGCCGGCGCGGCTGGGCAACCTGTACGACTACCTGAAGGCGCATGCGGTCAACGGGCAGCTCGACGCCCGCTTCCTGCTGCGCACGCTGCTGGTCGGCCTGGGGCCGGTATGGCCGGGGCGGATCATTGTCGAAGGCGTGTCGCTGGGCGACTGCTGGCGGCATCCGGCCGCGCCGGGCGGGCTGGTGCCGTTCCACAAGCTCACGCAATGGCTGACCTATTCGCTGCTGGAGCCGCTGGAGGACGCCGGCCTGACCGTGACCGGGCTGGACGCGCTGACGGGCCTGCCCGAATACCGCAACGGCGGCCTGCTCTACGACTTCGAGCTGATGGTGCCGCGCGACCCCGGCTTTGCCGCCGTGCCGCATGCGGTGGATGAGCCCGTGATCGTCGAATGGCGCGCGCTGACCGTGACCGGCCTGGACCTGGTGGCCGACGGCGTGCGCCAGGCGCTTGGCTTGCAGGAAGAAAATTTCCCGCTGGCGCGCGTGCTCGAAGGCGGCACCTGGGCGGCGGGGCGCCGCATTGCCGCCAAGCGGCGCCCGGGTGGCGCGCCGCCGTTCGCCATCATCAGCGACGGCACCGTGTTCTGAGCAAGTCGGCCGCCAGGCGGCCGACGTTGCCGGCAGGCATTGCATGTGAAACCTGGCATCAGGAGCGTCACCATGAACGACATGTCCGCTGTTCCCGCTGTTGATACATTCGATGCCGATGCTGCCGGCCTGGCCGGCGTGCTGGTCGTCGACCACCCGCTGGTGCAGCACAAGGTCACCCTGGTGCGCAGCGAGGACACCACCACCGACAACTTCCGCCGGCTGGTGCGTGAAATCAGCCAGTTGCTGACCTACGAAGCCACGCGCGACCTGGCCATGGAGACGGTCGCCATCCGCACGCCGATCGCGCCGATGCAGTCGCGGGTGCTGTCGGGCAAGAAGCTGTGCCTGGTGTCGATCCTGCGCGCCGGCAACGGCTTTATCGACGGCATGCTGGAGCTGCTGCCGGCGGCGCGCGTCGGGCATATCGGCCTGTACCGCGACCCCGAGACGCTGGAGCCGATCGAGTACTACTTCAAGATGCCGGAAGACATCCAGGAGCGCATGGTGATCGTGGTGGACCCGATGCTGGCCACCGGCAACTCGGCCATCGCCGCGCTGAACCGCCTGAAAGAGGCCGGCGTCACCACCATGAAGTACGTGTGCCTGATCGCCTCGCGCCCGGGGCTGCGCGCGCTGCGCGCGGCGCACCCTGAGGTCGGCATCGTCACCGCGGCCATCGACGACACGCTCAACGAGCACGGCTATATCGTGCCCGGGCTGGGCGACGCCGGCGACCGCCTCTACGGCACGCGCTGATGGACACGCAGGCCAGCGCCGCGGCGCGGCGCCCGCTGCCCGCGTGCGATGCGCCGGGCGGGCGCATCCGGCAGGAGAACCAGGCCATGATCCTGCGCGCGGCCGAGCATGTCTTTGCGCGCGCGGGCTTTGCCGGCGCCACCATGGCCGAGATCGCGGTGCGCGCCGGGGTGCCCAAGTCCAACCTGCATTACTACTTCCGCACCAAGCAGGCGTTGTACCGTGCCGTGCTGGCGCATACGCTGCAGCTGTGGCTGTCGGAGACCGACATCATCCGCGCCGAGCTGCCACCGCAGGTGGCGCTGGAACAATACATCCGCGCCAAGATGCGGCTGTCGGCCAGTCATCCGGATGCGTCGCGCGTATTTGCCAATGAACTGCTGCACGGCGCGCATGAGATCGGCGAGGTCCTGCGGCAGGTGCTGCGCGAACTGGTGTCGCGCAAGGCCGCGGTGGTGCAGCAGTGGATCGACCGCGGCCAGATGGCGCCGGTCGACCCCCAGCACCTGTTCTTCACGATCTGGGCGGCCACGCAGACCTATGCGGATTTCGAGTCGCAGGTATGCGCGGTGCTCGGCGTCAGCCAGCTGGAGCAGCAGGACTATGCGCAGGCCACCGAGCACCTGGTGGCGCTGCTGCTGCGCGGCTGCGGACTCGACCCCGAGCCCGCAGCACGCGACCGGCGCGCATGACGCCGTGGCGCCGGAGCCGGCGCCGTGAGAACATCGCCGTGCCTCCTGCCTGAGAGACCTCCATGCTCGACCTGATCCTGCGGCACTGCAACCTGCCCGACGGGCGCACCGACATCGATATCGGCATTGCCGCGGGCCGCATCGCCGCGGTTGAGCCGGCACTGGCCGCGCGCGCCGCCGACGAGATCGATGCGGCCGGCCACCTGGTGACGCCGCCGTTCGTCGATGCGCACTTCCATATGGACGCCACGCTGTCGTACGGGCTGCCGCGCGTGAACCAGTCGGGCACGCTGCTCGAAGGCATCGCGCTGTGGGGCGAGCTCAAGCCGATGCTGACGCAGGAAGCGCTGGTCGAGCGCGCGCTGGCCTATTGCGACTGGGCGGTGGCGCGCGGGCTGCTGGCGATCCGCTCGCATGTGGACGTGTGCGATCCGCGGCTGCTGGCGGTGGAGGCGCTGCTGCACGTGCGCGAGCGCGTGCGTCCCTACCTGGACCTGCAGCTGGTGGCGTTCCCGCAGGACGGCGTGCTGCGCGCGCCCGGCGCGCTGGACAACCTGAAGCGCGCGCTGGACATGGGCGTCGACGTGGTCGGCGGGATCCCGCATTTCGAGCGCACCATGGCGCAGGGCGCCGAATCGGTGCGGCTGTTGTGCGAGCTGGCGGCGGACCGCGGCCTGCGTGTCGACATGCACTGCGACGAGAGCGACGACCCGCTGTCGCGCCATATCGAGACGCTGGCCAGCGAGACCGTGCGGCTCGGCCTGCAGGGCAGGGTGGCGGGCTCGCACCTGACCTCGATGCATTCGATGGACAACTACTACGTGTCCAAGCTGCTTCCGCTGATGCGCGAGGCCGGCGTGGCGGCGATCGCCAATCCGCTGATCAACATCACGCTGCAGGGGCGGCACGATACCTATCCCCGGCGCCGCGGCATGACGCGCGTGCCGGAGTTGCTGGCGGCCGGCGTGCCGGTGGCGTTCGGCCACGATTGCGTGATGGATCCGTGGTACAGCCTGGGCTCCGGCGACATGCTGGAAGTGGCGCACATGGGGCTGCACGTTGCGCAGATGACCGGGCAGGAGGCCATGCGCGCCTGCTTCGCCGCGGTGACCGCCACGCCCGCGCAGATCCTGGGGCTGGATGGCTACGGCGTGGCGCCTGGCTGCCGCGCCGACCTGGTGCTGCTGCAGGCGCGCGACCCGGTGGAGGCAATCCGCCTGCGCGCCACGCGGCTGCGGGTGCTGCGTGCCGGCAAGACCATCGCCAGCATGCCCCCTGCGATGGCCGCGCTGGACCTGCCTGGCCGGCCGGCGCAGGTGGATTTCCTGCGGCGCGGCGGCGGGCAATAAGAATCACAAATTTTTTGTGTCAGGGTGTTGACAGTTCCTGACGCGCTCGGCATAATTTCCTTCTTCGCATCGAAGCAGCAATGCAGCGAAACGAAGCCCAGATGGCGGAATTGGTAGACGCACTAGGTTCAGGTCCTAGCGGTGGCAACACTGTGGAGGTTCGAGTCCTCTTCTGGGCACCAATATTTGGAAAGGCTCGCGCAAGCGAGCCTTTCTTCGTTTCAGCCCGAAAAAAACCCGCAGCGATGCGGTTTTTTTTCGTCCATCGTTTCCGTACTGGTTCCGGGGCCCGGCCTGCTTCATCCGGTTGCCACCCCTTCCTCGCGCTGTGCCTCGCGCACGCAATTGCGCCCTTCGGCCTTGGCGCGGTACATGGCAGCGTCGGCCGCGCCGAACAGCCGCTGCCAGTGACGCTCGCCGCCGCGCCCGATGGCCACGCCGAAGCTGGCGGTGACGCACAGCTGGGTGCTGCCCGACAGGTAGACCGGGCGCGACGCGATTTCCGCGCGCAGGGTTTCGGCCAGCGCGGCGGCCTCGCCCGGCCTGCCGTGCGACAGCAGCAGCGCGAACTCCTCGCCGCCGAAGCGTGCCAGCACGCCTTCGGGCGGCACCAGTGCGCGCATCATCGCAGCGATGTCGCGCAGCACCTGGTCGCCGGCGGCATGGCCATGGCGGTCGTTGATCTGCTTGAAGCGGTCCACGTCGATCAGCACCAGGCTGGCGCTGTCGTGTGCCGCGTACTGCGCGGCCACCAGCTCCAGCGCGCGCCGGTTCAGCAGCCCGGTCAGGCTGTCGGTGCGCGCCTGGTGTTCCAGTTGTTCGGTCAGCGAGGCGCGCTCGCGCAGCTTGCGGCGCAGGATCTCGATGGCATCGAACAGGCGCCGCATCTCCGCCGCGGGCCTGGCGGATGCCGCTGGCGCAGCGTACTGCGGGTGGTCGCGCGCCTCGGCCAGGCCGATCACTTCGTCGCCGGCGCGCAGCAGCGGCAGGAACACCGAGCGCTGCATGAACACCAGCACGTAGCCCAGCACGGCAAGGATCAGCGCCGACGTGCCGCACGCGGCCGTCAGTTCGCGCAGCGCCTGCGCGCGCGTCGCGGTGAAATGCGCGACCACCTCGTCCAGGAATACGCTGCGCAGCCGCTCCAGCGGCTCCAGCGTGCGCACATAGCGGTTGGTCAGCTCCGTCGGCGTCATCGAGTAATGGCCCGACACGCGGCCCTGCGCAACCAGGCTGTCGATCATCGACAGGCCCTGGCCGAAGAACTGGTGGCCGGCGTCGGCGTATGCCTGCTCCAGCGCGGGCACGGCGCCGAACATGTTGTACGCCGGCCCCGCCAGCTGCCATAGCTCCAGCAGCCGGCCGCGCGAGCGCGTGGCATCCACCAGGCTCTGCACCGGCATCGGCTGGCGCGCCGCCACGGGCGCCATGATCTGCGAGGCGATGCGCCCGCCATACTCGCGCAGGTCGCCCAGCATCCTGCCGGTCAGCGCCGGCGCCGCCAGGCCGTCGTCGCAGGCGGACAGTTCGCGCACCTGCCAGGCGATGGCCGGCTGCAGCGCGTCCACGACCTCGAACATGCTTTCGATGGCATGGCGGATCTCGTCCATGTCACGGTCCTGGCGCGGGCGCCCGGCGAGTTCGTCGATCTCGGCCCGCGCCCGCGCCAGGCGTTCGCGCACGCGCTCGACCATCAGCGGCGGCAGGTGGTGGTTGTGCAGGCCGAAGGGTGCCGGCGGCGGCGCGGCCAGGCGCGCCAGCGCGGCATCGCTGCGGGCGCGGAAGGCTTGCAGGCGTTCGCGCGCGGGAGTGTTGGGCGAGGGTGGCTCTCCCAGCACGCTGTTGGCCGGTCCGCGTTCCGCGGACAGCACGTTGGCGGCCTCGAGCAGCTCGCGGTACGCCGAGATGTCATACAGGTTCTGCCGCGCCGAGGTGAAGTCGCCATACGAGCGGGCCATCACCAGCGCGGCGAGCACCAGGGTGCAGAGCCCGCCGACCGCCGTGGCGATCGCCAGCTTGCGCTTCAGGCTGCGGCTGCGTCCGGCCGGCGGTGCCATGCCCCCGGGTTCGGACTCACGCCGGCGCGCACGTTGCCACAAGGCCATAAGGTTTGCTCCCGGCGGCAACTTGCCGGGCGATGTCTGCAAGATTTGTCATTACCGCCATTATTGACGAAAAGGCGCAGCGGCCAGGCCGAATTTGCTCACTGACAGGGTCGTACGGGGCGCGCGCGGCCGAACATTACCGGCTAACGCTGGCAGGGCATTTGACCTATGCTCAAGCTCATCGGGCAGGCACATATAACGTCCGAAGGTGGTTGCCATGACTACGGTCTTGTCATCGAGAGAAAGGGAGGCGGGGACTTGCCCCGGGTGGCACGCATGTGCCGCGCACCACGGCATGGTCCTGCATCACCTGCAGTACAGCGTCATCCTGGCCATGCTGATGTGTGCACTGGCCCATGCAGATGACGCCGTTCCGGAAAGCCAGGGCGTCTCCGGCTGGGACCAGCCGCTGCAGGCGCAAGCCGGGCAGCCCGCCATGGCCGACGTGCCCGATCTGCTGGTTGCCGACACCGCTGCTCCTGCCTGGTCCGCCACGCCCGCCGAGCCCGTCACCGTCGAGTATGCCGCGCCGTCGCAGTCGTCCCCATCCGCGTTAACGCTCGCCTTAGGCCCCGGGCCCGATGACGATGCTCCCGGCCTTGCCGCGGTCGACCGTGAAACTGCCGCCATGGCCGAACGCCCGCGCCGGGTGTCGCTGCACCTGGACGACATCACCAGCGCAGGCGGTTTTGCCGACAGTCGCGTGCGCACCATGGCGCTGGCGGTCGATGCCGTGGTGCCGCGCGCAGGCGGGCTGACCATCCAGCCGCGCTTGCAGCTGGCCTACCAGCCTGGCATGTCCCCCGTCTCCGGCATGCCGATGCAAGCCATGCCCGGCGATGCCAGCGCCGCCGGTATCGGCGTGCGCCTGTACGGCGCGCAGCCGACGCGGCTGGCCGGCATCTATCCCTTTGTCGAGGCAGACTGGTGGCAGGACAGCCGCAAGCAGGTCATCAACATCAACGGCACCAAGATCGATGCCGACCTGCTGCGCGGGCTGTTCTCCTTCAACATCGGCGCGCATGGCAATACGTCGACCGGCATGAAGCTGTGGTTCAAGGTGAGGGCGGGGCGCAACCCGGGCGGAACGGTCGGCGCGCGCTATCGGTGGTAGTGGGGAGGGTGGCGCCAGATGCGAGCGCCGCAATGAAAAAAGGGCTTCCGTTTCCGGAAGCCCTTTTTCTTTCTGCATAGGTGGCGCGGCTGGCAGGATTCGAACCCACGACCCCTTGGTTCGTAGCCAAGTACTCTATCCAACTGAGCTACAGCCGCACACGAGAGGCGCCATTGTAGCGCAATTTCTGGTTTGCGCAAGCCCCCCGCCAAAAATCTTCAAGTGGCCCCGATGCCCGCGCCCGGTGTTACGCCGCGGCGTTCGACCAGATGCCGTCCGTTTCCTGCGCCTTGCCGTCATCGCGCAGCTTGAGCAGGTGCGCCAGCAGCGATCGCTGCGCAACCGGATGCATGCGCGGCGGCACATCGTCGTAGACGCGCAGCAGCAGCTCGCCGATCGGTGCCGGACCCAGTTCGCGCAGCGCGGCAGCGACCTTGGCCTCGCGCTGCAGCCGGTGCCGGACCAGGATGCGGATGGCGTCCTGCGGGCGCGCGATCAGGAAGCCATGGCCCGGCGCCAGCCAGTCGAGGTCTTCGTCCTGCAGCGCTGCGAGCGAGTCCAGGTAGGCGCGCATGTCGCCATCGGGCGGGCCGATGACGACGGTCGAGCCCTGCATCACGTGGTCGCCGGTGAAGAGTGTCTTTTCTTCTTCCAGCAGGTAGCAGAGATGGTTCGAGGCGTGGCCCGGTGTGTGGCACACGCGCAGGGTGCAGTCCTCGGTGATGGCAAGGCGCTCGCCGTGGTCCAGTTCGCGCTGTGGCTCGAAGCTGAGGTCCTGCCACTGGCCGGCTGGCGCGGCACGCCCGAGCACCGTGGCGCCGGTGGCGGCCTGCAGCGCGGCGGCAGCGGGCGAGTGGTCCAGGTGGGTATGCGTGGCGAGGATCCAGCGGATCGGGCCGGGTGCGGCAGCAAGGATGGCGCGCACATGCTCGCCATCGTCGGGGCCCGGATCGATCACGGCCCATTCATTGCGCGCACCGCCGCCTACCAGGTAGGTGTTGGTGCCCGGGCCCGTCATCACGCTGCCGTTGTTGGCGGTCACGCGCCAGACGCGCTCGGACAGCCGTACCGGCACGCCCGGTGCCAGCTCATAACGGCCGTGCGTGTTGCCGTCGGGATCGATGCGGCCGATCTCGGCGTAGCACGGCTCGTTGGGCATCACCGGGCGCACGCCGGCTGCGCCGGTGGCCAGCCGCGGCATGATGCAGGCAATGCCGCGCAACTGCGAGTAATAGGCGAAGCAGGCCGCGGCGCTTTCAAACTGCGCGATCGAGCTCAGCGTGCGGCGCGTGACGTGCATCAGCAGCAGGCCGCTGGCGGGATCGGCGGCCTCGCCGGGGCGGACCCAGCGGTGCTCCACGATCTCGGTGCCGTCGGGCACGGCCATCTGGCCTTCGGGGGCGATGGCGACAAAGAAGCGGGTATCGAAACGCTTGGGCAGGCCGGGCGGCGTCAGCCAGTAGCTGTGATAGGCGAGCCGGTCGGCCGCCAGGTGCAGGCCCAGTTGCTCGCAAGCGTGGGCCAGGCCGGGGCCGCCGCGCTGCACTGCCTCGCGCAGCAGCGCCTGGCGGGCGGCGTCGAGCTGGTGCGGCGAATGCGGGCGCCCGTCGCGGTCGCAGGCAAACAGCAGGCCGGCCTCTTCATAGCATTCGCGCAAGGCGGCCAGGTAGAAGTCCAGGCCGCTGGCCGGCAGGCCCAGGCGTTCGCTGGCAAGGGCGTCGTCCAGGCCGTGGGCATGCGCGTGCAGGGCTTTGTCCTGCGCGTCGAGCGTGCCGCCAGGGAAGACGTAGGCGGCGCTGCTGCGGTCGTTGGCGCGTTCGACGCGGCGTACCAGCAGCACTTCCATGCCGGCCGGCGCATCGCGCACGACGAGCAGGCTGGCGGCGGTGCGCAGCAGGGGGGCAGGGGTGGCAGGGCGGTTGCCGCTTGTCTCTGTGGTTGTCATTGTGTCGGCATCATGGTTGTGCTGGCGGCACGCACCTGGCCGGAACCCGGGGCGCTGCCGCGTGCCATAGTTTAGCCGCGTTCAAGGATTCGCTATCGGCGGGGCATTGCCCGGCTGCCCGGGCGCGCCGGCTTTGGCTTTTCCGGCCAGAGGCAGTAACCTGATAGCTCCGCTTCACTTTTTGGGGTGCCCGTTGCCGGCGCCCTCCTTCTGAGGAGGTCCGCGTGATCCGAGCTTCTTGCCTGTGCCTGCCGCTGGTGTGCCTGCTGGCCGCCTGCGAAACGCCGCCGCAGATGGCACCGCGCCCGGTGCCCCCGGCCACCACCCGCATCACCGTCGATCCACAAGCCGCATCCAGGGCCGCGTCCACGGCCTGCGAGCCGGCCGTGGCGGAAGCCCTCAAGCGCCGCTACCCGCAGCCTGGCAGCGTGATGCTGATGGCCGACCGCGAGCAGTACTACCTGCGCCCCAATGCGCAAACCTCGGTCAATGGCGAAGGCGTGTTCGAGCCTGACGACAGTTCGTCGGCGATCGGCTTCCACTATGCCTGCCTGTACAACGCGCGGACGGGCAAGGTCGATGATGTGCAGATGCGCTATTGATCCTGCCGATCTGCCGCATTGCATGGCCTGCGTAGAAAATTCCAGGTCTCATTCAATAATTGTTGCGCGAAACGAATGTAATCGCGCGTCCCCATTTCCTTGACCAACCGGTCGACCGGCCTTTAGCATAGCCACGCGTATTTGCGAAGTTCGCATATAGAACTGTAGTTCTAATAGCGTAACTTTGGCCGAAACTGGAGACAAGGAAGCTATGAGCAAGATTGCCGGGTTCTTCACCGAACTCATGCGCCGGTACCTGCCGGATCCCTTCGTATTTGCCATCGGCCTGACCTTGCTGACGATGGCGCTGGCGGTGACGGTGCAAGGGCAGGCAGCGCCGGCCGTGATCGCCGGCTGGGGCAAGGGGTTCTGGAACCTGCTGGCATTTACCACGCAGATGGCGGTGATCCTGGCGATGGGCTACGTGCTGGCCACCGCGCCGTTCACTGACCGCATGCTCGACCGCATCGTCAGCGCCGTGCACTCGCCGCGCACCGCGGTGATCGTCGCCACGCTGGTGGGCGGCATCGGCAGCTACCTGAACTGGGGCTTCGGGCTGGTGATCGGCGGCATCATCGCCAGGAAGCTGGCGCTGAAGGTCCGTGGCGTGCATTACCCGCTCATCATCGCCGCCGCGTACAGCGGCTTCACCCTGTACGGGCTGGGCCTGTCGGCCAGCATCCCGGTGCTGATCTCCACCCCGGGCCACCCGATGGAAAAGCTGATGGGCGTGATCCCGCTGTCTGAAACCATCTTCTCCACGCCGATGCTGCTGACCAGCCTGGCGGTGATCGTCACGCTGCCGCTGCTCAATGCCTGGCTGCATCCGCGCAACCCGGCCGATGTGGTGGAGATCCGCCGCGACCAGGAACCCGCCAAGGCCGAGGCCGGCTCGGCCCACAGCATGGGCGGCGAGAACACCCTGGCCGCGCGCCTGAACAACAGCCGTATCCTGAGCCTGGCCATCGGCCTGTGCGGCATGGCCTACGCGGTCATCTACTTCACGCAGGGCGGCTCGCTCGACCTGAACCTGATCAACTTCCTGATCCTGTTCGCGGGCGTGCTGCTGCTGGGCACGCCGGTCAACTACGTGGCCAAGCTGAACGAAGGCATCAAGACCATTTCCGGCATCATCCTGCAGTATCCGTTCTATGCAGGCATCATGGCGATCATGGCCGGCTCGGGGCTGGTGGATACCATCTCGCGCGTGTTCGTGGAGATCGCCACACCGCAGACGCTGCCGTTCTGGGGGCTGCTCAGCTCGTTCGTGATCAACTTCTTCGCGCCGTCGGGCGGCGGCCACTGGATGATCCAGGGCCCGTTCATGGTCGATGCGGCCAAGGCCATCAACAGCTCGGTCAGCCAGACCTCGATGTCGGTGATGCTCGGCAATGCCTGGAACGACCTGGTGCAGCCGTTCTGGATATTGCCGGCGCTGGCGCTGTCCAGGCTGAACCTGAAGGACGTGATGGGCTACACCGTGATCATGATGTTCTGGGTGGGCCTGATCTACATTGCCGCGCTGCTGCTGTGGGGCGCGCAGATTGCCTGACATTGACCCGCGGCCAGCGCGCCGCTGACAGGAGGACTGCCATGCCGTACCTGATCGAAACCGTCGACAAGCCCAATCTCCAGCACGTGCGCCAGGCCACCCGCGCCAGCCACCTGGATTACCTGGAAGCCAACAAGGCGCTGCTGCTGGCTTGCGGCGCCAAGCTCAACGACGATGGCTCGGATGCCGGCGGCGGCATCTATATCGTCGATGTCGACACCCGCGACGCGGCACAGCAATTCATCGACGCCGATCCGTTCACCGAGGCGGGTTTGTTTGCCGAGGTGCGCATCGTGCGCTGGCGCAAGGCCTATCTCGACGGCGTGCGCCATCTTTGACGAGGCAGCCCGCGCTGCCTCCATCCCACCGTACCCCCAGACAAGGAGACCCCATGTTGTTCATGGCCGAAATGACCGTCAAGATTCCCGCATCGCTCGATCCACAACTGGTGGAGCAGCTCAAGGCCGACGAGAAGGCCATGTCGCAGCGCCTGCAGCGCGAAGGCAAGTGGCGCCACCTGTGGCGCGTGGTGGGCCAGTACGCCAACGTCAGCATCTTCGATGTCGGCGACAACGACGAACTGCACACGCTGCTGACCACGCTGCCGCTGTACCCGTACATGGAGATCAAGGTCACGCCGCTGGCGCAACACGGTTCGGCCATCGCGCCGAACTGAGCGCCCGCCACCCAGCCCCCTGATCCTGAGCCAAACGCCATGCCATACGCCGACCTCGCCAACGTCCGACTGCATTACCGCCTCGATGGCGCCGAGCACTTGCCGGTGCTGGTGCTGTCCAATTCGCTGGGCACCAGCTTCAGCATGTGGGAGCCGCAGGTGGCGGCCTTCAGCCAGCACTTCCGCGTGCTGCGCTATGACACGCGCGGCCATGGCGAGTCGTCGGTGCCGGCGGGTCCGTACAGCATCGCGCAGCTCGGCGGCGACGTGATCGCGCTGCTCGATCACCTTGGCATCGGCCAGGCCAGTTTCTGCGGTTTGTCGATGGGTGGCATCACTGGCATGTGGCTGGCCCTGAACCATGGCCCGCGCCTGCGCAAGCTGGTGTTGTGCAATACCGCCGCCTATATCGGCCCGCCGGAGAACTGGACCAACCGCGCCGCTGCGGTCGGGCGCGACGGCGTGGCATCGATCGCGGCCGCGGTGGTCGACAAATGGCTCACCCCGCCGTACGCGGCCGCGCATCCGGGGCTGGTGGCATCGCTGCGCGCCATGCTCGGGGCCACCCCGGCCGCGGGCTATGCGGCCAACTGCCTGGCCGTGCGCGATGCCGACCTGCGCGCGCAAATCGAAAGGATCGCCACGCCGACGCTGGTCGTCGCGGGTTCAGGCGACCTGCCCACGCCGCCGCGCGATGGCGTGTTCCTGGCGCAGACGATCCCGGGCGCCCACTATGTCGAGCTGGAGGCCGCACATATCTCCAACCTGGAGCAGGCCGAGGCGTTCAGCAAGGTGGTGCTGGATTTCCTGACGCGCTGAGGCTTTGAGGCGGAAAGGCCCACCCATGCGTGCGGCTTTCATCACCCCTGATAGTGCTTTATGATTCACCCCTGACCGATGCCGCCGGCGTTCGGTGCGCTTGCCCTCGCTTCCCGGCTTCAGAGGAATTGACAGGTCACCGGCGCGCGGGACAAGATGCGCACGGAATAGATGCGCCTTCGGGAAGACATGCCGGCAGTCATAGCCGCAACACCCGAAAAGCCGCAAAAACATTGGGAAAACGGGGTCATGAAGCCATCCTTGCGTCAACTGGCGAGCGCGGTCACGCTCGCCGTCATGCTGTCCGGCTGTGCGTCCGCGCCGGATCACGGAACCAGCCCGGCAGTCGCCGAGCAACCGCCGTCCGACCAGGCCATGAAGGCCTTGTCCGCCGAGGTCTTCACCTTCGCCTATCCGATGGTGCTGATGGACGTGACGCGCGAGCTGATGACGCTGCGCACGCCGGTCAATACCTTCCACCACAAGCGCACCTTCCCGGACGCCAGCTTCACCGACGTGGTCAGCCCCAACGCCGACACGCTGTATTCGTCGGCCTGGCTCGACCTGTCCAGGGAGCCGGTCATCCTGTCGGTGCCCGATACGCACGGGCGCTACTACCTGATGCCGCTGATGGATGCGTGGACCAATGTGTTCGCGTCGCCGGGCAAGCGCACCACCGGCACCCGCCGCGGCAACTTCGCCATCACCGGGCCTGACTGGCGCGGCACGCTGCCCAAGGGCATGCAGGAGATCCGCTCGCCCACGTCGATGGTCTGGCTGATCGGCCGTACGCAGGCCAATGGCAAGCAGGACTTCCCGGCGGTGCACCGGCTGCAGGACCAGTACCGGCTGACGCCGCTGTCGGCCTGGGGTGGCGGGCGGCGCGTGGCGGAGAAGGCCGCGCCGCGGCCCACGGCCATCGACCCTGAAAGCTCGCCCGTGGAGCAGGTGGCGGCAATGGATGCACAGGCTTTCTTCACGCGCTTTGCCGCCTTGCTGCCGGCCAATCCGCCGGCGCCCGCCGATGCCGCCATGGTCGACAAGCTCCGCCGCATGGGCATCACCCCGGGGGTGCCGTTCAAGACCACGGTGATGGAGCCCTCCACCGCGCGCGCGGTGCAGGAGGGAGCCACCGCTGCGCTGGCGGCGATCGTGCAGGGTGCGCGCAAGGGCAATGCCGATGCCGGCAACGGCTGGGTCATGCATCGCGACCTGGGCACCTATGGCACCAGCTACGGCCGCCGCGCGGTGACCGCGTGGGTGGGCCTGGGTGCCAACCTGCCCGAAGACGCGATCTATGCCTCCACCCGCACGGATGCCAACGGCAAGCCGCTGCAGGGCGGGGCGCGCTATGTGCTGCATTTCGACAAGGACCAGTTGCCGCCGGCGCGCGCGTTCTGGTCGCTGACGCTGTACAACGACCGGCAGGCGTTCATTCCCAACCCGATCCAGCGCTACGCCGTGGGCAGCCGCGACCGCCTGCGCTACAACCGCGACGGCTCGCTCGATATCTATATCCAGCACGAGCGCCCGGCCGGCGCCAAGGCAGCGAACTGGCTGCCGGCGCCGCCCGATGGCCTGAACATGATGCTGCGCGCGTACTGGCCGGAGCAGGTGCTGCTGGACGGCACCTGGATGCCGCCGGCGGTGATGCAGGTGGACTGACGAGGCCGCGAGCAAGGACAAAGGCCGCATGCCTGCCAGGGCATGCGGCCTTTGTCATTTCTTGCCAGCGCAATTGCCGCTGCGCCGTCTCAGTGCGCGTGCGTGGCGCAAGCCGTGCAGGCGCCGCTGGCGTGGGGCACTGCCGCACCGGTGGCGCCTGCAGGCTTGCTGACGCGCTTCCATGTCGTTGCGCCTCGCGCCGACAGCCGTGCGCGCAGCGCGCGGGCCGCGCTGACCATATTGGCCAGCGCTGCTTCGGTCTCCTCCCAGCCGCGCGTCTTCAGGCCGCAGTCCGGGTTGACCCACAGCCGCTGCGGCGGCACCACCTCGCAGGCGCGGTCGAGCAGCCGCTCCATGGCCTGCACCGACGGCACGCGCGGCGAGTGGATGTCGTAGACGCCCGGCCCGATCTCGTTCGGGTAGTCGAAGTCGCCGAAGCCTTCCAGCAGTTCCATTGCCGAGCGCGAGGTCTCGATGGTGATCACGTCCGCGTCCATGGCCGCGATGGCGGGCAGGATATCGTTGAACTCGGCATAGCACATATGCGTGTGGATCTGGGTCTGGTCCTGCACGCCGCTGGCCGACAGGCGGAAGGCGGTGACGGCCCAGTCCAGGTAGGCATCCCAGTCGGCACGGCGCAGCGGCAGGCCTTCGCGCAGCGCGGGTTCGTCGATCTGGATCACGCGGATGCCGGCCTGCTCCAGGTCGCACACTTCGTCGCGGATGGCCAGGGCCAGCTGGCGCGCGGTGGTGGCACGTGGCTGGTCGTCGCGCACGAAGGACCACTGCAGCATGGTGATGGGGCCGGTGAGCATGCCCTTCATCGGCCGCTCGGTCAGCGATTGCGCATAGCGGGCGGTATCGACCGTCATCGGCTCGGGCCGGTACACGTCGCCGTAGATCACCGGCGGCTTGACGCAGCGCGAGCCATAGCTCTGCACCCAGCCGTTCTCGGTAAAGCCGTAGCCGCACAGTTGCTCGCCGAAGTACTCGACCATGTCGTTGCGCTCGGCTTCGCCGTGCACCAGCACGTCCAG
Organism: Cupriavidus sp. FW306-1B-F12B; assembly: GCF_058781795.1. Lineage (NCBI taxonomy): Bacteria > Pseudomonadati > Pseudomonadota > Betaproteobacteria > Burkholderiales > Burkholderiaceae > Cupriavidus > Cupriavidus sp. FW306-1B-F12B. The sequence continues at coordinate 75,301 of NZ_JBYSXC010000001.1, forward strand.
GCCCAGTGCTTCCTGCTTGCGCACGGCCACGGCGATCTCGGCACGGATGCGCTCCAGGTATTCGAGCGCGCCGATCTCGCCGCGCTTGAACGCGGCGCGGGTCTGGCGGATGGCGGCGGTCTGCGGGAACGAGCCGATCGTGGTGGTCGGCAACAGCGGCAGCTGCAGCGCCTGGCGCTGGCGCTCGATGCGCTCGGCAAAGGGGCTGGCGCGGTCGGCCATGCCGGCGCTCACGGCTGCCAGCCGCTGCTGCACCCGCGGGTTGACCACCCGGCGCGAGGCGCGGCGCGAGGCCTGCGCGGCGTCGGATGCTGCCAGCGCTTCGGCGACCACGGCGTCGCCTTGATTCAACGCGCGGGCCAGCACGGACAGCTCGTCGAGCTTTTCGGTGGCGAAGGCGAGCCACGACTTCAGCTCGGCATCGAGGCGCACTTCATGCGCGAGCGACACCGGCACATGCAGCAGCGAGCACGACGGTGCCAGCCACAGGCGCTCGCCCAGCGCGGCCTGCACCGGGCGCAGCGTGTCCAGCACGCGGCGCAGGTCGGTGCGCCAGATATTGCGGCCGTCGATCACGCCCAGCGACAGCACGGCGTGCGCGGGCAGCGCGGCCTGCCATGCGGCCAGTTGTTCCGGCGCCCGCACCAGGTCGATATGGAAGCCATCGACCGGCAGGGCGGCGGCGCGCTGCGCATGGTCGGCGGCGGTGTCGAAATAGGTGGCCAGCAGCAGCTTGGGGCCGGCTTCGCGCAAGGCAGCGTAGGCGGTGTCGAATGCGTCGAGCCAGGCCGGCTCCAGGTCCAGGCACAAGGCCGGCTCGTCGATCTGCACCCATTCGATGCCGCGCGCCTTGAGCTGGCCGAGGATGCGGCGATAGCCCTGCAGCAGTTGCGGCAGCAGGGTCAGGCGGTCGAAGCCCGCCACATGGCTCTTGGACAGCCACAGGTAGGTGACCGGCCCGATCAGCACCGGGCGGGCGCGCAGGCCAAGCGCCAGCGCCTCATCGGCTTCCTCGAAGAACCAGGCCGGGCCGCCGTCGAAAGTGGTCTCGGCGTCCAGCTCGGGGACCAGGTAGTGGTAGTTGGTGTCGAACCACTTGGTCATTTCCATGGCCGGCTGCTCGCGGTTGCCGCGTGCCAGCTCGAAGTACTGCGTCAGCGTGAGCCGGGCCGGATCGAAGCCGAAGCGGCGCGGCAGCGCGCCCAGCAGCGCGGTCAGGCTCAGCATCTGGTCGTAGTAGGCGAAGTCGCCGGTGGCGACCGTGTCCAGGCCGCGGTCGGCCTGCAGCTGCCAGTGGCGGCGGCGCAGTTGCGCGGCCACGTCGCGCAGCTCGGCTTCGGTGCGATCGCCGCGCCAGAACGCTTCTTGCGCAAATTTCAGTTCGCGGCGTTCGCCGATGCGGGGAAAGCCGAGGATATGGGTGCGTGCCATGGAGGTTGCTCCGGAAGATGTCTGGCGCACAGTGTCGGTTTGCCCGTAAAATGAATCAAGCGACAAGTTTTAAACAACATATGAATGAGTTTCATATCAAGATAGGCGGGCAACAGGTTGGGGGCGCCGCATGATCGAAGTCCGCCATTTGCGCTCGCTGGTGGCGATTGCCGAGTCCGGCAAGCTGGCCACCGCGGCCGAGCGCGTGCATGTCAGCCAGTCAGCGCTGTCGCACCAGATCAAGGCGATCGAATCGCACTACGGCCTGCCGCTGTTCGACCGCACGCGCCAGGGGCTGCGCTTCACGCCGGCGGGCGAACGCCTGCTGGCGCTGGCGCGCGAGGTGCTGGCCGCGGTCAGCGCGGCCGACCGCGATATCGAACGGCTCAAGGGCGACACCCGCGGCGAGCTGCGCGTGGTGCTGGAATGCCATACCTGCTTTGACTGGCTGATGCCGGTGATGGATGAGTTCCGCCGCCGCTGGCCGGAGGTGGAGGTGGACCTGGTGGCGGGCTTCCACGCCGACCCGATCGCGCTGCTCAGCGACGGCCGCGCCGACATGGTGATCGGCTCGCAGCCGGCGGCCCGACGCGGGCTGGAGGTGGCGCCGCTGTTCCGCTTCGAGATCCTGGCGGTGATCGCCAATGAACACCGGCTGCGCAACAAGCGCCGCATCGAAGCCGGGGACCTGGCCGGCGAAACGCTGATTACTTATCCGGTGCCAGAGCAGCGCATCGACCTGATCCGCGAGGTGCTGGAGCCCGCGGGCATCCACCTGGAACGGCGCACGGCGGAACTGACGGTAGCGGTGCTGCAGCTGGTAGCCAGCCGCCGCGGCGTGGCGGCGCTGCCCAACTGGGGGGTGAAGAACTACGTCGACCACGACTACGTGCTGGCCAAGCGCATCGGTGCCAGAGGCTTGTGGAGCGAGCTCTATGCCACGGTGCCGGCGGCGATGGCGCGCAGGCCCTACGTGGCGGACTTTGTCTCGATCGTGCGCGATACGTGCGCGGCGCAGCTCGATGGGATCGAGTTGCTGCCGCAGGCTGCTTAGGCGCGGTTCACGCGGACAGGGCCAGGGCCGGCTCACTGTCAGTGCGGCGCATGGCGGCGCGCGGCGCCGGCTCGGCCACGGCGTCGCTGTCCGGGTCATCCACGTCGGCAAACAGCAGTTCCACGTCGAAACCATTGTCGAGGCGGCGCAGGAACAGCCACAGCAGGCCGGCATCCTCCGCCGTCAGGGTGGCATGCAGCACGGCCTGCCGGGCGGCGTCGAAGCTGAGTTGCGCCGGCGCCAGGCCGGTACGGCGCGCATTGGCCAGCACCCATTCCATGGTGCCGAACGGGTCGGTGGTTTCGAGTCGCAGCGAGAGGCGCAGGGTGGGGAGGGTGGCGGCTGGCATGTGTCGTTTCCGGCAGGTCGTTCGATAAAGTAAATTTACCAGCCGCTGCGCAAAATTGGCTTCTATATTTTCTCCACTATGGCTTGTATTGGAGAATAACTATCCTTTTGTGGCAGAATTTACGGACGATTCTTTTTTGTGAGCTATTGTGATGGCACAGCCGCCCAAACTCGACGACACCGACCGGCGCATCCTGCGTGAACTGCGGCGCGATGGCCGCTTGTCCAATGCGAAGCTGGCCGAGCAAGTCGGCTTGTCGGCCACGCCCTGCTGGAACCGCGTGCGCGCGCTGGAAGAAAGCGGGGTGATCGAAGGCTACGCCGCGCTGCTGAACCAGAAAGCGCTGGGCTTGCCCGATACCGTGCTGATCGAGGTTACGCTCGAGCGGCACGACGACGACATGCTGTACCGCTTCGGCAAGGCGCTGGCGGAACTGCCTGAAGTGATGGAGGCGCACTTGCTGACCGGCGAATATGACTACCTGATCAAGGTCGCGGTGGCGGGGACCCTGGGCTATGAGGAGTTCCTGCGGCACAAGCTATACAAGCTGCCTGGCCTGCGCCACAGCCGCTCGACCTTTGTGCTGCGCACGCTCAAGCGCGAGCCTTCGGTCGAGCCCTGAGCAGCTTGTCAGGCCGTCCTGAGCACCTCGGCGGTGGTATTGCGCAGCGCGCGCATAGCCTCGTTGCATTGCTGCGGCGTGGTCGGATGTACCAGTAGCGCCCAGCGGCCATGCTGCACGGCCTCACGCACCGGCGTTATCACCAGTTGATGGTCCGGTCGTGCGGTCACCAGCCCCGCCAGCAGCATGCCGAACACCATGCCCAGGAAGAGGGCCGCCCCGACTGCGAATCCCGGGCTGTCCATGACGGCCTCGACTCCCTGCCGGTGCAGGATGCCGACAATGGCCAGCCCGATCACCGCGCCCAGCGTACCCATCATCAGATGCGAGCGCACCGCGGTGCGCGCGATGGCGTCGTTCTCGGGCTCCAGCTTGCGGCCGAAGTGCGCTTCGTATGGATGCACCAGCCGCACCTGCCCGCGCCGGAGATGGGCCTCATGGCAGACCCGTTCGGCGGCGTCGTTGGCTGCCGACCTGGTGTCGAACAGTGCTGCGATCTTGGTACTGGCTTGCTCAGCGTTCAAGGGATTACCGGTCATGGCCTGCTCCTGCTGGGGCCGAGGGCCGCCGTCAGGTGATGCGCGCTGCGCTTTTTGTCGCCTGGAACGGCTCCGGCGATGTGCTGTAAACCGAGTCTACCGACCCGCTTGAAGCGGCTGCATAAGGGGATTGCGCGTACTGCTGTAGGACTTCGCCGACGGCCGTCCCGCCCCGCCACGGCGGGGAATCCGAGCGCGAAGGTGCAATTCCGCTCATAATGTCGGCGGTGCCGGGCCGCGCCCCCGCCTTTTGACCAAGAATTCCGGTATGAATGACACAGAAATTGAGCTGATCGACTCGGCGCGCCTGCCGACGCGATTCGGCGACTTTACGGCGCACGCCTTCAAGGGCGCCGATTCAGGCATTGAACACCTGGCGCTCAGCGTGGGCGATGTGACGGGCGATGGCGTCCTGATCCGCATGCATTCCGAATGCCTGACCGGCGACGTCTTCGGTTCCTGCCGGTGCGACTGCGGTCCGCAGCTCGAGCTCGCCATGGAAAAGATTGCCGCCGAAGGCCGCGGCATCCTGCTGTACCTGCGCGGGCATGAAGGCCGCGGCATTGGCCTGGCCGAGAAGATCCGCGCCTATCGCCTGCAAGACGGCGGGCTCGACACGGTCGACGCCAACCTGGCCCTGGGCCAGGCGATCGACGCACGCAACTACGCCTTCGCCGCCGACCTGCTGCACCAGTGGGGCGTCAAGTCCGTGCGCCTGATGAGCAACAATCCGCTCAAGGCCGCAGCGCTCGAGAAGGCCGGCATCACGGTCACCGAGCAGTTGCGCCACATCGTGCCGTCCAACGCCGAGAACGAGAAGTACCTGGCTACCAAGCGCACGCGCATGGGGCACCTGCTCGACTGATCGCGCTTGAGCGCTGCAGGCGGCCGCCGCGCTGCCTGGACCGGCCCGCTGCCAGGAATCCTGGGGCGGGCCTTTTCTTATGCCCGGCGATCGCGCGAAGAACCGTACTTACCCTTGGTTAGTTGCTCGTGGAAACTATTGCTCATAGAATCTATTGGCCGCCTGATCACCCGTTCCCATGTCCAACACTGCCAGCACCACCGATTCCATCCTGGAATTCATGTCGTTTCGCCTGAACCGCCTTTGCGAAATGACCAAGAGTTCCGCCTCCGGCTTTTACGAGCGCGAGTTCGGCATCGGCCTGCGGGAGTTGCGTGTGCTGCGTTTTGCCGGGCTGGAGCCGGGCCTGACGCTGACGCGCCTGATCGAACTGGTGTTGCTGGAGAAAACGGTGACTTCCAAGCTGGTCACCGCGCTGGCAAAGCGGGGCCTGCTGCGCCGTGAAGTCGGCGAGGCCGACGCCAGGCAGTTGAACCTTTACCTGACCGCGGCGGGCGAAGCACTGGTCGCACGGACGTACCAGCGCGGCGACATGCTGGAGAAGATGTTCCTTTCCGTGCTGACGGAAGCGGAGGTGCAGACGCTGGACCGCTGCATCGACAAGCTGACCGCGGCCTTGATCGAGCACCAGCAGGGCGCGGATGCGCAGGCGGGCTAGCCCCGCGGGCGGCAATCCCTCAAACAAGACAAGGCAAGGAGACAGCATGTCATTGAAGACCTATCCGGAATCCTCGCGCCCCTGGCGCCGCCTGGCATGCATGGCGCTGTGCGCGGCCAGTCTGCCGGCCTGGAGCCAGAGCACCGGCAGCACCGCCGGGAGTGCGGCCGCCCCGGCAGCCGCGGCGCCGACCCTGGTCGCCGCGCTGGACAGCGACCCGAACCGCCTGGGCTGGATGCAGGGCTTCCCGCCGCCGCCGGACAAGCTGATCACGCATACGCCGGGCGCCGACAGGTTTCCGCGCAATCGCTGGCTGTTCTCGCATGTCCGGGAACTGGTGCCGACCGCGTCCGTCTGGCGCGGCGCCGGCCCGGCCAGCGCGCTGCCGCGTGCGGAACGGGATATCAGCTCGGTGCAGTTCACCGATGCGGACGGCAGCCGCCGCACCTTCGACGAGATGCTGGCGCTGACCTACACCGACGGCATCCTGGTGATGCACAAGGGCAAGGTCATCTATGAGCGCTATTTCGGCGCGCTTGACGGGCATACGCCCCATATCGCCATGTCGGTCACAAAGTCATTCGTCGGCACGCTGGCCGCGATGCTCGCGGCCGACGGCAAGCTCGACCCGGCGGCACCGGTGACGCGCTACCTGCCCGAACTGGCTGGCACGGCCTATGGCGACGCCACGGTGCGGCAGGTCATGGACATGACCATCGGCGTGCGCTACTCCGAGGACTATGCCAATCCCAAGGCAGAGGTGTGGGACTACGCGCGTGCGGGCGGCATGCTGGCCCGCCCGGCGGGCTACAGCGGCCCGGGGACGTTCTACGACTTCCTGAAGACCCTGCAGAAGGAAGGCGACCACAATGCGGTGTTTGCCTACAAGACGGTCAATGCCGAGGTGCTGGCGTGGATCGTGCGCAGGGCCTCGGGCCAGTCGCTGGCCAGGCTGCTCTCGGAGCGGATCTGGCAACCGATGGGCGCGGAGCAGGATGCGTACTTCACCGTGGACAGCATCGGCACGGAGTCGGGCGGCGGCGGGCTGAACACCACGCTGCGCGACCTCGCGCGCTTTGGCGAGACCATCCGCGGCAACGGGCGTTTCAACGGCAAGCAGATCATTCCGGCCTCGGTCGTGGCGGATATCCGCAGCGGCGGCGACCGGGACCAGTTTGCCAGGTCGGCCAGCGCGCCGGTGCTGCCGGGCTGGAGCTATCGCGACATGTGGTGGGTCTCGCACGACAGCCACGGCATGTTCCAGGCCGCCGGCATCCATGGCCAGCGCATCTATATCGACCCTAAGGCCGAGCTGACCATCGTGCGATACGCGTCGCACCCCGTGGCCGGCAACGCGGCCAACAATCCGATCACGTTCCGTGCTTTCCGGGCGCTGGCGGAAACGCTGATGCGATAGGGGGATGGCCCCGGGGCGGCGTGGGCAGCGTCGCCCCGGCAATACCGGTTTCTACTTTTCAGCGGCCGGCTGACCGGCCGCCGCGGCATTGCGCGGCGCCACTTCCGCCGTGATGCGCTCGCCGTGGTCGCGCTGCGCGACCTTCAGGTCATAGTCCAGCTGCAGGTTCAGCCACGACTGCGCATCGCCGCCAAAATAGCGCGCCAGGCGCAGGGCGGTGTCCGGCGTGATGCCACGTTGCTCGCGGACGATGTCGTTGATGCGCGCCGCGGTCACGCGCAGCGCGAGGGCCAGGGCGTTGGCGCTCATGTTGAGCGGTACCAGGAAATCCTCACGCAGGATTTCGCCCGGGTGGATGGGACGCATGCCGTCCTTGAAGCGAACCATGTCTGTCTTCCTCAGTGATAGTCGATGATCTCAACGGCCGCGGGGCCGTCGTGGGTCCAGATGAAGCAGATTCGCCACTGTTCGTTGATGCGGATGCTGTAGCGGCCTTTGCGGTCGCCCGTCAGCAACTGCAGGCGATTGCCCGGCGGGGAGCGCAGGAACTCCAGCGTCGACGCTCTCTGCAGCAGCCGCAGCTTGCGTTCGGCCACGGCGCGGATATTGCCGAAGCGTGGTACACAGCGGCCCGCGAACAGTTCAGCCGTGTCCGAACATCTGAATGACTGGATCATATCGTATATCGGTAATCGATAAATAGCAATGCAGCGAAAGTCAGGCATTGGCCTGGCGCGAACGTCCATGAAAACCGCTCGCCTCTCGCGCCGCACCGTCACTTGTCTGATTCCGGGCGAGGTGATCGATACCAATTCTTTTCCAACCTGATAGACTGTATGGATGTACAGTGGTCGGGCAGCTTCCCGTCACCTCCTTAACGTCCTGATTCGAAAAGAGAAATCGTGTCGAGCAAGCAGCTAATCCGCATTCGCGGCGCCCGCCAGCACAACCTCAAGAATGTCGATCTCGACCTGCGCCCCGGCGAGATGACCGTGGTGACCGGGCCGTCCGGCTCGGGCAAGTCCAGCCTGGTGTTCGACACGCTCTATGCCGAAGGCCAGCGCCGCTACGTCGAGACCTTCAGCGCCTACGCCCGCCAGTTCCTTGACCGGATGGACCGGCCCCAGGTGGAGCGCGTGGACGGGGTGCCGCCTGCCATCGCCATCGACCAGACCAACCCGGTGCGCAGCTCGCGTTCGACGGTGGGCACGATGACGGAGCTGAACGACCACCTGAAACTGCTCTACGCGCGCGCGGCGGAGCTGTTCGACAAGCAGACCGCGCTGCCGGTGCGCCATGACTCGCCCGAAACCATCTACGCCGAGCTGCTGGCGCGCACGGCCGAGGGCCAGCCGCATCACGATGCGCGGCTCGTGGTGACCTTTCCGGTCGAGCTGCCCGAGTCCGCCACGGATGAGGAGGTCCAGCAGTGGCTGTCCGTCAGCGGCTATACGCGCGTGCAGGCGCAGCGCGTGGTGCAGTCGCCCACCGGCGCACGCAAGCTGCTCGATGTGGTGGCGGACCGCTTCCGCATCGGCAATGCCGAGAAGGTGCGCGTGGTGGAGGCGATCGAAGCTTCGCTCAAGCGCGGCGGCGGCCGCGTCAACATCTATGTGCTGGCTGACGGCGACGAGGGCCCCGTATGGCGCTTTTCCACCGGCCTGCACAGCCCGGACAGCGACCTGCGCTATGCGGACCCGCAGCCGGCGCTGTTCTCGTTCAACTCCGCCTACGGCGCCTGCGAGACCTGCCGCGGCTTCGGCCGCGTGATCGGTGTCGATCTTGGCCTGGTGATCCCCGACGCGCGCAAGACGCTGCGCGGGGGCGCGATCAAGCCGATGCAGACCCCGGCCTGGAAGGAGTGCCAGGACGACCTGATGCGCTACGCCGGCAAGGCCGGCATTCCGCGCGACACCCCCTGGGCGGAGATGACCGAGGCCGAGCGCCACTGGGTCATCCATGGCTCGCCGGACTGGACCGGCCAGTGGAACAAGCACTGGTACGGCGTGATGCGGTTCTTCAACTACCTGGAGTCGAAGGCCTACAAGATGCACATCCGCGTGCTGCTGTCGAAGTACCGCAGCTACACGCCGTGCGAAACCTGCGGCGGCGCACGCCTGAAGACCGAGTCGCTGCTGTGGCGCCTGGGCTCGAAGGACAATGCCGACGCCGTGCTGGCGCCACCGCGCCGCTTCCTGCCGCGCGGGGTGGACTGGGACCGCATCCGGCTGGAGGCGCTGCCCGGCCTGACCGTGCATGACCTGATGCTGCTGCCGATCGAGCGCATCCGCCGTTTCTTCGACGAGCTGACCCTGCCCAGCGCGATGCTGGACGATGCCCTCAAGCTGCTGCTGGCCGAGGTGCGCACGCGCCTGAAATACCTGTGCGACGTGGGTTTGGGCTACCTGACGCTGGACCGCCAGAGCCGCACGCTGTCCGGCGGCGAGGTGCAGCGCATCAACCTGACCACGGCGCTGGGCACCTCGCTGGTCAACACCTTGTTCGTGCTGGACGAGCCCAGCATCGGCCTGCACCCGCGCGACCTGAACCGCATTGTCGAGGCCATGCACCGGCTGCGCGATGCGGGCAACACGCTGGTGGTGGTGGAGCATGATCCGTCCGTGATGCTGGCTGCCGACCGCCTGATCGACATGGGCCCAGGCCCCGGCGAGCGTGGCGGCAATATCATCTTCGACGGCACGCCGGCCGAAATCCGCAATGCCGGCACGCTGACCGGCGAATACCTGGGCGGGCGCCGCCGCGTGGCCGATGCCTCGCACTGGCAGCGCCGGCCGGTGGATGCCACGCTGCCGCGCATCGTGCTGGCAGGCGCCACCGAGCACAATCTGCAGGACGTCACGGTAGAGATCCCGCTGCAGCGGCTGGTGTGCGTGACCGGCGTGTCGGGTTCGGGCAAGTCCACGCTGCTGCAGGACGTGCTGCATCCGGCCATGGCGCGGCACTTCGGCAAGGCCACCGAGTCGCCGGGCGCGTTCCGCAAGCTGACCGGCGCGGACCTGGTCGACGATGTGGTCTTTGTCGACCAGTCGCCGATCGGCAAGACCGCGCGTTCCAACCCGGCCAGCTACGTGGGCGCGTTCGACGAGATCCGCAAGCTCTTCGCCAAGGCGCCGATGGCGCTGCAGCGCAGCTACACCGCGGGCACCTTCAGCTTCAACTCGGGCGACGGGCGTTGCCCGACCTGCGGCGGCTCGGGCTTCGAGCATGTCGAGATGCAGTTCCTGAGCGATGTCTACCTGCGCTGCCCGGACTGCGACGGCACCCGCTATCGCCCCGAAGTGCTGGAAGTGAAGATCGAGCGTGCCGCGCCCGGCCAGCCGCCGCGCTTGCTGAGCATTGCCGACGTGCTGGAGCTGACCGTCAGCGAAGCGGCCGCCTGCTTTGCCGCCGATCCCGCGGTGCTGCGCGTGCTGCAGCCCATCGTCGATGTCGGCCTGGAATACATGAAGCTGGGCCAGCCGGTGCCGACGCTGTCGGGCGGCGAGGCGCAGCGCCTGAAGCTGGCCGGCTTCCTTGCCGAAGCGGCGCAGGCCACGCCGTCGCGGACCCGGCCCAGCGCCATCCCGCGCCGGCTGTTCATGTTCGACGAGCCGACCACGGGCCTGCACTTCGACGATATCGCCAAGCTGATGCGCGCCTTCGGCAAGCTGCTGGACGGTGGCCATTCGCTGATCGTGATCGAGCACAACCTGGACGTGATCCGCGCCGCGGACTGGCTGGTCGACCTTGGCCCCGAGGGCGGCGATGCCGGCGGGCGCGTGGTCTGCACCGGCACCCCGGAAGACGTGAAGCGCTGCGCCGAATCGCATACCGGCCAGGCGCTGATCCACTATGACGCGGCGCTCGGCGAAGCCGGCACGCTTGCCGCCGAGCGCGCCGAGATCGAAGGCGTGCCGCTGCAGGCCGCGCTGCAGGCACGGCGCGCGCGCCGCGAGGTCGAGGGCGAGGACGTGGTGCGCATCGTCAATGCGCATGAGCACAACCTGAAGGCGCTCAACGTCGATATTCCGCACGGCAAGTTCAACGTGGTCACCGGTGTGTCCGGATCGGGCAAGTCGACGCTGGCCTTCGACATCCTGTTCCACGAAGGCCAGCGCCGCTACCTGGAGTCGCTCAATGCCTATGCGCGTTCCATCGTGCAGCCGGCGGGCCGGCCCGAGGTGGATGCGGTCTACGGCATCCCACCCACGGTGGCGATCGAGCAACGCCTGTCGCGCGGCGGCCGCAAGAGCACGGTGGCGACCACCTCCGAGGTCTGGCACTTCCTGCGCCTGCTGTATGTCAAGCTGGGCATCCAGCATTGCGTGCATGACGGCGCGCCGGTGACCTCGCAGAGCCCGGAGTCGATTGCCGCCCAGCTGCTGCGCGACCATCGCGGCCAGCACGTGGGGCTGCTGGCGCCGCTGGTGGTCAACCGCAAGGGGGTCTATACCGACCTGGCCAAGTGGGCCAAGGCGCGCGGCAATACGCACCTGCGTGTCGATGGCGAATTCCTGCCGGTCGACCCGTGGCCGCGGCTGGACCGCTTCCGCGAGCACACCATCGAGCTGCCGGTAGGCGACCTGGTGGTGTCGGCCGAGAACGAGGCCGAGCTGCGCGCGCTGCTGGCGCAGACGCTTGAGGCCGGCAAGGGCGTGATGCACCTGCTGGCGCCGCTGGACGGCCTGCACCACGCCATGCACAACGGCGGCACCGCGCATGTGGGTGAGATCAAGGTGTTCTCGACCAAGCGCGCCTGCCCGGTGTGCGGCACCAGCTACCCTGAGCTGGATCCGCGCATGTTCTCGTACAACAGCAAGCACGGCTGGTGCACCACCTGCGTGGGCACCGGGCTGGCACTGACGCGCGAGCAGCGCGCGGCGTTCGACGATACCGTGCTGGTGGAAGACAACCGCGGCCGCGAGCAGAGCCTGCCGTCGGAAGAGCAGGAGCCCGAAGGCGTGGTCGACACGCCGTGCCCGGACTGCCACGGCACGCGCCTGAACCTGGTCGCGCGCGCGGTGACCTTCGACGAGAACGCCATCGTCGACGTGGCGCAGTGGACCGTGTCCGATACCCGCCGCTGGGTCGACGGCCTGCACCTCACGGGGCGCGATGCCGAGATCGCCCGCGATGTCATCAGCGAGATCGGCAGCCGCCTGCAGTTCCTGGAGGAAGTGGGGCTGGGCTACCTGAGCCTGGACCGTGCCGCGCCCAGCCTGTCTGGCGGCGAGGCCCAGCGCATCCGCCTGGCCGCGCAGCTGGGCAGCAACCTGCAGGGCGTCTGCTACGTGCTGGACGAGCCCACCATCGGCCTGCATCCGCGCGACAACCAGATCCTGCTGGACGCGCTGCGCAAGCTCGGCGACAAGGGCAATACGCTGGTGGTGGTCGAGCATGATGAAGATACCATCCGCCGTGCCGACCACATCATCGATATCGGCCCCGGTGCGGGCAAGCGCGGCGGCACGCTGGTGGCGCAGGGCGGCGTGGCCGACCTGTCGGCGGCGCCGGACTCCACCACCGGGCAGTTCCTGGCGCACCCGATCATCCATCCGCTGCAGGCCAGGCGCAAGGTGAAGCCCGGTGCCGCCGGCAAGCCCGCCGATCCGCCGGAATGGCTGACCGTGCACGGCGCGTCGCTGCATAACCTGCGCAAGGTGACGGCGCGCATTCCGCTGTCGCGGCTGGTGGCCATTACCGGCGTGTCCGGTTCGGGCAAGTCCACGCTGGCGCGCGATGTGCTGATGACCAACCTGCTCGACGCGGTGGGCCGCTCGGTGCTGTCGTCGCCGGCGACCCGGCGCGCGCGCAATGCTGCGAAGGATGAGGCCAAGGCAGCCAAGTCAAGTACCAGGAAGCCGCTCAAGGTCGAGCACAACTGGCATGGCTGCGACGCCGTCACCGGCTGGGAATCGATCGACCGCGTGCTGGAGGTGGACCAGACCCCGATCGGCAAGACGCCGCGCTCATGCCCGGCCACCTATATCGGCGTGTGGGACACCATTCGCAGGCTCTTTGCCGATACGCTGGAAGCGCGCGCGCGCGGCTACACGGCGTCGCGTTTCTCGTTCAATACCGGCGACGGGCGCTGCCCGGCATGCGAAGGGCAGGGCGTGCGCACCATCGGCATGAGCTTCCTGCCGGACGTGAAGGTGCCGTGCGATGTCTGCCACGGCCAGCGCTTCAACCCCGAGACCCTGGCGGTCACCTGGCGCGGCAAGAATATCGGCGACGTGCTGACGATGGAGATCGACGAGGCGGTGGAGTTCTTCTCGGCCATGTCGAACATCGCCCATCCGCTGCAACTGATGAAGGACGTGGGCCTGGGCTACCTGACGCTGGGCCAGCCGTCGCCAACACTGTCCGGCGGCGAGGCGCAGCGCATCAAGCTGGTGACTGAACTGAGCAAGGTGCGCGACGACATCACGCGCCGCGGCCAGAAGGCGCCGCATACGCTGTACGTGCTGGACGAGCCCACCGTGGGCCTGCACATGGCCGACGTGGCGCGCCTGATCCGCGTGCTGCACCGGCTCACGGACGGCGGGCACAGCGTGGTGGTGATCGAGCATGACCTCGACGTGATTGCCGAGGCCGACTGGATCATCGACCTTGGCCCCGAAGGCGGCGCGGGCGGCGGCGCCATCGTCGGCGCGGCCGATCCGGAGGCCTTGTCGCGCAACGCGGCCAGCCATACCGGCGCGGCACTGGTGCCGGTGCTGGCGCGGGGCAATGCCGAGGCCGGGAAAGTGGGCATCGCGTAAGGGTGAGTGGCGCATGAATCGGGGCGGCGAAGGGCGTACGGGCACGTCTTTCGCTTGACCATGGCTACTGGCGCGCACATCGCGTGCAAACGGAGGTAACCATGAAGCATATCCACCCCAGCCGACTTCTTGCAGCGGTGGCCCTGGCCGCTGCCGCAATCCCCGCCCTGGCGCAGGCGCCAGGCACGCCGCGCGGCACCTATGACCCGTATTCGCAAGGCGCGCGCAGCACTGACAAGTTCGACCCGTACAGCCAGGGTGCCAACGCACCCACCCGGACCGACCTGGCACCCGCGCCAGAGGCCCAGCCTTCGACCGTGCCGGCGCAGCCTGGCGTGCCTGGCACGACCATGCAGCGCACCCCGGATCCATACATGGAGGGCGCACGTTGGGAAACCCCCGACCTGGGCCGCCGCATCGGCAAGCCGAACGAGTTCCTGGATGGCGCCTGAGCCTAGCGGCCAGCGCTGCCGGCCATGCGAATGCAACCGGACTTACCGTCTCTTGTAAATCCTGCCCAGGCGCGTGACCCTGGCGACACGCCTGCGGTCGCCAGCGCACGGGCAGGGCTGCACTGCGCGGCGGACGCGGCCGGCATCGCCAGCATGACGGTGGTCAGTTACAACATCCACCGCGCCGTGGGCACGGACCGCCGCTATCGGCCTGACCGCATCGCAGCGGTGCTGGAGGAACTGGACGCCGATATCGTCGCGCTGCAGGAAGTGGAATCCGGCAGCAGCAACGACCATACCCTGGAATACCTGGCCGGCCATACCGGCATGCACGTGGTCTCTGGATTTACGCGCGTGCGCGGCAATGCCGACTATGGCAATGCGCTGCTGGCGCGCTTTGCGCCGCAGGCGGTGAACCAGATCGACCTGACGGTGAAGGGCTGCGAGCCGCGCGGTGCCATCGATGTCACGCTGGCGTGCACGGCGTCGGGCTGGGAGAGCGCGCTGCGCGTGATTGCCACCCACCTGGGCCTGCGCCCCGGTGAGCGCCGGCGCCAGGTGCAGCAGTTGCTCAACTACGTGGCCGCCGCGCCGCCGTTGCCGACCATCCTGCTCGGTGACGTCAATGAATGGTTCCTGTGGGGCCGGCCGTTGCGCTGGCTGCATGCGTATTTCGAGCATACGCCGCACACCGCCACCTTCCCGTCGCGCTGGCCGGTGTTTGCCCTCGATCGCATCTGGGTGTCGCCGCGCGCGCACCTGGTGTCGGTGGCCAGCCACCGTTCGCCGCTGGCGCGCGTGGCCTCCGACCACCTGCCGCTGCTGGCTCGCTTTGAGGTGCCCGCAGCGCCGCAGTATGACGGTGGAGACCTCAGTACGACATAGTGGTAGCTTTGATGAGCGTCCCGGCCGGATCAAGACGGGGGTTCCGGGCGCACCGGGGCCCCGTTCGTCTTGCCGCACGGATACGTCCTTGCCGGGCGCTAGCTAACGCGGTGCGCGGGGTGGGCGTTCCTCGCGCTCATCGGTGTGGTCGGCCTTGTCGACCGGCACTTCGGCCGGCAGGTCTTCGGCGGCATGCATCACTTCATCGGCGATCTCTTCCTCCGGGCTTTCCTCATCCTGCGCGGTGTGGGCCTCATTCTCGCGTTGCTCGATTTCTTCATCGATATCGTCGGTTTCCTGTTCGAGATCGGGGTCGAGCGTGCTCGGGATATGGCCCGCGTCGGCGCGCGCGGCACCGGACGCGGTGTTCTCGCGCGAACGGCGGCCGGCGGAAGCCTGCGCGCCTTCGCGCGGCGCCGGCGCGGTGCCGCCCACGCGGTCACCGTGGCGTGGGCCGATACGGTGGGTACGTACGGTCTTGCTCATCGTGCCTCCTGTTCGGTTGGCTCGGCGGATTCAGTGGTTCTCCACTGGCGCTTCGCTGTCATCGGGCCTGTCGCCGCGGCGCCTGACTGAAGGCGGCTCGGTGTTCTCGTCCGGGATGTCATGCTCGCGCTCGACATCGTGGCGGCGGTCGCGCCCGGGCTTGCCCCGTTCATGTTCGGTGTCGGGGCCGCCCTTGTGCGGGTCGGGACGCTCGCTGCGGCGTCGCGTGGTGTCATGGTCGGGCTGGCGATGGGTGCTCATGGCGTCTCCACGGAGGTTGGCATGGCGCTGCCGGTCAGTCGGTGCCGGCGCGCAGCTCGTCGGATACGGCGCTCACGCCGCGCACCGAACGAGCCAGTTCCATTGCCATCGTACGCTGTTTATCGTCGCGCACGGTGCCTTCCAGTTTGACCACGCCGTCAGTGGTGGATACGCGGATCCTGGCGGGGTCCAGCGTGCGCGCGTTGGCCAGGCGGGCCTGGACTTCGGCAGTGATGGCGCGGTCGCTGGCGGCTGCTGTGTCGCGCGGCGCGGCCGTGCGGCCCGTTGAAGACGGCGCCGCCGGCGCATCGGTCGGGGCGGCCGCAACGGCCTGGGAGGCGGCCATCGCCAGCACCGCCAGAGGCAGCGCCAGGCGGGCGATGCGGAAGCGTGGTGTCATGACGATCCTCCTGTACTTGGCAGCGGGCAGGGCGATTCCTGCACCGCATCTGCCTTGGACCTGCAAGCTCCGTTCCTGGCGCCGGCGCCGGCGCCGCCGGTGCGGGGCTGGGTCCTGTGCGGCTTGCGACGCTGCCGGTTCGGCGCACACGGCGTAGTTTTTACAGCCGCGGCAGAAACTGCATGTGCGGCCTGCCAGCGCCCGCCGCGGCATGACCGGCGCGATGCTTGCGCCGTCGTGTGATTGCGTGCCGTCGTGTCTATAGTGGAGGAAATGCTGGCAAAAACTGGCGAGCGGCAAGTGCCGGCGAGCACAGCCCGCAACGCCGGCCCCATGCCGCGGCGGCCCCCTGTGCGCCGCGTGCCGCCGGGCCCGACAGCGCAGCCGGGGGGAGCGGCTCATCCGTTGCGAGGTAGTCATGAACCTAGCCAGCATCCTGTCCACCGTCGTCCTGGCCTCGTCCGTCTCGGTGTCTTCGGCGCCGGTGGAGCGCCAGCTGCTTGCGATGACGCCCACGGACTTCGCCCAGCGCTTCAATACCGTGGCCCACGACACCGGCTCCGGCCTGGCCCTGCCCAGCTTCAAGGTCAAGCCGGGCTGGCACCGCGCCGCGCCCAGCTCGGGGGTGTCGGTGCTGGTGCGCGCCAGCCGCTCGGGCTACGCCATCGATGAGGTGGTGGTGGTGTGCCGCGAGGTCGAGCGCTGCTTCCTGACCATCTGCACGGCCGCGCTTGCGATTGACGACAGCGTCAACCCGCTGCTGCTGCAGCGCTTTATCGTGGCGCGCATCGCGACCGAGCTGGGTGAGGTCGGCCTGGTGATGTCGGGCCTGGCGTATATCGTCGTCACGCCCAAGGAGGACGATTACGTTGCCGTCGTGATCCGGCCCTACCTGCCGCAGGAACGCGGCGCTTCGCCCGGCCAGGCAAGGCGTGGTCCGCACGACGGCGCGCAGCCGCCGCAGCACGGCCAGGCGGTGCCGCATGGCACGCCACGCCATCACCACGGCCCGCTGACGCCGATCGTGTTGCACACGGCGGTGCAGAAGTCCTGAGGCCGCGAGCGTTCGCGCTGCCCCGGGGCCGCTTACGGCTGGCGCAACAGCAGCGCCACCGGCAAGCCGCCCAGCACCTCGCGCAGGCGCAGCCGGCCCATGGGTGCGTCCAGCACATGGCCGGTCAGCGCATCGGTCCAGCGGCTCGGCTGCGGCGCACTCACGTTCAGGGTGGTGTCGCCCCAGCCCGCGGGCGGGATGCGCGGGATGGTCGGGTCGACCTGCGAGGCCGCCAGCCGCGTCACCACGGTGATGGCCTGGTGCGCATCCGCGGTGCGGGCAAAGGCCAGCACCTGCGGCACCAGCGCGCCTTGCGCCGCCAGCATGCTGTATTGCCCGTCGGCAAAGAGCCGGGGATGGGCGTGGCGTACTGCCAGCACCTGGCGTATCAGCTGCTGCTTGATGCGCCCGTCGCGCCAGTGCGCCAGCCAGTGGGCCCAGCCGGCGCTGCAGCCCAGGCGCGCGCGCAGTTGCGCAAAATCGGGCGGGCGCCGGTTGTCGGGGTCCACCAGGCTCAGGTCCCAGCCTTCGCATCCCTGGTAGCGGTCGGGGATGCCTGGTGCGGTCAGCTGGACCAGCACCTGTGCCAGGCTGTTGACGGCGCCGGCCACGGCAATGTGCTGCGCAAACTGGCCGATATGCGCCAGCAGACCCAATGGCCAGTCCGCCGCGATGGCGCGCAGTAAGCCCTCGCACGCGGCTTCGTAGGCTGCGTCGGGGCAGGTCCAGTTGCCGTGGCGCTTGGCTTCGCGGATGGCCTTGAGCTGCCACGCGGACACGCGCTCCAGGAAGGCCTCGACGGTGTTGCCGCCTGCAGGCTTGCCGATGTCCTCCATCGGCCACGCGCCGACGAGGGTCTGGTACAGCATCAGGCGGTCGCCGGGGTCCGGGGCCTGCGGCAGCGTCGACAGCAGCGGTGCGCAGGCGCGTTCCCATGCCGCCACGGCATCCGCCCAGGCGTCGGGCATCTCGCTCAGCACGGCCAGGCGCATGCGTGTGTCCTCGCCGCGCTTGTGGTCGTGGGTCGCAGTGGCCAGCATGGCATGAGGACAGGCCATGCGCCGCGCCGCCATGCGCGCGTGGAACTGCGCCGGCGGCAGCGCCAGCGTGCCGGGGTCGCTGCCCACCTCGTTGCGCGACAGCAGCCGCCCGTAGCGGTAGAACGCTGTGTCTTCGCCGGCCTTGGCTGCCAGGGCGGGCATCAGTTGCTGCAGGCGGCGGCGCAGCACGCCGGTTTCGCTGTCGGGCGGGGCTGGCGTGCGCAGGCAGCCGCCGATAAAGGCCAGTGCCACGGCCTCGTCCGGGGCGAGCTCGGCGCGCGCCGCCTGCATGGCCTGGTCCAGCATGGCGTGGTCGGCCTGTGCGGCCGAGGCGTCGCGTGCGCCGGGTTGCGCGTCAAAGTAGCTGCGGTAGACGGGCACCGCCGCCATCAGCGCGGCCAGCGCGCGCCGCAGCGCCGCACGTGTCAGGTCGCGCGTGCCGGGCTCCTGCTTCGCGCAGTCGTGCAGGCAGGCGGCGGCGCCTTCGTACTCGGTCACCAGGTGACGCTCCAGCACCTGGCGCCGTGCCGCCGCGACATGGGCGGCATACGGGCGCGCATCGCCGCTGGCCGACGTCCACAGCGCGCCCAGCGGCGCCTCGCCGTTGCCATCGTGCAGCACGGCGGCAACGTCGTCCATGAAGTCGTAGCCCGTGGTGCCATCCACCTGCCAGTCCGGCGCCAGCCGTTCGCGCGGGCCCAGGATCTTCTCGACCACCAGCCACGGGTGCGCCAGCCGCAGCAACGGCGGGCGCGCGGCGGCGTGCCGGTCCAGTTCGGCGCGCAGCCGGCGGCAGTAGCCGGCAGGATCGGCCAGGCCGTCGACATGATCGACACGCACGCCGTCGATCCAGCCTTCGCGCAGCAGGCGGAAGACCAGCGCGTGGACGGCGTCGAATACCTGCGGGTCTTCCTCGCGCACGCCGACGAGATCGCTGATCTCGAAAAAGCGCCGCCAGTTCAGTGCCGCGGCGGCGGTGCGCCACCAGGCCAGCCGGTAGTGCTGGCGCTCCAGCAGTGCGTGCAGCCGGGTGCGGCCTTCGGCCTGCGTGGGGTCGTACCAGCCGGGCTGGGTTGCGGCGGCGGCATCCACGTTGCCCGGCGCCAGCGGCAGCGAGTGCTCGAAGTAGCGCAGGTGGGCGGCATCGCCGGCGCTTGCAGGCACCCATTGCAGCTCGCCCGCCACCAGCGTGTCCCAGTAGGACTGGCCCAGCATCGGCAGCAGGACCTTGCCATGCAGGGCGGGGTCGCGCGGGGTCCAGTCGATGTCGAAGCTGGCGGCGCAGCGGCTGGCGCGTCCGTGGGTCAGCACGTCGCGCCACCAGTGGTTGTGGGTGGGGTCGGCTGCCATGTGGTTGGGCACGATGTCCAGCACCAGGCCGAGGCCGGCGGCGCGGGCGCGCCCGGCCAGCGCCTTCAGGCCGGGCTCGCCGCCCAGCTCGTCGCGCACGCGGGTGAAGTCGGTGACATCGTAGCCGTGGCTGGAGCCCGGGCGCGCGCCGCACACTGGCGACAGGTACAGGTGGCTGACGCCGAGCGCGGCGTAGTAGTCGACCACGGCGGCGGCATCGGCAAAGGTGAAGCCCGGGTGCAGCTGCAGCCGGGCGGTGGCGCGGGGCAGGTCATGGTCGCCGCCATCGCCATGACCGCCTGGCAGGGATTCCGGCAAGCCGGCGGGCATTATCTGGCGCGCGCCGCTGCGGGCTCGCACATGGTGGCGACGCAGGCCAGCGGCGGCAGCATGCCGGCGGACAGCTCGGCCGCGGCGCCGGGCAGGCTTTCATGCAGCGCCGCGCTCATGTCGTGGCATGGCCGCATGCATGGCACGGCTTCGCTGCCCAGGTTCAGCCACAGGCTCAGCTCCATGCCGTCCATCAGCCGCCAGCGTGCGCACAGCGCGGCCGGCCCCAGGATATCGACACCGGCCGACTGGCAGCCGGCCAGCCGGTCCAGCAGTTCACGGCGGCGCACCGCGAGCAGCTCGTGGTAGTACGGGGTCCAGTCGCCGTCGTCTTCCAGCTCGGGGCGCGACGCCTCGAAGGTGGCCGGGTCGTTGGGGTCGGGGATGGCCGCGGCGCGCGCATCGTCGCGGAATGCCGCGGAAGCCGCAAACTCGCGGCGCCGGCCGTCGCGCACGGCCTGCGCCAGTTCGGGCGGGTGGCTGGTGAAGTAGAGGAAGGGCCGCTGCGTGCCGGTTTCCTCGCCCATGAACACCAGCGGCACCTGCGGGCACAGCAGCTGCAGCGCCACCGCTGCGCGCAGCGCATTGCGGTCCGCCAGGCCGGCCAGCCGGTCGCCCAGTGCGCGGTTGCCGGTCTGGTCGTGGTTCTGCAGGAAGCAGACGAAGGCCGTGGGCGGCAGGTGCGCGCTGGGCTGGCCGCGGCGCACGCTGTCCGCGCTTGACGGCACGCCCGGCGCGGCGGCAGAGCGGTGCGCCGACAACTCGCCCTGGTAGGCAAAGCCTTCGCCCAGCACGCGCGCAAGGTGGCGCAGCGCGGGCTCGCCGCGCCCCGCAGGCGCATCCTCGCCCTCATCGGCGCAGCGGGTGTAGTCGCAGTAGTAGCCGTCGCCCTCGCCGGTCAGCAGCACGTGCAGGGCATGGTGGGCGTCATCGTTCCATTGTGCGTCGTAGCCCTTGGCCAGCAGTTCGGCATCGTTGTTGTCGTTTTCCAGCACCAGGTGCAGATGGCGGCTGGCGCCGTCGCCTTCGGCCAGCGTGGTGCGCAGCTCGCCGGGCAGCGCCGCCAGCCAGCCTTCGTCCTCGATCGCGTGCACGGCGTCCAGGCGCAGGCCGTCGAAGCGGAACTGCTCCAGCCAGTAGCGCGCGTTCTCGGTGAAGAAGCGCCGCACCTGCGGCCGGCGGAAATCGATGGCCGGCCCCCACGGGGTCTGCCGGTCTGCGCGGAAGAACGCGCTGGCGTAGCGGTGCAGGTAGTTGCCCTCGGGCCCGAAGTGGTTGTAGACCACGTCCAGCAGCACCATCATGCCGAGCTGGTGGGCGCGGTCCACCAGCGCGCGCAGTTCATCCGGGGTGCCGTAGGCGGACTCGGGCGCGAACGGCAGCACGCCGTCATAGCCCCAGTTGCGCGCGCCGGGGAATTCCGCCACTGGCATCAGCTCGACCGCGGTGAAGCCCAGCGCCGCCAGCCGCGGCAGCTGCTGCGCCGTGCCGGCAAAGCCGCCGCACAGGCCCACGTGCAACTCATAGACGATGGCTTCATGCCAGGGGCGCCCGCGCCAGTCCGGACAGGCCCACGCAAAGGCGCCGGCGGCGTCGGGCGCGGGCACGATGCTGGGCCCGTGCACATCGTCGGCCTGGCAGCGCGAGGCCGGGTCGGGCACGGTGGTGCCGTCGTCAAGCCGGAACCAGTAGCGTGCCCCCTTGCTGCACGCAACGATGGCCTCGAACCAGCCGTTGGCGCCGGCCGCCATGTGCACCGGACCGAGCCCGGCGATCTCCAGCCGTACCGCCTGGCCTTGCTCGGCTGCGTCCGGAGCCCACAGCCGGAACCGCACGCGGCCGTCTGGCAGCCAAGCCGGCCCGAACAGGTAATCGTGCGCAGGTTCGTCGTAGCCTGGCAGGCCTGGCTGCCCGACGGCAGCGGGCGCCGCAAAGCAGTCGTGCGGGGCCAGGTTGGGCGTGGCGGAGCGGGCGCCGGGGGCGAGAAGAAACGGATTGGCGTGCAAATTCGGCTCCTGGCTTCGGAACAGCTGTGGAACGTGCAAAGGGAGAGCCGGCCGGATGGCCGGTCCTTGTGTCCAACGCGAACTCCATGCCCACGGAACAACGCTTTGCGAGGGCGCATGCTGGCGGGGCGTAGCCGCCAGCGCGGGCTTGGTTACATGGGCCATTGTAGAAACTTCCCGCGCAGTGCGGACGTGCGCTAGCCCACGCCCGCAGTGCCCGTCACGTCGCTTACGCGGCGCGCACCGGAGATTCAGCCTGCCAGGGCGCACCGCTGGCGCGGTGCAGCAGCCGCACCGGCACCGGCTCGATGTGCCAGATGCGCTCGCAATACTCGCGGATCGCCCGGTCCGATGAAAAGCGCCCGGAGCGCGCGCACGACAGCACCGACATGCGTTGCCAGCGCGCCGGTTCGGCAAAGGCCTGGGAGACTTTCTCCTGGCACTCGATGTAGGAGGCGAAGTCGGCCATCAGCAGGTAGGGGTCGTGCCTCTGCTGCGGGTCAAACAGCGGACGGAACAGCCCCGGGTCCCCGCGCGAGAAGAAGCCCTGCTGGACCAGGTCGATCACTGCGCGCAGCTGCGGGTTGCTGTGGTAGTAGGCGGCAGGGTCGTAGCCGCTGGCACGCAGCGCATAGACCTCCGGCGCGGTCAGTCCGAACGGGAAGAAGTTGTCGTTGCCCACGGCTTCGCGCAGCTCGATATTGGCGCCGTCCATGGTGCCGATATTGAGCGCGCCATTCATCGCGAACTTCATGTTGCCGGTGCCGGACGCTTCCTTGCCCGCCAGCGAGATCTGCTCGGCCAGGTCGGCCGCCGGGTAGATGCGCTGCCCGTAGGTGACATTGAAGTTGGGCAGGAACACCACCTTGAGCCGGTCGCGCACCTGCGGGTCGCGGTTGACCACGTCGGCCACCGAGGTGATGAAGCGGATCATCAGCTTGGCATAGGCGTAGCCCGGCGCCGCCTTGCCGCCGAACAGGAAGGTGCGCGGCTGGATCTCGGTGCCGGGGTCGGACTTGATGCGGTGGTACAGCGCGATCACATGCAGCACCGCCAGGTGCTGGCGCTTGTATTCGTGGATGCGCTTGACCATCACATCGAACATGGAGGACGGGTCCACCACCACGCCGGTGGTGTCGCGGACCAGCTCGGCCAGCGCTACCTTGTTCTGGTGCCGCGCGGCCTGCCATTGTTCGCGAAAGCCCGCGTCCTCGGCATACGGCTCGAGCGCGCGGAGCTGCGCCAGGTCGGAGATCCAGCCGTCGCCGATCGCCTCCGACACCAGCCGCGTCAGACGCGGGTTGGACAGCGCCAGCCAGCGCCGCGGCGTCACGCCATTGGTGATGCTGGTGAACTTCTCCGGCCACATCTCGTAGAAATCCTTGAGCACGTCCTCGCGCATCAGCCTTGAGTGCAGCTCGGCCACACCGTTGATGGCGTGGCTGCCCACGCACGCCAGGTTGGCCATGCGCACATGCCGTTCGCCGTGCTCATTGATCAGCGACAGCCGCGCCAGGCGCGATTCGTCGCCGTAGAAGCGGATCCGCACCTCGTCCAGCAAGCGCGCGTTGATCTCCAGGATGATCTCGAGATGGCGCGGCAGCACACGGGCAAACAGCGGCAGCGGCCACTGCTCCAGCGCCTCGGGCAGCAGCGTGTGGTTGGTGTAGGCAAAGGCATTCTGCGTGATGTGCCAGGCCTCGTTCCAGGCCAGGTCATGGTCGTCGACAAGCAGCCGCATCAGCTCGGCAATGCCCACGGCCGGGTGGGTGTCGTTCAGTTGCACCGCGAACTTCTCGTGGAAGCGCGTCACCGGGATGCCGTCGACGGCGAGCAGTCGCAGCATGTCTTGCAGCGAACAGGCGACGAAGAAGTATTGCTGCTCCAGCCGCAGCTCCTTGCCCTGGCTGGTCTCGTCGTTGGGGTAGAGGACCTTGGTCAGGTTCTCGGAAGTGACCTTCTTGCTGACCGCGCCCAGGTAGTCGCCGCGGTTGAAGGTATGGAAGTCGAAGGCCTCGGTGGCGTCCGCGCGCCACAGCCGCAGGGTGTTCACGGTATTGACGCGGTAGCCCAGGATCGGCGAGTCGAACGGCACGCCCACCACGGTCTTGGCCGGCACCCAGCGCACGCGGTAGTGGCCGCGGTCGTCGGTGTAGTGCTCGGTGTGGCCGCCCAGGCGCACCTGCACGGCCCACTCTGAGCGCTGGATCTCCCACGGGTTGCCGTTGCGCAGCCAGGTGTCGGTGGATTCCACCTGCATGCCGTCGATGATGGTCTGCTGGAAGATGCCGTACTCGTAGCGGATGCCATAGCCGAGCGCGGGGATTTCCAGCGTCGCCAGCGAATCCATGAAGCAGGCCGCCAGCCGGCCCAGGCCGCCATTTCCCAGCCCCGGCTCGACCTCTTGCTCCAGGATGCGGTCGAGATCCAGCCCGGCAGCGGCCATGGCCTCGCGCACCTCGTCGAAGATGCCCAGGTTGATCAGGTTGTTGCCCAGGTGCGGGCCCATCAGGAATTCCGCCGACAGGTAGGCGACGGTGCGCGAGGGCTGTCCCAGGTAGGCCTCGGCGGTGCTGATCCAGCGCTGCACCAGGCGGTCGCGCACGGTATGCGCCGCTGCCTGGTAGAGGTCGTTCTGGCTGGCGTGGCCGGGCAGCTTGCCCTGGGTATGGAAGACGTGGTCGAGGAAGGCCCGGCGCAGGCTGGCGCCGGACAGGGCGGTACGGGTGTCATCGGCATGCTCGGGCCGGACAGATTCCTTCATGGCGAGGCTCCTGCGCATGTGCGTGGGTCAAGCTTAGTGGATGGAGCAATCCCTGCACCGAGATCGCGGCTCTGGTCGTGCAAGCGGCACATATTGCGGGCGACCCGTGGCTACGCGCGTGGCGGCGGATGGCGTGCGCCGTGGCGGCCGCCGCGCAAGGCGTCGGCTCGCGCCTGCACCGCCGGGGTATCGAACAGCGCACGTACATCGGCATCGAGCCGGCGCTGCCAGTTGGGATGGACGCTGGTGGTGCCGGGCAGGTTGGGCTGCTCGGCCTCGCCCAGCAGGTCTTCCAGCGGCACCAGGCGCATGGCGGTGCGCGCGGTGCCGAGCCACGCCAGCACGGCATCGAGCGGGGCATCGGCGGGGTCCGGCACGGCGCCGCTGCACAGCCGCGCTGCGCACAGCGCCTGCCAGAGCGCGCCGCGCTCGCGCGCACGGCCGGCCTGCATCGCCGCGAGGGTTTCGCCGGGCGCCAGCAGGTGCAGCCGGTCGCGCCACGCAAGGTCGCGGCCGGCCCACCAGCCGGTGACTGTGGGGAGGTCGTGGGTCGAGGTGGTGGCGATGGCATCGGGCGGCCAGGCTGCGGGAGGCAGGAAGGCGGGCACGGTGTCGGGCGCCGGGGCGGGCACCCGCTGAGCTGCCTCGGCCGCATCCACTGGCGCGCTCTCCTCGCGCTGGAACCACAGCACATCGATGCCCAGCACGCCACGGGCCGACAGCGCCGCATTCAGCTCCGGCGGCACCGTGCCCAGGTTTTCGCCGATGATGATGGCGCGGTGCCGCCATGATTCCAGCGCCACCAGCCGCAACATGTCCTGCAGCGGATAGCGCAGGTAGGCGCCTTCACTGGCCGGGGCACCGGCAGGCACCAGCCACATGCGTGCCAGGCCCAGCACATGGTCGATGCGCAGCCCGCCGGCATGGGCCAGGTTGGCGCGCAGCATCTCCAGGAAGGCCGCGTAGCCGCGGCGGCGCAGCCCGCGCGGCGAGAACACCGCCACGCCCCAGTCCTGCCCGAGCGGGTTGTACAGGTCCGGCGGTGCGCCGGCATGGAAGCCCGCCAGGATTTCCTGTTGCCGCGTCCAGGCCTGGCTGCCGCCAGGGTCGGCCCCCACCGCCAGGTCGGAGACGATGCCGACCGCCATGCCAGCGCCGCGCGCCGCACGCTGCGCGCGTGCCATGCCGTCGGCCGCAATCCATTGCAGGAAAGCGTGGTAGGCGACCTCATCGGCATGGGCCTGTGCAAAGGCCGCCACGGCGGCATCGCCGGGCGCGCGCAGCGTCACCGGCCAGCAGCGCCAGTCAGGCGCGGGGTTGTGGTTCATGCCGTTGGCGCTGTCGGCCAGGCGCTGGGCCTGGATGGCCTCGTAGCAGGCGTGCGCGTGCAAGGCGGTGCCGCCGCGCGCGCGAAAGGCGGCGCAGTCATCGAGCGCCGCGCGCGGCAGCAGCGCATCGCTGCGCTCCCATAGCCACCGCAGGATGGCGTAGCGCAGCGGCGTCAGCTTGACCCAGTCGATCTCGCTGCGGGCTTCCAGCGCTTGCAGCGACGCGCCCGCGCCGAGCGCGGCGACGGCCCAGTCTACCGCGGCCTGCCCGAATTGCACGGCGGGGTCGGCATAGAGCGGATTCAGGAACAGGCGGCTGGACGGCGCATACGGGCTATAGCGCTCGGGCAGCGCGGCAAAGCCGGCGTGCAGTGGGTTGATGGCGACGGCGTCGGCGCTGGCGCCAGCCGCGCTGATGCAGCACTGGGTCAGCGCGCTCAGGTCGCCCAGGCCGCAGGGCGCGCCGCGGCGCAGGCCGTAGAGCTGCACTGCCAGGCCCCAGGGCCGGGTCAGTTCGCCCGCGCGGCCGGCGTGCCGCAGCGCATCGGCAACGCCGTAGCAGCGCGGCGGCGCGATCGCCAGCACGGTGTGCGCATCGCCGAGTTCCAGGCGGTGGTAGCCGCATACGTCGATGGCGGGCAGCAGCATGGTGCCGTCGCTGTCGCGCGCGCTGCCGTCGTTGCCACGCACCGCGGTGCCGGTGACGATGGCGCCGTCTTCCAGCGTCAGCCGGTAGGACCGCTGCGGCAGGGTATGTGGCCACGGCACCGCCACCGGCTTGCCGCGCTCGGCGGTGACCAGCGGCGGCAGTGCATGCGCGGCGTCATCGGAGGCAAGCCATGCGCGCGACGCTTCGCACTGGCCAGTGGTGGCGCAAGGCAGGCCCAGGCCGTCCAGCACGCGCCGCAGTGCGGCGTCGGACACAGTCTGGGGCTGGTTCCAGGCATCCGTCCACCGGGGCAGCAGGCCCGCGCGCAGTGCCAGCGCATGCAGCGGCGTGGGCGTGTCGTGGCGGGTGGCGCGCCGGCTCATGCCTGTGCCTCCTGCGGCGCGCCCAGCGGCGGGCTTTCCTGGGGCGCGCTCTGGCGGCTGCGGGCCTGGGCCGCCAGCAGCACCAGCGAGTGGCCCGCCACCGCCTGGCTGTCGGCGACCGCCTCGCCCGCGAGTTCGGCCTCGGTGGCGTCGGGCCGGCTGCTGTCGAACAGCAGTGTCCAGGCCAGTGCGGGCCCGGGCAGCAGGAAGGAGGCCTCGGCATCGCCGGCGTTGAGCAGCAGCAAGGTTACCTGCACGGCGCCGGCATCGCTCTCTTCGTCCTGCGCCAGCGAGCCCAGCTGCGCGCGCTCCGGTTGGGGCGGCGCGGCCGCGCGGCGCAGCGCGAGCGTGCGGGTCTCCGGGTCGGCCCATTCCTCGGGGGTGGGCGGCTTGCCGTCGGTATCGAACCAGGCAATATCGGCAATGCCCTGCGCCGGTTCCTCGCGCCCGTGCGCGAAGCGGTCGCCGGCCAGGGAGTGCAGCCGCCGGCGCAGGGCCAGCAGGCGGCGCACCATGTGCTGCAGCGGCTGCGCGCCGGGGGTCTGGGCCTGCTTCCAGTCCAGCCACGAGATCTCGTCGTCCTGGCAGTAGGCGTTGTTGTTGCCTTGCTGGCTGCGGCCCCATTCATCGCCGGCGGTCAGCATCGGCGTGCCCTGCGACAGCAGCAGCGTGGCCATCAGTGCCTGCGCCACGCGCGCGCGGCAGGCCAGGATGGCGGGGTCGTCGGTGGGGCCTTCGATGCTGCCGTCGGGGCTCCAGTTGGCGCTGGCGTTGTCGTCGGTGCCGTCGCGGTTGTCTTCGCCGTTGGCCTCGTTGTGCTTGCTGCTGTAGCTGACCAGGTCGGCCAGCGTGAAGCCGTCGTGCGCGGTGATGAAGTTGATGCTGGCCCAGGGGCGCCGGTGGCGGCGGTCGAAGAGGTCGGCCGAGGCCGCCAGCCGCGCCGCCAGCTCGCCGCGGTGGCCGGCGTCGCCGCGCCAGAAGCGGCGCGCCACGTCGCGGAACTTGTCGTTCCACTCGGCAAAGCCGGGCGGGTGGTTGCCAAGCTGGTAGCCGCCCGGGCCCAGGTCCCACGGCTCGGAGATCAGCTTGACGCGGCTCAGCACCGGATCCTGCATCAGTGCATCGAAAAAGCCCGAGCCCGCATCGAAACCGTTGCCCTCGCGCCCCAGGGTGGTGCCCAGGTCGAAGCGGAAGCCATCGACGTGGTAGCAGTGGACCCAGTAGCGCAACGAGTCCATCACCATCTGCAGCACGCGCGGATGCGACAGGTTGAGCGTATTGCCGCAGCCGGTGTCGTTGATGTAGTGGCGCTCGTCGCCCGGCACCAGCCGGTAGTAGCTGGCGTTGTCCAGCCCGCGCCACGACACCGTCGGTCCCAGCTCGTTGCCCTCGCAGGTATGGTTGTAGACCACGTCCAGGATCACTTCGATGCCGGCCGCGTGCAGGCGCCGCATCGCCACCTTGAACTCCTGCAGTTGCCCGGTGCCCAGGTAGGCGGGCTCCGGCGCGAAGTACGCCATGGTGTTGTAGCCCCAGTAGTTGCGCAGTCCGCGCTCCAGCAGGAAGCGGTCCTGCAGGATGGCGTGGACCGGCAGCAGCTCGACGGTGGTGATGCCGAGCTGCACCAGGTGGTCGATAAAGCGCGGGTCGCACAGCGCGGCGAAGGAACCGCGCAGGTTGGGCAGCAGGTCACCGCGCAGCATCGACAGGCCCCGCAGGTGGGCTTCATAGATGACGGTGGACGGCCACGGCACCGCGGGCGGGCGGTCGTCGCCCCAGTGGAAGCTCTCGTCGACCACCACCGCCTTGGGCATGGTGGGGGCGCTGTCGCGGCGGTCCGGAGTCAGGTCGCCGCGCGCGCTTTGCAGGCGGTAGCCGAACAGCGCATCGGACCAGCGCACCGGGCCGCTCAACTGGCGCGCATACGGGTCCAGCAGCAGCTTGTGCGGGTTGAAGCGGTGGCCGTGCGGGGGATCGTAGGGGCCGTGCGCGCGGTAGCCGTACAGGGTGCCGAGCGCGGCATCGGGCAGGTAGCCGTGCCAGATCTCGTCGGTGCATTCCGGCAGCCGCAGGCGCGCCAGCTCCTTGCGCCCGTTGTCGGAGAACAGGCACAGGTCGATGCGCGAGGCATGGGCCGAGAACACCGCGAAATTGACACCCAGGCCGTCCCAGTGGGCCCCGAGGGGATACGGCCTGCCCGGCAGCAGCCGGTCCGCGAACTGTCGGCTCATGTCGATGCGCCCTGGATGCCGCCACCCGGATCGAAGCGCAGCACCAGCGTGGCCAGCGGCGGCAGCGTCAGCGCGAGCGAAGCCGGCTGCCCGTGCGAAGGCACGTCCACTGCCGCTACCGCGCCGCTGTTGCCGACATTGCTGCCGCCATACACGGCGGCATCGGTATTCAGGCATTCCTGCCAGGCGCCGGCATACGGCACCCCGAGCCGGTAACCATAGCGCGGCACCGGGGTCATGTTGACCACCACCAGCACCACTTCGCGGCTGTATGGGCCCGCGCGGCGCAGCCACGCAAACACGCTGTTATGGTTGTCGTCGCCCACCACCCACTGGAAGCCTTCGGGGCGGTGGTCCAGCGCATGCAGCGCGGGCAGCTCCCGGTAGAGGCGGTTCAGGTCCCGCACCAGCGTGTGCATGCCGCGGTGCATGGGGTGGTCCAGCAAGGCCCAGTCAAGCTCGGCATCGTGGTTCCATTCCTGCCACTGCGCCAGTTCGCCGCCCATGAACAGCAGCTTCTTGCCCGGGTGCGCCCACATGAAGCCGTAGTAGGCGCGCAGGCCGGCAAATCGCTGCCACTCGTCGCCGGGCACCTTGCCGATCATCGAGGCCTTGCCGTGCACCACCTCGTCATGCGACAGCGGCAGCACGAAGGCCTCGGACCACGCATAGACCAGCCCGAAGGTCATGTCCTGGTGGTGCCAGGCGCGATGGACGGGCTCGTGTCCGAGATAATGCAGCGTGTCGTGCATCCAGCCCATGTTCCACTTGAAGTCGAAGCCAAGCCCGCCGCTGGCGACGCTGGCGGTCACGCCGGGCCAGGCGGTGGATTCTTCGGCGATGGTCAGCGCACCGGGGCAGCGTTCGTGGACCACGGCGTTCAGTTCGCGCAGGAAGTCGACGGCTTCCAGGTTTTCCCGGCCGCCGAAGCGGTTCGGCACCCACTGGCCGGGCTCGCGGCTGTAGTCGCGGTAGAGCATGGATGCCACCGCGTCCACGCGCAGGCCGTCGGCGTGGAAGTGCTCCAGCCAGTGCAGCGCGCCGGCCAGCAGGAAGCCGCGCACCTCGTTGCGGCCGAGGTTGTAGATCAGGGTGTTCCAGTCCTGGTGGAAGCCCTCGCGCGGGTCCTCGTGCTCGTACAGCGCGGTGCCGTCGAAGCGCGCCAGCCCGTGCGGATCGGTCGGGAAATGCGCGGGCACCCAGTCCAGGATCACGCCGATGCCGGCCTGGTGGCAGCGGTCGATAAACGCGGCGAAGGCCTGCGGCGGCCCCAGCCGCGCGGTGGGAGCATACAGCGACAGCGGCTGGTAGCCCCACGAGCCGCCAAACGGGTGCTCGGTGATGGGCAGCAGCTCGATATGGGTAAAGCCCAGTTCCTGCACGTACGGCACCAGCCTCTCGGCCAGGATTTCCCAGCCGCGTTGCGGGTCGTTGGCCGCCCGCAGCCACGACAGGGCATGGATTTCATAGACGGACATCGGCGCGGCATAGGCATCGGTGCCGCCGCGGCGCGCCATCCAGTCGGCGTCATGCCAGGCGAAGGGGGGCGCGCCCTGGTCCGGTCCGGCCACCACCGAGGCGGTGGCGGGGGGCGCCTCGGTGGCCAGCGCGAGCGGGTCGGCCTTGTCCGGCAGCTCGGTGCCGTGCGGGTCGAGCAGGTCGTACTTGTAGCGGCTGCCGGGCTGCGCGCCCAGCGCGGCGGGGATGAACAGCTCCCAGATGCCGCTGGGGTGGCGCAGCCGCATCGGGTGCCGCGCCGGGTGCCAGCCGTTGAAGTCAGCGATCACCGAGACCCGCTGCGCGTTCGGCGCCCACACGGCAAAGCGCACGCCGTCGATGCCGTCCACGCGCTGGCACTGCGCGCCCAGGCAGGCGCCCAGCTCGAAGTGGCGGCCCTCGGCGATCAGGTGCAGGTCCAGTTCGCCCAGCAGCAGGCCAAAGGCATAAGGGTCGGCGCTGCACTGCGCGGTGCCGTCGGACCATTGCACGCGCAGCCGGTAATCGGGCGCACTGCCCTTGTATTCGCGCGGCAGCCGCGCGGCGAAGACGCCGCCGCCATGGAGCTGCGCCATCTCCGCCAGTGGCGTGCCGCCGGCATCGGTCAGCTGCACCGACGCCGCCCCTGGCAGGCAGGCGCGCACCAGCGTGCCGTTGCCGTCAGGGTGCGGACCCAGCACCGCAAACGGGTCATGGTGGCGCGCACCAAGCAGGGCCTCGAGCTCGTGGCCCGGCAGCATGCCGGGTTGGGTGCCATGGGCGGGGCTCATGGCTGGTCTCCCGGCGCCAGCACTTTGCGCAGCAGGCGCGCCAGGCCGCTGACCGGCAGGTCGATCCACGCCACGCGGTTGGCGGCTTCGTAGTCGACCTCATAGGCTGCCCGTTCCAGCAGGAACAGGTCCAGCAATGGCTGCAGCTGGCCGGGCGCGACCCAGGGTGTGCCCGAGTCCTGCATGTGCAGGTGGTAGGAGTTCAGGAAGGCTTCGCTGGCGGTGCTGCGGAAGCGCTCCAGCAGCACCGCGCGGCGTTCGGCCAGCTGCGGCGGCAGTTCGCTGTGGGTGCGCTCCTGGCGGTCGGTGCCGACCGTGGCCGCGGCGTAGTCCAGCGAGCGCAGCAGCCCGGCCACATCGCGCAGCGGCGAGGTCTTGCGCCGGCGCCAGTCCAGCGGCAGGCCGGGCTCGCCTTCGAAGTCGACCAGGTAGGTGTCGTTCTGCGCAATCAGCACCTGGCCCAGATGGAAGTCGCCGTGGATGCGTGTCTGCAGGCTGCCCGGCGCGGCAGCGGCGAGCTGTTCGACCAGCGCGGGCAGCGCGTCGCGCGCGGCCAGCAGGGTCTGCACGTCGGCCTCGAAGCCCTGGCGCACCGGTCCCGGCACGGTGGCGGGCGCGGACTCCAGCCGCGTCAGCGCGCGCTGCAGCGCACGCAGGGCTTGCTCGGCCCACGCGCGCGCATCGCCTGCGGTGGCCGGCAGCGGCGCGAAGGCGTCGTCGCCGCTGGGCCGTGCCAGCACCGCATGGAGCTCGGCCAGCCGGCGGCCGAGCGTGCCAGCCAGCGCGGCGTAGCCGTTCATGGCCTCGGCAAACTCGTCCTCGCTCTCCTGCGAGGGCAGCGCGTCATCGATGGCGCGGCCCAGGTAGTCCAGGGTCCAGTCCCAGCCATTGCCCTGGTTCAGGACATAGCCCTGCAGCAGCAGCAGCGTATGCGGCACGCCATCCGGTCCGGTGCGCACCACCTCGCCCAGCAGCGGCGCCGCGTGCGCATAGCCCTGCGCGGTCAGGTAGCGCGTCATCTCGGCCTCGGGGTGGATGCCGCCAGAGACCCGGCGCACCATCTTGAGCACGGCGGTGTTGTTGTAGGACAGCGAGCTGTTGGACTGCTCGGCCGACATGTATTCGATCGGGTCGCGCTCCAGTTCCAGCGCGGCCAGGCCGGCTTCGGCGCGGAAGTGGATGATGTCGTTGCCGGCGTGCATCTGCACGTCATTGCGCAGCGCGCGCACCACCTCGCGCGCAAAGGGCTCGACCACGAAACCGTCGGTGGCCAGCCCCACGCGGCTGCCCTGGCGCACGCGCGCCATCGACAGTCCATGTGCCAGCTGCGACACGCTGTCGGCGCTCTCGCGGTCCCACAGGATGCCCAGCGGCAGCTGGTAGCGTTCGGTGCGGCCAGGCAGGGTCACCTCGACCTCGCCCAGGTAGACATCTTCGCCGCTGCTGCCGCGCGCAAATGGCAGCAGGTACGCCGGTTCGATGCGCTCGATGCGCTCGTGCTTGGCGCCGAACCAGCGGCGCCGGCTGATGTAGTGCGGCAGCACGTCGCTGGCCATGATGCGGCGCGAGGCGTCGGTCAGCTCCGGCCGGCTCGTGTTCTGCATCACCAGGGTGATCTGGTCCGGCATCTGCTCGGGTGCTTCCACGTGCCATGACGGGGGCTGCGCCTCGTCACTGAGTACGAACCAGTAGAAGCCATAAGGCGGCAGCGTCAGCAGGTAGGTCAGCGTGCCGATGGCCGGGAACGGCGTGGCGCCCATCATCTCCACCGGCACGCGGCCGTTGAAGGCGGACAGGTCCAGTTCGACGGCCTGCGGCGCGCGCGACAGGTTGGCCACGCACATGATGTGCTCGTCCTCGTATTCGCGCAGGTAGGCCAGGATTTTGCGGTTGCCCGGAAACAGGAAGCGCAGCGTGCCGCGGCCGAAGGCGCGGTGCTTGCGCCGCAGCGCCAGCATGCGCCGCATCCAGTTCAGCAGCGAATGCGGGTCGCGCGCCTGCGCCTCGACGTTGACGGCTTCGTAGCCATACAGCGGGCCCTGCAGCGGCGGCAGCACCAGGCGCTCGGGGTCGGCGTGCGAGAAGCCGCCGTTGCGGTCGGGCGACCACTGCATCGGCGTGCGCACTCCGTCGCGGTCGCCCAGGTGGATGTTGTCGCCCATGCCGATCTCGTCGCCGTAGTAGATCACCGGCGTGCCCGGCATCGAGAACAGCAGGCTGTTCATCAGCTCGATGCGGCGGCGGTCGCGCTCCATCAGCGGCGCCAGCCGGCGGCGGATGCCCAGGTTGATGCGCGCGCGCCGGTCCGTGGCGTAGACCTCCCACAGGTAGTCGCGCTCGCTGCTGGTCACCATCTCCAGCGTCAGTTCGTCATGGTTGCGCAGGAAGATGGCCCACTGGCAGTTGGGCGGCACCTCCGGCGTCTGGCGCATGATGTCGGTGATCGGGAAGCGGTCTTCGCGCGCGATTGCCATGTACATGCGCGGCATCAGCGGGAAGTGGAAGGCCATGTGGCATTCGTCGCCTTCCGGCTCCGGGCCGGTCAGGCCGAAGTACTGCTGCGCGTCCTCGGGCCACATATTGGCTTCTGCCAGCAGCATGCGGCCGGGGAAGCGCGCGTCCAGGTGGGCGCGGATATGGCGGATGACGGCATGGGTCTCGGGCAGGTTCTCGTTGCTGGTGCCTTCGCGCTCGACCAGGTAGGGCACCGCGTCCAGGCGCAGCCCGTCGACGCCCATGTCGAGCCAGTAGCGCATCACCGACAGCACCTCGTTGAGCACCTGCGGGTTGTCGAAGTTCAGGTCCGGCTGGTGCGAGTAGAAGCGGTGCCAGAAGTAGGCGCCGGCCACCGGGTCCCAGCTCCAGTTGGACTTCTCGGTGTCACAGAAGATGATGCGGGTGCCGGCGTAGGCCTGGTCATGGTCCGACCACACGTAGTAGCGCCGCGCCGCCGAGCCGGGTTTGGCGGCGCGCGCGCGCTGGAACCACGGATGCTGGTCGGAGGTGTGATTGATCACCAGCTCGGTGATCACGCGCAGCCCGCGCGCGTGCGCCGCGGCGATAAAGCGGCGCGCCTCGGCCAGCGTGCCGTAGTCGGGGTGGACGTTGCGGTAGTCGGCGATGTCGTAGCCGTCGTCGCGCCGCGGCGACGGATAGAACGGCAGCAGCCAGACCGTGTCCACGCCCAGGTTGACCAGGTAGTCGAGCTTGGCCAGCAACCCGGCAAAATCGCCCACGCCGTCGCCGTTGGCGTCGTAGAAGGACTTGATGTGGAGCTGGTAGATGATCGCGTCCTTGTACCAGAGCGGATCGGCGTTGAGCAGGGCGGCACTGCCGGTTTCGGTAAGGCGTTTCATCCGTGTCTCCACGTATGCCTGTCAGGCGCCGTGCGGGTCGGTCGAGGCCGGCGCCGCGGGTGGGCGGGGGGCGGGACGCTCAAGCGGGCGCACATGCCAGACCGTGAAGGGCAGTTGCGCCGGATCGAGCCGGATGCGCTGGTGCTTGCCGCGCAGCTCGAAGCGCCGGCCGTGCATCAGGTCGTGCACCGCCAGGCCGGCCTGGTCGGGCAGCCCCCATTCCCACAACGGGATTTCGATATCGGTCTCGTGCGCCGTGCGCGGGTCCAGGTTGATCGCGGCCAGCAGCACGTCGTCGCCGAACAGGTAGTCGGTGCCCGGCATGAAGCGCGCGAACCACAGCACGGCGTCGCTGCCGGCATGGTAGAAGCGCAGCCCCAGGTGGTTCTGCAGCGCCGGGTGCCCGGCGCGGATCTCGTTGAGCCGTGAGATCTCCGCAACGATATTGCCGGGCTGCTGCCAGTCGCGCACGCGCAGCTGGTATTTCTCGGAATCGAGGTATTCCTCGCGCACCTTGCCGTTCAGCACAAAGGGCGCGCTCTCGCACAGCTCGAAGCCGCTGTACATGCCCCACAGCCCCGACAGCAGCGTGGCCAGCGCCGCGCGGATCAGGAACGCGGGGCGCCCGCCCTGGTGCAGGAAGTAGGGGTTGATGTCAGGGGTGTTGACGAAGAAGTGCGGCCGGAAGAAGTCGCGCAGCGGGCTTTGCGTCAGCTCGGTCAGGTATTCGGTCAGCTCCCACTTGGCATTGCGCCAGGTGAAGTACGTGTACGACTGGCTGAAGCCCAGCTTGGCCAGCCGCGCCATCATCTTGGGCCGGGTGAAGGCCTCGGCCAGGAAGATGGTGTCGGGGTGGCGCGCGCGCACGTCGGCGATCATCCACTCCCAGAACGGCAGCGGCTTGGTGTGCGGGTTGTCGACGCGGAAGATGCGCACGCCCTGGTCGGCCCAGAACATCACCACGTCGCGCAGGGCCTGCCATAGCGCGGCGCCCGCGGGCGGCGCGGCGTAGAAATCGACGTTGACGATGTCCTCGTACTTCTTGGGCGGGTTCTCGGCATAGCGCAGTGAACCGTCGGGGCGGTGCGCAAACCACTCCGGGTGGTCCCTCAGCCACGGATGGTCGGGTGAGCACTGGATGGCAAAGTCGAGCGCCAGCTCCAGGCCATGGGCAGCGGCCGCGTCGCGCAGGCGGCGGAAGTCTTCGAAGGTGCCCAGCTCGGGATGCAGCGCATCGTGGCCGCCTTCCGCGCCGCCGATGGCGTAGGGGCTGCCGTGATCGCCCGGCTCGGCACGCAGGCTGTTATTGCGGCCCTTGCGGTGGGTGCGGCCGATCGGGTGGATCGGCGTGAAGTAGAGCACGTCGAAGCCCATCGCGCGAATCGCGGGCAGCCTGGCGATGACATCGTCGAAGGTGCCGTGGCGGGTCTCGTCGTTGCTTTGCGAACGCGGGAACAGCTCGTACCAGCTGGCGTAGCGCGCGGCCAGGCGATCGGCCTCGACCGGCATGGCCACCGGATGCCGCGAGGCAAACGGGCGCCCCGCCGGGGTTGCCATCACCGCCTGCATCGCGGCCGCGGTGCGTGGCGACAGCAGGATCTCCTGCCGGCGAGCGTCATCGCCGGCGGCGGTGATCAGTTCGTCGACGATGGATGAGAGCTCGGTGTCCGCGGTTGCCGTCCGGCTGTTCTTCCCGCCATTGCCCAGCTTCCCGTTCCTGGCAGGCTGCAGCAGCGCATCGGCCACCAGCCGCGCGCCTTCCTCGATCTCCAGCGCCACGTTGAGGCCGGCCGCGCGCTTCTTGCCGATTTCGTCGAGCCAGCTGGCGAAGGTGTCGCGCCAGGCCTCGACCGTGAATTCATGCCGTCCCAGCGCCACCAGCGGGAAACTGCCTTCCCAGCGGTCGTTGATCACGGGCTGCATCGGCGCCTGGTGCCAGTCAGTCTCGCCCGGCGCACGCCACAACACCGTGGCGGCAAGCTTGTCGTGGCCATCCATCCAGATATCGGCACTGACGGTCACGCGCTCGCCCACCACGCGCCGCACCGCGAAGCGGCCTTCGTTGCAGGCGGGTTCGACGTGCTCGATGGCGATGCGCGGGGCCTCCATCGCCGCCACCACGCTGCCCAGGCCGGTGGCGGCCAGCGTTTCATGGCCGTGCGGCGCGCGCGCGTCGGCTGCCGGCATGCCGGGCCGCGTCAGGGGCACCGGTGGCACTTCATAGAGGCGGATGTCGGCCGGCGCCAGCGTGATGCTGGC
Source organism: Cupriavidus sp. FW306-1B-F12B (assembly GCF_058781795.1). Lineage (NCBI taxonomy): Bacteria > Pseudomonadati > Pseudomonadota > Betaproteobacteria > Burkholderiales > Burkholderiaceae > Cupriavidus > Cupriavidus sp. FW306-1B-F12B. The sequence goes on from NZ_JBYSXC010000001.1 coordinate 112,501, forward strand.
CAGCGCATCGAGCCGATGGTTGGCATCGACCGTCCCGCCCGGACCGCCCAGTGACGATTCCAGGTGCGCGCTGGCGTGCGGCAGCGCGCTCAGCACGCGGTCGGCGCCCAGCGTGCCGGGCGCCGCGGGGTCCGGATTGAGCACCACTGCCAGGGCGGGGGCACCGTCCGGTACCTCTGGGTCGCTACGGGTGCCGGCCGCGTCGGGAGCGGGGCAGGCGCCGTCCGGCACCGGCAGCCGTGCCAGCACCGTCAGCGGCGCGTCGGGTCCGCTCAGCAGGCGCACGGCCAGTGCCGGCGCCGGATCGCGCGCAGCCAGCCAGGTATTGGTTTCCAGCAGCTCGTGGGTGATGTCGTACGGCGCGCCCTGATGCGGGGCGCCATCCGCGGCCAGCGGGTCGCGTGCCAGCGCGCCGCCGGTCTCGAAGCCGGCCGGCACCAGGATGCCGTCGCCGATCGCCGCGGCGGTCCACAGCGCACGCCGCGCGCTGAGCGCGTCATGGCTTGCCGGCGTCAGCGCGGGGGCGGCCAGCACCCGGCCGAAGGGGCGCAGGCGCGCGATTTCCTCGGTCAGCCAGGGGCTGCGAAAATCCCACCACGGCAGCGAGCAGAACGCGCCGTCGAAGCCGGCGGGCGCCAGCTCATCCAGTTGTGCCGGCGTCAGCCCCGGCGTCCATGCCAGGAAGCATGGCGCACCGCGCGCCTGTGCCGGCACGGCATCGCTGCGCAGCGTGCCGGCCAGCGCGGCCCAATGCCTGCCGGGCACGCGTGCCGGCGCACGGCAGCAGAAGCCCGCCGCGCCTGCCGCCCAGGCCTGGCGCAGCCGGGCCGCCCACCACTGCACCAGCGCCTCGGCCGCGGGCTGGTCATGCCAGCGCAGGCGCGCGCCGGGGATGTGGCTGTCGGTCTCGTGTGGGGCGAAGGCAGGAACCGCACTGTCGATCCAGCCAGGGTCGGGAGCTGGCCCGGCGCCGTCGGCGGGGTCGACCGCATAGCGGTCCAGTGAGATGTCGAGCAGCGGGGCCAGCCCGTGCCGGGCGCAAGCCGCGAAAGCGTCTTCGCCGGGCAGGTGCGGCCAGCCGCCGATCAGTACGTGGTCGAAGCCCAGTGCCGCCACGCGCTGGAGCGCGTGTTCATCGGCATCGGGCGTTCCGGTCAGGTCGATCTGGCAGATCCGCACAAAATCCTCCCGGTGTTTCGCTCCGACGGAGCAACAAAATCCCGGTCCGGCGCCTTGCGGCCGGCCGGCGGGATGGCACAGCCATGCGAAGTGCGTGCCAGCGCGCCCGGCCAGTCTCCAATTGCGCGCCCAGCCAAGGCACCTCAAGGGCAAGCGCCGCGGCATCTCATGTGCGCGATGCCTTACTGCTTGTAAAAACTACCGGCGCGCCCCGTGCCGATGGAAAGAACGCGCAGGGCAATGGGGCCGATGCGAGCGCGGTGTCCAGCCGGTACGCTTCTTGCCGCTCTCTGGCAGCGCGTGTTGTTCCCGGCACGGTGGGAAGGCCGCGGAAGGAGGCGCATGGACTGGTGGCTGGAGGCAGCGCAATGGCCGGCGATGGTGGTGACGGTGGTGGCCACCTGGCTGGTCGGCTCACGCCGGAGCGCGCGCCGGCGCGCCGGCTTCTGGGTCTTCCTTGCCAGCAACGTGCTGTGGATTGCCTGGGGCTGGCACGGCGGCGCCAAGGCGCTGGTGGTCCTGCAGCTGGCACTGATCGCGATGAACCTGCGCGGCATGCGCGAGGCCCGCAAGGCGTGGCCGCCCGCCTCGCAGCGCGCGCTTGCGGCCACTGGCGGCGCGCGGAACGAGCCGCTATCCTTGCACGAGCCCGGTGTGCGGCGCACGTCCGGCGCGAGCGAGCAACCGCCGGCGGCAGCCGGCCCCGATCGGTGACTTCACGGGTCCGCGCGCGGACCAGGGCAGGTGTGTCATGGCGAAGAAGAAGATCCTGTTGCTCAATGCGCTGATCGCGGCATCGCGCGAAGGCGAGCTTGGCTGCCGCGGCGCAGCGCTGGCCGCGGCCAATCCCCACCTGAAATCGCTGCTCACCAGCCGCGCCAATGCGTTTGCGCAAGCGGCGCGGGAGCTGCAGGCGTGCCTGCTTGACCTGGGGCAGCTGCCCGACATGACGGCAGCCCCGGCTGCGTCGGCCGGAAGCGCGATCGGCAAGCACGGCTCGGACCGGTCCATCCTGCAGGAGGTCAGCAAGCGCGAGCACGCCGTGCAGCGGCGCTATGCGCGGGCCCTGCGCACGCAGGTGCTGGGCACGCGCCTGCGCGCCGTGGTGCGCCGCCAGTACCGTGGGGCGCAGGTCAGCCACGAGCTGTTTCGCGTGCTGCAGCAGCAGTACCGGACGCCGCAGGCAAGCCCGTAGCCGCCGGCCGAGACCGCATTTCTTACAAGGCAACGAATGAATTGCACGCGCGGCCGGCCGCCACGCAGGGCGCCGCGCGCAATGCATGCCCCCCGGGGATGGCGCTCATCTTGCATGTCTGCGGGACATGCATCCCGTACGGAGACCGTCATGCCCGAGCACCCGCCCAAGCCAGCCCGGCCATCGCAGGATGCGCCGCGTGCGCCGCGCCATCCCGGCAACCCGGAAGATGTGCGCAAGGGCCAGGTGACCACCCCCCTGGCGCGCGACACGTTCCGCCAGCGCTTTCTTGCGCGCTTCGCGGATCCCGCATACCGGCAGGAGGATGAGGCGCTGGACCGCCTCGAACACATCGCCTGGGATGCCTATCAGGAAGGCCGCAAGGCACCCCGCACGCATAAGGCCGGGCCCGGCTATGCCGATCCGGACTACGAGCTCTCCGACGAGTGGCGCGCCGCCAGCGAGGCCGTGCGGAGCGCACAGGAGCGCCAGGCCGATCCCGCCACGCCGTCGCGCGTGCTGCTGGTGTGCGCCGCGGCGCGCAACGACTACACCTGCCCGGGCGAGATATCGAAATCCTGGCGCCTGGCCGCGCGCGCACGGGAACGGCTGGAGGCGGACGGCATCGAGGTCGACCTGCTCGACCTGAGCCTCCTCGCTTCGGATGCCGACCTGCGCATCCATCCGTGCAAGGCGTGCGTGTCGACGGCAATGCCGTTGTGCCACTGGCCGTGCAGCTGCTATCCCAACCATGCGCTGGGCCAGGTCAACGACTGGATGAATGAAATCTATCCGCGCTGGGCGGCCTGCCACGGCGTGCTGATCGTGACGCCGGTGTACTGGTACCAGGCCGCCAGCCCGCTGAAGCTGATGATGGACCGGCTGGTCTGTGCCGACGGCGGCAATCCCGATCCCACCAGCACGCATGGCAAGGACGTGGTGCGCGCCAAGGCGATGGAGCTGTCCGGCTGGGACTATCCCAAGCACCTGTCCGGGCGCGCCTACGGGCTGGTGGTGCACGGCGACGTGGCCGGCACCGAGGGCGTGCGCCGCGCGCTGGCCGACTGGCTCGACTGGATGGGCCTGATCGACGCGGGCCCGCAGGCGCGGCTGGACCGGTATATCGGCTACTACGAGCCCTATGCCACCAGCCACGTGGCACTGGACCAAGACACTGGCGTGCAGGGCGAAGTGGACAACGTGGCGCGCGCGCTGGCGTGCGCGGTGCGGCAGTTGCGCAAGGGCGAACTGCGCGCGCCGGACCGCGGGCTGGTGCCGCCGCGGCAGAAGTAGCGGGACGCAGACTGATTGACGAATCGGGGCAAGCGGAGACGACGATGGATCGCAGAGACAACTGGCGCGGCCAGCCATGGCACGAGAGCGCGGTGCCTGAAGCCGATATGCGCAGTCACTACGTGGGCGCCTACGGGGTCTACGACTATGACGAGCCGGTGGACCCGGACGAGTCTGGCGGGCGCCGCGGGGCCTGGGAATGGCGCCCGGAGCGCTTGCCGCCGGACGCGCCGGCGCCGCGCGCCCGGGGCCAGGCCGATCCTTACCGCCAGTTCACCGGCTACAACGAGCGCATGGATCTCTACCGGGGCGGGCCGCAGCGGGCGCGTCCGGTGGGGCCGCGCAACTACCAGCGCACGGACGAGCGCATTCTCGAAGACCTGTGCGAGCAGCTCTCGCGCAGCGCGCGGCTGGACCTCAACGATGTCGAAGTCCGGGTCGAGCAGGGCGTGGTGACGCTGGAGGGCAGTGTGCCGGACCGGCTGCAGAAGTACCGGATCGAGGATATTGCCGACGAGGTTTTCGGCGTGAAGGATCTGGTCAACCACTTGCACGTGGCGCGCACTGGCGCAGCGCAAGCGCATCCGGGCCACGGCATGCGTACCTACTGAGGCGTTGTTCCCACGGACGGGAGAGTGCGCGCATGACCGGTTCCCCGAACCCAGCCAATCCCCGTGGCAATGCCGCGACTGCAGCGGATATCGCGCTGCAGGCGGCCTTGTGCTCGCGCCTGTGGGACGCCGGCCTCGACGTGAGCGAGGTGGCCGTGGACGTGGCGCAAGGCCGCGTGACGCTGCGCGGCGCGATCGGCGCGCAGGCCGATTGCGATGCAGTCGAAGCCTGCGTCCGCGGCTGTGACGGCGTGCGCGAGATCGTCAATCGCATCCAGGTTGCGCCGGACCGCACCGGCGGATGAGCTTCCGTACAAGCGACCAGGCGGCCACTTCAGAGCCCGTAAGGCCAGGTCTCCGGCGCGCCCGGCGCGGGCTCCGCCGGCAGCGCCGGGACCGCGCGCGTACGGTCGAACCACAACAGCAGATCGAATTGCCGCGGCAGCGTGGCGCGCGCATAGTGGCTCTGCAGTTCGGTCTCGGGGCGGTAGATCACCCCGATAAAGCGCTCCTGCCGGGCCGGCATCAGCAGCTGACGCACATCGGCCAGCACGCCGCCGTTGGCGGCGCCGGATGGGCCGCGCAGGTCGACCCAGGCTTGCGCATGGCCGGCCGCATGGAACAGGTGCTCGTAGCTGTCGGCACGGGCAGGGCGCACTTGCTTGATTTCCATCGGGCCGTCCCACGATGTCGCCGCGGCGACGGTGCCGTCGTAAGTGCTGAAGCCAACCAGCGCGGCGGCGTCGCCGAAGGACTCGCGGCACAGCTGGCCGATATTCAGCTGCCCCTGGCTGGCGCCCATCTCGGTCTGCGAAGCATCCCCGATATGCGAGTTGTGCGCCCATACCACCGCGCGCGCTTGCGGGCCATGCGCCTGCAGCAGATGCGCCAGGGTTTCAAACATATGTGTGTCGCGCAGGTTCCAGCTGTCGTCGCTGCCGTGATACATCACGCGGTAGTAGCGCTCGGCTGAAGCGACCAGGCGCGCGTTCTGCGCGGCATCGAGAAAGTCCTCGTGGCCCGCCCGGGCATAGGCCAGCCGCTTGTCCAGCAGCGCCTGCAACTGTGCGACGACGGCATCCTCGCAGTCGGCATGCGTGCCGTGCAGCACGGCACGCCCATAGCGCGCCGGATCCCTGCCCCACGGTTCCAGGCAGCCATAGCGCTCGCGCGCCGCTCGGGCGGCCTGTGGATCTACGCCCTCCAGGTAGGCCAGCACTGCAGCCATGGAAGCGCGCAGGCTGTAGATATCGAGGCCGAAGAATCCAGTGCGCTGCGCAGGCGCCAGGGTTTCATTGTGCGTGTGCAGCCAGCGGATAAAGCGCGCCACCTCCAGGTTGCGCCACATCCAGACCGGGAAGCGTGTAAAGGCTGCGCCGGGTGATTCGGCCGGCTGTGGCGGGCGGCCGCGCACGTGGCGGTCGACTGCCGCGGCATCTGGCCAGTCTGCCTCGACCGCGATGATGCGGAATCCGTGCCGGGCCACCAGGTGCGCCGTCAGCGCGGCGCGGGCATGATAGAACTCGGCGGTGCCATGCGTGCTCTCGCCCAGCAGCACCACGCGGTGTCGGGCCAGCAAATCGGCCAGCACGCCGGTGGCATTGGCAAACGGACCGCGGAACGGGCTTGCCGCCGGGTCGTCGATGGGCGGCAACGGAACCGCCGCGGCCGCAATCGCGGCGGCGGCGCGGGGGTCAGCCCGGTGGTGTGGCATGTCGCATCGGTATCCGGGATAACAGCGCCGGAGTCCTCAGCGGGGCCTGACCCGTGGCCGGGATCAGCCCGGAATGGTGCGCGGATCGTGGCCGAAACTGCTGCGCGAGCGGATCTGGCCGTCGCGGCCGTGGATCAGCAGCTCGACATGCTCGCTCTGCGCCTTCGTGGTGCCGGCCGCAACTGCTTCTTCCTGGGTGGCGTGGTGCGATTCTGCATAGCGCGCACCCTCGTGGATCACATCCCAGCCTTCGTCGTGCGGTACGACGTGTATGTTGCTGCCCATGGTGGGTCTCCTCGATGATCGATGCTTTCATTGTGGCGCATCTGTGCGCGCTGTCTATCCGGCGCCGTCTGACAGGCGCAAAGGGCACCGGGTTCCACTTTTCGATGGAAATCCCTGGTTATTTGTCGGGCCTCTTGTAAGCTGGACTTGGATCGCAAAAAGAGGAGCGGACCATGCGTGCAAGATTTGCCAGGGGGCTGACGCAGTCGCCGGTGACCGTGGTGGCCCGGGCGTTCGACGGAGAAGCGGTGCGCACTCCCCAGGTGGGCGACCTGGTGACGGTGTATAGCCAGGATCAGGACACCGAATTCAATATCCGCCTGTGCGAGGCCGTCGAGCCCGGCCGCTGGCGCGGCGTGGTCTACGCGATCGGCCGCGGCCAGGACGTGCTGGTCACGGCCGAAGGGCTGGAGATCGACGACGTGGTCGAGGTGATGCGCGAGGAAATCGCCTCGGTCATCCCCTGCGGCCGATCTCACTGAACGCCGCACCCCGCGGGTGCGGACATTCCGGTCTTGACGATGCCTGCGGCCCGGTTCAGGCCGGCCGCGCGGGCTGCCTTGGCACGCCCAGCCACATGGCCAGGCCGCTGGCCAGCAGCAGCGCCGCCAGCAGGTAGAGCGCATGGTCCAGGCTGCCGGTCCGGGTCTTGATCTGCCCGATCACCCACGGGCTGACGATGCCGCTGGTGATGCCGATGCTGCTGATGAAGGCGATGCCGGCGGCCGTGCCCGCGCCCGGCAGGTAGCTGGGCGGCAGCGACCAGAACACCGGCAGCGCGGCAAAGATCAGCACCGCGGCCACCGACAGGATGGCCAGCATCAGCGCCAGGCTGGGCAGGTGCAGGGTCAGCGCCGCCAGGGCCAGCGCGCCGCCTGCCGTGCACAGCAGGAAGTGGCGGTGGCGCTCGCCGGTGCGGTCGGAATGGCGCGCGATCAGGAGCAGGCCGACCGCGCCCACGGCATTGGGGACCACCGAATACAGGCTGACCGACATCACGTCGGTGATGCCGAAGTCGCGGATCATCAGCGGCATCCAGAAGCTCAGCGCCAGCGAACCACAGGTCAGCGAGAAATAGATAAACGCGAACAGGTACACGCGCGGGTTGCGCAGCACCTGCCGCAACGCGTGCAGCGAATGGCCGCCGGCATGTGCTTGCGCGGCGGTGTCGCGCGCCAGGTGGGCGCGTTCGCGGTCGGTCAGCCAGCCGGCCTGCTGCGGGCCATCCACCAGGCAGCGCGCGGCCAGCAGGCCCAGCAGCACCGCGGGCGCGCCCTCGATCGCAAACATCCACTTCCAGCCCTGCAGGCCGAGCACGCCGGCCATGTCGCGCATGATCCAGCCGGACACCAGCCCGCCCAGCACACCCGCCACCGCCACGCCGGCAAAGAAGACCGCCATCACCGCGGCGCGGCGGCGCGCCGGGAACCAGTAGGTCAGGTAGAGCACGATGCCGGGGAAGAAGCCGGCTTCGAACACGCCCAGCAGGAAGCGCAGCGTATAGAACTGCGCCGGGGTGGAGACGGCCATCATCGCCACCGAGGCCAGGCCCCACAGCACCATGATGCGCGTGAACGTGCGCCGCGCGCCAAAGCGCGCCAGCAGCATGTTGCTGGGCACTTCGCACAGCACGTAGCCGACGTAGAAGACAGCAGCGCCCAGGCCGTACATGGCGTCGCTGAAGCCGAGGTCCTGCTTCATCTGCAACTGGGCGAAGCCGATGTTGATGCGGTCCAGGAACGACACCACGTAGCAGACGAACAGGAACGGGATGATGCGCAGCCAGACCTTGCGGTAGAGCGCATCTTCATCGTGCGCAGCCAGTGCTGCGGGAGGCAGGGTGGGGGACGTCAGGCTGGATAGGGACGAAAGATCCCCTGAGACCGGATGGCTCATGAACGTTGTCTCCGTACGGTGGTGGCTGCGGCGGCGGGCAGCCGGAGGGTTCCGCCAGTGGGCAGCGTCTTGCGCGCGTTGGCCCGGGATGGTGCCGGGAAAAGAACAGCACAGGCGCGGCGGTGCCGCGCCTGTGTCGGGTCAGGCTGGCGTGGCGGCCGGCATTTCGGTCACGCCTTCGCGCGCGGTGGCCATGGCGGCCAGCAGCACATCGTGGTCGCCGATATGGTTGGCCAGCAGCAGGATCAGCTGCGCATTGGCGGCCTGGCTTTGTACCTCGTCGAGGTCGCGGTGCATCTCGATCAGCGCTTCGTAGAAGTCGTCGGGACGCGCCAGGTTGGGTTGGGTGTTGAGCATATTGGGCACGGGAGTCTCCGCGGTGAGGTCTGGCCGGTCTCAGGCGGCCATGCGGCCGGGCTGCGGGGCGCGCAGATCGGCACCGGTGGCGCGCGCCAGCGCGGCGCGGATCGCGGCCGGGTCGGGGTGGTGCCAGCGGGCGCAGACATGCTGGTCCGGGCGGACCAGGTAGCAGGTGCCGGGCGTGGCACCGTAGCGCGCGGCGGCCAGGCCCTCGTCGTCGCGCAGCACGGTGGCATTGGTGCAGGTCACCGCCGGCTGCGCGGCGTCGGTCACGTAGACCAGTTGCAGCGGCACGCCGCTGTCTTTCAGCGCGGCGAGGCCGGCGAGCGTGGCCGCATCGATGGCGTCAGGGCTGCCGAACACCAGCACCGTGAAGTCCCCGCCCAGGTGCGACAGCAGCCAGCCCGCGCCCTGCGCGCCGGATACCGGCGCGTCGCAGCAGACCGCGCCAGGCACCAGCTTGCAGGCATAGTCCTGGGCGTCGTCAGCGGTGTTCAGCGGCGAATCCTGCAGCACCGCGGGCACCGACAGCCGCCCGCTGTTGACCAGGGTGCGCGCAAACGCATGGCGCCTGGACAGGGTCAGCACCGCATCGCGGAACACGCGGCTGACCGCGCTCTTGGGCGTGATGAAGTCGGTGGAACGGGTGGAGTTGCGCAGGTTCTCGTCGGCGGCGTATTCGCGCTCGCTGGCGTAGGTGTCCAGCAGCTTGTCGCAGGCATGGCCCTGCAGCACATAGGCCAGCTTCCAGGCCAGGTTCTCGGCGTCCTGGATGCCGCTGTTCGCGCCACGCGCGCCGAACGGCGACACGCCATGCGCGGCATCGCCGGCGAACAGGATGTTGCCGTGGCGGAAGCTGTCCATGCGCAGGCAGGAGAAGGTATAGACGCTGACCCATTCCAGCTCGAACTTCACGTCCTTGCCCAGCAGCGCCTGCACCCGCGGGATCACGCGCTCCGGTGTTTTCTCCAGCTCCGGGTCGGCGTCCCAGCCGAGCTGGAAGTCGATGCGCCAGACATTGTCCGGCTGGCGGTGCAGCAGCACCGACTGGTTCGGGTGGAAGGGCGGGTCGAACCAGAACCAGCGCTCGCTCGGGAAATCCGCTTCCATCTTCACGTCGGCAATCAGGAAGCGGTCGCGGAAGGTGCGGCCCTTGCTGTCCAGGCCCAGCAGCTTGCGCATCGGGCTGCGCGAACCGTCGGCGGCCACCACGTAGCGTGCCGCCAGCGGGTAGCAGCCTTCAGGCGTCTCGATGGTCAGCACCACGCCGGGCTCTGGCGTGGCGCGCTGCTGCAGCCCGACCACCTTGTTGCGCCAGCGGATATCGATATTGGGCAGCGCCTGCGCGCGCTCGAGCAGGTAGCCTTCGAGGTAGTACTGCTGCAGGTTGATGAAGGCCGGGCGGCGGTGGCCGCTCTCGGGCAGCAGGTCGAAGCTGTAGACCTGCTGGTTGCGCAGGAACACCCTGCCGACGTGCCAGCGCACGCCCTTGTCGACCATGCGCTCGCCGCAGCCCAGCCGGTCGAAGATATCCAGCGTGCGCTTGGAAAAACAGATTGCGCGCGATCCGGTGGACAGCGTGCAGTCGTCATCCACCAGCACCACGGCCACGCCGCGCTGCGCCAGGTCGATGGCGGTGGCCAGGCCGACCGGCCCGGCGCCGACCACGACGACCGGGTGGGCGGCCGGATCGGCCCCTTTCTGTTGCTCGGCGCAGGGCTGGTACTCGAACGACAGCCGCTGGTAATCGATGCTGCTCATGCCTGTGTCTCCATCCATAGCTTGTTGCCCGACTTGTTCTTTTTGGAGGTCAGTCCTGCAGTGCGGCCCACATTTCCTTGTCGCGCTGGGCCGTCCAGATGCGCGGGTGGCGGACACCGCTGGCCTCGTCATAGGCGCGCGAGACGTCGAAGGGCAGGCAGTGCTCGTAGATAAAGACCTGGCCAAACTTGGGGTCCATCGCGCGCCGGGTGTGCGCCATCGCGGCCTTCAGGTCGAGCTTCTCGGCCACGGCTTCCTTGCCGGCCTGGAACAGCGTGGTGACGAAGTCCTTGGTGTAGGCGATACCCTTCTCCACTTCCTCCGGCGTGGTCAGCGCGGGGCCGCGGCCGGGCACCAGCTTTTCCGGCTTGAGTGCCTGCAGCGCGTCCAGCGTGGCCGGCCAGTCTTCCAGCTGGGCGTCGCCGCAGTAGCAGGCGGCGTCGTACTCGACCAGGTCGCCGGAGAACAGCACCTTCTGCTGCGGCAGCCAGACCACGGTGTCGCCCTTGGTATGGCCCGAGCCCAGGTGGGCGATGCGCACTTCCAGCTTGCCCAGGAACAGTGTGATTTCCTTCTCGAACACCAGCGTCGGCCAGGTCAGGCCGGGCACGGTCTCGACCCCCGCGAACAGGCGCGGGAAGCGCTCGATCTCGGACTTCATGTCGGCCTCGCCGCGCTCGACGATCATCTCGTAGGTGCCGCGGCTGGCGATGACCTGCTGCGCGCCTTCGGCGAAGTAGGCCGACGCGCCCAGCACGCGCACCGCGTGGTAGTGCGACAGCACCACGTACTTGATGGGCTTGTCGGTGATGGTGCGGATGCGGGCGATCAGGTCCTGCGCCATGGCCGGCGTGGCGGTGGTGTCGACGATCAGCACGCCGTCGTCGCCGATGACCACGCCCGAATTGGGATCGCCCTCGGCGGTGTAGGCCCAGGCGTTTTCCGACAGCTGGGTGAAGGTGACCTGCTTGGCTTCCAGGTCGGCCTGCGATGCGAATGCCTTGGACATGGCGTCTTTCCTTTGTGTGGGGAGGCGAGACGGCACCGGTCGGGGCACGATGGCTGCGTTGCGCTGGCCGCGCGGGCTGTCTCGCCCCCGTTTCTATGGATGTCTGACGGCGTGGGTCGCCGTGTTCGGACGGGGTAGTGCAATCTTAGGAAACGTTGAAAAATTAATCAATAGCGAAATGATTAGCCTATGACAAATAATTGAGGCGTGCCGAAAGCGCCATCAGAAGCAGGTGGAGCTTGTTCGGGTAAACCCCCGTGTGCACGGCAACGGGAGGCGTTCGATTAATATCCGGGTTTTCCGATCACACAGGATGGCAATGGCCAGGCGCAAGGCTGGGGAAGCAGGAACGCAGGCGGACGAGCCCGCTGCGCGTGCCGACAAGGCACAGCGCGGCATCCAGAGCGTGGAGGTGGGCGGGCGCCTGCTGGCGGCGCTGGCCGCCGCGCGCGCACCAATGCCGCTGGCCGCGCTGGCCGAGGCGGCGCAGCTGGCGCCGGCCCAGGCGCATGCCTACCTGGTCAGCCTGACGCGGCTGGGCCTGATCAAGCGCGACCACCTCTCCGGCCGCTACGAGCCCGGGCCGCTGTCGCTGCAGCTGGGCATGCTGCACCTGGAGCAGGACGCCGCCTGGCGCGCCGCGCAACCCCGGGTGGATGCGCTGGCGCAGGCGTCCGGCTTCAGCGTGGCAATCAGCATTGCCGGGCCACAGGGCCCGACCATCGTGCGCTATGTGCCGGCCAGCGCGCCGCTGCATGTCAACCTGCACGTGGGCACGGTGATGGCACTGGCCGCCACGGCTACCGGGCGCGTGTTCTGTGCGTTCCAGCCGCCGGGACTGTGGCAGCCGCTGTGGCGCGCACAGCAGCCGGGCGCGGCCGAGTCCGACCTGGCCGCCTTCAGCGCCAGGCTGGGAGAAATCCGAGCGCGCGGCATCGAGCGCAGCATCGACACGCCCAGCCCGGCCGTCAGCAGCCTCAGCGTGCCGGTGCTGGACGCCGCTGGCGTGCTGCGGCTGGTGCTGACCCTGGTGGGATCGACCGGTGCCATCGAGGTGGACTGGCGCGGCGCGGCGGCGCAGGCCCTGCTGGCCGCAGCGGCGGACATCGGCGCCGCGCTGCGTGATGAACAGGGACGCCCGGCATGAGCAGCGCGACAGAAGCCCAGCAAGACCTGGAAGGCGGCAAGCCGCAGCGCGGCATCCAGTCGCTGGACAGCACCGGCCAGCTGCTGGTGGCACTGGTGGCCGCAGGCCGGCCGCTGGCTCTGCGCGACCTGGCGCTGGCCGCGGGCATGCCGCCGGCCAAGGCGTTCCCGCATCTGGTCAGCCTGCAGAAGACCGGCCTGCTGGCGCGCGATGCCGCGGGCAACTACCTGTGCGGACCGCTGGGGCTGGAGCTGGGACTGATCGCGCTGCAGCGGCTGTCGCCGACGCGTGAGGCGGAACCGGAGGTGATCGAGCTGGCCGGCGCCACCGGCCTGAGCGTGGCCATGGCAGTGCTGGGGCCGCTGGGGCCCACGGTGGTCCGGCTGGAGGAATCGGCGCGGCCCCAGCACGTAAGCCTGCGCGTGGGCACGGTGCTGTCGCTGGTCCATACCGCGATTGGCCGCACCGCCGCGGCATACCTGCCAGCCAACGTGCTGGCGGGCTTGCTGGAAAAGGACGAATTGCGCATGGCCGGCGCCGCCGCGGCCGAAGTGCTTGAACCCGGCGGCAAGCTGGCGCCGGCCTACGCCGGGCGCCTGGCACAGGTGCGCGCGGCCCGGCTCGACAATGCGCTGAGCCACCCGGTGCCGGGCATCGACACGCTGGCGGCGCCGGTATTCGACCACACCGGCAGCCTGGCGCTGGTGATCGCCGTGATGGGCTCGAGCGGCAGCTTTGACAGCAGCACCGCAGGCGCCACTGCCGCGCTGGTGCGGCAGGCGGCGCGCCGGCTGTCGTGGCGCTTCGGCGCGCCGGACACGGCCTGAGCTCAGGCCATCAGTTGTCCAGCCTGATGTTGGCCGACTTGATCAGGCTGTCCCACTTCTCGTACTGCGCGCGGATATAGCTGCCGAACTGCGCCGGCGTGGCGGGGAAGGGCACGGTGCCCTGGCTGGCCAGCCTGGCGGCCAGGTCAGGCTGCTTCAGCGCCGCCACGATCTCGCCGTTGAGGCGGTCGATCACTGCCTTGGGCGTGCCGGCCGGCGCGGCCACGCCAAACCACGCGGTCAGCTCGTAGCCGGGCACGCCGGCGGCGGCCAGCGTGGGCACGCCGGGGAGCTGGTCAGAGGGCTTCTGCGTGGTCACCGCCAGCGCGCGCACGCGGTTGTCGCGGATATACGGCAGCGCGGTCGAGACGCTGTCGAACATCATGGTGATGCGCCCGCCGATCAGGTCGGTCATCGACGCGGCGCTGCCCTTGTACGGAATGTGCGTGATATTGACACCCGCCAGGTGGGTGAAGAGCTCGCCCGCCAGGTGCGACGAGGAGCCGTTGCCGAACGAGCCATAGGTCAGCTTGCCCGGCTCCTTGCGCGCCAGCGCCAGCAGCTCCTGCACGGTGCGCGCCGGCACGCTGGGATGCACCACCAGCACGTTGGGCAGGTAGGCGACCGAAGCCACCGGCGCGAAGTCCTTCAGCGGATCGTAGCCAGGCTTGTCATAGAGGCTCTTGTTGACCGCCAGCGAGCCGAAGGTGCCGAACAGCAGCGTATAGCCGTCGGCCGGGGCCCGCGCCACCGCGATGGCCGCCAGGTTGCCGCCGGCGCCGGGCCGGTTGTCGATCACCACCGGCTGGTGCAGCCGCGCCGACAGTGCGTTGCCGATCTCGCGCGCCAGCAGGTCGGTGGCGCCGCCGGGCGGGAAGGGCACCACCAGCCGCACCGGCTTGTCGGGATAGTCCGCCAGCGCGGTACCGGCGGCCGTGGCCGCGAACGCAAATACCAGCCCCGCGGCTGCACGCCTGATCCAACCCTGCATCGCTGTCTCCTTTCTGTGATCTGTTGCGATGGAATGGCTGTCAGTGTGTCGCAGCGCCGGCAGGCGCGTGTTTGGGATTGGCGAAGGTCGGGTTCGGTGCCGGAGCGGGTCACTCCGGCGGGCGCAGCCGGGCGATGGTGCCGAACAGCGTTTCCAGCTCCACCGGCTTGACCAGGTGCGCGTCGAAGCCGGCTGCCTCGGTACGCTGCCGGTCCGCCGGCTGGGCGAAGCCGGTCAGCGCCACGAAGCGCGTCAGCTCGGTGCCGGCCACGCCGCGCATGGCGCGCACTACCTCGAAGCCGTCCATGCCGGGCATGGCCAGGTCGATCAGCGCGATATGCGGGCGGCAGCGCGGCGCCACATGCAGGGCCTCGGCGCCGTCGTAGGCAATGGTCACCTCGTGGCCGCAAATCTCGAGCAGCATGGCCAGGCTGTCGGCGGCGTCGCGGTTGTCGTCGACCAGCAGGATGCGCTGCGCCTGCTGCTCGGGCGTGGCCGGACCCAGGGCCCGCGGTGCGGCTCCTGAGCGGGCGTCATCCTTGCGCGAGGCCGGCAGCGGCAGGCGCAGCGTGAAGGTGCTGCCTTGTCCCGGCCCGGCACTGGCGGCAGCGATGGTGCCGCCGTGCAGCTCGACCAGTGACCGGCACAGCGACAGGCCGATGCCCAGCCCGCCATGCACGTCGGTGCCCGGACGGCTTTCCTGCATGAACAGGTTGAAGATCTCGTCGATGGCCTGGGGCCCGATGCCACAGCCCTGGTCCGTCACCTGGACCTGCAGTGTGCGGTTCTGGATCGTGGTGGCGATCGTCACCGACGACCCGGGCGGCGAGAACTTCGACGCATTGAGCACCAGGTTCTGCATGACCTGCACCAGCCGCGTCTTGTCGGCACGCATTGGGATCGAGCCGGCATGGGTCCGCACTTCGACGCACTGCGATTTGGCATCCAGCGCCGGCTGCGCTGCCTCGACGCCGAGCGCGATGATCTCGTTGAACTCGACCGGCTCCATGCGCAGCTCGATGCGGCCGGAGGTGATGCGCCCGATGTCGAGCAGGTCGTCCACCAACCGGCTCAGGTGGTTCACCTGGCGCTCGATCATGGCCAGGCTCCGGTTTGCCAGCACCGCGTCCTCCGGCGCCAGCCGCATCGCCGCGAGCGCGCTGTGCACCGGCGCCAGCGGATTGCGCAGTTCATGCGAAAGCGTGGCCAGGAACTCATTCATGCGCTGGCTGGAGCGTTCCAGCTCTTCGCGGCGGCGGCGCTCGCTCATGTCCCGCGTCACCTTGGCAAAGCCGCGCAGCGTGCGTGACTCGTCGTATACCGCTGTCAGGGTGACATTGGCCCAGAACAGCGAGCCATCCTTGCGCACGCGCCAGCCTTCGTCTTCCACGCGCCCGACGCGCCGCGCCAGCGCCAGGAGCCGTGACGGCTTGCCGGCGGCGACATCCTCCTGCGGATAGAACACCGAGAAATGACGGCCGATGATCTCGTCGCGGCGGTAGCCCTTGATATAAGAGGCACCGGAATTCCAGCTGACGATATGGCCGCCGGGATCGAGCATGAAGATGGCGTAATCCTTGACCCCCTCCACCAGCAGCCGCAGGGTTTCTTCGCTCTGGCGCAGGGCCTCGGCGGCGCGGCGCTGCTCGGTCATGTCCCGCGTGACCTTGGCAAAGCCGATCAGCCGGCCCTCGGCGTCCTTCAGGGCGGTGATGACGACGTTGGCCCAGAAGCGGCTGCCGTCCTTGCGCACGCGCCACCCCTCGTCCTCGAACCGGCCCTGTTCGGCCGCGGCCTTCAGCTCGGCTTGCGGCCAACTCCGGGCGATCGCATCCGGCGTGTAGAACTGCGAGAAATGCTTGCCCAGGATCTCCTCGCGGGCATAGCCCTTGATGCGCGCCGCGCCCTTGTTCCAGCTGGAGACATGGCCGCCGACGTCGAGCGTGAAGATGGCGTAGTCCTGCACGGAATCCACCAGGGTCTGGTAAGGCACATCGGGCAGGTCGGCCCGGATCTCGTGCGAACGCCCGCCCGATGGCTCGCCAGCGTCGGGGCGAGGTACGCTTCCGGCGGGTTGCTGCGGGTTCTCGGGGTGTCGTGTCATGGCATGTCCTGAACGGCGTCCTGCCGGCGTGGCCCGCCAGCGCATCCGGTCCTGGTCTTGTAGCAAGGATACCCCCGCCAGCAGCCTGGCAGGGCCAATGGCGGGGGATGCCGGTGGCCCCGGCAGCGCAGGTCCGGATCAGAAGCTTCTGTACTGCAAATCAGAATGTGCGGATTGTCTGGGGAAACTGGCTCCATAGAATGGTCGCACAAGGGCTTTCAGCTCTTCCATCCAGAGGCGCCAATGACACAGTTAGACGAATGCCACCTGCCGTGCGACGGCATGCCGTGCAGCGCAGATTGCCAACTGGCCCGCTTCTGCCTGGGAGGCGCACGGGGGCTGCCGGGCGGCGCCCGGGGCATCCACCGCACGGTGCGCCTGCGCAAGGGCCAGTGCCTGTACCTGCTGGGCGACCCCGTGACCTCGCTCTACGCAATCCGCGTCGGCACGGTCAAGACCCACGTGACCACGGAAGACGGCCGCACGCAAGTGGTCGGCTTCCACTTCCCCGGTGACCTGGTCGGGCTGGACAGCCTGGCGCATCCGCACTATGCGTCCTACGCCACCGCGCTCGAAGACACCAAGCTGTGCATGCTCGGCATGGACGCGCTGCGCGGCGCCGCCGCCGGCATGCCGGAGCTTGCCAACCAGCTGTTCCTGGCGCTCGGCGCACAGGCGCAGCGCGCACGCGCGCTGCAGACCATGCTGGCGCTGATGACCGCCGAAGAGCGGCTGGTGACCTTCCTGCTATGGATGGCTGAAGGCCTTGCGGCGCGCGGCTTCTCGTCCTCGGAGTTCGTGCTGCGCATGAGCCGGGAGGAAATCGGCAGCTATATCGGCCTGACACTGGAAACAGTCAGCCGGCAGTTCTCGCGGCTGGCGGACTGCGGGCTGATCCGGGTGAGGCACCGCACCATCTCGCTGCTCGACAAGCCCGCCTTGCGGGCCATCGCCGAGCGCCCGATGATCTCCGCGCACGCGCCTGCGTGCGATCAGCAGGTGCCCCGGCGCGGCCCGCACGATGCCCGCCGGCTGGCACCGCGCGCGGCCGGTGGCCAGGCTGTGGCAGTCGAATGACCAAGCCCGGCCAGCGCGAGGACCGAATGGAACATGCAACACCGGCCGGCACCGCGGCTGAAGGGACGGCCAGCGACCTGGTCGGCGAGAGCCTGCGGGAAATCACGGACCTGAACCTCTCCTACCTGCTGCTGGTGCAGCGGCTGATGCGCGAGAACGAGGCCGAGGCCCTGTTCCGGCTCGGCATCGAGCGCGAAGTGGGCCGTGTGCTGGCCGCGCTCACGCCGCTGCAGATGGTGGCACTGGCGCGCTCCAACCTGGTGCTGTGCCGTTTCCGGCTGGAAGACAGCATGCTGGTGGCCGCGCTGACCGGCACCGAGCCGCTGCATGCCCTGCAGAACATGCACGCGGCCATCGTGATGGCCGCGCAGCGCGGCTAGTGGAACCAAAATCGGAGGCTGTATGACGGGCAATGCGATGACGCAAGTCGAATGGAAGCGGATGGCGCTCGACCGCGGCCGCAGGGGCGACCACCCGCCCGGGCCAACCCGCATGGAAATCACCTGCACGCTGCAGATGCAGGATATTGTCCAGGCGCTGGGGGCGGAGCCCGATGAGCAGCGCTGTGTCGAGGCCGGCCTCGAGGTGCTTGCGATGGCCGGGCACCCGCCTGCGCGTGCCGTGGTGTCGATGGACCACGGGCGGCCGCCGGCGCTGGAATTCTATGTCGATGCCGCTGTGCCGACCTGCTGCGAACTGGACAGCACCTTGCAGCACGCGATCGCCAGCCGTTTCACCAGCGTGCTGCCGCCGGGGCTGGCAGTCACGGTGCTGCCGCTGGCCGCCTATGCACAGGAAGCCACCGACGAAGGCAAAGCGTTTGACGCGGATACCTTGCGCACCTGTGCCAGCGAACTGCTGGGCCGCGGCGGGGAGATGAACCAGCGCCTGGCGGTGGTGTGTGCCTACCTGTCGGCGCTGCATGGCGCGCAGGCCGTTGCCGAGCAGCTTGGCTACCTTGAGCAGAGCCTGCTCGCGCAGGGCCAGGAGGCCTTGTCCTGGCGCCTGCGCCGGCACCGCAGCGTGGAAGGGCGGGAGCTGGCGCAGGCATTGGAAGGACTATCCCGCGCCGCGGATGGTGCCCTGTATGAGTTCGGCGCCAGTTACAGCGCTGCGCGCGCCAGCTATCAGCTGGAGCAGATGCAGCGTGTCCATGAGCGGATCGCGCGCTTTCGCGACACCTGCCCGCACGGCGGGCGCTGCCCCGAGCCCCGGCACGCCGTGTGCGCGGACACGGCGTGCTGAGGCGCGGCAAGGTCAGATACCGGCCATGCAGGTGTACTTGATGACCAGGTAATCCTCGATGCCGTAGTGCGAGCCCTCGCGGCCCACGCCAGACTGCTTGACGCCGCCGAACGGCGCCACCTCGTTGGAAATCAGGCCGGTATTGACGCCCACCATGCCATATTCCAGGCGTTCGGAGACGCGCCAGACCCGGCCCAGGTCGCGGGCATAGAAGTAGCTGGCCAGGCCGAACTCGGTGTCGTTGGCCATGGCGACCACGTCATCCTCGGTTTCGAAGCGGAACAGCGGCGCCAGCGGGCCGAAGGTTTCCTCGCGCGCGACCAGCATGCCGGGGCCGACGTCGGCCAGCACGGTCGGCTGGAAGAAAGAATGCCCCAGCGCATGGCGCTGGCCGCCCTGCAGCAGGCGCGCGCCCTTGCCGAGCGCGTCGGCGATATGCTCTTCCACCTTGGCCACGGCCTTGTCGTCGATCAGCGGGCCGATGCGCACGCCGTCGTCCATGCCGTTGCCGACCTTCAGGGCAGCCACCGCCGCCACCAGCTTCTGCGCAAACGCCTCGTACACGCCCGCCTGCACGTAGATGCGGTTGGCGCAGACGCAGGTCTGGCCGGCATTGCGGTACTTGGACACGATCGCGCCTTCAACCGCCGCGTCCAGGTCGGCATCGTCGAACACGATAAAGGGCGCATTGCCGCCCAGCTCCATCGACACCTTCTTGATGGTCGACGCGGTCTGGGCCATCAGCACGCGGCCAACCTCGGTCGACCCGGTGAAGGTGAGCTTGCGCACCAGCGGGTTGCTGCTCATCTCGCCGCCGATGGCGCCGGCCGAGCCGGTCACCACCGACAACACCCCGGCCGGAATGCCCGCGCGCTCGGCCAGGGCCACCAGCGCCAGCGCTGTCAGCGGGGTTTGCGATGCCGGCTTGAGCACCATGGTGCAACCCACCGCCAGGGCCGGCCCGGCCTTGCGTGTGATCATGGCAGCGGGGAAGTTCCACGGCGTGATGGCCGCGCATACCCCCACCGGCTCCTTGGTCACCACAATGCGCTGGTTGCTGACCGGCGCCGGGATGGTGTCGCCATAGACGCGCTTGCCTTCCTCGGCAAACCATTCGATAAACGAGGCTGCGTAGGCGATTTCGCCGCGCGCTTCTGCGATCGGCTTGCCCTGTTCGGCGGTCATGATGCGCGCCAGGTCTTCCTGGCTGGCCAGGATCAGTTCGAACCATTTGCGCAGCAGCGCCGAGCGCTCCTTGGCGGTGCGGGCGCGCCATGCCGGCAGCGCGCGGTTGGCGGCTTCGATGGCCTGGCGGGTTTCATCGGCACCCAGCTGCGGGACCTGTCCCACGCGCTCGCCGGTGGCCGGGTTGGTGACGTCGATGCGGCGCTCGCCGTCGATCCAGCGGCCGTCGATATAGCACTGCTGCCGCAGCAGCGAGGAGTCCTGGAGTTTCAGCATGGTTGTCTCGGTGGATGCCGGCGGTGCCGGGCGTCTTGTGGAAGCCTGAGACAACGATTGTAATCCGGCGGCCTAGGTTGAGGTCTTGGGTGGCGCCGCAGGCGAGGCCGCTGACGGTGCCTCGATACCCCAGTCGCCGTACTCCAGCCAGTCGTCGCCGAGCAGTTCAACCGGGTGCTGCGTGCGGCTGGAGCCATTGCCGCAGCCCATGTCGTCTACGGCGCAGTACTTGTCGCAGCCCCAGCAGATGCGCTCGGGGTGGCGGGGATGCAGGGGAAATTTCTTGGCCATGGCTTGCGGTTGGGAAACTGCTGAGACGATTATGCCCACACCCGCGAGCCGTCGATTTGCGCAATCGCAAGCGCAAGTCAGCCGGGAGCCATCCCGCTCAGTCCCATCCGTCGGCATCCAGCCGGGTCCAGCGGTCGGGCGCCTCGCCATCGGGCGAGGCCAGCAGCAGTGTCTGGCCGCAGTGCGCGCAACGGTACACAAACGCATTCTGGCCGCTGGCGGTGCGCAAGGTCGCCGACATCACCAGCCTGGGATGCGGCGGCACGTGGCCCGGCCGGTCCAGCTGCGACTCGCACAGGTCGCATATAGACATCATTGTTTTCCTCCGCACGATCCCCGGCGTAGCAAGAATGCTGTGGTGCAGCATTCGCTTTTCCAGTATAGCGGCGGATCGATAGTGCCGTTGGGCGACGGCGCGCGGCTATTCGCCAAGGAACTCTGCCACCACTTCGAGTCCCTCAATGTGATCGGCAACCACCTTTGCGATGGTGATCAGCGGAATGGCGAGCAACATGCCCCATACGCCCCAGAGCCAGGTGAACAGGAGCAGTGCAACAAATACGGCCACCGCGTTCATGCGCGCCATGCGGCCGGTCATCCAGGTGGTGACGACCGACCCGATCAGCGTGGCGATCAGCAGCGATCCGACCGTTGCCGCGGCTGCCATGCCGAGCGTGCCGAACTGCATGAAGGTCACCACCCCCAGGCAGACCGCGATTGCCAGGGCGCCGAAGTAGGGCACCAGGTGCAGCGCCGCGGCCGCAATTGCCCAGCTGCCGGCGTTGTGCACGCCCAGCCACTTGAGCAGCAGCCAGGTACAGGCGCCCAGGGCCGTATTGGTCACCAGCAGCATGCCCATATAGCGGCGGATGGAGCGGTTGACCTCGTCCAGCATGTGCACGCTGATCTTCTTCTCGGAAATGGTATGCCCGACCATCTTGATGAACTTGCGCTTGAACGTATCGCCGGCCAGCAGCAGGAAGTACAGCAGGAAGACCACCACCACCGCCTGTCCGGCCATGGTGAAGATGCTGACCGAGCCGGCCAGCAGCATGTTGTGGATCTGGGCGGGCGCTTGCTCCACCACCACCTGCGTGCCGCGTGCGGGCGGGGGCTGGCCGGTGCCGCTGAGGACAGTGGCGGCGCGACGTACCTTCTGCCACATGGAATCGTCGCCGCTCATCAGCGCGCCGACCGAGCGCGACAGCTTGCTGGCGGTCTCGGGCAGGCTGTTGACGATCGACTCCACCTGCCCCTGCAGCAGGTAGGCGCCGCTGAGCAGGGCGCTCAGCACGGCCAGCAACACCACGGTGCCCGCCAGCGCGCGCGGCAGGCCCAGCCGCTGCAACGCGCAGACCAGCGGGTCCAGCAGGTAGGCCAGGACGATCGCGAGCACCACCGGAATGAGGAATTCGCGTGCGATATGCACGGCGTACAGCGAAAAGAGCGTGGCCAGCACCACCAGCGCCACACTGGCACGGTGCAGCGAGGCGTTGACGGCATCGGCTGGCGCGACTGTGTCAGGCATCTCCGCCACCGTGCGCGGCCCGGCGGCGCCCTCGTTGTCGGCGCCCGCATGCGGGTTGCCGTCGGCGGGCAACGGAACGGGCGGGGCAGGGGGCAGCGAAGAAGGCGCGGAATCGGGGATGGTCGACATAGTCGGGCGCCCTGGCAAAAGGCCTGGCGCTGCTATGAAGATAGCTGGCCGGCAGGCTGCGGCTGTCGGACGCCGCCGCCTGCGCATGTCAGACAAGCGCGGCAGCGAGGCGCCTTACAAGCGACACCGCCCGGCCGGCAGCATGGCGCTGCACGACCGGGCGGTACGGTGACTGCAGGCGGGAGCGCGCAGGCTCAACCTGTCACCGTCTTGGTTTCAAGGAACTCGGCAATGCCTTCGGGGCCGTATTCACGCCCGTTGCCGGACGTCTTGTAGCCGCCGAACGGCGCGGTGAGGTCCATTGTCGCGCCGTTGATGCGCACGCTGCCGGCGCGCAGGCGGGCGGCCAGCTTGCGTGCCCGCGCCGCGTCGGACGACGCGATGTAGGCGGCCAGGCCGAACTCGGTGTCATTGGCGATTGCCACCGCCTCGTCTTCTGAGTCGTACGGCAGCAGGCATATCACCGGCCCGAAGATCTCTTCGCGCGCGATGGTCATGTCATTGCGCACGTCGGCAAAGATGGTCGGGCGCGCATAGAAGCCGCGCTGCAGCCCGTCGGGGCGGCCGGGGCCGCCTGCGGCCACGCGCGCGCCTTCCTCGATGCCCACCCCGATCAGGCGCTGCACCTTGTCGTACTGGCCGCGGTTGGAGATCGGGCCCATCTTGGTCTCGGGGTCGGACGGGTCGCCCACCTTGACCGCGCTGGCGACGGCGGCGGCAATCTGCACGGCCTGCCCATAGCGCGAGCGCGGCACCAGCATGCGCGTCGGCGCGATGCAGGTCTGTCCGGTGTTGAGCATGCACTGCGCCACGCCGCTGGTCACCGCCGCCTGCAGGTCGGCATCGTCCAGGCTGATCATCGGCGACTTGCCGCCCAGCTCCTGCGCCACGCGCTTGACCGTGGGCGCGGCGCTGATGGCCACTTCCACGCCGGCGCGGGTCGAGCCGGTGATCGACACCATGTCGACGTCGCGATGCGACGATAGCGCCGCGCCCACGGTGCGGCCCTCGCCATAGATCATGTTGAAGACACCCGGTGGCGTATCCGCGGCATCCATGATCTCGGCAAAGATGCGGGCGTCCAGCGGCGCGATCTCGGACGGCTTGAGCACCACGGTGCAGCCCGCCGCCAGCGCCGGCGCCACCTTGGCCGCGATCTGGTTCAGCGGCCAGTTCCACGGCGTGATCAGCGCCGCTACGCCGATGGCCTCGCGCAGGATGCAGCTCTTGCCGCGCGTGGTTTCGAACTCGAAGCCGCGCAGCGTCTGCAGCGTTGCCTGCAACTGTGCCAGGCCGATCGCGGCCTGCACGTTGGTGGCCAGCGTGATCGGTGCGCCGATCTCCTGGCGCACCGCCTGCGCCAGGTCGCCGATGCGCGCCTGGTAGGCGGCGATGATGCGCTCGAGCAGGGCGATGCGGGTTTCACGCGTGGACACCGACCAGGCCGGGAATGCCGCGCGCGCTGCGGCCACGGCCTGGTCCACGTCCGCCGGGGTGCCCATGGCGAGCTCGCCGGCGACCGCTTCGGTGGTTGGGTCTATGATGTCGGCCTGGGTCGCGCCCGCTGCGGGCTGCACCCACTTGCCGTTGATATAGAACTTGTCGACGATGTTCATGCCGGTTGCCTCGGAAGTTTGTGGGTGGATAGGGTCAGACCGGACGGTCGCCGATGATGGTGGCGCGGTTCATATGGCGCACGGCCGGGAAGTAATCCTGCACCGCGTAATGTTGCGTGGAGCGGTTGTCCCAGAGCGCGATGGTGTCCGGCTGCCAGCGCAGCCGCACCTGGTACTCCGGCGCGGCGGCCTGGCGGTACAGGTACTGCAGCAGGTCCAGTTCCGCGGGCCGGTAGTCGGAGCCGATGCGGTACGGCTGTTCCTTGGCGAAGTTGGCGAAATGCGTGGTGAAGGCTTCGTTGACGAACAGGATCTTCTCGCCGGTTTCCGGGTGCGTGCGTACCACCGGGTGCACCATCGGCGGAAACTTGGCGCGCATCTCCGCGTATTTTTCTTCGTTCAGCGCCGAGCCGAAGGTCGGCATCGCGTCGTGCACGGCCTTCAGGTTGGCGATGCGGGCCTTCATGTCCTGCGGCAGGTTTTCATAGGCCGCGACCATATTGATCCAGATGGTATCGCCGCCGACCTCCGGGCATTCCAGGCAGCGCAGCATCGAACCCATCGACGGGACCATGCGCCAGGTAACGTCCGAGTGGTAAAGGTTCTCGCGTCCGCGCGTCGTGCCATCGCGCCCGAATACAACCAGTTCGGGATGTTCCGGGTGGTTGGTGAGCATCGGATGCACTTCCAGCTCGCCGAAGCGGCGCGCCACGGCTACGTGCTGGGCCGGCGTGATCGCCTGCTTGCGGAAGAACAGCACCTTGTACTTCAGCAGTGCGCGGCGCAGCGAGAGGTAGGTTTCGTGGTCCAGCGTCTCGCGGAAATCGATGCCTTCGACTTCGGCGCCGATCGTCGGCGTGCAGCGGCGCACGGTAAAGGGAAAGTCTTCGTTGTCCTGCGCCCGGTAGGCTTGCGGGCTGATGGTGGTTGCGGCAGTGGCTTGCATGGGGTGTCTCCTCGGTGTTGTGTTGCCAATGCAGGGGGGAATGACCGGCTCAGCGGTGCGAGGCCCTGATCAGGTCCGCAGCCTTTTCGCCGATCATGATGGCGGGGGCGTTGGTGTTGCCGCCGATCAGCGTCGGCATGATCGATGCGTCAGCGACGCGCAGGCCCTCGACGCCGTGCACGCGCAGTTCCGGGTCGACTACCGCCATGTTGTCGACGCCCATCTTGCAGGTGCCGACCGGGTGGTAGACCGTGTCCGCGTGCGTGCGCACGAAGTCGCGGATGGCGGCTTCATTGCTGCTGTCGGGGCCGAAAGCGTCGGTCAGGACTTCGCGCCCGCCGTGCTGCGCCAGCGCGGGCTGCGCAAAGATGCGGCGGATCGCCCGCACGCCTGCGACCATGCCCGCCATGTCTTCCTCGGCCGACAGGAAGCGCGGATCGATCACCGGCGTCTCGCGCATGTCGGCACTGCGCAGGCGCACATGGCCGCGGCTCTTCGGGCGCAGCACGCAGGCGTGGCAGGAGTAGCCGTGGCCCAGCTTGCCCAGGTTGCGGTTGCCGAGCAGCGCCACGGCAAAGTGCAGCTGCACATCCGGGATGTCCAGCTCGGGGCGGCTGCGCAGGAAGGCACCGGCCTCGGCGATATTGGACGAGACCATGCCGGTGCGGTTGCGCCGGTAGCGCATCACCTCGCGCGCCAGGCGCAGCATGCCGCGGCCAGTCTTGCCGAACAGCTCGGTCGTTTGCAGCTGCTTGTTGATGATGATGTCGAGGTGGTCCTGCAGGTTCTCGCCCACGCCCGGAAGGTCATGGACCACGTCGATGCCGAAGCTGCGCAGTTGCGCGGCCGGGCCGATGCCGGATGCCAGCAGCAACTGCGGCGAGTTGAAGGTGCCGCCGCTGACCACGATCTCGCGCCGTGCGCGCAGGATCTGCACCGCCCCACCGCGCACGACTTCCACCCCGACAGCGCGCTTGCCTTCGAACACGATCCGCAGCGCTTGCGTATCGGTCAGCACCGCCAGGCCGCGACGGCCGCCATTCAGCGCCGTGTCCGCGGCATTGCCGCTGTGCAGGTAGGCCCGCGCCGAGTTCCAGCGTTCGCCGTTGCGCTGCGTTACCTGGTACAGGCCGGCGCCTTCCTGGCTGTGGCCATTGAAGTCGCCGTTGTGAGGCAGGCCGGCCTGGATCGCTGCCTGGACAAAGCGTTGCGCAAACGGATTGGGCGAGCGCAGGTCGCTCACGTGCAGCGGCCCGTCGTTGCCGTGCAGCGCATGTTCCTGGCTGGCCAGGCGCGGATTGCGCTCGCTGCGGCGGAAGTAGGGCAGGACGTCGTCGAAGCCCCAGCCCCGGCAACCGAGCGCGGCCCAGCCGTCGTAATCGTGCCGATGGCCGCGGATATAGACCATGCCGTTGATCGAGGAACTGCCGCCCAGGCCGCGCCCGCGCGGCTGGTAGGAGCGGCGGCCATTCAGGCCCGGTTGCGGTTCGGTGTAGTAGGCGTAGTTGCGTGGCCCGGCCTTGGGGACGACCGCGGCAATGCCCACCGGCGCCCAGACCGAGAAGTGATGGTCATGCGGCCCCGCCTCGAGCAGCGCCACGGTTGCGTCCGTGTCTTCGGCCAGGCGCCCAGCCACGGCGCAACCGGCTGACCCGGCGCCGATCACGATGTAGTCGAATTCAGCCGCCGGAGTGGCGGCGCCCTGCGATGCGTTGGTCTTCAATTTCTGTGTCTCCTGAGCGGCTTTTGACGGTGCTTTCCTGTGGGTGCAGGTAGCTGCCGATGGGCGATACTGCCATTACCTGTTATGACAGGTCAATAGGGTTTCGCCTCGACCTGTCATGATAGGTATAATCCGTTCCACCCAGCATTCGGAGCCGCCCAGGGCGGAACACACGTGGCGCTGCCCAGGTTCAAAGAGATAGAAAACGAGATTCGCCAGCGGATTGCCAGCAACACATGGGCGCCCGGCGCCAAGCTGCCTTCCGAGGCCGAGCTGGTGACGGAATTCGCGGTCAGCCGGATCACCGTGCGCCAGGCCCTGTCCGGGCTGCACAACGCCGGCCTGATCGAGAAGGTCAACGGCAAGGGCAGCTTCGTGACCCGCCCCTCGGACACGCCCAGCCTAGGCGCGCTGACCGGCTTCTATGAAACCGGACGCGCCCGTGGCCAGCTTGCCTACGGCAAGCTGGTGTCGGTACGGCTGGTGCGGGCGCCGGCCCATGTGGCGGCGGCGCTGCGTCTGCAGCCTGGCGAGAAGGTGCTGAGCGTGGCTACCGTGCGGTACTGGGACGACGCGGCCGTGGCGCATTTCACCCTGATGGGTCCTGAGCCGCTGATGCGCCGCCTGGTGCAGGAGGACCTGGAAACCAACGATGCCATGGCGCTGTTTGAGAGCCGGCTGGGATACCGGTTCAAGGAAGTGGCGATGGAAGCCACGGCCGTCGCCGCGCCCGCGGACGTGGCGCGCCGGCTCGGTGTTGGCGTGGGCGATCCGCTGTTGCGCCTGCGCAGCACGCCGCATGACATCGAGGACACACCGTTGTTGTGCGGCGAACTGCTGTTCCGTCCGGACCGCTATGCCTATAAGTGGACACTGACGCGATAGCGCGGATGTCTGCCATCTTCAGTCGAAACTGAACTGCGCCGGCGTGGTAACTTTTACCCGCGGCGCGCACTTCTTACTGCGGCCGGGCCGCAGTCATGTCCTTTCCTGCATTGCCGGGTGCCGCGTGGTCAACGGACTCGCGCCGATCGTCACATGGCGCCGCTGGTACGTCAGTTGCGTCTTCCGCAGCAGAGCTGCGTTCCAGCGCGCTCGCCGGCAGCCTGCGCCGTGCAGCTAGGCTTGCCGCCAACCTGCTAGATGGAGGACGACATGAAAACAACCCTACGCATCGGCACAGCCCTGCTCGCACTTGGCATCCTGGCGGGTTGCACCGCCACCGGCAGCACCACCGGCTCCGGCTCGCTGTCCGGCTCCGGTTCGGTCACCGAACAGAGCCGCAGCCGCAGCACCACCCCTGGCACAAGCACTTCTACCGGCACGTCCGGCGCCACCAGCACTACCAGCCCGAGCGGCACCTCGAGCGGCAGCAGCGGTGCAGCCAGCGGCTCGGGCACTGCCCGCTGACGCCGGCGCACAGCCGCCGGTGGCCTGGCACCGGCGGCTGCGCGGCTTCGCTATCGGTCCCGGCCGGTAACGACGCGCGCGTCGCGGCGCGCGGGAACGATGTCTTCGTCCGCGAGCCGTTGTTGCAGGTCGTTGTTGGGCACGTGGGTGAAGTCCTTGCCAATTTCCTTCGTGATGACGTCGGTGACCCCGGCGGGAAGGGCTTTGCGCAGCAGGCCGAGAAAACGCGGCGCGGCAATCAGCGCCAGTGAGTCAAAGCGCTGCTTGTTGCGCGCATCGGCAAGGTAGTCCGCCACGCGGCGGGCAAACAACTGCGCTTCCTGGTGCAGTTCATCTTCCCCGGCCGAGGAGGTGACCGTGGAAGGTCCGACCTGGTGGGCACCGGGGTGGCCGACGTCTCCCTGCGCGGAAGCGTGGCCACGCCGGCCATAGGCGTCGCGGCGCAGGTCGGCGCGGTCGGCATGCGCGGCCGCGTCGGTGATCTCCTCGACCACTTCGAGCGGTGCGCTATCGGCGTGCGAGGCAAAGATGCGGGCGAGGGATTCGTCCGCCACAAGGATCCAGATGTTCTTCATGATCGCTCCGGTTGCGGGCCCGAACACGGGGCCTCATGCCCTCGATGCAAGGGGTACGCCATCGGGGCAGGGGCACAAGGCGGGGCCGCAGATGGCGCCGGGCCAAGCATCAGATGCCGCAAGGGCCATGCCGTTGCAGTATCGACAGGGATGCTGTGCAACTTTTTCAGGCCCCGGCATGCCGATCTGTCACCATACGCCAAAGAACACGCCGGCCTGCTTGTACACATTGGTCTTGGCCGCCACCTCTTCGTTGGTTACCGTCACGCGCGGCTTGAGCGTGCAGAACCATTCCAGCAACCGCAACCGCATGGCGCTGCGCACGGCTTCGTGGCCGGGGTCGCTGCCCAGGTCGAAATACTCCTGCGGATCGTTCTGCAGGTCGAACAGCTGTGGCCGGAACCCTTGCCAGTGCACGTATTTCCAGCGCGCGTCACGCACCATCCAGGCGCGGCACTCGCCGGGGTGGCGGCCCAGCGCAACGCGAGCGCCGCGATAGGCGTAGTCCAGCTCGGATATGACGAAATCGCGCCAGCTGCCGGCATCGGCGCGCTCGCCCGCGCGCGTCAGGTCCAGCAACGAGCGGCCCTCGATGCGGTGGTCGGCCGGCGGCAGGCCCAGTGCGTCCAGCACCGTCGGCACCACGTCGACCGCGCTGACCATGCTGGCCTGCGCGGTGCCGCGCGTGGCATCCGCTGCCGGCGAGGGATCGTAGACGATCAGCGGGATGTTCTGCACGGTGTCGTAGAACTGCTCCTTCTCGCCCAGCCAGTGGTCGCCCAGGAAATCGCCGTGGTCGGCGGTGAAGACGATCAGCGTGTCCTGCCAGCGGCCCAGGCGTTCGAGCTGTTCCCAGAGCTGGCCGAGCCGGTCGTCGATCTGCTGGATCAGGCCCTGGTAGGCGGGGCGCACCGTGTCCGAGACTTCCTGGCGCGTGAAGTTGGCGCATTCTTCCTGCGTGCGGTAGGCCGACAGCACCGGGTGCGGGTCTTCCAGCTCGGCGTCGTGGCGCTGCAGCGGCAGGCAGTCATCGAGCGAATACGCGGCGTGGTAGGGCGCGGGCGCCAGGTAGGGCCAGTGCGGCTTGACCAGCGACAGGTGCAGCACCCACGGATCGTCGCCGCGCGTGGCGATGTACCGCATCGCCTGGTCGACCGTGTACGCGGTCTCGGAGTGCGGCTCGGCCACGCGCGCGGGCAGGCCGGCGTTGCGCATGTGCCAGCCGGAGACGATCTCGCCGCGTTCGTTCTCGGCGCTGATCACGTAGTCGGTCCACGGATCCGCGCTGTCGTAGCCTTGCTGGCGCAGCCAGTCGGCGTAGGCGCTGTGCGGCTCGGCGTGGTGGCCGTCATGGCGGTCGACTTCGGTGAAGTGGCCGCTGCGCAGCAGCGTTTCCAGCTCGGTGCCGCCATCCAGGTGGAGCCGCTTCAGGTTGGCGTTGTCGGGCATCACATGGGTCTTGCCCGCCAGCGCCAGCGCGCGGCCGCTGTGCTTCAGGTATTCGCCCAGCGTGACTTCGCCCACCGACAGCGGCACGCGGTTCCAGGTGGCGCCGTGGCTGCTGACATGGCGGCCGGTATAGAAGCTCATGCGGCTGGGGCCGCAGACCCCGGACGCGACGAAGGCGCGGTCGAAGCGAACGCCGCGCGCGGCCAGCGCATCGATATTGCGCGTGCGCAGCGCCGGATGCCCGTAGCAGCCCAGGTGGTCGCGCCGCAGCTGGTCGCACATGATGAAGAGGGTATTGCGGATCGTCATGGTCGGTTTGCCGCGCTTCAGTCGCCGGTATAGCCGGACGCCTTGACCACCGGTGCCCACTTGCCGGCGTCAGCCTTGAGCACGCCGGCAAAGGCGTCGGCCGGGCCGGTTGCGGGTTCCAGCCCCAGCTTGAGGAATTTCTCGCGCACGTCCGGCGACTGCACGGCCTTGACGATGGCGGCGTTGAGCTTGTCGAGCACCGGGCGCGGCGTGCCCGCGGGCGCCAGCAGGCCGTAGCGGCCTTCACCTTCAATGCCCTTGTAGCCAAGCTCGGTGAAGGTCGGCACATCGGGCAGCGCCACCGAGCGCTGCGTGCCGGAAGTCGCCAGCACGCGGATCTTGCCGGCGCGGTGCATTTCGGTCAGGTCGGCAAGGGTATCGACCGAAGCCGGCACCTGGCCGCCGACCAGCGCGCTCATCAGCGGCGCCGAGCCGTTGAAGGGGACGTGCAGCATGTCGATGCCAACCTGCTTGCCGACCATCAGCCCGAAGAAATGCGGGATGCTGCCCAGCGCCGGCGAGGCGTAGGAGTTGTTCTGGGGGCTGGCCTTGAGCCATGCCACATAGTCCTTCAGCGTGCGCGCCGGGCTGCCCGGCCCGGTGGCGAGCGCCAGCTGGAAGTTGGCGGCCTGCGCCACGGGCGTGAAATCGCGCTGGATATCGTAGTTGAGCTTGCGGTAGACCAGCGGCGCAATCGTCATCACCGCCGAGTTGGCCACCACCAGGGTATTGCCGTCGGCCGGCTGCGTACGCGCGTAGTCCATCACCAGCCGCCCGCCGGCGCCGGGCTTGTTCTCGATGACCACGGTCTGGTTCAGGGTCTCGCGCAGCTTGTCGCCGACCAGGCGTGCGGCGAGGTCGGCGGTGCCGCCGGCCGGGTAGCCCACCAGGATGCGCAGCGGACGGTCCGACTGCGCGCTGGCGGGTGCGGACCATGCCGCGGCAACGGCCAGCAGGCACGCGGCGAAGCGGGGAAGTAGGGTGCGAGGGCTCACGATGTCTCCAGTTTGTTGTCCGCCGGCGAGCGGCGTCGATGCAAGCTAACACCCGTCGATATAATTGACAAAGTCAACTAACTGGCAGATGTGGCATGGCACACGACAACAGCGGCACCCGCCTGCAGCGTCCGCAGCGGCTGGCAGATTTCATCAACTACCGGGTCTACCACCTGAACCGCGTCGCGCTGGGCGCCGCGGCGCTGCACCTGCGCGCCAGGGCGGGCGTCACGCGGCGCGAATGGCGCATGATCTCCTTCCTTGGCGAGCAGCCCGGAACCCGGCTGACCGAACTGGCCGAAAGCGCCGGCCTTGACAAGGTGCTGGCCAGCCGCGCCGTCCACGCCCTGGTGGAACGCGGCCTGGTCCGGCGCGAAACGCGCACCCAGGACCGGCGCGCCGCAGCCTTCACGCTGACCGAGCAAGGCGAAGCCGTTTACCGTGCGGCGTTCGCGCAGGCGCGGGATTTCAATACGCGGCTGGCTGCATGCCTGACGGCGGAAGAGGCGCGCGTGCTGTCGCGCTGCCTGGACAAGCTGCAGGCGCAGGCCGGCTCGATGTTGGTTGAGGCACAGGCGTTGCCACAGTCCGAAGGGCCGGAGCCGGCGTGGGATCTGCTGCAGGTCTGGCGGGCCTAAGATGATGCGGCAGGGGCTCACGTGCTGGCCTCGTCCATCCACGTCCAGACAACCAGCGCTTCGTCGGCCGGCAAAAGCCCGAAGCGGATCATCGGCATTCCTTTTTGCCGCAGGATGCCGGACTTGCTGGCCACCCAATCCGCCTGAGGGTGTCCGGTCGGAAGCGAGGCGCGCCAGATGCCGGACAGAGGTGTGGTTTCGCCTGAGCGCACCGTGACCGGATCGCCGGTCTGCGTCGGCGGTGCGTTCACGCGGAAGCGCACACCATCCAGCAGCCTGTCCCAGAGGGCTACAGCTTCCTCGTCCGTCAGCGAGGCCTGATCCGCAGCGCCGATGCGATTGGCCGCCACCTTGGTGTACATCTTGGCGCCGATCACTGCCGGATGCAGCGTCGTTCGCTCCCTGCCAACAGCTTCCCACTCGAAGTCATGTGTGCCATCCGCACGGCGGACCAGGGATTCTTCGCCTTGCCAGACGCCGACCGTGTGCTTGCCCTCGCGCAGGGTCGTCAATTGCGGGTAGCGGCTACCCAGGTACTTCCTTTGCTCGGCAATCGAAGTCAGCAGACCAGGTTCGAAGACATTTCGGAAAACCGGAAAATTTAGACAGTTCATGGCAGTCATGCGGAATATTCCGCTACTGCCAGCAGATGCGACGGCCTGCCTTTTCGTCCTCATCCTGCCTGGTTCAAGGCGCCGTTGCCACTGCCATCGTCGTGCCGAAGGTTGCAACGCAATTGCGCCCGGAGCGCTTGGCCAGGTAAAGCGCTTCGTCGCCGGCACGGAGGAAGGCGCGCAGCTCCGCGAAATCCTTTTCGTTGCCGGGGCTGTTGGCATCGGTCACCGCACCGATGCTGACCGTCAAGTGCCCGTCGGCGCCGGCCGAGTTCGGAATCTGCAAGGCCTCGATGGCGGCGCGGATGGCCTCCGCCATGGCGGCCCCGCCGGCAGCGTTGGTGTGCGGCAGCAGGATGGCAAACTCTTCGCCGCCATAGCGCCCCGCATAGTCGCCCGGCCGCCGCACCTGGCGCTGGATGCAGGCGCCCACCGCGGCCAGCGCATCGTCACCGGCCTGGTGGCCGTAGCGGTCATTGAATTCCTTGAAGTGGTCGACGTCCAGCATCAGCAGCGACAAAGGCTGGCTGTGGCGGCGCGCGCGCCGCCATTCCACGTCGGCGGCGTCGTCCAGCGCACGGCGGCTGCCAAGACCGGTCAGGCCATCGGTGTTGACCATCCAGCGCAGGTGCTCTTCCATCTCGGCGCGGCGCCGCCATTGGCGCGACAGCAATACCGAGAGCGCGATGATGGCGGCGTCCAGCGCGATGATCAGCGCCCCGAACACCCAGGCGCGCTTGTACCACGGTGCCAGCACGTCGTGGGTGGCGCGTCCCACCACGACCAGCAGCGGAAAGCCCGGAATGCGCCTGAAGCTGTAGAGCCGCTGCACTCCGTCGACTGCCGCGACGCCGATAAACGTGCCTTGCGTGCCTTGCAGCAGCGGTGCAAACGACGGGCTGCCGGAGATGTCGCGCCCGATCGATTCGGCTTCATAGGGCCGCCGCATGATGATGGTGCCGTCCGTGCGCAGCAGCGTCAGGGTGCCGCCCGCGCCAAGGCTTACGCCATCGAACAGCTTGCGGAAGTAGTTCAGGCGCAAGGTGCCGACCACGATGCCGGCAAAGCTGCCGTCCGCCCCGGAGAGCCGCCGGCTGATGCCGATGGACTTGTTTTCCGGCGTCAGGCGCGGCTGGAACGGCCGGCTCAGGAACAGGCCGCTGTGATCGCCGCTGCGGTGGGCCTGGAAGTAGTCGCGGTCGGAGACGTTGACCGGGCGCGGCGGCCACTGGTGCGAGTCGAACACCAGCGTGCCGTTGGCGTCGGTGACCAGCAGCGAGCCCATGTCTTCGGCATTGATCGAGCGGTCGAACAGCAGCCGCTGGCGCAGCGCCGGCGGCTGCGCCAGCAGTGCGGGGTCGTGCATGGCTTCCACCACGCCCCCGATCGCCAGCTCGTGGATCTGCAGGTTGCGCGTGATGCTGCGTTCCAGCGTCAGCGCCAGGTTGGCCGAGGCCTCGCCGGCATTGTCCAGTGCATCCCTGCGCATCTGCACCAGGGCGAGCGCGCCAAGGGCCGCGATCATGCAGACCAGGACAAGGCTGGCGGCAACGATCAGGGAGGCCGGGCGGAAAGTGGCTTTGCGGGCCGGAAAGTGAGGTATTTGACGCACGAAGGAAAGCTGTTCTGCTTTTTATGCGGCCATTGTAGTACCTGGCCGCAGCCTGGCTCAGTTGCGTTATGCGCCAGCGCCGGAGCTTGCGGCCCTGGCTCCCATCTGGCCAGGGCATACCTGCTGTGTGCCACTGCGCGCGTCCGGCACTACGCTGCACGCACAGTTCTTCCCTACACTTGAGCATGGCGGGTTGCCGCCGCTGAAGGGAAGAACGCATGCAGCCAGAGCCTGCACAACCCAAGCCTGTGGCGCTCGCCCTGCAGGGCGGCGGCATGCATGGCGCCTTTACCTGGGGCGTGCTCGACCGGCTGCTGGAGGACGGCAGGCTGGCGATCGAAGGCGTCAGCGCCACCAGTGCCGGGGCCATGAACGCCACCGTGCTGGCCTACGGGCTGCTGCAGGGCGGCAGTGACGGCGCACGCCTGGCCTTGCATGATTTCTGGGAGGCGATCGCGCACTCGGCGCAGCGCTACAACCCGTTCCGGTGGCTGCCTTGGTTCAAGAGCAGCCATACGCTGGGCCTGAACCATTCGCCGATGTATGCGATGGCCGACATCGCGCTGCGCCTGCTGTCGCCGTACCAGTTCAATCCCAACAACCTCAATCCGCTGCGCGACGTGCTCGGCAGCCAGGTCGACTTTGCGGCACTGCGCGAGCATTGCCCGATCCGGCTGTACCTGTGTGCGACCAATATCGAGACCAGCCGGATACGCATCTTCCCGCCCGAGGAACTCAGCATCGACGCCGTGCTGGCCTCGGCCTGCGTGCCCACGCTGTTCCAGGCGGTCAGCATCGACGGCCAGCACTACTGGGATGGCGGCTATGTCGGCAACCCGGCGATCTTCCCGCTGATCTATCACTGCCAGACCCACGATGTGGTGATCGTCCATATCAACCCGATCGTGCGCCACGGCGTGCCGACCACGGCCGCGGATATCCTGAACCGCGTCAATGAGGTCAGCTTCAACTCGTCGCTGATGCGCGAGATGCGCGCCATTGCCTTCGTCACGTCGCTGATCCAGCAGGGCAAGCTCGACGGCACTGAAATGAAGGAGGTGTGGATCCATTCGATCCGCTCGGACCAGACCATGGCCGCGCTGGGGGTCTCCACCAAGTACAACGCCGACTGGGATTTCCTGTGCTCGCTGCGCGACAAGGGCCGCGCAGAAGCGAGCCGGTGGCTGGAGCAGCACTACGACAGCGTGGGCCAGCGCTCCAGCATCGATATCAGCGGAGAGTTCCTGTAGGCCAGGCCGGCTGCGCCAGTCGCCACGTCAGGTTGGCCCGTGCCTGCGCCTCGTAGCGCGCCTGGAACAGGTCGGTGGTGTAGATGCGCGGGCTGGCCAGCAGCGCACCCAGGAAGGCGCGCTCGGCGGCGTCATAGGCGGCGTCGTCCAGGTCGGTGCGTTCGGCGCGCAGGTTGGCGCCATTTTCCTGGAAGCGCGCGCGGCTGCAGCCCAGCGCCGCCAGGTCGATGTCGGCGGTGAAGCGGCCGGCCAGGCTAGCCGGCACTTCGGCGTGGGTGGTTTCCAGGATCAGGGCGGCCACGCGCGCGGCGGCGGCGATGCTGCCAGCCGACCAATGGCGCAACCATGCGGCGCTGCGTTGCTCGTTGTCCGTGGCGCCGGGCACGTAGATGACGTCGTGGCACCAGAGCGCCAGTTCCACCTCGTCGGTATCCGGTATCGCGCTGCGCGCCCAGTCCAGGTCTTGCAGGCAGCGGCGGACATGGTCGAGGGTGTGGTAGTGCCGCGTCGGCTCACCGTAGCAACGGGCGAGATCTGCATAGGCGTCGGCCGCGTGCGTGCCGCCCGCACGTGTCCACAGCGCGACGAAGCGGTCTTGTAGGGGGAGGCCTGGCGTCGAGGTCATGCGTGGGGGCGCTCCGGGGTATTGGCCAGGTCGGCCGCCAGCGCTGCAAGCAGCGCCTGGGCCTCCTGCCAGTCCGCGGTGTCGGTGCCCTCGCTGAAGCTGCCGTGGACCCGCGCCAGCACTTCACGCGCCGCGTCGACCTTGCCTTGTTGCCGCCACAGCCGGGCCAGGCTCAGGGTGGCCTGCAGCTCCAGCGGCTTTGCACCTTGTTCCTGGGCGACCGTGATGGCCCGCTGGAAGCAGGCCTCGGCTTCCTCCTGCGCGGCCGGCGACGGAGGGCGCTCTGCCGACAGCTGCAGCAGAATCTCGGCGCGCAGCCGGTACACGGTTGCCTCGTCGAGCCGCTCTCCGGTCTCTTCCACCAGCGCTTGTGCCTGCGTTAGCACGTCCAGCGCGGCGGTGATCTGGCCGGCCTTGCCGCAGGCATCGGCAACCAGGGCCAGCAGGTTCGGCATGCCCAGCCTGCCGCCGGTGGCCTCATAGGCGGCCACGCCCTGGCGCATCAGCGCGATGCCTTCCTGGTGACTGCCGAGCTCCGCCATGGCCCAGCCCTGCAGCACGGTGCCCCACGCCAGGTAGATCGGAAAACCCTGTTCGCCCGAGATGGCGATGGCGGCTTCGGCGTATTCCTGTGTCAGCCGGACTTCGTGCCGGCAGCGATGCTGTTCCGCGGCAAACACCAGGCACAGCGCAAGGTTGTACGCATCCGGGCGGGAGCGGGCCATGGCCAGCGCCTCCTGGCAGCGCGCCAGTGCCTGGTCCGCCAACCCCTGGTACCACAGGATCCAGCCCAGCGTACTGGTGGCGTGGACGGCCGGGTCGCGCCCGTAGCCCGTCAGGAAGTCGTACGCCGGTTGCTCAGGATGCGGCACCGCGAGCACCGCCTCAACATGCTTGCGCGCGGCGTCCAGCATGCCAAGGCGGAACAGCGTGGCGCCGATCGCGCGATGGCCCTCCGCCAGCTGCTTGGGTTTCTGCGACTTCATGGCCAGCGCAAGCAGCCGCTTGCCCAAAGGCAGCGAGACCTGGTATTGCGCACGCAGCTGATAGAAGGCCCATAGCCCCAGTTGTGCCGAGAACAGGTAGGGCGTCTGCTGGCCTTGCTCGCACAAGGCCAGCGCCCGCCGGTAATTGCCCTCGACTTCGGGCGATGCCTGGCCCCTGGCCGCAATCAGGGCGGGCCCGAGCGCAAGCAGCAGCGTCAGTTCCTGGCGCGCGCGTTCGGCACTGTCGGGTTGCCGCTTGAGCAGGTCGATGGCGGAGCTCAGGTGCCGGATCGCTTCGGCCTGCGCCGAGCGCAGCAGGGCCTGCTGGCCGGCGCAGTGCAGGTACTCGACCGCCTTCGGGATGTTGCCGCTGTTGCTATAGTGGTGCGCCAGTTCGCTGCAGTAGTCCTTGAGCCGGCCATGGAAGAGCGCCTCGATGGCCTGGGCGGAGCTTTCATGCAAGGCGCTGCGCCGCTCGGTGAGCAGCGAGCTGCCGGCCACCTCCTGGGTCAGCGCGTGCTTGAAGGCGTACTCGACCTCAGGGAATGCCGGCCGTTCGTAGATGAAATCCGCAGCCTGCAGGTCGGACAGCAGCGGATGCAAGTGGTCTTCCGGCAAGCCGGTCACGCGCAGGACCAGGCTCAGCGGGAACTCCTTGCCGATCACGGCCAGGGTCTGCAACAGCTCCTTCTGGGCCAGCGGCAGCCGGTCGATACGGGCGGCCAGCACGCCTTGCACGGTGGTGGGGATATGGAGCAGGGCCGGCGCGGTCTCGATGCGGTAGCAGCCGGGCTGGCCGAGCAGCGCGCCTTCCTCGGCCAGGGTCTGGACCACTTCCTCCATGAAGAAGGGGTTGCCTTCGGTCTTGTCGAGGATCAGCCGCTTCAGCGGCACCAGGCTGCGGTCGTCCCCGAGCAGGGCCGTCAGCAGTTCCTGCGCCTCCGCCTGCCCCAGCGGCTGCAGCTGCAGCTGCGAATAATGCCCGTCCGCATTCCAGCGATGGCTGTACTCCGGCCGGTAGTTCACCAGCAGCAGGATCCGCGCGCCGGGCACATGGTCGATCAGCATGTTGAGGAAGGCCTCGGTCTCACCGTCCAGCCATTGCAGGTCTTCGAAAATGACTTCCAGCGGCTGGTTTAGGCTTTCCCGGACCAGCAGCCGCGCAATCGCCTCGAAGGTGCGCTGGCGCCGGATGGTCGGGTCCATGGTCGGCAACGGCGAGTCGGGCTCGATGGTGCCGAGCAGGTAGAGCAGGTAGGGCAGGTGTTCTTCCAGCGAACGGTCCAGCGTCAGCAGCCTGCCGGTCATCTTTTCGCGGCAGCTGCGGTCGCCGTCCTGCGCCGTGATCTGGAAATAGCTCTTCAGCATCTCGATCAGCGGCAGGTAGGCAAACGCCTTGCCGTGCGAGACCGAGAAGGTCTCCAGCGCCAGGCAGCCCTGCTGCGACCTGACCTTGAATTCATGGAACAGCCGGGACTTGCCGACCCCCGCTTCGCCGACCACTGCAACAATGCGCCCGTGCCCCGCCTTGGCCTGCCCCAGCGCCGCGTGCAAGTGCGCCAGCTCATCCTGGCGCCCGACAAACCTGGCCAGGCCGCGGTGCGCCGCCACCTGCAGGCGCGTGCGCAAGGCGCCCAGGCCGACGACTTCATATACCGCGAGCGGATCCCGCACGCCCTTGACATGGGTGGTCCCCAGCGCGGTGAACTCGAAATAGCCTTCGGTGAGCTTGTGGGTCGATTCACTGACCAGGATCGACGCCGGCGTGGCAATCCCCTCCATGCGCGAGGCGATATGGATGGTGTGCCCGACCGGATCGTAGTCGGTGTGCAGGTCATCCTTGCGGATCGAGCGCACCACGACTTCGCCGGTATGGACGCCGATCCGGATCTGCAGCGGGATGCCTTGCTCCAGCCGCACCCGGTCGCTGTGGCGATGCATCGCGTCCTGCATGCGCAGCGCCGCGTACAGCGCGCGCAAGGCATGGTCCTCGTGGGCAATCGGGGCGCCGAACAGCGCCAGGATGCCGTCGCCGAGGAACTTGGCCACATAGCCCTCATAGTGGTGGACGGCTTCCATCATCAGCGTCACCACGGGGTCGATCAGCCGGCGCGCGTCTTCGGGGTCGAGGTCCTGCGTCAGCGCGGTCGAGCCCGCCATGTCGGCAAACAGCGCGGTGATGGTCTTGCGCTCGCCGGCAGTCTCGCCCCTGGCCTCCATTGCCGCCTGCTCGGCCAGGATGCGCCCGGCAAGGTGGGGCGGGGTGTAGAGGACCGGGGCCGTGGCCGCGGCCGGCATTGGCATGGAAACGGTGCCGGCCGGTGTGTCGGACAGCGCAAAGCCGCAAGCGCGGCAGAACTTCGCGGCTGCAGTGGCCTCCTCGCCACACTGAGGGCAGGCTCGGCCAAGCTTCGCCCCGCACGCCTCACAGAAGTTGGCTCCCGCAAGGTTCGCGAAACCGCAACTGGTGCAGCGCATTTCGCCTCCTGGCCGTCGTTGGTCGCCTGGACGGTACTCAAGACTATTAGAGGCGGGATCGGCGGGGATGGCAAGGCGGTGCCGCCTGGTGACAGCGCGTCCAGGCCGCCCCAGGCCAGGTGACTGATCGGGGCGTGCGCTTATTCCCCGCGCTCGTCCCTGACCTGCACCTTGCCGTCCGCCACCCGGACCGGGAACGTCGCCACCGGCTCGTAGGCGGGCGGGGACAGCGCCTCGCCTGTCAGCAGGGAAAAGTGCGAGCCGTGGCGCGGGCAGACGACTTCCTGGCCTTCCACGTCGCCGCCGCAGAGCGGCTCGGCCTCATGCGAGCAGAGGTCCTCGATGGCGTAGTAAGTGCCATCCACATTGAATACCGCGACCTGGACGCCATCGACATCGACGCTGCGGCAAGTGCCGGGCGCGAAGTCCTCGGCTCGGGCGACATCGATCCACTCGCTCATCTCAGAGCAGCCCCAGTTCCAGGCGTGCCGCCTCGCTCATCCGTTCCCTCGACCAGGGCGGGTCCCACACCAGTTCCACCTCGACCTCGTCCACCCCGCTGGCTTCCATCACGGCGCTCTCCACCACGCCGGGGAAGGTCTGCGCCACCGGGCAGCCCGGCGCGGTCAGCGTCATGCGGATCCCCACCTTGCCGCTGGCTTCGTCCACCGATAGCTGGTAGATCAGGCCAAGGTCGTAGATATTGACCGGGATTTCGGGGTCGTACACCGTGCGCAAGGCCGCTATCACCCGCCCCTCGAGGCTGTCCGGCTCAGCCTCGAACCTGTCTTCGTGGTCCCTGGCCTTGTGCAGCCAATCGATCATGCTCATGGTTTTACTCCGTTGAGACCGGCCTGGCGCTGTTCTCCAAAGCGGCTTGCATGGTATGCCAGGCCAGGGTGGCGCACTTCACGCGTGCCGGGAACTCGCGCACGCCGGCCAGGACCTCCAGCTTTCCCATCGGCACTTCGGACTGCCCCGGCTCTCCGGTCACCAGCGCGTGGAAGCTGTAGAACAGGACTCGCGCCTGGGCCTCGGTCTTGCCTTTGAGCGCTTCCGTCATCAGCGACGCAGAGGCAGTGGAGATGGCGCAGCCCGAGCCCTCGAAGCTGGCGTCCTCGATCACCCCGTCGCGGATTCTCAGGTACAGCGTCAGCCGGTCGCCGCACAGCGGGTTGAAGCCCTCGGCGCTGCGGTTCGCTGCCGCCAGCCGTCCGAAATTGCGCGGGGAGCGGCTGTGGTCGACGACCACTTCCTGGTAGAGGTTGCGCAGGTCAGGCATCAGGCGAATACCTCCTGT
The DNA here is from genome assembly GCF_058781795.1 of Cupriavidus sp. FW306-1B-F12B. Classification (NCBI taxonomy): domain Bacteria; kingdom Pseudomonadati; phylum Pseudomonadota; class Betaproteobacteria; order Burkholderiales; family Burkholderiaceae; genus Cupriavidus; species Cupriavidus sp. FW306-1B-F12B. The sequence goes on from NZ_JBYSXC010000001.1 coordinate 153,130, forward strand.
GCCGCGCGCACGGCAGCAAACAGTGCATCCACTTCTTCACGCGTGTTGTACAGCGCGAAGGATGCGCGCACCGTGGCCGGCACGCCGAAGCGCTCCATCACCGGCATGGCGCAATGGTGGCCGGCACGGACCGCCACGCCGTGCTGATCGAGGATGGTGCCGACATCGTGGGGATGGATGCCGTGCAGCGTGAACGAGAGGATGCTCGCCCTGTCGGCTGCCGTGCCGATCATGCGCAGGCCGGCGATCTTCGCTGCCTGTGCGCTGGCGTAGGCGAGCAGCGCGTGCTCGTGGGCGGCGATGGCTTCCAGGCCGAGCGCGCGTACATAGCCGATGGCGGCGCCAAGTGCGATGACGCCGGCGATATTGGGGGTGCCGGCCTCGAACTTGTAAGGCAGCTCGTTGTATGTGGTCTTGCGGAACGTGACCTCGCGAATCATGTCCCCGCCGCCCTGGTAAGGCGGCATGGCATCGAGCAGCGCGGCCTTGCCGTAGAGGACGCCGACGCCGGTGGGCCCGTAAAGCTTGTGCCCGGAAAACGCGTAGAAATCGCAATCGAGGGCCTGCACGTCGACCTTGAGGTGCGGAACGGCCTGGGCGCCATCGATCAGCACCGGGATACCATGGTCATGCGCCAGCTCGATGATGTGCCGCACCGGGTTGACGGTGCCCAGCGCGTTGGAGAGGTGCGTCAGCGCGACCAGCCTGGTGCGCGGGCCGAGCAATCGCGCGAACTCCTCCAGCATCAGCTCGCCGGCATCGTTGATCGGCGCCACCTGCAGCAAGGCGCCGGTGCGCTGGCACGCCAGTTGCCACGGCACGATATTGGAGTGGTGCTCCATCGCGCTGATCAGGATCTCGTCGCCCGGACGCAGGCGCTGGCCGAAGCTTGCCGCCACCAGGTTGATGGCCTCGGTGGTGCCGCGCACGAACACGATTTCCTCGCGCCCGGCGGCGCTGATCAGGTCTCGCACTGCGTCGCGCGCGGCCTCGTAGGCATCGGTGGCGCGCTGGCTCAGGGTATGCACGCCGCGGTGGATATTGGCGTTGAGCGCGCCGTAGTAATGCGCCTCGCAAGCGATCACGCTTTGCGGCTTCTGGGTGGTAGCGGCGTTGTCCAGGTAGACCAGCGGCTTGCCGTTGATGGTCTGGCGCAGGATCGGGAAATCCTGCCGCAGCCGCTCTACCTCCAGGCTGGCGACCGGCAAGGCGCGCTCCACGGCCATCAGTTCATGCGCTGCCGTGTTCATGGCAGCTCCTTCACAGGCTCAGGCAGCTTGCCGCGCAAGAGCGTTTCCAGCCGCGTGCGCAATGGAGCCGGGCCGAGCCGCCTGACGACCTCTTCGGCGAAGGCAAAGGTCAGCAGGGCACGCGCCGCGGCATCGTCCATCCCGCGCGAGCGCAGGTAGTAGATCTGCTCGGCGTCGAGCTGGCCGACGGTGGCGCCGTGGCCGCATTTGATGTCGTCGGCATAGATCTCCAGTTGCGGCTTGGTGTCGACCTCGGCCTGGTCGGACAGCAGCAGGTTGCGGTTGGACTGGTGCGCATCGCTGTGCTGGGCATCGGCATGTACCACCACCTTGCCGTTGAAGACGGCGCGCGAGGCGCCCGCCAGTACGCCCTTATACAACTCGCGGCTCTTGCTGTGCGGGCTGGCGTGGTCGACGCGGGTATGGTGGTCGACATGCTGCCGCCCCGCGGTCATATACAGCCCGTCCAGCGAGCACTCGGTATGCTCGGCATTGAGCCCGACTTCGATGTCGACCCGCGCCAGGGCGCCGCCCAGGGCAAAGGAACTGGAGGCGCAGCGGCTACCCTGCCGCTGGTCCAGGTTCACGCCGGCGATATGGAAGGCCTTGAGGCTCTCCTGCTGCAGCTTGTGATGTTCGACCAGAGCATCGCGCTCGGCAACGATGTCAGTGATGGTATTGGTGCAATAGCCCACGCCATCCAGGCCCGCGTGGTGCTCCACGATGCAGACCTGGCTGCCGGCTTGCGCCACCACGAGGTTGCGCGCATGGATTGCCACCTCGCCAGCCGTGGCGAGGAACAGCAAGTGAATCGGCTGTTCCGGGACGATGCCGGCCGCCACGCGGATATAGGCACCGTCGGTCATGAACGCCATGTTCAAGCCGGCGAAGCCGGACGGGTAGTCGCTTGCGCGACGCAACAGCAGCGCTTCCAGGCAGTCCGGCGCGCGCTCCAGCGTCGCGGCGAGGCTGGCCAGCTCCATGCCCGCAGGCAGGGTGCCGATGCGCGACCATTGCGGCTGGTGCGCGCCATTGACGAACACCATCAGGTGCGCGCTGGCCAGGGCAAGCGCCTCGATCCGGGCTGCCACCGCGGGGTCCAGGCTGTCGCCGGCCTGCGGCAGTGCCACGGCAAAGCGGCTTCGCTCGAGTGCGGCCACGCTGGTGTATTTCCAGTCCTCCTGGCGCAGCGTCGGGAACCCGGCCTGGGCAAAATGATCCAGCGCCTGCCGCCGCGCGTGCGCAAGCCAGCCCAGACGGCGGCCGGGCAGTGCGCCCTCGACGCGGGCGAACTCGGCGAGATAGTGCTCCAGTCCGCTTGCGCTCATGTCGAAGACTCCATCGCGGCATAGCCGTGCCGCTCCAGTTCGCGCGCCAGCTCCGGCCCGCCGGACCTGGCGATGCGGCCTTGCGCAAGCACGTGGACCTGGTCCGGCACGATGTAGTCGAGCAGGCGCTGGTAGTGCGTGACCAGCACAATCGCGCGTTGCGGGCTGCGCATGGCCTCGATGCCTCTGGCGACGATCTTGAGCGCATCGATGTCGAGGCCGGAGTCGGTCTCGTCGAGAATGGCGAGCCGCGGCTCCAGCACTGCCATCTGCAGGATCTCGTTGCGCTTCTTCTCGCCGCCGGAGAAGCCCTCGTTCACCGAACGGTAAAGCAGGTCCTGGTCCATCTCCATGAGCTGGAGCTTGTCCTTGACCAGGGCGAGAAAATCCATAGCGTCCAGCTCCGGCTCGCCGCGGTGCTTGCGGATTGCGTTGAGCCCCGCCTTGAGCAGGTAGATATTGGAGACGCCGGGAATTTCAACCGGATACTGGAAAGCGAGGAAGATGCCCGCGCGGGCGCGCTCCTCCGGCGGCATGCCAAGCAGGTTGGTGCCGTCATAGAGGACTTCGCCCTCTGTCACGGTAAAGCGGTCGCGCCCGGCCAGCACGTGGGCCAGGGTGCTCTTGCCCGAACCGTTCGGGCCCATGATCGCGTGCACCTCGCCGGCCTTCACGCTGAGGTCGATGCCGTGCAGGATGGGCTTGTCGTCTACGCTGACATGCAGCTTGCGAATCTCAAGCATGGCGGCCTTCTTTCATCCGATACTGCCTTCCAGGCTCACGCCCAGCAGCTTCTGGGCTTCCACCGCGAATTCCATCGGCAGCTCCTTGAATACTTCCTTGCAAAAGCCGTTCACGATCATCGAGACTGCATCCTCCGCACTGACGCCGCGGCTCTGGCAGTAGAACAACTGGTCCTCGCCAATGCGCGAGGTGGAGGCCTCGTGCTCGACCTGGCCGGTGGCGTTCTTCACCTCGATGTATGGGAAGGTGTGGGCGGCGCATTTGTCGCCCAGCAGCAGCGAATCGCATTGCGAGTAGTTGCGCGCGCCGACCGCGCTCCGGCCCATCTTCACCAGCCCGCGATACGCGTTCTGGCCGTGGCCGGCCGAGATGCCCTTGGAAAGGATGGTGCTCCTGGTGTTCCTGCCGAGGTGGGTCATCTTGGTTCCCGTGTCGGCCTGCTGGTAGTGGTTGGTCAGCGCGACCGAATAGAACTCGCCGACCGAATCGTCGCCCTGCAGGATCACGCTCGGATACTTCCAGGTGATGGCGGAGCCGGTCTCCACCTGGGTCCACGAAATCTTCGAGCGTGCGCCGCGGCAGTCGCCGCGCTTGGTGACGAAGTTATAGATGCCGCCCTTGCCATCCTTGTCGCCCGGATACCAGTTCTGCACGGTCGCGTACTTGATCTGTGCGTCTTCCAGCGCGATCAGCTCCACCACCGCGGCATGCAGCTGGTTCTCGTCGCGCATCGGCGCGGTGCAGCCTTCCAGGTAGCTGACGTAAGCGCCCTGGTCGGCGATGATCAGGGTGCGCTCGAACTGGCCGGTGTTGCTGGCATTGATGCGGAAGTAGGTCGACAGCTCCATCGGGCAGCGTACCCCGGGCGGGATATAGCAGAACGAGCCGTCGCTGAACACGGCGGAGTTGAGCGTGGCGAAGAAGTTGTCGGTATAGGGCACGACCGAGCCGAGATACTGCTGCACCAGCGCCGGATGGTCCCGCACCGCCTCGGAAAACGAGCAGAAGATGATGCCGAGTTCGCCCAGTTTCTGCTTGAAGGTGGTGGCCACCGAGACACTGTCGAATACCGCGTCCACGGCCACGCCGGCAAGCAGCTCGCGCTCGTGCAGCGGCACGCCCAGCTTTTCGTAGGTGCGCAGCAACTCCGGATCGACCTCGGCCAGCGACTTCGGTCCGGCCTTCTGGGAGCGCGGCGCGGCATAGTAGGCGATTGCCTGGTAGTCGATGGGCGGGTGCGTCACCGTCGCCCAGTGCGGCTCGGACATCGTCAGCCAGTGGCGGAAGGCCTTGAGACGCCACTCCAGCATGAACTCCGGCTCGCCCTTGATGGCCGAGATCATGCGGATCACGTCCTCATCCAGCCCGCACGGCACCGTGTCCGTCTCAACGGCGGTGTAGAAGCCATGCTTATAGCCTTGGCTGATCAGTTCATCGAGCTTGCGTGCCGGGGTTGCCATGGTCTGCCTTCGCTTGCCACTGTCACCTGAATCACAAAATGTCAGCTTGCGGCCCGTTTGCGCGTCGGGCATGCAAGGCGCCGATATCCACCGGGTGTAATACCGGTTGCGCCATATCCGCCAGCGTCACGCCATTCAGTGCGCTAAAGATGACTCGATTGATCGATTGCCAGTTGGCGCGAATGGCGCACAGGCCTTCCTGCGCACACAGGCCGGCAGCGACACTGCACTCGGTCATGCCGGCCGGGCCTTCCATGGCGTCAATCACTTGTGCGATCGAAATCTGTTCCGGCGGTCGTGCCAGCAGGTAGCCGCCATTGGCACCGCGCAACGACTCCAGCAAGTGGTGCCTTGCCAGCATTTTCAGAATCTTGCTTGCCGTCGGAGCCGCCACACCGATCGCGGCGGCGACCTCGGCGGCACTGTAGATCCGGCCCGGGTTTCGCGCCAGGTGCGTCATGATCACCGTGCCATAGTCAGTCAGCTTGCTAAGTCTGAGCATTGTCGCCACCGGTATTTCTTAAATTAGAACCAATTCGGTCCGGATTTGTTCCGGCATCCCTGTTTCAAATCAGGCCGGGATGCGGAAAGCCGCTGCCAAAAGTCGCAGTCGACGGTGTATAGATGGTTATCTGCGCCAGCGAGGAGGACCTCAGGCATGGCCAACCAACCGATTACCGTCATCACTGGCGCGAGCCGCGGCCTGGGCCGCGCAGCCACGCGTCGTCTGGCCACTGTTGAAGGCCATCTGGTCGTCGCCACGGCGCGCACGCCGGCGGACCTCGCGGGGCTTGAGGCAGAGCTCCGGCTAGCGGGGCATCCGATCGCATGCCACCGCCTTGACGTCACGGAAGAAGGCTCGGCGGCCGCGCTGGCCAACTGGCTGACCGAACGCTTCGGGCGCGTGGACGTGCTGATCAACAACGCTGGTGTTTCACTCGACCACTATCACACCAGCCTGCTCGAACTGCCGCTCGAGACCCTGCGCCGCACCCTGGAAACCAATCTGTTCGGCGTGCTCCGGACTACCCAGGCGCTGGCACCGCTGCTGCGCGCCAGCCGCGCCGCCCGGGTGGTCAACCTGGCTTCGGGCATGGGACAACTGGCGGAGATGGGCCGTGGCGTGCCAGCTTACCGGATCTCGAAAACGGCGCTGAATGCCGTCACGCGTATCCTGGCCGCCGAGATGGCCGATCGCGGTATCAAGGTCAACTCGGTGTGCCCCGGCTGGTGCCGCACCGACCTGGGCGGCCCCGATGCGCCGCGCTCGCCGGAGCAGTGCATCGACACGGTGATCTGGCTGGCAACGCTGCCCGACGATGGTCCCACCGGCGGCTTCTTCCGCGATCGCCAGCCGATTCCATGGTAGCGATCAATGCTGTGACGCGCCTTCGAGCATCCGGATAGCGGCGGATTTCCCTGCTCGCAAGGGCCATGAGAAAGCCCCGCAATCTGCTATGCTGAACCAGCGGAATTGCCCATATCAGCCGGCGTCGGCAGTTCATCATTGCCGATTGCGCCAGCAACTGTTTTCAAATCTGTCCGGGGGAGTCTGAATCCTGCACGAGGAGACGACCATGCGCATTTCACCTTCCCTGTACGGCGTTCTGCTAGCCGCATTGATTGGACTCGGCGGTTGCGCCATGCCGGACAAGCCGAAGCCAGCCACGTCTTCGCTATATGAACGGCTTGGTGGCATGCAGGCAATTACCGCGGTCGTCGACGATTTTGTTGGAAATGTTGCTGCCGACACGCGCATCAATGCGAAGTTCGCCACGGCCAATATTCCGCGCCTGAAGACTAGACTGGTTGAACAGATTTGTGCTGGCGCAGGGGGGCCATGCACTTACTCCGGGCGTGACATGAGGACCGCCCACGCCGGCATGGGCATCACCAATGCCGAGTTCGATGCGCTGGTGGAAGACCTGGTGAAGTCGCTCACCAAATTCAAGGTTCCGCCTCAGGAACAGAAAGAACTGCTCGGCATGCTAGGGCCAATGAGGAAGGACATCGTCTCTCGATAGCCCTGCTTTCCCTCAGCCTCGCGTCGGCCCGCCAACGACCGGGCTGCGACGCGCTCGGCCATGCGCCACCAGCTGCGCGTCACCACCGGCGTGGGCGTGGTGCTGTTCACCGCCAAGTGGAGGCCGGCATTTTGGCGCCATTATTCATGCTTGCCGTCGCGTCCTTTCGTTCAAACCCGGAGGAGATGCGAGTACGGCCATAGTGTTGCTTTCAGATTGTCGCAACAAGTTGTTGAGCGACAAATCTGATTGGGAATATATGAGCCGAGTTCTTATCCAGCAAGAATGGCGTAATTTCACATCAAGACCTCCAGATCCCCATTTGTAGAAAAACATACAGATGGAGGGTTCCTTTTATCTTTCGAAAATCACTCCTCAAAATAATTCAATACGGATGATGCCACCGGTAATGCATATTTGCTGCTCATAGACGAGAGCTGCACTTGCTCTTGCCCGAATAACGCAAAACAAACGCCCCCGGGAGGACCATCGTGGCTAGACATCTGGTCTACGCGTCGCTGATTGCCGCTTCTGCCCTGAATTGCAAGGTTCACGCCGCCTGCGTGACGACGACAGGCACCGGCGACCCGTACAACCCGGCCTCCGGCGAGACCGTGACCTGCAACAGCGGCGCGCCCAACCCCGACCCGCAGCGGATCGACGCCGTGGCAGGCAGCAGCAACGTGAACGTCGCCGTGGACCAGAGTGCGGCGCTCAACGTCGCCGGTGCCGATGCGGTCCGCCTGCGCAACGCCAGTACGCTGTCCAACGCCGGCCAGATCACCGCCGCAGCCGGGTTCGCCGGGGTATCGCTGGCCGGCGACGGCAACACGCTGGCCAATACCGGCACGATTAGCGGCGGCACTGGCGTGCTCGGCGTCGGCAGCGGCAACGCGGTGGTCAACCGCGGCCAGGTCACCGGCACGGCTGGCCCCGGCGTGTCGCTGAGCGGCGGCGACAGCAGCCTGGTCAACAGCGGCAATATCCAGGGCAGCGGCGCTAATGCCGTGCAGTTCGGTGCGGGCGCGGACAGCTTCACCATGGAGGGCGGCAGGATCGAGGGTGCCGTCAGCCAGGGCGATGGCCGCAACCGCGCCGTCATCTCCGATGGCGTCATCACGGGTGCGGTGGCACAGGGCGCCATGTCCGACGATTTCCGCATGACCGGCGGCCAGATCGGCTCGCTGCAGCAGGGCGATACCCGCGACACCTTCTTCATGGCGGGCGGCACCATCGTGGGGGCGTTCGAAGACGGCGACGTCGCGACCATGACCGGCGGCACCATCGGCCGCGTCGACATGAAGCTGGACAACAACATCTTCGACATGTCAGGCGGCACCATTCGCGGCAACCTGGTGGCGGGTTTTGGCAACGACACCATCCTCCTGTCCGGCGGCGTGATCGGGGGCAACATCAGCGTCAGCGGCGGCACCGACAGCCTCACCATCACCGGCGGGCGGCTCGAAGGCTCGGCGCTGCTGAGCTTCGGCAGCGACACGCTGACATGGGACGGCGGCGGCACCGTGCTGGGCCGCATCGACATGGGCCCGGACAACGACACCGCCACGCTGCGCAATCTGGATGCTGCAAAGCTGGCGCCGACGGCCACCTTCGACGGCGGCCTGGGCGCGGATGCGCTGACGCTGGACAACGCGCAGGCCGGCGGCGTGGCGCGCTTTGTCAACTGGGAATCGATGGCGCTGCAGCGCGGCTCCGGCCTGTCGATGGACGGCGACCTGGTGCTCGGCGACAGCGGCACCGGTACGGGCGCGCTGACGCTCGATGCCACCAGCTCGCTGAAGGCAGTGCCGGGCACGGCGGCGGCCATCCGCGGCATCACCGCCGGGCAGCTTGCCAGCGTGACCAATGCCGGCACCATCGACCTCACCGGCGGCAGCGCCGCCAACCGGCTCACTATCGCCGGCAACTACACCGGCAACGGCGGCACGCTGAAGGTGGATGCGGTGCTGGCCGGCGACGGCGCTGCGGCCGACCGGCTGATCGTGTCGCAGGGGCGCATCGGCGGCCAGTCGCTGCTGTCGGTCAACAATGTGGGCGGCGGCGGGGCGGCGACTGTTGCAGACGGCATCATGGTGGTGCAGGCCACCAACGGCGCGACCAGTGATGCCGCCGCGTTCAGCATGCCGCAGACGGTCAAGGCTGGCCCGTACCAGTACTTCCTGTACAAGGGCGGCGTCAGCAGCGGATCGCAGGACAACTGGTACCTGCGCTCGACCGTCCCGGTGGTGACCGCGCAGCAGCCGATACCGCAGCAGGCCCCCGGCGCGCCGGTGGTGCTGCCCTCCGCGATCGTGCTGGCGCAACCGCAGGACGCGCCGTTGGAAGTGCCGATCTACCGCGCCGAGGTGGCGGTGCAAAGCGCAGTGGTGGCTACGTCGCGTCAGCTGGCGATCACCACCCTTGACACCTTCCACCAGCGCCAGGGCGAGCAGTCGTTGCTGACCGGCAAGGGCGCCTGGACCGGTGCCTGGGGCCGGGTCTTCGGCGAAAGCACCGACAACCGCTACAGCGGTGACGCCGCGCCGCAGTTCGACGGCCACATCGCGGGCTTCCAACTGGGGCAGGATCTCTACACCTGGCAGCGCGACAGCCAGCACCAGGACCGCGTCGGCGTGCTCGCCAGCTATGCGCGGGCCAAGGGCGATGTGCGCGGCTTTACGCTGGCGCAGTCCGGCCTGCTCAGCGGCTCGCTGGATATCGACGGCTACAGCCTGGGCGCTTACTGGACCCACGTGGGCCCCACCAACTGGTACACCGACGCCGTGGCCATGGTCACCTGGCTGTCCGCCGACATGAAGTCGCGCGACGGCATGGACAGCAGCACCCGCGGCACCGCTACCACGCTGTCGCTGGAAGGCGGCTATCCGCTGGCGCTCGGCAGCGGGCTGACGCTGGAGCCGCAGGCGCAGCTCATTGCCCAGTTCGTGTCGATGAATGGCTTCAACGACGGCGCGGCGCAAGTCAGTTTCAATGAATCGAACGCCTACGTGGGCCGGCTTGGTCTGCGGCTGAAGCGCACCTTCGACTCCGGCGGCCGCCTGGTGGAGCCCTACCTGCGCGTCAACCTGTGGCGCGAGTTCTCCGGTACTGACGAGACCGTGTACAACGGTGCGGCTGCCGTGCCCACGCGCTTCGGCTCGACCTCGCTGCAGTTCGGCCTGGGCGTGGCGGCCCGCGTGCAGGAGCGCGTCAGCCTGTATGCCGAGGTGGATTACCTGACCGATGTGTCGGGCGACTACCGCCAGGCATGGACGGGGAATCTTGGCATGCGGATTCGTTGGTAGCTGGTATGAGCGTGCGGGGTGTCACAAGCTTTGGGAACAGCATGTGATTGCAATAGCTGAGTCGCGCACGGGGAGGCGGCAGGCAAGTTGCTGTTGCCGTCCGATGCCATATCAGTTCACCAACTCCCACAGTTCGAGAGGTGAATGTGGAAACAATTCCTGACAGGGAATGGCGCCGGCCGACTTCCCTGAACGGCAGAAGACTCTGACTTTCCGCATAAGTGCCGCCGCGGCGATCGCGCCGGGCGTATGCACCAACGCTGGCGCCCCCCCGCGGCTCGCCCTAGTGCATAGCGTGTAGACGCCGCCAGCCTCAGGCGACAGGCCGAGCAGCATGTAAACGCATGGCAGCACTCGCCTGTCCGCACATACCCTCGGTTGACGGGATAATTTATGTGCGTAAAATCCAATTCACAAATATGAATAAAGGCAGGTGCCAGCCATGGCTGGCCATGCCGGTGCCGGCTTCCGACAACCGCCGTCCAGGAGACAACCCGATGAAACCGAACTCGCGCCGCCGCCTGATGCTGTGCGCCGCCATGCTGGGCGCGATGCCCGCGCTGGCCTGGAGTGACACCTATCCCAGCAAGCCCATCCGCATGGTGGTGCCGTTTGCGCCAGGCGGGGCCACCGATGTGGTGGCGCGGCTGATTTCGCAGAAGCTGGGCGAAGCGCTCAAGCAGTCGGTGGTGGTGGAAAACCGCCCCGGCGCCAACGGCATCATCGGCACGGACATCGTGGCGCGCGCGGCGCCGGACGGCTACACGCTGCTGCTGAACAGCGCCGGCGCGCAGACCCTCAGCCCGGTGCTGTACAAGGCGGGCTATGAGCCGCTGAAGAGCTTTGCGCCGATCTCGCAGATCAGCAATATCGGCTTCGTGATGGTGGTCCATCCGTCGGTGCCGGCCAAGACCGTGCAGGAGTTCGTAGCGCTGGCCAAGTCCAAGACCAAGCCGCTGAGCCTGTCGGCCGGCAGCAGCATGATTGAGCTGATCGGTGCCACCTTCAAGTCCGCGGCGGGCACGCCGGACGTCGTCAGCGTGTCTTACCGCGGCACCGGGCCGCAGATGCAGGCGGTGGTGGCGGGCGAGGTCGACATGACCATCGACCCGTTCAACGGCATGGCGATGATCAAGGCCGGCAAGCTGCGCCCGCTGGCGGTGTTCGCGTCCAAGCGCTCGCCCGCGCTGCCGGACGTGCCGACCATGCATGAGGCCGGCTATGACGGCATGGCCTTCAATTCCTGGGCGGGGCTGCTGGCACCGGCTGGCACGCCCAAGGAAATCGTCACGCGGCTGAACCAGGAGGTGAACCGCATCCTGGCGCAGCCCGAGATCAAGCAGCGCCTGGCAGCGATCGACTATGAGGTGGTGGGCGGCACGCCGGAGCAGTTCGCCGCGACCATTGCCGAGGATGCGGCAAGGTGGGCGAAGATCGTCAAGGATACGAACTACAAGGCGGGTTCCTGAGCAATCAGGCTGGTGCAGGCGTCGCCTGCCGCACCAGCCAGCTGCGGAACGCGCGCGCCGCGGCCGGTTCCATCCGGTCGCGCGGCCACACCGCGTAGTAGCCGCCGCCCAGGCTGGCGCTGGCCTCGCTGGCGCGCACCAGCAGGCCTTCGCGCAGGCACGCGTCGATCATATGGCGCCAGCCCAGCACGATGCCCTGACCTTCCATGGCCAGCTGCAGCAGGATCGGGTACTGGTTGGAGGTCAGCACGTTGCGCAGCGTGGCATCGGGCAGGCCCTGGTTGGCCAGCCAGGTCTGCCAGGACATCCACTGGCGCTGGCCGTCGTCGAGCATCAGCAGCGTTTCATTGGCCAGCGCGGCCGGGGCCAGCGTGCGGCCGTTCAGATAGCCCGGCGCGCACACCGGGAACACTTCCTCGCCATACAGCCGTCGCGCCGCCAGTCCGGGCGGCGGGCCCTCGCGCAGGTAGTACATGGCGATATCGAACTCCGCCGGCGACAGTGACGCCAGGCTGTCGTTGACGGTCAGGCGCAGCTGGATCTCGGGGTGCGCCTCGCGAAACGAGGCCAGCCGCGGCGTCAGCCACAGCACCGCCACGCCGCTGGAGCACGCCACCGTCAGGGCGGTATGGCTGCGCACCTTCATCACGTCTTCGGTCGCTTCGGCGCAGCCCACCAGCAGGCGCTGCACCACCTCGGCATAGCGCTGGCCGCTGACGGTCAGGCGCAGCGCGCGCGGTTCGCGGATAAAGAGCTTGCGCCCGAGAAAGTCTTCCAGCTGGGCCACCTGGCGGCTGATCGCGCTTTGGGTCAGGTGCAGTTCGGCCGCGGCGCGGGTGAAGCTGCCGTGGCGCATCGCGGCTTCAAACGCGACCAGGTTGGGCAGGGGCGGGAGCGGGGAAATGCGCATGGGGGCTTCCGGTCAGAGAAGCCCCCATGATAGACCGCGGGCGCGGGCCAGCGGGTGGGGCGCGCCGCCCGGATCAGCCGGCGCGGCGGTGGATGCGGCCGGCCTGCATCACCACGCTCAGGCGCTCGCCCTGGCCGGCGATCAGGCCGATATCGGCCAGCGGGTTGCCGTCGACCAGCAGCAGGTCGGCCAGCGCGCCGGCGCGCACGGTGCCAAGCTCGCCTTCGCGCTGCAGGATGGCGGCGGCGATCGAGGTGGCCGAGCGGATCGCTTCCAGGTTGCCGAGCAGCTCGGCGCGGATGCGGAACTCTTCGGACTGGTGGTCGTGCATCTCGCCCAGCAGGTCCGAGCCATAGCCCATCGGCACGCCGGCATCGGCATAGATGCGCAGCGAGTCGCGGCCGGCCTGGCGCACGGTCTCGATCTTGGCCACGGAGTCGGCCGGCAGGCCCAGGCGGGCGCCGTCGCGCGCGAGCGCGTCGTAGGTGACCAGCGTCGGCACCACGAAGGCGCCGTGTCTGCGCATCTCGTCGGCGGCGGCGCGGTCGACCAGGTTGCCGTGCTCGATGGTGCGCACGCCGCAGCGCACCGCGCGCGTGATGGCGCGGCCGGTGTAGGCGTGGGCCATCACATAAGTCTGTGCGGCTTCGGCTTCGGCCACGATTGCGCGGATCTCGTCTTCGCTGTACTGGGTGTTGCCGATCGGGTCGGTGGGCGAGGCCACGCCGCCCGAGGCCATGATCTTGATCTGGCTGGCGCCCTTCTGGATTTCTTCGCGCACGGCCAGCCGCACCGCGTCGACGCCGTCCACCACGCGCGCGATGGCGCCGGCGCGGAAGGCGCACGAACAGGGTTCCAGCACGTCAGAGCGCGGGCGGAAATCACCATGGCCGCCGGTCTGCGACAGCGCCTTGCCCGACGCAAAGATGCGCGGTCCCGGCACCAGCCCGGTGGCAACGGCCTGCGACAGGCCCCAGTCGGCGCCGCCGGCATCGCGCACGGTGGTGAAGCCGCGCTCCAGCATGCGCCGCATGATCGGCAGCGCGCGGATCGCTACCAGCACGTTGGGCTGCACCGCGTTCAGGCCGAGGTTGGCCAGCGAGGCCAGCACATGCACGTGGCAGTCGATCAGGCCGGGCATCACGGTCTTGCCGCGCGCGTCGATGTGCTGTGCGTTGGGGGCATCGATGGCCGGGCCGACCGCGGCAATGCGCTCGCCTTCAACCAGCACGTCGTGGCCGCGCAGCAGCTCGCCCGTGCCGGGTTCGAGCACATCGCCGCCGTGGAAAAGGATCTGGGGACTCTGGGACATATCAGCGTTGTTGCAGGTAGGAAGGTTCGCGCACGAAGCGGGTGCCGGCCAGGCTGATGGCGGCGGCGATCATCACGTAGATGGCCGGGGCCATGCTGCTGCCGGTGGTGGCGATCAGCCAGGTGATGATGAACGAGGCAAAGCCGCCGAAGATCGTCACCGCGAAGTTGTAGGCCACCGACAGGCCGGTCGACAGCACGCGCGCCGGGAACAGTTCGGAGAAGGCCGCCAGGATCGGGCCGGTATAGGTGGCGATCAGCACGCCGAACACCAGCTGGAACACCAGCAGCGAAGCCAGGCCGGGCGCATGGTTGATATACGCGAACATCGGCCAGGCCAGCACCAGGATCAGCAGCGCCGAGCCGCTCAGCAGCACGCGCCGGCCGATGCGGTCTGCCAGCAGGCCCACCAGCGGCGCGAACACCATGATGGCGCTGCCGCCCGCCATGCCGGCGATAAAGCCATCGGCCTGCGGCACCTTCAGCACCTTGACGGCGTAGGTCGGCATGTAGAACAGCAGCACGTAGGTGCACACCGTCCACAGGATTACCATCGAGAAGCTGGCCAGGGTTTCGCGCGGGTAGGCCTGCACGATTTCCTTGAGCGGTGAATCGGCGCGCTCGGCGTTGTCGCGGAAGGTCGGGGTTTCATCGAGGTGGTGGCGGATGTAGTAGCCCACCGGGCCGATCACGATGCCCAGCAGGAACGGCAGGCGCCAGCCCCAGCTGTTGAGCGCCTCGGTGCTCAGCGAACTGGTGACGTAGGTGCCCACCGCCGCGCCCAGCAGCACGGCCACGCCGATGCTGGCCTGGATCCAGCTGGAGTAGTAGGCACGCTGGCGCGCCGGGGCATACTCGGTCAGGAAGGCGGTGGCGCCGCCCATCTCGCCGCCGGCGGAGAAGCCCTGCATCAGGCGCGCCACCACGATCAGCAGCGGGGCGAAGATGCCGATCTGGTCGTATGTGGGCGCAATGCCGATCAGCGTGGTGCCGAGCGCCATCAGCAGGATGGTCAGCGACAGTGCCGCCTTGCGGCCCACGCGGTCGGCGTAGATGCCCAGCACGATGCCGCCCACCGGGCGCATGAAGAAGCCCACGCCGAAGGTGGCCACGGCCAGCAGCAGCGAGCTGAGGTCGTCGCCGGTGGGGAAGAACAGCTTCGCGATGATGACCGCGAAGAAGCTGTAGACGGTGAAATCGAACCATTCCAGGCCATTGCCGATCACCGTGGCGATGATGGCGCGGCGGCGCTGGCTGGGCTGGATGGCGGGCGCCGCTGGGCCTGCCGGTGTGTAGGGTGCGCTCGTTGGCGCAGCGCTGTTTTGCATGGGTGCTTCCTCCTCTGTGGCAGCTGCCGGGGGCAAGAGCCGGTGTCGTCTCAGCCGGCCTGGCAGATGGTGCAGCCGATGTTAGGAGAAGGCGGGGCGCAGACGGTAGCGATATCTCCGCATGAATGCATGCGCGTGGCGCATGGCTCGGGTTGACCGTGATGCCGGCCTGCCGTTACACTGCGCCCCGTTCTTATCAGCGGAGTTATCCGTGGACAGTTGTCCCAGTCATTCTCGCGGAAGGGAAGTTTCTCAGGCCGTCGGGGTGCGCTGAGCCACTGCAGTCTTTCGCTGCAGTGATGGCATCGCGCCCTGCAGCGTCCCCCGTGGCCAGGTGCAAGCCTGTGCCCGCCGGTGCCGTTCTTCCCTTCCTGTCCTTCAATGTCTTGTCATGGCCTGCGCGTATGGTTGGCGGCCATGTGGCGGTATTTGCCAGGAGGGTTGCCATGGTGTGGCACCAGTTCTTCGTGCGTCTGGCCGCTGTGGCCATCGTGGCCGCGGCCTGCCGGCCGGCGCTTGCGGCCCGGCCGCTGATCACTGACGATGCCCGCATTGTCGATCCCAAGTCCTGCCAGCTGGAATCGTGGATGCAGTTCCAGTCCGGCGGCAATGAACTGTGGGCGCTGCCGGGTTGCAACCCCACCGGCAATCTGGAGCTGACGCTGGGCGGGTCGCTGCAGCGGATCGATGGCGGGCTGGATGCCACCAATGTGCAGTTCCAGGCCAAGACGCTGCTGAAGCCGCTGGAGACCAACGGTTACGGCATTGCGCTGTCCGGCGGCCTTATCCATCATCCCAATGCCGAGCAACGCAAGCTGTTCGGCAACCTGTATCTCAACGTGCCGGTGTCGGTCTCGTTTGCCGACGACCGCTTCGTCGCGCACCTGAACGTGGGCGCCAACCGCGACACCGAGAACAACCAGACGCGCATGACATGGGGCGCAGGCACGGAGACGGAACTGCATCCGCGCGTGTTCCTGATCGCCGAGGCCTTCGGCGAGAACCGCGGCAAGCCGTCGTTCCAGGCGGGATTCCGTTTCTGGGTGGTGCAGGACCGCGTGCAGGTCGATACCACCTACGGCAACGTGTTCGGCGGCGGTACCGGTGCGCGCTTCTTTACGATCGGGCTGCGGCTGCTGTCGCCGGCGTTCCTGCCGTAGCGGCAAGCGTGCCGGCCATGTCAGCGGACGTTAGTGGAAAGCAAGCTCAAGCTCCACGCCGCTGTAGTCAACGCGCGGAGCAAGCCTGCGGCGCGGCCCTTGTTCGAAGTGAATCAGGCCGTAGCCCTCCATCGTGCGGAGTGTCCGCGACAGGTTCGACACGGCGCGTCCGGTTTTCTGCGAGAGCTCTTCGAGCGATTCGGGATTGGTTTCCGCGATCAGCGCAAGCAATTGGCGATTGGCTGGGGACAGGACCTTTGCCAGCACGTCCAGCGATTGAAACCAGACCTTGGGCTCATCCTTTCCGGGCTTGAGTTTGCCGCGGGCGATGGCCATGGTGCGGGCCTTGAAGTCTTCCAGTGAGGCGATGCCAATCTTGAGGTTGCCGCTCATCATTCACTCCTTTTGCTGCAGGATCTTGTCGACCTCTGTCCAGAAATCTTCCAGCAACGTGGAAGCATCCTGGTAGTCGTAGAATCGAATGCCCGCCGCCATGTGCTGGTGGTCGTATTCAATGCGCGTCCGCACTCCTGGCCCGGATCCCTCATTGATGCCGTGCGCATTGTCAAAGCCAAGCAAACGGCAGCCAATCCTGTCATGCAGTGTCAGCGAATACCTCAGTCCGTGAGGGCGTTCCTGCGAGACAGGGCAGGTGCGCACCACGATTGTCACCCAATGCAAGCTCTCGTCATCCATGACGAAGCGGAGTCCATCCAGGTCCAACAGTGTGTCGAGGCTACGGTCGCGCATAGCGATGCTATCACAGTGTGATAAGTATGGCGAGCCCGACCGCTTTGCATAGTTTCGTATGCCCATAGGGCGGCAGAATAACGTTGCCTGTGGCCAAGGCTCGTCTGGCTAGCACAGCACTTCGCCACCGATAATGTAGCGA
This sequence comes from Cupriavidus sp. FW306-1B-F12B, assembly GCF_058781795.1. NCBI lineage: Bacteria > Pseudomonadati > Pseudomonadota > Betaproteobacteria > Burkholderiales > Burkholderiaceae > Cupriavidus > Cupriavidus sp. FW306-1B-F12B. The sequence continues at coordinate 170,311 of NZ_JBYSXC010000001.1, forward strand.
GGAGATTACTTTCTCGAAATCTGGCGCATATTCAGAGCTTTCCCAAACGGCTTTCCTTGGCCCTTCAAACAGCCAGCAGTTCTTCCACTTCCTCGCGCCGTGGCGGATACGCGCCGGCCCGGGTCGCGGCAATGGCCGCCGCCGCGGCAGCCAGCCGCGCCTGTGCGGCAAGGTCGCCCGCCGCGCCGGACAGCACGCCGGCCATCCAGCCGCCCATCGCCGCATCGCCACAGCCGACGGTGTCGGCCACATCAACTGCGAGCGCGGGCTGCTCGACGACAACACTGCCCTTGAGCAACGTCATGCCATGCGCGCCGCGCGTCAGCATGACGGTTGCATCGGGCGCCATGGCGCGTACCTGCGCCAGTGCTGCGTTGGTGTCGAGCGCGGGAAAGAGCCCGGCCAGGTCTTCGTCCGAGATCTTGACGTAGCTGGCCAGCCGCAGCATGTGTGCGAGGACGTTGGCGTAGCCCGGCGCGCGCATCAGGTCCCGGAAATTGGGGTCGAAGGCAATGCGCTTGCCCGCGGTTGCGGCCAGCGTGGCTTCTTCACACAGCCGTGCCGCCAGCGGCTGGCGCACCAGGCTGATGGAGCCGAAGTGGATCACCTCTGCCACGTGGCGCCAGCCCTCTGGCAAGCGGACCGGATCGAAATGCAGGTCCGCGCTGTCGTCCCCGACAAAGAAATACTGCGGCGGATGGCGTGACGCGACAAAGGCCAGGAACGGCGAGCGCGCCACCCGCTGCAGGAAGCGGCTGTCCAGGCCGGCGTCAGCGCTGGCCTGCGCCAGGTCATCGCCGAACAGGTCCTGGCTGACGGCGCCGGCAAAGGCGGTCGCAATGCCCAGCCGGGCGCCCACGCGCGCCACGTTCCAGCAAGAGCCGCCGGGCAGGCCCAGCCAGCTGCCGTCGGCCTGTCGGACCATGTCGGTCAGGGCTTCGCCGAACACGACATAGCGGGGAAGGGGCGTGGACATCGGAGTCTCCTGTGTTGTCTGCCGCGCGTTAGCTTGCGGCCGTTGCCCGCACTGCCTGGGCGCGGCGGATCAGTGCGGCGGTCGAGGCATCATGCGCGGCGGCGCCGGCCGTGCCTTCCAGTTCGCGCTGGATCGGCGCGGCCAGCTTCTTGCCGAGTTCCACGCCCCACTGGTCAAACGAATTGATCTGCCACAGCGCACCCTGCACGAAGGTGCGGTGTTCCGACAGCGCCAGCAGCGCACCCAGGTGGTACGGGTCCAGCCGCTGCAGCAGCAGCGTATTGCTGGGCCGGTTGCCCTCGAATACCAGGTGCGGCACCAGCGCTTCGTCGCGCACGCCTTCGGCGCGCACTTCGTCGGCGGTGCGGCCGCGCAGCAGCGCTTCGCCCTGCGCAAAGCAGTTGGCCAGCAGCTTGGTATGGTGGCCGGGCAAGTCGCTCACGGGTTCCAGCGTGGCGATGAAGTCTACTGGAACCAGCTGCGAGCCCTGGTGCATCATCTGGAAGTAGGCGTGCTGGCCGTTGGTGCCGGTGGTGCCCCACACCACCGCGGCCGAGCCCGCATCGAGCGCGCCGCCGTCAAGCCGCACGGACTTGCCGTTGCTCTCCATTTCCAGTTGCTGAAGGAAGGCCGGCAGCAGTTCCAGCGGCTCGCAGTAGGGCGCCACGCAGCGGCTGCCGGCACCGAGGAAGCTGCGGTACCAGACATCGAGCAGGCCCAGGATCATCGGCAGGTTGCGCTCGGGCGGTGCGCTGGCGAAATGCAGGTCCATCGCGCGCGCGCCGTCCAGCAATTGGCGGAAGCGCCCGAAGCCGATGGCCACGGCGATCGACAACCCCACCGCCGACCACAGCGAGAAGCGCCCGCCCACCCAGTCCCAGAACGGGAACATATTGGCCGGGTCGATGCCGAATTCGGCCACCGCATCGCGGTTGGTCGACACCGCCACGAAATGCCGCGCCAGTCCGGCGCGGGTCACGCCTTGCTGCAGGAACCAGTCGCGCGCGGTGCAGGCGTTGGCCATGGTCTCCAGCGTGGTGAAGGTCTTGGAGCAGACGATCACCAGTGTGGTGGCGGCATCCAGCCCGGACAGCGTGCGTGCCAGATCGCTGCCGTCGACATTGGCGACAAAGTGCATGCGCGGACCGGTGGTTTGCGCATCGCCCAGCGCGCGGCAGACCATGCGCGGGCCCAGGTCCGAGCCGCCGATGCCGATATTGACGATGTCGGTGATCGCGCGGCCATCGAAGCCGGTCCAGGCGCCACTGCGCACCGCGCCGGCAAAGCGCTCGATCTGTGCCAACACCGCGGCGACGTCCGCGCCCACGGGCACGCCGAGCGCGCGATAGCCATCCTCCGGATAGGCGCGCAGCGCGATATGCAGTGCGGCGCGGTGCTCGGTGGTGTTGACCGGTTCGCCGCCGAACATGGCGTCGCGCCGCTCGGCCACGCGTGCCTGGCCAGCCAGGGTGAACAGCAACGCCAGCGTTTCGTCGGTGATGCGGTTCTTGGCGTAGTCCAGTGTCAGGCCGCAGGCTTCGGCGCTGAAGCGCTCGGCGCGCAGCGGGCCGCGCGGGCCGTCGAACCAGTCGCGCATATGGGTGCCGCGCAGGGTGTCGGCGTGCGCGCGCAGGGCTTGCCAGGCGGGTAGGGAAGTGGTCATGTCGGATACTCCGCGATACGTGTGCTACATCTCTTCATGCCAGGCCATGCCGTCTCGCGACAGCAGGGCACTGGAGGCCGCCGGGCCCCAGGTGCCGGCGGTGTAAGGCTTGGGCGGCGTGGGCGAGTTCTCCCACGTCTTCAGGATGGGCGCGACCCAGCGCCACGCCTGCACCTGCTCATCGCGCCGCACGAACAGGCCCAGCCGGCCGCGGATCACGTCGAGCAGCAGGCGCTCGTACGCGCCCACGCGCCGTACACGTGGGGCGGCAGTGTTCAGCTGCAGGTCGAGGGACGCGGGAATCAGCGCCTGCGTGTCGCCAGGCTGCTTGGTCAGGAAATACAGCCGGATGCTTTCCTCGGGCTGCAGCGTGATCACCAGCCGGTTGCCGGACATGATCCCCAGCGGGTGCGGGAACAGCGGGTAGGGCACGTCGTGGAAATGGATCACGATCTCCGCCACGCGCGACTGCATGCGCTTGCCGGTGCGCAGGTAGAACGGCACCCCGGCCCAGCGCCAGTTGGCGATCTCGGCGCGGATGGCAACGAAGGTCTCGGTGCGGCTGTCGGGCGCGATGCCGGGTTCACTGGCATAGCCGGGCACCGGGTCGCCGCCCGCGGCGCCACGGGAGTACTGGCCACGCACCACCTTCTCGGCAACGTCTTCCGGCCGGATCGGCCGCAGCGCCTTCAGGATCTTGAGCTTCTCGTCGCGGATGGCGTCTTCCGACAGGCTCGTGGGCGGTTCCATCGCGACCATGCACAGCAGCTGCAGCAGGTGGTTCTGCACCATGTCGCGCAGCGCGCCGATGCCGTCGTAGAAGTTGCCGCGGCGCTCCACGCCCAGCTCTTCGGCGATGGTGATCTGCACCTGGCGCACCCATTCACGCCGCCACAGCGGCTCGAACAGTACGTTGCCAAAGCGCACCGCCATCAGGTTCTGCACCGACTCCTTGCCCAGGTAGTGGTCGATCCGGTAGATCTGGTCCTCGGCAAAGTGCCGCGCCACTTCGGCGTTGATGGCCTCGGACGAGGCCAGGTCGTGCCCGAGCGGTTTTTCCAGCACGATGCGGCTGCGCTGGCCGGTCAGGCCCACGCGCGCCAGTTGCTCGCAGATGGTGACGAACAGGTGCGGGGCCGTGGCCAGGTAGAACACCACCACCGGCGCCGCGCGCGCATTGACCAGCTCGGCCAGCGCATCGAAGCCGGCATCGGCGTTGGCATCGACCTGCAGGTACACGATGCGGTCGAGAAAGCCCTGCCACGCTGCGGCCGCGGCGTTGCCGGCCAGCGCTGGCAGCACTTCGTCGTTTAGCATCGCCAGGTAGGCGTCATGCGACAGCGGCTGGCTGCCCAGTGCCAGGATGCGCCCGCGCGGATGCAGCGAACCGGCGGCGTGGGCATCGAACAGTGCCGGCAGCAGCTTGCGCCGCGCCAGGTCGCCGGTGGCGCCGAACAGTACGAAATCGAACTCCGGGGCGGGTTCAGGTGCCGGAGCGCCGGCAGGGGGGCTAGCCATCATGGAATCAGCAAATAGAAAAGAGGGTGGAAGGACCGGCCGTGCCGTTTACCGCGGCGCGGCCCAGCCCTTGTACTGGCCGACATTGGCACGCGTCACCAGCGTGGACGGCAGCAGCACGGTCGGGTTGGGCGGGCGCTGGCCGTTCATCATGCCCACGCCCAGTTGCACAGCGGTGCGGGCAATGGCCCACGGGTCCTGGCTGGCCGAGGCCTGCACCAGCGTGTCGGCCTTCAGTGCCGCCTCGATGTCAGGCGCGCCGTCGACCGAGGCAATCACGATGCCGCGGCGGTTGAGCTGGCGCGCGGCCAGGTCCGCGCCCACGGCCTGCGGGTCGTTGATGGTGAAGACCGCATCCACCTTGGGAAAGCGCGTCAGGTACAGCTGCATTACGTTCAGCCCGCCTTCGCGGGAGCCCTTGGCATCCTGGTCGTCGGACAGGATGCGGATATCGGGGTGGCGCGCCAGCACGGTCTTGCAACCCTTGACCCGGTCCAGCACCGCCGATACGGGCGGGCCGTTCTGGATGATGACGTTGCCGCGGCCCTTGAGCCGGTCGGCGATAAAGCCGCAGGCGAGTTCGCCGGCCTGGGTGTTGTCGGTCTGCACGGTGGCATCGGCGCCGGCGGCGGCCACATCGACCGCCACCACCACGATGCCGGCCTTGCGCGCCTTGCGTACCGCCGGCTCGATGGCGCGGGCGTCGGCGGCGTTGATCAGGATCAGGTCGACGCCGGCGACGATAAAGCTGTCGATGTGCATGAACTGCTTGTTCAGGTCGTAGTCCGCCGACAGCACGGTGACCTTTGCCTTCGGGTTGGCCTGCAGGGCCGCGGCCTCGGCACCGCGGGCCAGTGCGACAAAATACGGGTTGCCCAGCGAGCCCAGGGTCACGCCGACCTTCTTGAGCGGGCGCTGCACGGACTGGACATCTGAAGCCGGCGCGGTCTGCGCGGGCGCTTGTGCCAGGGCCGGCACCGCGCACAGCGCTGCCAGCGCGCTCGCGGCAAGGGCTTTGAGGATGGGTTGGATCACGGTCTGTCTCCTGTGCGGCCGCAGCTCAGGTACGGGCCGAGCCCTTCTGCCGATAGCGATCGAGCGCGACCGCGCCGATGATCACCAGGCCCTTGATGATGTATTGCCAGATATCCGACACGCCCAGCAGGATCAGCCCGTTGGACAGCACCGCGATGATCAGCGCACCCACCAGCGTGCCGGCAATCGATCCCACCCCGCCGACAAAGCTGGTGCCGCCCAGGATCACCGCGGCGATCGCATCCAGCTCATAGGACTGCCCCAGCTGCAGCCCGTTGGCCGCATACAGCCGCGACGCCGACATCACGCCGCCCAGCCCCGACAGCACGCCCGACACCGCATAGACGAACAGCAGCACCACCCACACCTTGATGCCCGACAGGCGCGCCGCCTCGGCATTGCCGCCGACCGCGTAGATCTGCAGCCCCAGCACCGTGCGGCGCAGCACCAGCCACGACACCGCGACCACCGCAACGGCAATCACCACCAGCCAGGGAATGCCCAGCAGGTCGCCGTTGCCGATAAAGGCGAACGAGATATCGGGGTTGTAGACCGTGCTGTCGTTGCCGACCAGCCGCGCCAGCCCGCGCACCGCGGTCAGGCTGCCCAGCGTCACGATGAACGGCGGCAGCTTCATGAAGGCGATCAGCGCGCCGTTGACCAGTCCGAACAGCAGCCCGCACAGCAGTGCTGCCGGCACGCTCAGCGCCGCCAGTTGCGGCATCAGCGAGACCAGCATCGCCACCACGGCCGACACCGACAGGATCGATCCCACCGACAGGTCGATGCCGCCGGTCAGGATCACGAAGGTCATGCCCGCGGCCAGCACCAGGTTGATCGACGCCTGCTGGGCGATGATCGACAGGTTCTGCAGGCTGGCGAAGTTCTCGGTCAGCAGCGTGAAGCCGAGGCAGAGCAGCACCAGCACCGGCAGCATGCCGAGCGCGCGCAGGCGTTCCTGCGTGGTGGCGCGGCCGGTGGCGTGCGCCACCGGCGTGGCAGCCTGGGCGGTGACGCCATGGGCCGTGGATGAGAGGGGATTGCGCATAAGTGTCTCCTGATGCTGCGAGGCGGGATGCCGCCCCGGTGCGGCCGTTCTGTGCCGGCCTGTTCGGGAATTCAGCGGTTCAGTGCAGGACCGGGGGCGGTTGCTCGCCGGCGCCGGTCGCCAGCGCAATGATCCGTTCCTGCATGGCGGCGGCATCGGCGCAGCCCGGCACTTCGCCGGCCAGCTCGCCTTCGCGCATCACCAGCACGCGGTCGCACAGGCCGACCACCTCGGGCAGTTCGCTGGAAATCATCAGCACCGCCACGCCGGAGCGCGCCAGCTCGTTGATGAGCCGGTAGATCTCGGCCTTGGCGCCGATATCCACGCCACGCGTAGGCTCGTCCAGGATCAGCACGCGCGGCCGGGTTTCCAGCAGCCGCGACAGCATCACCTTCTGCTGGTTGCCGCCGGACAGCGATCCCACGTTGACTTGCGGGTGCGCCACGCGGATGCCGAGCGAGCGGATCGCCGCGGCGGTGCGCTGGCGCGCGCTGGCGCGGTTCAGGCGCCCGCCGCGCAGCGCATCGCGCGCGGCCACGATCAGGTTGATGTTCTCGTGCACGCTCTGGTCCAGGAACAGGCCCTGCAGCTTGCGGTCTTCGGTCAGGTAGGCAATGCCGGCATCGATCGCCTGGCGCGGGCCGGTGACGGCCAGCGGCGTGCCGGCCACGAACACGGCGCCATCGGTGCGGGCATCGGCGCCGAAGACCAGCCGCGCCAGCTCGGTGCGCCCGGCGCCCACCAGCCCGGCCAGGCCCAGCACTTCGCCGGCGCGCAGGTCGAAGCTGCAGCCGCGCACGCGCCGGCCATCGGACATATTGCGCACCGACAGCATGATCTCGCCCGGCGCGGCCTCGCCATGGGTCTTGGTGTAGAAGCCGGACAGGTCGCGCCCGACCATCATCTTGACCAGCGCCGCCTGCGTCAGAACCTCACGCGTGAGCGTGCCGACAAAGCAGCCGTCGCGCAGCACGGTGACGCGGTCGGCCAGCTCATCGATTTCCGCCATGCGGTGGCTGATATAGATGATGGCCATGCCTTCGGCGCGCAGCTGGCGGATCAGCGCGAACAGGCGGTCGGTCTCGCGGGTGGACAGCGGCGTGGTGGGCTCGTCCATCACCAGGATGCGGGTCTCGAAATGCACCGCGCGCGCGATCTCCACCAGCTGGCGCTGCGCGATCGACAGCGTATGCACCGGCGTCTGCGGCGTGAAGTCCGCGCCCAGCCGGGCCAGCGTGGCCTCGCAGGCGCGCGCCATGGCGGTGCGGTCGACCATGCCGCGGTGGTGCAGGTGGCGGCCCAGGTAGATGTTCTCGGCCACGCTCAGGTTGGGCGCCAGGCTCAGCTCCTGGTAGATCACGGCCACGCCGTGGGCGCGCGCCGTGGCCGGGCCGTCGATGGCCACCGGCTTGCCGTCGATGCGGCACTCGCCGCCCGGGTCGGCGATATAGGCGCCGGACAGGATCTTCATCAGCGTGGATTTGCCGGCGCCATTCTCGCCCATCAGGGCATGGACTTCGCCGGCGTAGACGGTCAGCTCCATGTTGCTGAGCGCCTTCACGCCGGGGAAGGTCTTGGAGATATTGCGCAGCTCGAGCAGCGGCGCTGGGCCCGCATGGCCGCCATGCAGGTGCGCTGGCATGGGCGAGGTACGCGGTGCTTCAGACAATGGCATGGCTGGCCTCCGGAACGATGGCAGACGCACCCCGTAGCAGCTCGGCGCGTGGCGAGAAGTTCATGAACATCGGCAGCGACGCGGCACCCACCGCGCCGGCGTTGGCGCCAAAGCAGCCGCGCACCACGGTGGCGGGCGCGCGGGCTTCGGGGGCGCTTTCATCCAGCGCCTGCTGCAGGCGCGCGATCATCGTGGCGACCAGGCCGCCGTCGATATCGGCATCGAAGATCACCAGCGGCACGTCGAGCACGGCGAGGGCGGACTGCAGCGCCGGCGCCAGCGCATCGACGCAGTCGGCAATCCATTCCTCGACCGCAGGGTGGCCCAGCTCTACCTGGCGCTGCAGGTCGGCATGGCCGTTGACCACCACGCCGTGGTGGCGCAGGTGGCGGGTCAGGGCGTTGAGCGACGCGCGCGAGATCAGGATGTCGCGCCGCTTGCCGGTGCCGGTGGCAACCGGCGCGGAGGGCAGGGTGCTGGGCGGCACCGGGATCATCGCGATATCGCCGGCATTGCCGGAGACACCGCGCACGCAGTCGCCATTGAGCACCACGCCGCCGCCGATGGCGGGGCCAAGGAAGACATAGAGGAAATGCTGGGCATGGTGGCGCCCGTAGAACAGCTCGGCCACCGCGGCGGCGGTGCCGTCGTTCTCGCCGAAGACCGGCAAGCCGGTGGCGGCGTTGAGCATTGCCGGGAAGTCAGCCTGGTCCCAGGCGCGGAAGCTTGCCTGGAAGGCTTCGCCCTGCACGTCCAGCTCGCGCAGCCAGGCACCCAGGTTATAGGGCTGCGCCACGCCGATGCCCAGCAGGCGCTTCTGTTCGGCGGGGGTGAGCAGGGCGCGCAGCTCGGCAATATCGTGCCGCACCATTTCCAGCGCCTGGTCAGGGTGGGGCAGGACCAGCTGGTGGGCGCGGCTGGCCAGGATATGGCCGGCAAAGTCCACCATCACCACCTCGATGCTGCCGCGGTCCAGCCGCACGCCAATGCCGAAGGCGCCCTTGGGCTGCAGCCGGATCAGGCTGGCGGGCTGGCCGCGCTGGCCTTCCGTGCGGCGTCCGGACTGCTCGACCAGGCCTTCCTCGGACAGGGTCTGCACGATGCTGCCCACCGCCGTATTGGTCAGTTGCGCCATGCGCGCCAGGTCAGCCTTGGAGGCCTCGCCGGCACGGCGCAGCGCCAGCAGCAGCGCACGTTCGTTGTACAGGCGCAGGCTGGCGGAATTCACGCCACGGCCCGCTTTGGATGCGGTCATCTTGCCTCCGTCCGCTATTAATTAATTCACGTTGAATTAAATGATATGCGAGCACAGAACTCAACCGCGGGGAAACCCGGAGGGCGGATGCGACGCCTGGGTGTCAGGTGATGGTGAGGCCACTGCCGTGGCTCGGAAGGAAGAAGGTAGCGGCGGTCCGCCCGCAGGAGGACCGCCCGGGGCGTTGCGGGGGGCGGGCTTATTGTTTGGACATCTGCATGGTGAAGTACCCGCCGGTCCCGGTGCTGGCGGCCATCACCAGCGTGCGTGCATAGCGCGTGCTGCTGCTCACGATGATGCTGCCGTCGGCCGGCATCAGGCGGATCGCGGCAAAGCCGTTGTGCGGCACGCCGGTCGACAGCGCGCAGCCGGTGCTGCCCGGCTGCATGGAGTTTTCGGCTACGATCCTGACCGCATACAGGTTCTTGGCCGATCCCGGGGTGGCAAGCGTTGCCGTGCCCTGCAGGTCGCAAATGCGGGTGCCGCTGGTATAGGTACCGGTGACGTTGCCCGCGTCATCGATCTGCATGGCAAAGCCGTCTTGCTTCCAGTTGCCGGCGATGGCAGCCTGGTCCACGGCTAGCGCGTTGGACGGATCATAGGTACCGGATAGCAAATTGATAGGGTTGCCTGGCGTGGCGACGAAATTGCCGTCAAAGCGCTGCCCCGGGGTAATGGTGCCGGCCCCGGTGGCCGGGTAGGCAAAGCCGGTTTCGTACAGCGTGCCGGGGCCCAGCGTCCAGGCCGAGCCAGAAAACTGGAACGCGCCTGCCAGCACGCCCGTCAGTCTCGCGTGCACGAACTTCCCGCTGTTGTCGACCAGCGTGGCGTTCATGAGGCCGACCCAGAGACCTTCGCTGCCATTGCCGACCGCTGCCGTCGAGCCCGGTTGCGGTGCGCTCAGGCTCGGCGGCAGCTCGCCAGTGGGCGCAGGTTGCGGTGCTGCTTCGGGCGAGGGCTCAGGCTTTGGTGCAGGCGCCGGTGCCGGATTATTTTCGGACGGTGGCGTTTGTGCCGCCGGTGTGGTCGTTGCGTCGTCCGCGCCGCCGCCACAGGCGGCCAGCAGCGCGATGGCCGACAGCAGGGCTGCCGGCATTGCTATTTTTCTCATTGGATTTCACCTCCGGATTGTGGGAAAGGTCTGGCTGTCCCGTTGCATACGGGCGTCGGGCAGATCCCACTACGGAATGGTTGCGTCGGGCGACGCGGTGGGAAATGCCGACCGGCCAAAGCTATCGATCCGGGGTCGGCAGGTAAATCAGACGGATCTGAAATACGGGGGAGAAATTGCCTGTGTGAAATGTCCGAGGGCAGTGACTGCAGGCGGCCGCGTGTGCGGCGGCCGCCTTCGGCAGCGTCAATCCGGTAACGCCCCCGCCTGCCGCAGCGCCGCGCGCGCAATCTCCATGCGCGCCTTGGCGTGTTCGGGCCGCACCAGATCGAGATTGAGCGCAAACAGGTAGTCGTCGTCGCCACGCTCAACCCAGCCCACCAGCCACCCCACTGCGGGCTTGGCCGAATCGGCCCAGCCGGTCTTGGCATGCAGGGTGTAGCCGGCGGTGCGCTCCATCACCGTGATGTCGTCCACGGCCTTGAAGGTGGTTGGCGAGAACGGCAGCGTGCGCTGTACCACGCCCTTCAGGAAGTCGATCTGCTGGTAGGCGGAGATCTGCAGCGTGCCGTTCAGCCAGAAGCGGTCGACCTGGCCGGAGCTGTTGGCATTGCCATAGTGCGATGCGGTCAGGTAGCGCTGGTAGGCCGCGCTGCCAACCCGCCGCGCCAGCGCCTGGTAGGCCGGCACGCAGGAGTTGGGGAAGGCGACGCGCAGCGGCACGTCAGCGTTGCAGGCGTCGGGCAGGACAGCCTTGCCGCCGACCAGCCAGACCTTGCCGTCCCACGGCAGCTTGTCATGGTCGACGTCGGCCACGGCACCGCTCTCCAGGCCGATCATCGAGTTCAGGATCTTGAAGGTCGACGCCGGCGAGTACTGCGTGGCCGCACGCGGCTTGTTGTAGGTCAGCATGCGGTCGCGCCGCAGGTCGTAGATCACCATGGTGCCGGTGGTATCGGCCTGGCGGAACAGCGCCGCGGCATCCAGCGGGACTTCTTTCGGTGCCGCCAGGGCGGGCAGGGTGGAGGCAAGCAGGCCGAAGCCGATCGCCATCGGTGTCAGCAGACGAGCAAGATGTTTGTTCATGGCCTTGCAGAAGAGTTGAGGGGATGGCAATCCGGGCCCGGACCGTGGTGCGCAGCATAGGAGAGCGTCCGGATAAGGCCAACCGCGCTGGCTGTAACTTGCGTAACATGACGGGCGCCACCAGCGCTTTTCACTCGATCCCTGACTACCTGATGCCAGCCACGCCTGCCCCGATCCGTATCGACGTGTCGGCCCCGTACCGGGTCGACGGCCAACCCGCGCGCTACCAGTCGGTCTGGCTGCTGGCGCGCATCTGGCATGCGCATCGCACCGGGGAGGGCGGTGTCGCCGCGGCAGTGGTGCGCAGCGCCTTCCCGACGGCGGCCAACCTGCGCATGCTGGTGTCGCGCGCGTTTGCGGACTTTGCGCGCTGGCAGGTGGCGGTCGGATGGGGGGCCGACCGCCAGCGCGACCCGGCCGCGGCCAATCCGGCGCAGCGCAGCCGCGGGCCGTTCTGGATCACGGCAGCGAGCGCGCGGCGCCTGCGCTTTGTGGCGGACGGGCGCACGCTGGGCCCGGCCGCGCTGGCCCGCCGCCTTGGCTTTCCCACGGGGCCGCAAGCGGAGCCGGCGGGCCAGCCGGACGGCGTCGGCTACGTGATGCGCGACATGGCCTTCTGGAGCGAGCTGACCCAGGCCATGCGCGGCGCGCAGGACGGCCACGCAGGCATGCACGGCTCAGCCGTGGCCGAGTCCTTCCGCGCGGCAGGCCGCAGTGCCGGCGACGGTTTCCAGCAAGCGCTGTCATTGCTCAAGGAAAGCCTGGCGTGGCGCCGCTGCGGCCGCCTCGATCAGAGCCGGGCGGCACTCAGGCGTGTCGACCGCCTGGTGCAGGCGGCCGAGGCCGGCGCGGCGACGCCCGCGTTCTGCGCCATGGCGCATATCGTGCGGGCCTGGGAACGCTATACCCGCGGTGACAGCGACGGCGCGCGTGCCGGCCTGGAAGGGCTGCAGTCCGATCCGGAACTGCGCCTGGTGGTGCACTACAACCCGCGCGTGCGCTTTGAAGTGCTGAACCTGGAAGCGCTGCTGCACAAGGCCGATGCCATGCGCGCCGGGCATGCCGGCACGGCGCGGGCCGCGCAGCTGGCGCTGGATACCTTCGCCGGCGCGCTGCAGGCCGCCTACGAGGCCGATTCCGTCGACGCCGTGCAGCATGCCGCGGCCAATATCGGCCTGTGCCTGTGGCTGTTCTGGCAGCACGGCCTGGTCGATGCCGCGCGCACCTTGTCCGCCAGCGCGGTGCAGCGGCAGGCGATGCGCTGGCTGGGCTTGTCGGAGTGGATCTGCGACCGGTTCGGCGTGGGCGGCGGCACGGCGTGGAACGCGATCTTCCTGCTGCGCATCGCACGCGGCAGCTGCGGGCCCGATACCCCGCCATCCGACCGGCCAGCCAGGGCCAACGACAGCATGGCCGCGTTCCGCCGCCAGCGCCCGCTGTCCGTTGCCGACGCTGTCGACGCACTGCGGCCGTTCCACGCGCCGTTCGCACCGGCCAAGGGCTTCGTGCGCTGGTCCGCCGTGGCTGCGTTCGCGCTGGAAGACCATGACGCCGGCCACGTCAGGCTGGGGCCGTTGCAGCTGGCCAACCTGCTGCTCGAATCGGCCTGGTACCTCACCCACGAGCAAGGCGCTACCGCCATAGCGTGTGCCGCGGTGGAGCGGCTGGCCGCCCAGCTGCCGGCGCTGCGGCCGGCCGAGCGTGCCTTCTTCACAGCCGAACTGCGCGCGTTGCCGCCAGAGCTGCGCGATGCTGCCGCGGAAGCGTCACGGCGTAGGCGCAAGGCGGCGTGACGGCAGTGTGCTACGCCCCGCTTGTGCCGATCCGGTTCGCGCGGGACAGCTCGCCCGGGGTCATGTTGTACAGCCGGCGGAATGCCGCGATAAACGCCGACAGCGAGTCATAGCCGCAATCCAGGGCAACGTCGGTCACGGCCTCGCCGCGCTCCAGCCGCGGGACCGCGTCGAGCAGGCGCAGGCGCTGCCGCCAGGCGCGGAAGGTCAGCCCGGTTTCGCGCAGGAACAGCCGGGTCAAGGTCTTGTCCGACACCGCCAGGCGGGCGCTCCACGCAGCCAGGCTGGTATCGCGGTCCGCGTGGCGCTGCAGGCCGTTGCAGACCAGCCGCAGGCGCGGGTCGGCAGGCAGCGGCAGCATGAGTTCCACTTCCGGCGCGGCGCCGAGCTGGTCCAGCAGCACGCGCGCCAGGCGGCCGTCGGCGCTGTGCTCATCGTATTCGGCGGGCAGGTAGCTGAAGGCCCGGATCAGCTCGCGCAGCAGCGGACTTACCGTGAGCACACGGCAGCGGCCCGAGGCCGCCGCGCAAACCCCGTTGTCCAGGTAAAGGCTGCGGACGCGCGTGCCGGCAGCGCAGCGCACGCGGTGCTGCATGCCGGACGGAATCCAGACCGCCCACTGCGGCGGTGCCACAAAGCGCCCGCTGTCGGTCAGCACCTCCAGCACACCCTCCAGGGCATAGGCGAACTGGCACCACGGATGCCGGTGGCGGTAGCCCAGTATGCGGTTGGGCAGGGCTTCGACATGGCCATATAGCGGGCGAGGCAGCCGCGCGAGTGCGCGCAGGCCGTGGTCGTGGGCAGGCATGCGGTGTCCGTTGGCGCTGTGGGCGATGCCGCTGCTGATGTCCGATTGGCGATACCGGATGCGACTTTGCCGTTAGCCAGATTATTTGCCGCAGGCTAACTTGCGCTCGCCCCATAGGCAATCCGGGCAATCCGCTCTACCACGCATGCAGGTTGCCCAGCGTCCGGCATGCCCCCTTCGCTGTGTTACCAACGGAGCCTGCAATGCACCGCATACGACTTTCCACCCGACTGCGCCGGGCCGGCTTGCTGGCCGCGCTCATCCTGCCGGCTGCGCCGGCGTGGGCTTTCGATGTGAGCGGCAAGTACTGCGATACACCTTCAGCCTGCGTCAACCCGATGGCCACCGGCGGCATGGTGACGTCGTCCAACCGCCTGGCCACGCAGGCGGGGCTGCGCGTGCTTGCGCGCGGCGGCAATGCGGTCGATGCTGCCATCGCCGTGGCTGCGACCATCGCCGTGGTCTACCCGCATATGAACTCCATCGGCGGCGATGCCTTCTGGCTGATCTACAACGCCAGAACCCGCGAGGTGCGCGCGCTCAATGCCAGCGGCCGCGCCGGCGAGCAGGCCAGTATCGCCTTCTACCAAGGCAAAGGCCTGGACAAGATCCCCGCCCGCGGTTACCTGTCGGCCAACACCGTGCCCGGCACCGTTGCCGGCTGGGAGGCGGCGTACCAGTACGCGCGCCAGGGCATGGGCCGCAGCCTGCCCTGGCCGGATCTGCTGGCCGATGCGGTGCGTTATGCCGAGACGGGCTTTCCGGTCTCATCTTCATTCGTGACCTGGAGCCGGATCAATACCGATCCGTCCGACAAGGAGTTCCGCGCCTTGCAGCGCTTCGACGGCTTTCGCCAGACATTCCTCAAGCCGGACGGCTCTGCCTACCGGGTTGGCGAAACCCTGCGCCAGCCCGACCTTGCCGGAACGCTGCAGCAGATCGCGGCGGGCGGCGCCAAGGCGTTCTACCAGGGGGAAATCGCGCGCAAGATCGTGGCCGACCTGCAGGCACACGGCGGCATGCTGACCTACGGTGACTTTGCCCGCCATCGCGCCGACTGGGTGCAGCCTATTACCGTGAACTACCGCGGCTACCAGGCCGTCAACTTTCCGCCCAACACGCAAGGCTTTGCCTCGCTGGAGATCCTGAACATCCTGGACAAGCGCGACGTGCGCGCCCTCGGCGAAGGCACGGCCGACTACTATCACGTGCTGGTGGAGGCGACCAAGCAGGCCTTTGCCGATCGCGACCGCTACCTGGCCGATCCGGATTTCGTGCAGATCCCGCTGGCGCGGCTGCTGTCGCCGCAGCACGGGCAGGTGCAGTCGGGGCGCATCAGCATGCTGCGGGCCGGCATGGACGTGAAGCCGATGGACCCGCACGGCGACACCGTGTGGTTCGGCACCGCCGACAAGGACGGCAACGTGGTGTCGATGATCCAGAGCGTGTATCACGACTTCGGTTCCGGCATCGTACCCAAGGGCACCGGCGTGCTGCTGCAGAACCGCGGCTCGTTCTTTTCACTCGATCCCGCGCACGTGAATCACCTGGCGCCGGGCAAGCGCACCTTCCATACCCTCAACCCGGCACTGCTGCTGAAGGACGGCAAACCGTTCCTGGTCTACGGCACCATGGGCGGGGAAGGGCAGCCGCAAACGCAGGCCGCGCTGGTGACGCGGATCGTGGATTTCGGCATGTCGCCGCAAGATGCCGTCAATGCGCCGCGCTGGCTGTATGGGCGGACCTGGGGCGTGTCGTCGAACGACCTCAAGATTGAAGGCCGCGTGCCGGAGGCCGTGACCTCCGAGTTGGCTCGCCGCGGGCATCCGGTCAGGCGCGTGGAAGCGTTCACGGACACGATGGGCCACGCGGGCGCCATCCTGATCGATCCAGTGACAGGCGTGATGTATGGCGCCACGGATCCACGTGGAGATGGATTGGCCGCAGGGTTATAGCGGTTGGCGATTGCGGCCGGCAACAAAAAAGGGCGACCTTGCGTCGCCCTTGCTCACTGGCAAGTCAGCGTCAGTCGAACAGCTCGTGCCAGATGCTCTTCTTCTTATAGTGCTTCTGCTCGCGCTCATAGTACCGGTCGCGGTCGCCATGGCCGCGCTGGTATTCCTGTCGCGGGGGTTGGGTTTGCTGCGGCATTTGCTGCATCGGCGCCGCCTGCTGCGCGGGGGCGGTTGCCACGGAGCGCTCAAGGATCTTGTCGAGTTCGCCGCGGTCCAGCCAGACACCGCGGCATTTCGGGCAGTAATCGATCTCGATGCCCTGGCGTTCGGACATCACGAGTTGCGTTTGCGGGCACACCGGACAATCCATTGCTTCTCCTCATTGCAGTGAAAACAGTCAGGGTATGACCGGCGCCAGCGCGTATGGTTCGACCGGAAAATGCTTGCGAAAGTGGTGCCGGGGCCGCTTGATGTGGCGCGCAGGCGCGCCTGACGGGGAATTTGCGGGGCTGGCTGCCGTCGAAGGCATATGCATGCCTCCCGTCTGTCTTCCCGTCCCCGCGCTTTCGCCGGCCTGATCTGGCTGGTCGTGAGCATCTGCCTGATCTGGCTCGCCTGGCCCTGGTTGCGGCCGCCAATCGAACGCGCGATCTACGTGGCCCGGCTCTCGGTCCGCCCCGCGCCGGTGGCATTGCCGGTGCCGGTCGAGGGCATTGCCCCGGGGGCGCTGCGCGATACCTGGCACGGCGCGCGCTCCGGCGGACGCAAGCATGAGGGCATCGATATCTTTGCGCCGCGCGGCCGCCCGGTGGTGTCGGCTACCGAGGGCATTGTCACGCGCGTGGGCACCAACAAGCTGGGCGGGAAGGTGGTGTGGGTGATGGGGCCCGGGCGCCAGCTGCATTACTACGCCCATCTGGACGACTACGCCGGCGTGCGTGCCGGCGACGTGATTGTGCCCGGCACGGTGCTGGGCTATGTCGGCACAAGCGGCAATGCGCGGGGCACGCCGCCCCACCTGCACTATGGCGTCTACACCGCGGGCGGGGCGATCAATCCCTACCCGCTGCTGAAGGCGCCAGCGCCAGGGGGCGGGGCGGCCGCGCGAGGCGGCGCACGCTAGCGCGCGCGCCCGCCCGCGGGTTTCAAGGCAGGCCGCTCAGGCAGCCTCGCCGACGGTGCCGTGGCCGGCTTCTTCAGCCGGCTCGTCCTTGCCGCCGGGCAGCAGCAGGTTGAGGATCACCGCCGACAGCGAGCCCACCGTGATGCCGGAGCCAAACACTTCATGGACGAAGGCAGGCAGCTTGGACAGCAGTTCCGGGCGGAACGTCACCGCCAGGCCGCAGCCGATCGACACGGCCACGATCAGGGTATTGCGCTGCGTGAACTTGACGGTGCTGAGCATCTGGATCCCGCCCGACACGATCATCGCGAACATCATCAGGCCGGCGCCGCCCAGCACCGGCTGCGGAATCGTCACCACCAGCGCGCCCAGCACCGGGAACAGCCCCGCCAGCAGCAGCATGACGCCGGTCAGCGCGACCACATGGCGGCTGGCCACGCCGGTCAGCGAAACCACGCCGACGTTCTGCGCAAAGGTGGACAGCGGCGGGCTCGACACCAGTGCCGCAAAGGCCGAGCCAAAGCCATCGCACAGGATGCCGCGCGACAGGCATTTACCGGAAATCGGCCGCTGCGTGGCCGCGCCCAGTGCCATGAACGTGCCCGTGGATTCGACGATGGTCACCAGGTAAGCGATCGACATGGCGACGATGCCGGAGACCGGGAACGACATCCCGAAGTGCAGCGGCTGCGGCACCGCGATGATCGGCGCCTGGTGAAACTGAGTGAAGTCGACCAGGCCCAGTGCCAGGCAGAGCAGGTAGCCGCCGGCAATGCCGGCCACAATGGCCGAGGCCGACAGCATGCCCTTGCCCCACTGCACCACCGCGACCACCAGCGCCAGCACCGCGACTGCAATCGCCAGGTTGCCGGGTGCGCCATAGCGGCTGCTGCCCTGGCCGCCTGCGGCCCAGTCGATGGCCACCGGAATCAGCGACAGGCCGATCATGGTGACCACCACGCTGGTGACGGTATGCGGAAACAGCTTGCGGATCGCCGGCATGAAGAAGCTGCCCAGGATCATCACCAGCGAACCCGCCAGCGCCGAGCCCAGGATGCCGGCCACGCCGTGTTCGACGCCCACGCTGATGGCCGCGCCGACAAAGGCGAAGCTGGTGCCCATCACGCATGGCATGCGGATGCCCACCGGGCCAATGCCCTTGCACTGGATGATGGTGACGATGCCCGAGCCAAGCAGGGCCGCATTCACCAGGGCAATGACCTGGTCCGGCGGCAGCTTCAGCGCACCGCCAATGACCAGCGGCACCGCAATGATGCCGCCCAGGGCGGCCAGCAGATGCTGGAGCGCAAGCAAAAACGTCGTCAGCCGAGGGGGGCGGTCTTCCACCTTGAATAGCAAGGGCGCCATTCATGTCTCCTGTTGTCTGGCCGGATAGGTTTCCGGACTGTCTTGTTCTTCTGGCGCCGGGGAAGGGGCTGCCCCCGGCCCTGTCATTGCGCGCTGACGGGCAGGCGGAGGCCGCCTGCCGCGAGCGTGGCCTGGAACAGATTCCAGGCTGCAACCGGGGAGCAAGAATAGCAGGGATAAGCACTCCGTGATACAAAAATTGCATACAATTTGTATCAACTCCCTTGCGCGGGAGGTGGGGCAAGAAATGGCCCACGGGTTTCGATATGAACGTGTTGACCACCAGCAGCTGCAAGGAACTGCGCATCCATTCCGGCACCGTCAACGCGGTTTGCGAGCAGTACGCCAAGTCGCGTAGCCAGCATCGCCGGCCGTACCTGCGCTATCGCGGCCGCAAGTCGCTCGGCTGGGTGCCGCTCAAGGGCCGGGATCTCAAGCGCTCGGGCGACGCATTCCGCTTTGCCGGCAACACGTTTCGCGTGTTCAGCTCCCGCCCCCTTCCCGATGGCAAGATCAAGGACGGGACGAATTTCTCCCGCGACGCGCGAGGCAACTGGTTCCTGAACATCGTGATTGAAGTTGCCGACACCCAAGCCCGCTCCCCGGCACGCGGCGTTGGCATCGATCTGGGCTTGAAGGACCTTGCCACGCTGTCCACCGGCGAGAAGGTCGGGAATCCGCGCCACCTTGGCCGACTCGAGCAAGCGCTGGCCAAAGCGCAGCGAGCGCGCAAGCGGCGACAGGCCACGAACCTTCACGCCCGCATCGCCAATGCGCGGCGTGACTTCCTGCACAAGCTCTCGCATCGCATCGTGCGGGACTTCGACTACATTGCGGTGGGGAATGTGAACGCCGCCGGCCTCGCCAGGACCAGCATGGCGAAGTCCGTCCTCGATGCGGGCTGGTCGTCCTTCCGCACAATGCTCGCGTACAAGGCGATTGCGCATGGCGCGTGGTACGAGGAAGTCGACGAACGTTTCACCACCCAGGTCTGCTCTTCGTGCGACGCGATGCCGCCGGAGAGGCCGAAAGGTATCGCAGACCTTGGAATAAGGCAGTGGGTATGCAGTGGATGCGGTGCTGTACCTGATCGCGATGTGAACGCTGCGCTAAATATCCTTGCCCGATCGGGACATCGATCGCCTGCAGAGGGAATCTCCTCCCTTTAGGGAGGAGAGGATGTCAAAGTTGTTGGTCTTGACCGGCTGCTCAAGGCTCGACGAATTGATACTTACTTGCGCCCGGCCAGCGCCTTCTGGATGGCCGCTTCGGTCTCGGCGTAATTCCCTTCGCCAAAGTGCTTGTAGACCACGGAGCCGTTGGCGTCGACCAGGTAGAGCGCCGGCCAGTACTGGTTGCGCCAGGCGTTCCAGGTGGCATAGGCGTTGTCCTGGGCTACCGGGTAGCGGATATCGAAGCGCTTGAGCGCTGCCTGCACGTTGGCGGTGGACTTCTCGAAGGGGAACTCCGGGGTATGGACGCCGACCACGACCAGGCCCTTGTCGCGGTATTTGTCGTACCACTGCCGCACATGGGGCAGCGTGTTGATGCAGTTGATGCAGCTATAGGTCCAGAAATCGACCAGCACGACCTTGCCGCGCAGCCCGGCAACGGTCAGCGGTTCAGAGTTGAGCCACTTGTCGATGCCGGTGAATTCCGGCGCCTTGCCATAGTCGGCAGGGGCGGCGGCGGCATGCTGGGCGGCGACGATGGCGGTAGTGGCAAGCAGGGTACGAAGCAAGCGGTGCATGGTTCAGGCTCCAGGTTGGGAGGCAGGGAAAAGCGAGGTCAGCCAGGCGACGGCAAGGGTGTCGTACTGGAAGTACATGGCGATGGCGGTCGCCACCACCAGCACGCCGAAGCCTTGCTGCAGCCGGTGCGTGTGACGCGCCAGCCGGCGCACGTGAGTGGTGGCGAACTGGCCGCCATAGGCAATGCCCAGCATCGGGATGGCCGCGCCAGCCGCGAACAACGCCAGCAGGCCGGCAGCGCGATGCAGGTCTTGCGCCTTGGCCACCAGCGCGAGGATCGACGCCAGCACCGGCCCGGCGCACGGGGTCCACACCGCGCCCAGCGTCATGCCCAGCACAAAGCCGCCGGCCACGCCGGTGCCGGTCCGGCCGCCGACGCCCGCCAGGCGGTCGACCACGCCGGCGAACGGGGCCGCCAGGCGCTCGAAGCCCGCCGGCCAGAGCCGTGACAGGCCGGCACCCAGCAGCAACAGGATGGCCGCGTTGCGCACCACGCCTGGGGCTTCGCTGAAGGCGCTGGACAGTGCGCCAAAGACTATGCCCAGCGCGGAAAAGGCGCTGACGAAGCCAAGCGCGATCGCCAGCGGGCGCAGCCGGCCGGATTCGCCCACCGAGCCGGCCAGCAGCATGGGCAGCACCGGCAGCACACAGGGCGAGGCAATGGTCAGCACGCCGGCGGCGAAGGCAAGGAAGGCGTCGATCATGGACGGCTCCCGTCGGCGTGCGCGGTGCCGTGGCAGGCACGATGGCAGGGGCAGGGTGGCGGCGGATGGATGGCGGCGACGGACATGGCGGAGAACTCCCGGTGTTGGCGATAGACGCATTCCACCGTCCGCACGTATCCGGGCTGTTTCCGCGCCCCGGCATCCGTGCAAGCTTTCATGTCTGCCGCGGCCCGGGATACAGAGCGATACATAGTGGCGCCGGTGCCGCCCCATGGTGGCGGCACCGGGCAGTGCCAATGCTGTGCCGCCGCTTCAGCGGCTGCCGTTGAGCTCGAGGTATTCCGTGAATTCGTCGCGCACGACGGCTTCAATGCGGGCGAGCTCGTCGTCCGTGATGTCTTCGAACAGCTTGCGCTTGCGCCTGGACAGCTCGCCGTGGTTCTGGACGATCAGGTCGATCAGGTTCGACAGGCGTGACTGGCGCAGATCGAGCCAGCTTTCCAGGCGTGCGACGCTGGCATCGTAGGCGCGCAGGTACTGGAGCTCCTGCGCAAGGTCCTGCTCGACGCACTGCTCGATGCATTCGAAGACGAATTCGCACAGCGCCGTCGCATCAAAGGATGCGTAAAGCCAGCCGGGCTGTGGCGACTTGATCAGGATGGTGTCGCTGTCCGAATCCAGCGCGTAGTTGAGCAGGGCCGTCCGCGGGGCGGAATAGGACTTCAGCAGCGCGGCATAGGTATCGATCTGCTTGAGCATCCGTGCCGACACCGGCAGCACGACGCCATCGGGCGTGACACCGGCCTGCCGCAGCAAATGGTGGATGAGGAATCGATGGAGCCGGCCGTTGCCGTCGTAGAACGGGTGGGCGAAGACAAAGCCAAACGATACGCACGCCGCGGCCACGATGGGGTTTGCCGCCTGTGCCTCGACCAGGCCCGCGACCGCGGCAATCCCGTCCATCATCGCGCCAAGCTGCCCGGGCGGCGGGGGAATATAGTCAGCGATGTTGCGCATGCGCCCGCCGCGGGACAGCCAGTTCTGCTTGTCGCGATAGGAGAATTCGGCGCGCAGCCCCGAGATGATTTCGTTCTGCCACTCGCACAGCTGCGCTTCGGTCAGCGGGGCGGGATTGCCGGCATACTCCAGCAGCCGCCTGAACTTGGCGACCCGCTGGTTATCGGGGATCTCGTGCTCGATGGAGTAGGTCGATCGTGTCTCCGCGAGGTAGAGGTAGTCCACCGCGCGCGCCAGCAACTCTGGCTCGAGCCGCTTGATGGCCGCGGCCACACGGCCGGGGAGGTCGGCGGCTATGTACTGCGCCAGCTTCTCGGTGCGGCGTACCAGGGGGCAAAACGCGGCCGGGCCGAGGTGGTTGTTCTGGATACCGAACTGCAGGTCCGGCGTTGCCGGGCCGGTCAGGTACCGGCTCTCGTCCAGCGCCAGTACCCTGGGCGCCCCGGCCGGCAGCTTGTAGTCGAATTGCGCCCCGGCAAGCCATTTGGCATAGAACGCGCTCAGCCTCGCATAGCGCGAGGTCGGGGTGGCCGCCAGCCACTCCCGTACCGCCTGCACCGCTGGCGCATGCTCGAACAGCGCCGCCAGCACGGTCAGGTCGAGCTGCTCCTTCTTCAGCGCGAAAGTCAGGTGGTCCACGGTCGTGTCGCCGCCGCGGTAGCGGTTCCTTGGATACACGGTGCGCGTGGTGCCGTCCGGTCCGGTGTGCGTGCTGAGGACCCCGGTCTTGTCGGCAAGGGCGGACGTCGAGCGCAGCGGCGGCACGCGCAACCCGAACTTGCGGATAAGCGCGTCGTAGCCAAGTGGCGCATGAGACATAGATGGTCGCAATTCCTGGGTGCCGGTTTGCCGGGAGCTTACCAGAGTTCCTACAGGATTTACCAAAACATCTACTTTTCTCCAAAATGCTTTCGATTCTGTCTATAGCAATGGGTGGGCGACCTGGTCCGCCCGGCCTTCCAGGAGTTCTACAGCACTTACCGTTTTATCTACTTTCGCGGTTAGCCCGGATGATCTTGTCTACAGTGCTTGCCGGCCCAGGCCGCAGCGCATCGCCCGCAAATCGAAATCCCGCATGACAAAAATGCCATCTTCTGAATCTGCCCAAATGGCATTCAGGTTTTTCCGGCAAATCCGTCAGGGTTTTCGAGAGTTCCTGGCCGCGACCACGGACTAAGCGTTTTTATTTATTTGCCCGGCTCCAATAATCGCCTATAACTCCATCTACATGCTGCGGCTGATGTCACGCATCATGCCTACGCCCGCCAGGCTTGCCTGCGGGCATTTTTTTTGGGGTGCGTGGGTCTGCTTATGCGGTATTAATCGCTCTGATTTATTTTGCTCATCATCCGGCGCATTCAAAATCATGACATTTCTGTAATCATGACATTTTCGTAATCATGGCTACCTGGCCGGATGGATCACTTTCAAATATGACAAATTCGTAATGATGAGATTTAAGTCCTTTTGCTCATCCATTCAAAACGAACCCTCATCTATCGGCAGCGATTCGCCTGGAAGTGGCTCCAGTAAAGGATTTCACTGGTATCCGGCAGTGCCAGGCAAGGGCCTCTTCCGGTGTCGATGATGCATATTCAGCGTGAATATCCGGCACCCATCGTAAGCCATCATAAATTCAGTGAAAACCCTGCCATCCCTTTCGCTTGACTTACTTGATATATCACATACTGTGTATCCCATCGCCACTCCGAACTTGAGAGAGGTGAGGGCGGAGACCTCAGGTCGGCGTCGGAATAAGAGGCAAATAAATGCCAATGACACAGGAGACATGAAATGCCAGCAGCCACCCTTAAGCTGAGGCGCAGTGCGTCAGCATATCCGCCCGCACCCCCGCAATTGAATGGCCAAATGATTCAAGGAGCGCGCAAATGAGTAATCCATCGGCAGCGCTGGGCGCTAATCGCCAGGTTCCGGAAGGCACACGCTGGCTGCAATTGATTGTCGGCGTGATCTGCATGATCGCCACCGCCAATATCCAATACGCCTGGACTTTGTTCGTCCCCGAGATCCAGGGGGCCTACGGCTGGTCGCGCGCCAGCATCCAGATCGCCTTCACCGTCTTCGTCCTTGTGCAGACCTGGCTGGCGCCGATCGAAGGCTATTTCATCGACAAGTTCGGCCCGCGCATGATGGTCGCCTTCGGCGCGGTCTTCATCGGCGCGGCATGGTGCATCAACTCCCAGGCCACTACCCTGATGGGCTTCTACGTCGGCGCAGCCGTTGGCGGCCTTGGCGTGGGCTCGATCTACGCCACCTGCATCAACAACGCGCTCAAGTGGTTCCCGGACCGCCGTGGCCTTGCCGTGGGCCTGACCGCGGGCGGTTACGGCGCCGGTTCCGCGGCGACCATCCTGCCCATCGCGGCCATGATCGAGTCGCAGGGCTTCCAGCACACCTTCCTGTTCTTCGGCCTGCTGCAGGGCGGGCTCGCTTTTGTCGCGGCGTGGTTCCTGCGCGCACCGAAGGGCAGCGAGGTGAAGGCATCGCAGAAGCTGGTCCAGGCCACGCGCGACTACACGCTCAAGGAAGCGATGTCCACCAAGCTGTTCTGGCTGATGTTTGTGATGTTCATCCTGGTCGTCACCGGCGGCATGATGGCCGTGGCCCAGCTTGGCGTCATTGCCAAGGACCTGGGTGTGAAGGAGTTCAAGGTCGACCTGCACTTCTTCGTGATGGCCGCGCTGCCGCTCGCGCTGATGCTCGACCGGATCATGAACGGCATCTCGCGTCCGTTGTTCGGCTGGATCTCGGACAACATCGGCCGTGAGAAGACCATGGTCATCGCCTTCACCCTGGAAGGCCTTGGCATCATCGCGCTCGGCTACTTCGGCAGCAACCCGTACGCCTTCCTGATCCTGTCGGGCGTGGTGTTCCTGGCCTGGGGCGAGGTCTACTCGCTGTTCTCGGCACTGGCCGGCGATGCCTTCGGCACCAAGCACATCGGCAAGATCTACGGCGTGCTCTACACGGCCAAGGGCATCGGCGCACTGTTCGTGCCGGTCGGCAACCTGATGATGGAGGCGACCGGCACCTGGTCGACGGTGCTCTACACGGTTGCGGCCATGGACCTGACCGCGGCCTTCCTGGCGATCATGGTCTTGCGGCCGGTGCTGGCCAGCCATGTTGCTACCTCAAGGAGTCTTTTCTCGAAGGAGACGGCGGCGGCGGGGACGCAGGTTCCAGCCTGACCGGCCGATATACAGGCGTCTAGCAGCAAACCGGGCGGGCTTCTTCGGAAGCCCGCTTTTTTCGTCTACCGGGGACTTGCGTCTCGGGCGGGCGCTTCTGCCGGCAAGCCGGTACCTCGCGGGAGGGCACTAGTTCTCCTGAACCAGCTGGAATGCGGTCCTGCATGCCTTGGCCCATTCCGACGCCAATTCCCTACGCTGCGCGGTCCGGGTTGCCATCGTTTCGTCCAGGCCGGCCGCAAGATCCTGAACGGTCACCGCGGCCGGCGCCCCGGCCGCGCCCCAGGCGGCGGCAAAGGCGACTTGCTTGCTGGTGCCAGGAGCTTGTGCGGGCCGGAGCAGGCCAAGCCGTGGCAGGCAAAAGGCGCCGGCGACAATGCTGCCGTGCAGGCTGCTGCCGACAAAGCCCCGGCTGCGCGCAATCAGCGCACAGATATCCCATAGATTGAGCGAGTCGAACAGGACCACAGGCGTGCCGCGCAGCCGTGCCGCCAGGCGCTGGTAGCAAGCCAGGTCGTCGTGCCAGGGCGCGGCGCCGGCGCGAAACAGGACCACGCCCAGGGTCCTGGCCCGGGCGATACGTTCGAGCTGGGCCGCCAGCTGTGAAAGGGTATCGTCGTCGCCAAAATCCGCGCTGAACTGCACGGCCAGGTACCCGCCCGAGAGCCCTGACACGATGCGGGCGCACTCGCCCTGGCGGGCGCGCCGGCGGATGCGGTCGCCGAACAGCTCGGCCACCAGCACGGCCGGATCGGGTTCCAGTCGGCAGGCAATGCCGTTCTGCGCGAGCATGGCCCGGGTTTGATGGTCCCGTACCCCGACGCTGGTGGCGGCCCCGAGCTTGGCCACCACCTCGGCCCGCATGGCAGGCTCAACCGATCCCAGTTCAATGCCGCCGGCGGCGTGGACAATGACACGCCGGACATTGGCAAAGATACCGGCCGGCAACAGGTAGGGGACCAGGTCCCGTACGCCCAACTGCGCCTGGGCCCAGGCCGTCCGCTCGTGCGGCCGGGCATCGAGCAGCGCCACCACCGTCGGGGCCTGCTCGGGCGGCTGCAGCATCACGGCCGCCTCCCAGAGCGAGCAGGTCAGGGTTTCGCCACCCACATGGATGACATCGACGGCGCTGTCGCCCACGGTGGCTGCCAGCCGCGCCAGGGTGTGGACCCGATGGCCGCCATGGATTCTCAGGTTGCGCTCGGCCAGGCCCCCGTAGAACGGGTTGGCCTGCCCGATCAGGCTTCGTATCACATGCGGCAGAAGGAGGTCGCCGAAGTTGTGGCGATCGAAAGCGCCGAACAGGATCATGGGCAAGCCGGTGCTTCCTGACTGCGAGGCTGGCATGGCGTCAACGTTCTCAGATCCGCATATTGTGACTTGCGCCATGGGACCCTCCTCGGGACGCTTCCTCCGTAGGATTAGAATCCCCAAAGCCGCCCATCGCAAGTGGCTTCGGCCACCAAGGCAGTGCTGGACGAGGGACCGGCTGACGGTGGGCGCCGCGGCGGCGCGCCTTGTGATAAAGGTACGGCTGTCCTGTTCCCGGCGCATGCCACGCCACGTCCGCTATGTTCCAGGTGATTGCTCCTTGCGCCGCCCTGGCGCCCTACGTCAACGGCTACTGGTTCGTCGAGGACATGGCGGGTGTTTACGCGGGCAGGCGGATCATGACCTGCCCGTACCCCGGGGCGGTGCTCTCGGTCAACTTCGGGCGCCCGAATGCGATGGAGGGCGGCCCGACCGTGCCGCAGGTCTCGCTGCTGGGCTTCCAGTCGACCAGCCGGCAATGGCGGTCGTGGCCGGACACCTATTTCGTCATGGCGATGCTGAGTGGCGCGGGCCTGGCGCGGCTGTTCCCCGGCATCGGGCCGGACTGCAAGGACCAGCTGCTGGACCTGGCCGGATACCTTGGGGACGGCGCGGCCCATGCGCTCAGTGCCGACCTGAGCGCCGCCTGGACGCCGGCGCGGGTTGCCTGCCGGCTGGACGCGTGGTTGCTGCGGCGCATGACGGCTATCCGGCCGGCTGCGGAACTGGCGACGATCAGGGCGGCGCATGCGCTGCTGCGCCAGGGACGCCAGGTGCAGGAAGTCGCCAGCCTGACCGCCGTCAACCGGCGCCTGCTGAACCGCTGGTTCGAGCGGCACCTTGGCCTGGGCCCCAAGCAGCTGATGGACCTGGAGCGATTGCAGTCCAGCATCCAGGCCGTGCAGCGCGGCGAGGGCGACGCGCTGTCAGGCTATAGCGACCAGCCGCATCAGATCCGGAGCTGGCGGCGGCGCCTGGCCCAGACGCCGGGCGACTATGCGCGCAACGGGCCATCGCCGCTTGCCGAGTACTTCGGACGCCTGCCAGACGATGCCCCGGCGTTCTATCTCTGACGCGCAACACCTGGCGTCCCAAACGTTCAATACAGCGTTCCCCGCCTGCCGCATGCTGGCGGCTCGAAAGGAGAATGCTATGGACGCTGGGAATCTGCCGCTGGAACGATCGTTGGTCGAGTACACGGATGGCACGACTGTCTTCGAAGGGTATGTAGCGCGGCCCGCCGGGCTGGCGCAACGCACGCCGTGCGTGCTGCTGGCGCACGAATGGAGCGGACTCAACGCCGCGATGCGCCGCTGCGCCGACCGGCTTGCGGCATTGGGCTACATCTGCTTTGCCGCAGACGTGTACGGCAAGGGCGTCCGTGGTGACGAGCTGGGAGACAACGCGCATCTCATGGGCCCGATGATGGCCGATCGCCGCTTGTTGCGCCGGCGCCTGCTGGCCGGGTTCGATGCGGCCACCAGGTTTCCCGGGGTCGATGCACAGCGCATGGCTGCGCTCGGGTATTGCTTCGGCGGCCTGTGCGCCCTGGACCTGGCGCGCGCGGCCCCGTCGAACCTGCTGGCTACCGTCAGCTTCCACGGGGTGCTCCACCCGCCGCGGATCGGCCCGCAAGCACCCATCACCTCCAGCATCCTGCTCCTGCATGGTTGGGAAGACCCGGTCGCGCCGCCGAACGACGTTCTCGGCATTGCAGCGGAGCTGACCGGCGCCGGCGCCGACTGGCAGCTGCATGCCCATGGCCATGCCCGGCACGCATTCACGTTCGAGGGGGCGAATCTTCCGGAACGTGGCATTGCCTATGATGCGGCGGCGGACCGCCGGTCCTGGGCGGCAATGCAGGCCTTCCTGGCGGAACGGCTTGCCGCGGGTGTGTCACCCAAGGCAGCCTGGCCGGCCAGCTAAGGCGCGCGCTGCGACATGACTTCAGGACGCGTTGGTCTTGCGGCCCACGTTCCGGATCAGTTGCGTGACACGTCCCAGGTACTGGTCGAAGACCTGATTCGCCTGCTCCTGGCTGTTGATTGGCTGTGCGACCGTACGTCCCTCGGCTTCCAGCTTGGCCCGGATCTCGGGCTTGGCCAGGGCTTCGCCAATCGCCTTGCGCAGCACCGCCACCCGGCTCGCGGGCGTGCCCTGCCTGACGAAGTAGCCGCCGCCGATCGAGTACTCGAAGTCGGGCACCAGGCGGCTTTGCGAGATCAGCGGAATATGCTTGAGCGCCGGGGGCAGGGCCTTGGCGAAGCTGCTCAGCACCTTCAGCCGGCCCTGTTGCTGCATGCTGTCGAAACTGGACTGGTAGGGCAGGATGGCAAAGTCGACCTCGCCGCCGGCAAGCCCTTGCAGCGCTGGTGCGCCGCCCTTGTAAGGCACGTGCAGGAAGGGCACGCCGAGCCGGGCAGCCAGGGCATCGCCCATGAGGTGATAGATGGAGTCGATGCCGACCGTGGCGTAGGTCAGCGGCTTGCCCTTGCTTTGCTTCGCATAGTCCAGGAACTTGTCCAGGGTATCCACGGCAATGCCGTTCCTGACCATCAGCACGATGTTGGCGTCGCTGATGGGCGCGGCCAGCTGGAAGTCCTGCGGCTTGTAGCGCGCCGCCGGGTTGAGCATGGGGGCCAGGAAGACCTCGTTGATCGAGCCGTGGAAGAAGGTGTAGCCATCGGCCGGCGCGCCCAGCACCTTGTTGGCGCCGATCAGCCCGGTGCCGCCGCCGTAGTTCTCGACGACCACCTGCTGCCCGACGCTCTTGCTGATGGATTCCCCGAAGATGCGCGCCGAAGTGTCGCTCGCACCACCGGCCGGGTAGGGCACCACCAGGGATAGCGACTTGGCGGGGAAGTTGTCTGCGGCAAAGGCCGGCAGGCTGGCCAGCACGGAGGTGCCGGCGGAAAGACCGGCGTATTGAAGGAAGCGGCGGCGGTTCAGTGAAGCCATGGTGGATGTCCCCGAAGAATAGTTGTTCAAACCAGATAGCTTTGCGTCAGGTGCGCCCAGAATGCGGCGCCGACAGGCAGGGCCTTGTCATTGAAGTCGTACAAGGGGTTGTGGACCATGCAACCACCATCTTCACCGAGGCCGTTGCCGAGCCGGATGTAGGCACCGGGCCGGTGTTCCAGCATGTAGGCGAAGTCCTCGCTCCCCATCACCGGCGGGCGCTCGACCACGTTGTCCGCGCCCACCAGCCGGATCGCGGCCTGGCGGGCGCGCTCGGTCTGCGCGTCGTGGTTGACCAGTACGGGGTACTTGCGTTCGTAGACGACCTCGGATTGCAGCCGGAAGCTCTGGGCCTGGGCGGCTACAAATTCGCTGATGCGCGCTTCGACCAGCGTGCGCACCTGGGGGTCCAGCGTGCGCACGCCGATCTTGATCGTCGCGCTATCGGGCACGACGTTGTAGGTCGTGCCGGCCTGGATGGAGCCCACGGTAATGACCGCCGACTTGAGCGCATCGATCTCGCGGCTGACGATCGATTGCAGTCCGAGCACGATGCTGGCGGCGCACTGCATGGCGTCGATGCCATGATGGGGCATGGCGCCATGGGCGCCGCGGCCGCGCAGCGTGACCGTGGCGCGGTCGAACGAGGCCATGGCAGGGCCGGCGATGACCCCGATCTGGCCGACCGGCAGACCCGGGGAATTGTGCAGCGCATAGATCTCGTCGCAGGGGAATTGCTCGAACAGCCCATCCTCCAGCATGCGCAGCGCACCGCCTTCGTTCTCCTCGGCCGGCTGGAAGATCAGGTTGAGCGTGCCATTGAAATCAACGGACTCGGACAGGTACCTGGCGGCGCACAGCAGGATCGCCGTGTGCCCGTCATGGCCGCAGGCGTGCATCTTGCCGGCGATGGTGCTGGCGTAGTCCAGGCCGGTCTTTTCCTGGATCGGCAGCGCGTCCATGTCGGCACGGATGCCCAGCGCCTTGCTGCCTTGCCCCTTCCTGAGCCTGCCCACGACACCGGTGGTGCCCATGCCGCGATGCACTTCGTAGCCCCATGCCGCCAGCCGCCCGGCGACCAGGTCGCTGGTCTGGCGCTCTTCAAAGGCCAGTTCGGGGTGCGCATGGATCTTTCGGCGGATCTCAACGAACTCCGGCGACAGGGTCTGGATGGATTGGTGCAGATCGGCAAGCGGGGCCTGGTTCATGGCGGTATCGGAGCGTGGTCGTCCACAGCATTCTCCACGCAGGCGCTTGCCGAAACCATGACAATGATGAGGGAGAAACGTTGCATAATTTGCAACATTAAAAAATCCGCGCTGCCGTCCCGAGGCGGCGTCGCGAGCCAGAGGAGGAAGACATGGAAGATGTGCTGGACCGCAAGCGGGCGCTGTGCTTGCTGCAGATCATCGAGACCGGCACGGTGCGCGGCGCGGCCGAGGTGCTTGAGCTGGACCCGTCGGTGGTGAGCCGCGCCGTGGCGAAACTGGAGCAGGACACCGGGCTGACTTTGCTTGAGCGGCGCGGGCGGGGTGTTGTCGCCACCGATGCCGGGCGCCTGCTGGCGCTGTTTGCCCGGCGCCAGCAGGACCTGAACGATACCTTCCTGGCCGAGGTCAACAACCTGAAGAATGCGCGGCGCGGCCACGTGGAGCTGGTCTTTGGCGAAGGCTTCGTCGACCTGGTGCTGGAGCCCGTGCTGCAGGGCTTCCTGCGCAAGCATCCGGACGTGAGCTGCAGCATCCAGGTGGCCGGCACCGATGAAACGGTCCGGCATATCCTGGAGGACCTGGCGCATATCGGCTTCGTCTTTCAGCCGCCCGACGATGTGCGCCTGCGCTCGCACTATTCACGGCTGTCGCCGATCCGCGTGCATGTGCGCAAAGACCATCCGCTGGCGCGCAGACGCCGCGCGCTGACGCTGGCGGACCTGGCGCCGCACCAGGGAGCGGCGCTGACGGAATCGTTTGGTGTGCGCAAGCATATCCAGGCGGCGGAACTGGACGAGCACGTCACCCTGAAGCCGATGCTTGTCACCAACTCGTTCAAGGTGCTGTGGGAATATGCAGCGATGGGGCTGGGCTACATCATGACGGCACGCTCGGTGGCGCTGAAGGAGCCGCAGTTCAGGCAACTGGTGTCGCTGCCGCTGGCCAATCCCATCCTGAACAATAGCCGCATCCACATCATCACCCGGGCCGGCCGGCACCTGTCCCCGGTGGCTGACAGCTTGCTGCGGCACCTGGTGAAGGCGTTCCCGCTGGTCTGAAGCAACTGTACTCCCCGGGCAAGCGCCCCTTTGTATGTACCCGGGGGCACCCTGGAAATCTAATCTGGTGACACCGCAACGATCCGGTCCCCGCCCGTCACAGCACTGGCAGGCCGCCGGACAGCGCCCCCGTCGTTACAGGACACCACGCCAATGAGCTCCCCGACGCCTGAAAAAGGCCACATCGCCCCCTACACCCACCCCGCCGCCGGCTGGGGTGCGCTGAAGTACGTTGCCATCAACCTGATCAAGGAGAAGGTTGCCGGTGGCAAGTACAAGATGCTGTTCAAGCAGAACCAGGCCGATGGCTTCGACTGCCCCGGCTGTGCCTGGCCGGACCGGCAGCACGCCTCCACCTTCGAGTTCTGCGAGAACGGCGTCAAGGCCGTGGCCGCCGAGTCCACCAGCATGCGCGTGACCCCCGAGTTCTTTGCGCAGCACACGGTGACGTCGCTGATGGCGCAGACGGACTATGAGCTGGAGCAGCACGGGCGGCTGACGCACCCCATGGTCTATGACGCGCAGACCGACAAGTACCGTGCGATCGCCTGGGACGAGGCCTTTGCGCTGATCGGGCGCCACCTGCGTGCGCTGCCGGATCCGAACCAGGCGGCATTCTATACGTCGGGGCGCGCCAGCAACGAGGCTGCATTCCTCTACCAGCTGTTCGTGCGTGCCTATGGCACCAACAACTTCCCCGACTGCTCGAACATGTGCCACGAGGCCACCAGCCGGGGCCTGCCGCCGACCATCGGCGTGGGCAAGTCCACCGTGGTGCTGGATGACTTCGAGCATGCCGACACCATCCTGCTGTTCGGCCACAACGCGGCCACCAACCATCCGCGCATGCTGGGCGAGCTGCGCGAGTGCGCGCGGCGCGGCGCCACCATTGTCTCGATCAACCCGCTGCGCGAACGCGGGGTGGAGCGCTTTACCAGCCCGCAGCACCCGGTAGAGATGCTGACCGGCTCCAGCACCAAGATCGCCTCGATGTTCGTGCAGCCCAAGCTGGGCGGCGACTTTGCCTTGATCAAGGGCATGGCCAAGCGCCTGGACGAACTCGACCAAGAGGCCATCCGGCACGGCCGCGAGCGCCTGATCGACGTGGATTTCGTGCGCGAGCACACCATCGGCTTCGGCGACTTCATCGAAGACCTGCGCGCGGAGAGCTGGGCCGACATCGTCGCCGAGTCGGGCGTGCCGCAGGAAGATATCGATGCGCTGACCCAGGTCTACGCCAGGGGCAAGCGCGTGATCGCCTGCTGGGGCATGGGCCTGACGCAGCATAAGCACTCAGTGCCGACGGTGCAGATCCTGTCCAACCTGATGATGATGCGCGGGAACATCGGCCGCCCCGGCGCCGGGCTGCTGCCGGTGCGCGGGCATTCGAACGTGCAGGGCGACCGCACGGTGGGTATCGAAGAGAAGCCCGAGCCGGAATTCCTGGACCGCCTGCAGGCCGCCTTCGGCTTCGAGCCGCCGCGCAAGCATGGCTATGACGTGGTCCATACCATCTCGGCGATGCTCGAGGGCAAGGTCAAGGTCTTTGTCGGCCTGGGCGGCAATTTCTCCACTGCCACGCCGGATACGCCGCGCACCTTCGAGGCCCTGCGCCAGTGCGACCTGACCGTGAATATCGCCACCAAGCTCAACCGCAGCCACCTGGTGCACGGCAAGGAGTCGTTGATCCTGCCGACGCTGGGCCGCACCGAGATCGACCAGCAGGACGGCGTGGCGCAGGGCGTGACGGTCGAGGACTCGGTCTGCATGGTCCATATCTCGTTTGGCATGAACGCGCCGGCGTCGCCGCACCTGTTGTCGGAGATTGCCATCGTCGCGCGCATGGCAGCCGCCACGCTGGGCTCGGAGAAGATCGACTGGCTCTGGTATGCGCAGGACTACGCCCGCATCCGCGACGCCATCGAGCAGGTGATCGACGGCTTCGAGAGCTACAACGCGCGCGTTGCGGTGCCGGGCGGGTTCCACCTGACGCCGGCGGCATGCAACCGGGTCTGGCATACGCCGTCGGGCAAGGCGCAGTTCCTGGTCAACCGCATCGACAAGGACACTCCCATCAGCCGGGCCCGCCAGAAGTATGGCGACAAGCTGATGGTGATGATGACGACGCGCTCGCATGACCAGTACAACACCACGATCTACGGCCTGGACGACCGCTACCGCGGCGTGTTCGGCCTGCGCCGGGTGGTCTTCATCAGCCCCGCTGACCTGGCGCGGCTTGGCCTGAAGGCGGGCCAGCACGTCGACATCACCAGTGTCTGGGACGACGGCGTGCAGCGCCAGGTCGAGGACTTCGTGCTGGTCGAATACGACATCCCGCAAGGCTGCCTGGGGGCCTACTACCCCGAGACCAATCCGCTGGTGCCGCTGGAAAGCACGGGCGATGGCTGCGGCACGCCCACGTCGAAGTCGGTGCCGGTGTTGCTGACGCCGTCCCGTCGCCAGCCCGCGGCTGTGGCAGGCTGATCCTGCGTTCGTGCACCACCGCCGCGAACGCTAGCCATTACCCCTCGCGAACACTCCCCTCTCCCGCGCAGCGGGAGAGGGGAGAAAACCGACAGCATGCAAGCGCTGCATCAATTTTCTTCAAGAGACCCCCATGGAATGCACCGAACTGGTCGAACACTCAGGCTATGAAGCGCGCCGCATCGTGCGGCACAAGGACTGCGTGGTGCAGCCGGCCACGGACAACGTGGCGGAAGAACTCCCGGTGGCGCTGGTGTACAACGGCATCTCGCACGCCGTGATGATGGCCACGCCGCTGGACCTGGAGGCGTTCGCGGTCGGCTTCTCGCTGACCGAGGGCATCGTCGGGCGCAATGCCGAGATCCACGACCTGGAAGTGCACGTGCACCAGCACGGCGCCGAGGTGCAGATGGAGATCAGCGAGCACGCCTTTGCCACCATGCGGGCCCGCCGGCGTGCGCTTGCGGGCCGCACCGGCTGCGGCGTCTGCGGCATCGAGAGCATCGAACTGCTCGACCTGGAGCCCGCGCGCATGCCCGAGCCGGCCACCCGGCTGACGCCGTCGCGCGAGATGATCGAGCGCGCGGTCGCGGCGCTGCCGTCGCACCAGCGGCTGATGCAGGCCACCGGCGGTGTCCACGCGGCGGCCTGGTGTGATGCGGGCGGCGAGATCCTGCACGTGTTCGAGGATGTGGGCCGCCACAACGGCCTGGACAAGCTGATCGGCCACCTGGCGATGCAGCGCGTGGCGATGGACGACGGCTTCGTGCTGCTGTCCAGCCGCGCCAGCTATGAACTGGTGCGCAAGGTGGCGCGCATGAATATCCAGATGCTGGCGACGATCTCGGCGCCGACCTCGCTGGCGATACGCATCGCCGAGCAGGCCGGCCTGCGCCTGCTCAGCTTCTGCCGCAAGGATGGTTATGTCGACTACACCGGCGCCGCGTTGGACGCCGCCCGCGGAGGCGCAGCATGCTGAACTTTGACGAGGCGCAGGCGGTCTTCGCGATGTGCGCGGAGCCCGTGCCGCAGACCGAAACCGTGTGGCTGGGCCTGCTGACCGGCCGCGTGCTGGCCGGCGACGTGGCCGCGGTCATGGATACGCCCGCGGCGGACCGCAGCGCCATGGACGGCTATGCGGTGCGCTGCGCAGACTGCCGCGCTGACGCCTGCCTGCCGCTGCAGCAGGTCGTCTACGCCGGCACGCAGCCGCAGCCGCTGTTGCCCGGCCAGGCCATCCGCATCTACACCGGCGGCGTGATTCCGCCCGGCGCCGATGCCGTGGTCGCGCTGGAGAATGCCGAGGAGACCTATCGCGGCGTCGTCTGCGCGCGCGCACCCGTGGCGGGCCAGCATATCCGGCGCAAGGGCGAGGACGCCCGCCGGGGCGACCTGCTGCTGTCGGCGGGAACCCTGCTGCATGCGGGGCATATTGCCGCGCTGGCGTCGCAGGGACTGACGGAGGCCACGGTCTGCCGGCTGGTGGAAGTGGCCATCCTGACTTCGGGCGACGAGGTGGCGGCGCACGACGAGCCGCGTGACGTGTACCAGGTGCATGACGTCAATGGCCCGATGCTCGAGTCGCTGGTGCAGTCGATGGGCGCCGTGGTCAGTTGCCACCGCCACGTGCAGGACGACGAGCGCGCCTTGCACGACATGCTGCGGGAACTTGCCGCCGACGCCGACCTGGTGCTGGTCACCGGCGGTGCCTCGGTCGGCCAGCGCGACCTGGTGGCGGCGGCGCTGGCTTCGGCGGGCGGCGAACTGCTTTGCCGTGGCGTCAACATGAAGCCCGGCAAGCCGGTCACGGTTGGGCGCCTGCGCGGCAAGCCCGTGGTGTGCCTGCCCGGCAATCCGGCAGCAGCCTATGCCACCTTCGCGCTGCTGGTGACGCCGCTGCTGCGCCGCCTGCAGGGGCGCGCGGAGCTGTTCCCGCCGATAGGCCGGGTCAGGGCGGCGCTGGCGGGCACCCGCCCGCACCGCGGCGATGCCTTCTGGCGCGTGGGCGAACTCGGCAACCTCGGCGGCCGCGAGAGCTTCGTGCAGGTCAATGCACAGCAGGGTGCCGCCTCGGTGTCGGCGCTCGGCCAGGCCAGCGGCTTTGTGCGGGTCGAACCCCAATGCGCCGGACAACTCCAAAATCTGCCCCTGCCGTACTATGATCTTCATCGTTGGCTCAGCTGACAGCAGCCCGGCGCAAGGACCGGACCAGGCACCGGCCGGGCGCAAGGGACATGGGAAGGGGAGCGCAGCGTGAAACTATATGAAAAACTGGCTGCGGACATCGAGGCATTGGTGCAACAGGGCGTGCTGCTGCCCGGCGAGCGGATTCCCTCGGTGCGGCAAACCAGCCAGCACCACCGCATGAGCATCACCACCGTGATCCGCGCCTACGTCTTGCTGGAGAGCCGCGGCATCATCGAAAGCCGGCCGCAGTCCGGCTATTTCGTGCGCGCGCGGCCGGGGGAGCCGGTGGTCGAGTTGCGCCCGTCCAGGCCCAGTGCCAAGCCCTCGGCGGTGGATGTCAGCGCGCTGGTGCTTTCCACGCTGCGGTCGATCCGTTCCGATGATGCCGTGCCGCTCGGTTCGCCCTATCCGGACCCTTCGCTGTTTCCGTGGCAGCGCATCAACCAGTACGCCAACAATATCGCGCGCCGCTATGCCAAGTGGACCATGCTCGACGACCTGCCGCCCGGCAGCCCCGAGCTGATCCGGCAGATCTCGCGCCGCTACCTGGAGAACGGCTACGCCATCGATCCGAACGAGGTGATCGTTACCATCGGCGCGACCGAGGCCATCAACCTCTGCCTGCAGGCGGTGGCCAGGCCGGGCGATACCATCGCAGTGGAGTCGCCAACCTTCTACGCCATGCTCCATGCCATCGAGCGGCTGGGCATGCGCGCCATCGAGGTGGCGACCGATCCGGTGGAAGGCATCGACCTCGGCGAGCTGGCGCGGCTGATCGATGAAAAGGGCGTGGCCGCCTGCATGGTGATGCCCAATTTCCAGAACCCGCTCGGCTTCCAGATGCCCGATGAGAAGAAGCGCGCGCTGGTGGCCATGCTGACCGAGAAGGACATCCCCGTCATCGAGAACGACGTCTACGGCGAGCTCTATTACGGCGAGGCCCATCCCAGTTCATTGAAGGCGTTTGACAAGGCCGGCATCGTGCTGCATTGCTCCTCATTCTCCAAGACGCTGACCAATGCCTACCGGATCGGCTGGGCGCTGCCGGGCCGCTACCGCGAGGCGGTGGAACGGCTCAAGTTCCTCAACACGCTGACCACGCCCGCCATTCCGCAACTGGCGATTGCCGAGTTCCTGAAGAACGACGGCTACGACTTCCACCTGCGGCGGGTGCGCAAGGCCTATGCGCAGCAGGCCAACATCATGGCCGCCGCGGTGCGCAGGTTCTTCCCGAACGGCACCACCCCGTCGCGCCCTGCGGGGGGCTATGTGCTGTGGGTGCAGCTGCCGGAGGGCATCGATGCGATGGAGATGTACCACGCCGCGCTGGAGCACCGCATCACC
The DNA here is from genome assembly GCF_058781795.1 of Cupriavidus sp. FW306-1B-F12B. Classification (NCBI taxonomy): domain Bacteria; kingdom Pseudomonadati; phylum Pseudomonadota; class Betaproteobacteria; order Burkholderiales; family Burkholderiaceae; genus Cupriavidus; species Cupriavidus sp. FW306-1B-F12B. Next base: position 207,920 of record NZ_JBYSXC010000001.1, read on the forward strand.
ATTGCGCCCGGGCATATGTTTGCGCCCGGGGCCACTTACCGCCATTGCATCCGGCTGAACTACAGCGGGGAATGGTCGCCCGGCATCGAGTCCGCCGTGCAGACGCTGGGCAAGATCGCGCAGCACCTGCTGGCGCGCAGCCGCGAGCCGGGCGAGGAGGAGCACCAGCATGGAAGACGCTGACATCGATCCCGCCATGGTCGCGGCGCTCCAGGTCTTGTGGCAGGCTGGGCGCGAGAGTGGCGGCAGCCCCTGGTCGCTGGCCAAGATCGCGAAGCGGGCACAACTGCCGATGAGCGTGCTGCGGCGCGTGTTGACGCAGCTGCAAGCCGCCGGACTGGCGGACGTGGCGATCGACCAGGAAGGCCGCGGTCACGCGAGCCTGACGCCAGCCGGCGCGGAGCTTGCCGCGCAGGCTTTCCCGAATCCTGACTGAGTGACCGAAAGCCGCGCCCGCGGCTCAGCCCCCTACCAGCGACATGCGCACCGTCGGGTACTGGCGCTTGCCGCTGGCCAGCCGGTCCGCGCGCAGCTCTGAGTAGCGGTCGCCGCGGGCCTGCCAGGCTTGCCGGACCGCGTCAGCAACGGCTTCATCGGGGCGTGCGGCACCCAGGTGCTGGCGCAGGTCGACAGAACTGGTGGCGAACAGGCACAGGTAAAGCCGGCCGTCGACCGAAACGCGTGCGCGGGTGCAATCGCCGCAGAACGGGTGCGAAACGCTGGAGATAAAGCCCAGCTTCAGGCTGCCGTCGGCCAGCAGGTAGTTGCTGGCGGTTTCGCCGTCGCGCCGGGTGACCGGCAGCAGCGCATGCGCGCGTTCGACCATGCCGCGGATCTCGTCGGACGGGACGACGCGTGACTGTGACCAGCCGCTCGGGCCTTCCACATCCATATATTCGATAAAGCGCAGCGTGACGTCGCTGCCACGGAAGTGCTCCACCATCGGCAGCACCTGCGCGTCGTTGGTGCCGCGCTCGACCACGCAGTTGACCTTGACTGGTGCCAGGCCCGCCGCGATGGCCGCGTCGATGCCCTCCAGCACGCGCCCGACCGGGAAATCGACATCGTTCATGGCGCGGAAGATCTGGTCATCCAGGCTGTCCAGGCTGACCGTGACCCGGCCCAGGCCCGCGTCGCGCAGCGAACGCGCCTTGCGGGCCAGCAGGCTGCCGTTGGTGGTCATGGCCACTTCCACCTGCCGGCCATCCAGGGTACGCATGGCCGCAATGCGTTCGACCAGCGACTCGATGCCCTTGCGCAGCAGCGGCTCGCCGCCGGTCAGGCGCACCTTCTCGACGCCCAGGCCGACAAAGGCGCGCACGATGCGCAGCAGCTCCGCATCGGACAGGCGCTGCTCGGGCGACAGGAACGGATAGTCGCGCCCGAAGCGCTCCTTGGGCATGCAGTAGGTGCAGCGGAAGTTGCACTGGTCGATCACCGAGAGCCGCAGGTCGCGCAGCGGACGGCCCAGCTGGTCCCGGCAGGCGGGTGATGCATGGTCCGGCGCGGGCGCCTCAGGACTGCGGGTGGCGGGCATTTCTTGCACAAGCGCTGCTTGCATGGCGAATCTCCCGGGGGCAATGGGGTGGGGCATGGCGCATGCCATGCCGTCCATGGTAGGGACCGATGGCCGCCCGGCAGGCGTACAAATCGGCAGGAGCGGAAGCAGAACAGTTGCGGCGGGGCCGGTATGGCTGCGTCGGGCGCCTCATTCTCGCGGCGCCCGGATGCGCACCGTCGCGGTCTGGCCGGCGATCAGATGGACGCCGGCCGGCACCTGGTCCAGTGCGATTCGCACCGGTATGCGCTGCGCCAGGCGCACCCAGTTGAAGGTCGGGTTGACGCTGGGAAGCATGTTGGGTCCGATGGCGCGGTCCTGGTCCTCGATGCCGGGCGCAATGCTCTGCACATGTCCGCGCAAGGGAGTGCGCTGGCCCATGATATGTACTTCGGCGGCGCTGCCGACGCGGATCGCGGGCAGCTTGGTTTCCTCGAAATAGCCTTCCACGTACTGCGAGCCGCTGGCCACCACCGACAGGGCCGGCCTGCCGCGGGTGGCAAAGTCGCCGACGCGCGGCAGGCGGTCGCTGGCATGGCCGTCGACCGGGCTGGTCACGCGGCAGCGGGCCAGGTTGAGCCTGGCCACGTCCACCGCGGCATCGGCTTCGTCGATGCGCGCCTGCGCGGCAGCCACGGCGGCCGCGTTCGCCGCCTGGCGCCGGCCCAGTGCCAGCGCGGCGCGCGCCGAAGCGGCTTCGGCCTGGGCCTGTTTCAGGGCCAGGCTGAAGCGCTCCTGGTCTACCACGAACAGGACCTGGCCGCGTTGCACCCGGGCGTTGTCGCCGACGAGCACGGCCGTGACCAGGCCGGAGACATCCGGCGCGACCTGGATCACTTCTGCGCGCACATGGCCGTCGCGGGTCCAGGGCGCCTCGGTGTAGTACTGCCACAAATGCCAGGCGGTCAGCGCCGCGGCGACCACGGCCGCCAGGGTCACCGCAACCGGGCCGAGCAGCGAAAGCTTGCGAATCATGATGGAGCCTGCCAGACGAGCGCGACGATCGCGCCCAGTACGAGGATATAGAGCGAGAAATTGAACAAGGACCGGTGCCAGACGATGCGGTAGAAGCCGATCCGGGCGAGCACGGCGCGCACGCCGGCGGTTACCGCGAACGCGGCCAGCATCCACACCACGGTGGCCGGCACGAAGACGCCGTACAGGTCGAACTCAGTGGCGTGCATGGGGCTCTCCTTCGGTAGGCGGATACAGGGCCAGCCGCAGGGTGGCCAGTGCCGCCAGCGCGGTGCGGGGGCTGCCGTGCGCCGACGAGGCCAGCGCCACGAAGGCCGCGTCGATCAGCGCCGCCAGTGCCGGAGCGGGCGGGCGGGCATGGCCGGCGCGCGCGCACTGGCGGTAGTGGCGTGCCACGCCGGCCAGCACGCGCTCCACGGCACGGCGGTGCGGCGCAGGCACGCCAGCGGGGGCGCGCCGCAGCGCGAGCGCGGCGGATTCGACCAGGAAGTCGGCAACGGCGCTGCCGGCCTGCCTGCCGCTGGCATTGTTGCGGCGGGTCAATGGCGGCCACTGGCGCAGCAGCCGGTCCAGCATGCGGCCACGCAGCCGTGCGCTGTTGACCGGCGCGCGCGGGTGCGCCGCCAGCGCGATCTCGTTCCAGTTGGCCCTGGCCAGCCGGTAGGCCACCAGCTGCTGGCCGAAGGGCTGCATCAGGACCGCCCACAAGGCGGAGAACACCAGCGCCGCCAGGCTTGCCAGGCTGCTGTTGAAGATGCCGGCGAAACTGGCCGCGGTCAGGTGCTGCGGGCCCGGGAACGACGCCGCCGTGACCGCCAGCAACACGCCGAACAGCGCATTGCGCGGCTGCGTCGTCATGGCGCCGATGACCAGGTACGGCCCGGACAGCAGGGCGGCCAGCGAGCCGAAGTCATGGGCCAGCTGCAGCACCACGAACTGGTAATACCAGGACAGCAGCGCACAGCCGATGCTCCACGCGATCACGCGGCCGGCCATCAGCCGCGGCTCCGCGGTGGTGGCGATAAAGCAGCTGGCAAGCGCGGCCAGGCCGACCGGGACCGCACCGTCGACCCAGCCCGACACCATCCACAGCAGGCCCGCGACGAAGGTGGCCGAGCCGGCGGTGGCGCCGCGGAACAACAGCTGTGCGTGGTCATGGTGCCGGGCCTGCCCGGCGGGTTCCACGCGGTACCGCAGCGCGGTGGGCTCGCTCCCGCCCTGGCGCAGGCTGGCCTGCAGCAAGCGGCAGTCCTGCCAGAGATCGCCCAGTCCATCCAGGTAGGTGCAGGTCGCCGCGACCAGCCGTGCATGCCAGTCCGCGGGTGCGGCGGGCGTGGTGCCTGCCGGGTACCAGGAAGGCGGGGGCCGGGACGCGCCGGCGTCGCCGGCGATCCAGGCCAGCGTGGCGCGCATGCGCTGCGCGACGGTGTCAGGCATGCCCGCCGGATGCCGGCGCAAGGCGCTGGCGGCATCGGCCAGCGCCAGCACCAGCGGCAGCAGCGCCGTCATGCGCTGGTGCAGGGCACGTGCGCGCCGCAGGGTCAGGGCGCCGTCGGCTTCATAGGTCAGCTGCGCCAGCTGGGTTTCCATTGCCAGGATATCGGCGGCCAGCTGGCTGAAGCTGTCATGGCGCTGGCCCGCGCTGGCGCCGGCGGCCAGCACGTCGGTGATCCAGCGCGAGGCGTGGTCCAGCCACGCCGACGCGCGCGCGGCCAGCGCCGGCGTGGTGCGCGAGGGAAACACCACCGCGCTGACCACGCTGGCGCAGACGATGCCGATGACGATTTCCTCGATGCGGGTGAGGGCCACGTCGAAGACCGTGGCCGGGTTGGTGACCGTCGGCAGCGCCACGATCGGCAGCGTATAGGCGGCCAGCAGGCAGATGTAGTTGCGCGGCGCCGGCTCCAGCAAGGACAGGTAGAGCAGGGTGCCGGTCCAGCACGCGATCGCGGCCATCAGCAGCACCGGCTCGTCGACCAGCCAGGGCACCAGCGCCACCGCGCACACCGCGCCCAGCAGCGTGCCGAAGACGCGGTAGGTGCCCTTGGCATAGGTGGCGCCGGCCAGCGGGCTGGACACCAGGTAGACGGTGGCCATGGCCCAGTAGGGCCGCGGCAGCCCGAGCGCCAGCGCCACGTAGAGCGCCAGCATCGCCGCGCCGAACACCTTCAGCGAATGCAGCCAGGGTGCAAGGTCGGGGCGTCCCGCCCAGGCTGCCGCGAGCGTGTCGAACACGCCGGCGGTGCGCGCGGGCAGCGCGGGACGGGAGAGCGGGCCAGAGGACGGCATGGCTTCAGTTGGCAAGCCCGGCTGCGCGCATCAGCAGCTTCATCAGGCTGGCGCAGACAAAGACCGTGCCGACCCCCGCCAGCCACAGGGCCAGCAGCCAGCCCAGGCGGGCCGCCAGCCGCGATTGCAGGATCCTGGCCATCAGTGATACCCCTCCCCGCGCTTGACCTTGCCGCGGAACACGTAATAGGACCAGGAGGTGTAGGCCAGGATGATCGGCACGATGAACAGGGTGCCGACCAGCGCGAAGCCCTGGCTTTGCGGGGGCGACGACGCATCGAAGATCGAGATCGACGGCGGGATGATATTGGGCCAGATGCTGATGGCAAGCCCGGTATAGCCCATGAAGATCATCAGCAGCGCATACAGGAACGGCGACACGTTCGGGTGCTTGCGCAGGGACCGGTAGATGCCGAAGGCCGAGAACAGCACCAGCAGCGGGACCGGCAGGAAGAAGAACAGGTTGGGCAGCGCGAACCAGCGTTGCGCGATCTCCGGATGGGTCAGCGGCGTCCACACGCTCACCGCCGCGACCATTGCCAGCATCACGCCGGTCAGCACGTTGGTCACGCGCAGCATGGTCCATTGCAGGCGGCCCTCGGTCTTCATGATGAGCCAGGTGACCCCGAGGAAGGCATAGGTGATCACCACGCCCACGCCGCAGAAGATCGGGAACGGCGCCAGCCAGTCGAGCGCGCCGCCGGTGAAGGTGGTGCCTTCCATGGCGATGCCGTCGATATAGGCGCCCAGTGTCACGCCCTGGAAGAAGGCGGCGAGCACCGATCCCCACGTGAACGCGGCATCCCAGTATGGGCGGCTGCGGTCGCTGGCCTTGAAGCGGAATTCAAAGGCCACGCCGCGGAAGATCAGCCCCATCAGCATGAACATCAGCGGCAGGTAGAAGGCGCTGAGCAGCACCGAGTAGGCCAGCGGGAAGGCGCCCAGCAGCGCCGCGCCGCCCAACACCAGCCAGGTTTCGTTGCCGTCCCAGACCGGGGCCACCGTGTTCATCATGACGTCGCGGTCATGACGGTCGCCGACGAAGGGAAAGAGAATGCCGATGCCAAGATCGAATCCGTCCATGATGACGTACATCATCACGCCGAAGAAGATCAGGGCGGCCCAGATAACCGGAAGGTTGATACCCATGTTGATCACCTGTTCAGGATTCGCGCTGGCCGTGCGGGGCCATCGGGTTGGGTGTGGAAGCCGCGGCGATGGCGGCGGGGACGACGCTGCCGGGGCCGTAGGACGGCTCTTCGTGCGGGTGCGCGTCGGGGGCGGGGCCGGCGCTGGCCAGCTTGAGCATGTAGCGGATGCCCACGCCGAAGCAGACGAAGTAGATCACCACGAACAGCGCCAGCGACAGCGCCACCGGGCCGGCCGCATGCGCGGAAACGGCATCATGGGTACGCAGCAGGCCATAGACCACCCACGGCTGGCGGCCGATCTCGGTGGTCATCCAGCCGGCCAGCAGCGCGATCAGGCCGGCGGGGCCCATCAGCACCGCGAGGCGCAGGAAAGCCTTGGACCGGTACAGGGCGCCGTTGCGGCGCAGCACCCAGCCCAGCAGGCCGAACAGGATCATCGCCACGCCCAGGCCAACCATGATGCGGAAGGTGAAGAACAGCACCGTGGCATTGGGGCGGTCTTCCTTGGGGAAGTCCTTCAGGCCGCGGATCTGGCCGTCAAGGCTGTGCGTGAGGATCAGGCTGCCGAGGCGCGGAATCTCGATGGCGTAGCGGGTTTCCTCGCGTTCCATGTCGGGGATGCCGAAGACGATCAGCGGGAAGCCGCCCTTGTCATCCTTGGCCGCGGTGTCCCAGTGCCCCTCCATCGCCGCGATCTTGGCGGGCTGGTGCTCCAGCGTGTTGAGGCCGTGGGCGTCGCCCACCACCGCCTGGATCGGCGCAGCGATCAGCACCATCCACAGCGCCATCGACAGCATCTTGCGGGCGGCGGGCACGGCGCGGCCATGCAGCAGCTGCCAGGCCGAGGATGCCGCCACGAACAGTGCCGTCGACAGCAGCGCGGCGATCACCATGTGCGCCAGGCGGTAGGGGAACGACGGGTTGAAGATCACCTCGAGCCAGTCGGTCGGCACCACCTTGCCGGCAACGATGACGTAGCCGGCCGGCGTATGCATCCAGCTGTTGGATGCCAGGATCCAGGTGGAGGAAATCATGGTGCCGAGCGCCACCATCACCGTCGAGAAGTAATGCAGCCCCGGCCCGACCCGGTTCCAGCCGAACAGCATCACGCCCAGGAAGCCCGCTTCCAGGAAGAAGGCGGTCAGCACCTCGTAGGTCAGCAGCGGTCCGGTGACGCTCCCCGCAAACTGCGAGAAGCCAGACCAGTTGGTGCCGAACTCATAGGCCATGACCAGGCCGGAAACGACCCCCATGCCGAAGTTCAACGCGAAGATCTTGATCCAGAACTGGTACAGGGTCCTGTACACCGTGTCCTTGGTGTAGAGCCAGCGTGCTTCCAGGAACGCCAGGAAACATGCCAGCCCGATCGTGATGGCGGGAAATAATATGTGGAAGGAAACCGTGAATCCGAACTGGATTCGAGCGAGTTCCAGGGCTGTGAGTCCGTACATCGATGTGCTCTCCGTGGGGTGGCCGCCGGCACGACGGCGTGTCGCGCGAGACTACGGACAAGCGTAAGGACTACAGCCTGCCCGCTAGGGATACAGTTCTTGCGGAACCGTTCAAGCTCAGTTCTTCAGGCCGGAAGCAGCGCTTGCCAGGCACTTCGCGCCACCGGTACAGATGACGCGATTGCGCGGGATCACAGTCATGCGACAGGATCCCGCGGCACCAGTCAGGAGGCACTCGGGTGTGCGCTGCGAAGATGGATCAGGACGCAGCGGATGGCCGGCGCGAGCGCTCAGCTGAACAGCTTCATGGCCTTGCCGAGGGTCGACCAGATCCCCGCGCCCAGCGGGATCAGCACGTATGCCCAGAACGCGAGCAGCAGCAGCGTCTTGCCGAAAGTACGGTCGTCTTGCACGGTGGTGTCTCCTGTGTATTGGTATCGGAAGCCGGGGTGGCGCTCAGGCTGCGCTGGTGGCTTCGCGCAGGTGGTGGCGCTCATGCACCGGCCGGATCAGCAGGTTGCAGACGAACCCCGCCACCAGCAGGCCGGCCATGATGTGCAGGGTGTCGACATAGACCTCTGACCTGGGCACACCCATGGCCAGCTTGTGCTCGCGGATGTAGTTGACCAGCGCCGGGCCGGCAATGCCGGCAGCGGCCCAGGCGGTCAGCAGGCGGCCATGGATGCCGCCGACGTAGGCCGTGCCGAACATGTCGGCCAGGTAGGCGGGAATGGTGCTGAAGCCGCCGCCATACATGGTCAGGATCAGGAAGTAGCAGGCCACGAACAGGGCCACGTTGCCGGACGAGCCGACGGCCGGCACCGCCATGTACAGCGCGGCGCCGAAGGCGAAGAAGATGGCATAGGTGATCTTGCGGCCGAAGTAGTCGCTGGCGGAGCTCCACAGGAAGCGCCCCGTCATGTTGCCGATGCTGAGCAGGCCGACGAAGCCGGCGGCGGCTGCCGCAGTGATGCTGCCCTTGAAGGTTTCCTGGATCATCACCGCAGCCTGGCCCAGCACGCCGATGCCGGCGGTGATGTTCAGGAACAGGATCACCCACAGCAGGTAGAATTGCGGCGTCTTCAGCGCCTGGTCGATATGCACGTTGGCGTGCGTGACCATCTTGCGGGCCTTGGTGGTGGGAACGTAGCCCGGGGGCGCCCAGCCCGGGGCCGGGATGCGGATGGCCAGCGCGCCGATCGACATCGAGATGAAGTAGACCACGCCCATCACCAGGAAGGTCTGAGCCACGCCCGCGCTGGTCGCGCTCTTGAAGGTGTTCATCAGCGCGACCGACAGCGGCGCGCCGATCATCGCGCCGCCGCCGAAGCCCATGATCGCCATGCCGGTGGCCATGCCGCGGCGGTCGGGGAACCAGCGGATCAGCGTGGACACGGGCGACACGTAGCCCAGCCCCAGCCCGATTCCGCCCAGCACGCCGTAGCCCAGGTAGAGCAGCCAGATCTGATGCAGCCAGATGCCCAGCGCCGACACCAGGAAGCCGCCGCCGAAGCAGCACGCCGCAGTGAACATGGTGCGCCGCGGCCCGACCTTCTCCAGCCACTTGCCGGCAAAGGCGGCAGAGATGCCGAGGAAGAAGATCGCCAGCGAGAACACCCAGCCCAGCGTGGTCAGTTGCCAGTCGCCCGGCGCGGACTGCGTGACGCCGAGGATCCGGGTCAGCGGTTCGTTGAAGACCGAGAAGGCATAGGCCTGGCCGATGCACAGGTGCACCGCCAGCGCCGCGGGCGGCACCATCCAGCGGTTGAAGCCGGGGCGGGCGATGATGGCCTCCTTGGAGAAGGCCGACGGGCGTGATGCTGGCCGGGACGGCGACGCGTGCTGGGACTTCTGCGTGGGCGTTTGCGCTTGCGCGGGGTATGACATGAAGGTGTCTCCTACCTGGAAGTGGCAGCCTCTTTTTGCGCGTGATGCGACGGGCTGGAGTGCGTGGTTCAGCAAAAGCCATGCCCAAGGCGCAATCCCTTTGTCGTCAATGGATTGCGTCGCGCGGCCCCGCGCGCCGGGGCGCAGCCTTGGACAAAATGTCCGGACGGAGGCCCCTTGCCCGGGCCAAAATGTCCATGTGCGGCGGCCGGCTCGGTTTAATTCCCAATACAGCCGGGTGGCCGACTGTCGCTAGACTCTTCCCTTGGCCCGCAACAACTAAAGTGATGAGCGAAAGACAAAGCAACCCGCCCGATGCCGACAACTGGCAGCGTCGCACGATCCTGGTGGTGGACGACGAGGCCGGCATGCGTTCGTTCCTGTCGCGCGCGCTCGAAGGCAAGGTGGGCAGCGTGGTGACGGCCGACAGCGCCGAAGCGGGTGCCGCGCTGCTGGAGCAACGGCATTTCGACCTGATCCTGCTCGATGTGGCGCTGCCCGGTGCCAGCGGGATGGAGTGGCTCAAGGCACTGCGCGCGGCCGGCAACCCCGCCGACGTGATCCTGATGACGGCCTTCGCCGACATGGACACGGCGATTGCCGCGCTGCGCTCGGGCGCGGCGGACTTCATCGTCAAGCCGTTCCGCGTCGACCAGATGCTCAATGCGATCCGGCGCTGCTTCGACCGGACCCGGCTCGCGCGCGAGAACTACCTGCTGCGCCGCGAGCTGGACAAGTACACCATCCACAAGCACTTCATCGGCGAGTCCGAGGCCATGAAGAAGGTCGTGGCGCTGGTGGCGCGGGTGGCACCGATGCCATCGACGGTACTGGTGACGGGCGAGTCCGGCACCGGCAAGGAAGTGGTGGCGCGCGAGCTTCACCGCCTGAGCGGACGGCAGGGCCAGTTCGTGCCGCTGAACTGCGGCGCGATGGCGCCCGAGATCATCGAAAGCGAATTGTTCGGCCATGCCAAGGGTGCCTTCACCGGCGCGGCCGGCGGGCGCCATGGCCTGTTCCTCTATGCCGACGGCGGCACGCTGTTCCTGGACGAGATCTCGGAGCTGCCGCTGCCGATGCAGGCCAAGCTGTTGCGGGTGATCGAGGATCGGCGCATCCGGCCGCTCGGCACCGAGCGCGAGATTGCCGTGGACGTGCGCATCGTCGCGGCCTGCAACCGCAACCTGGCCAACGAGGTCGCCGCCGGGCGCTTCCGCCAGGACCTGTTCTACCGGCTCGACGTCGTGTCCGTCGGCATCCCGCCGTTGCGCACGCGGCCGGAAGACATCGTGCCGCTGGCCGAGCATTTCTCGGAGCAGCTGTCGGCCCAGCTCGGGCTGCCGGCGGTGCCGCTTTCGCCCTCATTGATCCGGGTGCTCAAGGGCTACGACTGGCCAGGCAATGCGCGCGAACTGCGCAACCTGGTGGAGCGGGCGCTGATCCTTGGCGAATACCCGGTCGAGCTGCTGGCGCACCAGGCCGATCCGGCTCAAGCCAACCTTCCGGAAGAAGAGCGCGAGGATGCAGCCATGCCGGCCGACGACGGCACCCTGCTGGAGTCGGTGGAGCGGCGGCACATCCTGCAGGTGCTGGCGGCCGAGGGCGGCAACCGGGTGGAAGCGGCGCGCCGGCTTGGCATCTCGCGCCGCACGCTGGACCGCAAGTGCCTGCAGTGGGGCCTGCGTCCTTGAGCCCGGCTGCGCTGCTGCGCCGCTATCGCGCCTCGCTGCGGGCCAAGCTTGTATCCATCGTGGTCGCGCCCCTGCTGGTGGCGCTGCTGGCGCTGCTGCTGATCATGGGGTTGTGGGGCAATCGCGCGTTCCAGGCCTTGCTTGCCTATAAGGTCAACAGCGACCTGCTGGTCGCCCACGAGTACTTCGAGCATATGGTCGGCGGCGTGGGCGACCGTGTCCTGCAGGAGGCGAGGTCGTATGCGCTGGTGGACGGACTTCGCCGCGGCGGCGCCATGCCCGGGATCCTGGCTGACGCGCGGCGCACGCATGGGCTCGATTTCCTGCAGTTGCTCGATCCGCAAGGGCGGCTGCTTGCCGCTGCGCCTGCTGTCGCGGCAGGGGCGGATTACGCAGCCTGGCGCGTGGTGGCCAGCGCCGCCGCCGGCCGCACGGACGCCGCCACCGACGCATGGTCTGCCACGCAACTGGCCGCGGTTTCCGGCGAGCTTGCCCGACGCGCACAGGTGGCGCTACGCCCCACCGCCAACGCAGCGCCGACCGACAGGACCCAGGAAAGCCGCGGCATGGTGATGCACGCGGCCGCACCGGTATTTGACCAGGCGGGAACGCTGGTGGCGATCCTGCATGGCGGCACGCTGCTGAACCACAACCTCGGCTTCATCGACACGATCAACGCGCTGGTCTACCAGCCGGAATCGCTGCCTCGTGGCAGCGAGGGCACGGCGACCCTGTTCCTGGACGACACGCGCATTGCCACCAACGTGCGGCTGTTCCATGGCGAGCGCGCCCTGGGAACGCGGGTCTCCCGCGAGGTGCGCGACAAGGTGCTGCTGCGCGGCGAGAAATGGCTGGACCTGGCGTTCGTGGTCAGCGACTGGTACATGAGCGCCTATGAGCCGATCGTGGACAGCCGCGGCGAGCGGATCGGCATGCTCTATGTTGGCTATCTTGCCAGGCCCATCGGCCAGGTGAAGAACCTGGCTTTTGGGGTGCTGGTGGGCCTGTTCCTGCTGCTGGGCGTGGCGGGGTCGTTATTGGCCTTGTTCTGGGCCAGGCGCGTGTTCGCGCCGATGGCGCGGATGGTCGGCACCATGCAGGCGCTGAAGGCGGGCGACACCGATGCGCGCGTGGGCCCGGTGCGCAGCGATGACGAGCTGGGCCAGCTCGCCAGCCAGTTCGACCAGCTGCTGTCGGCCCTGCGGCAGCGCAATGACCAGCTCAGGGACTGGGCGGACTCGCTCGATCGCAAGGTGGCAGAGCGCACGCGCGAGCTGGAGGACGCAAACGCCGAGCTGCGTGCCACCCGACAGCAGCTGATCACGTCGGAGAAGCTCGCCGTCGCAGGGCACCTTACAGCGGGCGTGGCACATGAGATCAACAATCCGATCGCGGTCATCCAGGGCAACCTGGACGTGGCGCGCGAGATTCTTGGCCCGGCTGCCGAGCCAGTCCGGCACGAGTTGAGGCTGATCGACGAGCAGGTGCGGCGTATCCACCTGCTGACCAGCCGGCTGCTGCAGTTTGTCCGGCCAGAGGCCTACGCCGGCAATATCGAGCGCCTGGATGTGAGTGAAGTGGCGGCCGGCTGCGTCGACCTGGTCCAGCACATGCTGAAGGGCGCGTCGATCCGGGTCGAGCTGGATTGCCTGGCCACGCGCCAGGTGCGCATCAGCCGCAGCGAGTTGCAGCAGGTGGTGGTCAACCTGCTGACCAATGCCATCCACGCCATGCCCGAGGGCGGCACGCTCACGCTGGGCACGCGCGACTGGGACGGGCAGGGCGTGACGCTGCATGTGCGCGACACCGGCCACGGCATCCGGGAAGAAGACCTGCCCAACCTGTTCAATCCGTTCTTCACGACCAAGAAGCAGATGGGGACGGGCCTGGGGCTATCCATCAGCTATGCGCTGGTGGAGCGCTACGGCGGCCGCATTACCGTGGAGAGCGCGGTGGGACAGGGGGCGGAGTTCATTGTCTGGCTGCGCGAGGACGGGGCGGCCCCGGCGCAGGCAGAGGCGGGCGGCGGCGAGCCATGACATGGCATGTTGGCGCCGCGCCCTCGAACCGATCATCGTTCGTGCCTGGCAATGAAGGCTTCGACAGTGTCGTGCAGTAGTACCGGCTTCTCGAGGAAGATGAAATGACCACCGTCCAGGGTGGCAAACTCCGCTCCCGGAATCCGCGCTGCAATCTCCGCAGAGAAGTGCGGCGGGGCGCAGAAGTCGCGCTCGCCCACCAGTACCAGCGTCGGCGTCGTGATCGATGGAAGATCATCGAAGGCGTCGTGTCCTACGATCATGTCGATCCGGGCAAATCCGATCTCCGGGTCGAATGTGCCGGCCGATGCCGCATTCACCCACGCCTGTACCTGCTCCGGGTGCTCGCGACTGAATTTCGGGTCGAACAGGAATAGTGCGTTCGCCTCGGTGGACGCGCGCAGGCCGGAATCGGTCAGCATGCGTCGCCGCATGTCGAACTGGCGGCGGTAGAACGCGTCCGCGCGGGCAATCGAAGAGACAATGGTCGCGCTGCGCAATCGCTCGCGGTGTTTGATTGCCAGCAGCTGCGCGATGGCGCCTCCGGTCGATGACCCGACCACATGGACCGGCCCGCACCCGACTGCCTCGATGACCCGCGCCATGTCCCGCGCGTGTTGCGCAATCGTCATGTCGCGCGCGGTGCGCTCGGACTGGCCGGTGCCGCGGTGATCCGGCACGATCACCTGGTGATGCCCGGCGAACAGGTCGATCTGTGGTCCCCAGGATGCGCCGACTCCCGCAAGCCCCGCCAGGAGTAGCACGGGCGAACCCTGGCCCTTGACCTCGTAGTGGATCGAAACACCGTCGGACGTGACGTATGGCATCTTGCTTCTCCGGGTTCAGGGCGACGCGAACTGCGGTGTCCGAAGGAACAGTTCCATCAGGTCGATCGACTCACCTGATCGGTTGCCCGACGGCAAGGAGGTTGCCCTCGCTGTCTCTGAACCAGGCACCTTTCTCGCCTATGCCACCCTTGGACGGGTAGTTCCCCTGGACCTCGGCGATCCCATTGATGGTCTTGAGGCCGGGAAGATCGTATTCTTCGAACACGACTCCCTGCTGCCGCAGCTCGCTAACGGTTGCCTGGAGGTCATCGACCTCCCAGGCCATTTGTGTGTGAGTGCCAGAGGCCGAGCCAGCCGACTCGAAAAGTACGAAGTAGCTGTTGCCGCACTTGTAGCGCAGGCCGCCGGGCCGTTCCTCCACTGGTTCAAGACCGAGCTTGCTCGAATAGAAGGATCTCGCTCGTGCGAGGTCTTGCGCAGGAATCCTGGCCGCGACGTCACTGTTCTGAAGCATGGGAAACCCTCCTGGTCAAGGCTGGACCGCTGCAACGCAATGTGACTAGCTTAGGCGTGGGACGGGCGCTAGAGAAAGGGGTATCAGCATGACGGTACTGGTTCTGGGATTGCTCATTTTTCTGGGTTCGCACTCGGTACGCATGGTTGCCGACCCATGGCGCACCGCGCAGATTGCCAGGCTCGGCCCCCGTCGCTGGAAGGGCTTGTACACCCTGGTTTCGATTGCCGGCCTGGCGCTGGTTGTCTGGGGCTACGGGCTGGCCAGCGCGGATCCTGTGGTGGTCTGGACGCCGCCGGTGTGGGGGCGGTACGTTGCCGCATTGCTCGCGATCCCGGCCTTTGTGCTGATTGCGGCGGCCTATGTGCCTCGCAACCGCATCAAGGCTGCGCTTGGTCATCCGATGCTGGCAGGCGTGCAGGCCTGGGCCCTGGGGCACCTGCTTGCCAACGGCACACTCGCGGCAGTGGTGCTGTTTGGCGCATTCCTGGCGTGGGCGGTGGCGGACTTCGTGTCAGCGCGCCGGCGGGACCGGGAAGCAGGAACCAGCTGCCCGGCCGGGACACCTGCGCGCGATGCGATGGTGGCGGTCGCGGGGCTGGCAGGCTGGGTGCTGTTCGGATTCGTGCTTCACGAATGGATGACTGGCGTGCGGGCGTTCGGGTAGGCGAAGAATCTGGTCGCCAGCAGGACAGGTCGGGCAACGCCTCATCCCGGCAGAGCAAAGGGATTGAACCCGGTCCGTTGATAGCCCTCCGCCGTCACGGCATCGTCCAGGGCCAGGGTGGCAAGGTCATCGGCCACGGCCTCGGCCTGCGGGTCGCGTTCCAGTGAGATGACCTTCAGGTAGCCGTGGCACACGCCGCAGCTTTCGGCGCGTACTGTGGCTTCGGCGGTGTCGAAGCTGAGGTAGTCAAGCTCCGAGGCTTCGCCGCAGTTGGTGCATTTCGCCCGCACCATGTGCCACTGGCTCTCGCAGAGCGCGCAATGCAGATAGCGCATGCCCTGGCGGTCGCCGATCAGGATCAGGCTTGCCACGGGGGCAGTGCCGCAGACCGGGCAGGAGGCGTGCTCGGCCGGGCCGCTGTCGGGCACGGGCGCCGCCCGCGCGGCGCTGGCACATTGCAGCGAGAGCGCAGCCCAGAGGAAGGGCGCGATTGCCGCCGGCACCGCATCAAAGCGGCCCTCGGTCAGCGCCTGGGCGGCGCCAAGGCGCGCATCCGCGGGGAGGGCGCGCAGCGCCGCAAGATGCGGGGCGACCGGGGCGGGAACATCGTGCGCGAGCCGCTCGATCAACCGATCAAGCAGGGCGCCCCAATGCCCCTCCTGCGGGATGGCCCCGGCGTCTGCCGGGCCGGAACCACCGGTCTCGGGCACAAGCGACGCCTGCACCTCGGCCACGCGGGCGGCCAGGCGCAGGTAATCGGCAAGGTCGTGCCCTTCGGCCAGCGCGCGCAGGCGCCTGGCGCGGCGGCTGTAAAGACCGGCAAGTTCTGGCTGGATCAGCGGCGTGAAATGCCGGGAGGCCTCGTCCGATGGCAGTGTTCCCGGCGTGGTCTGATGCTGGTTCATGCCTCGTTCCCCTTCGCTTGCGCCGCTTTCGACTTCTTTGCCTGCAACTCGCCATACCAGCGGTCATGGTGTTGCCTGGCCCAGGCGCGCGAGACGTAGCCCGTCACCATGCCGGTGATCGAGCCGCGGACCCAGATCGCCAGATAGATGTGGCCCACGATCAGCAGGATCAGGCCGATCCCCGCGACGGAATGGGCCAGGATCGCCAGGCGGAGCACGGGAATCGGGAAATACTCGGCAAAATAGGCGCGCCACATGATCAGGCCGGAGACCAGCAGGGCCAGGATCGAAGCCATGATGAGCCAGAACAGCACCTTCTGGCCGGCGTTGTACTTGCCGATCTGCAGCGGTTCGCCGCCATGCTGGTTCAGCAGCACTTCCCTGGCGCGGCGGAACCAGATCGCGTCGGTGCGCGCGGGCATGTTGTGGCCGACGAAGCGCCAGAACATGTAGCAAAGCCCCGCGAACACCGCGATGCCCAGGAACGGGTGGAGCAGCCGCGCCATCTGCGGCGTGCCAAGGAAGCCGCTCAGCCAGCTCACCGTCGGGAAGAACCACGAGATTCCCGAAACCGCTGCAAGGAAGAAGCAGAGCACGATTGCCCAGTGACACAGCCGCTCGGCGAATTTCGTGCGCAGGATCCTGTCGTTGTTGGTCGCCATTTCCGGTCTCCGCTTATGCCGCGCCGTCAGTCGGGGCGTCGTGGTCGTCTGTTTCGGGGGTGTTGGGGCCGACCGCCATGAAATGCGCCGCCATGCCCACGACCGCCGCCGCGCCGACGAAGCCGGCGACGGGTTTCAGGCCATCCTTCCAGCCCGAAACGACTGTGCTGATCTCCGGGTCCTTCGGCAAGCCCGCGTAACGCTTCGGGTCGTCGGCATGTTGCAGCACATACATCACGTGGGTGCCGCCGACCCCCGCCGGGTCATACAGGCCGGCGCTGGCATAGCCGCGCTCGTTCAGCTCGGCCACGCGCTCGCCGGCAAGGGATTGCATCTCTGCCTTCGAGCCGAAGGCGATGGCGCCGGTCGGGCAGGTCTTGACGCAGGCAGGCTCCTGCCCGACCGAAACGCGGTCCGAGCACAGCGTGCACTTGTAGGCCTTGTTGTCCAGCTTGGAAATACGCGGCACGTCGAAGGGGCAGCCAGCGACGCAATAGCCGCAGCCGATGCACAGGTCGGACTGGAAGTCGACGATGCCGTTGGCATACTGGACGATGGCGCCCGGCGCAGGGCAGGCTTTCAGGCAGCCGGGATCCTCGCAATGCATGCAGCCGTCCTTGCGGATCAGCCATTCCAGCTTGCCCGCCTGGTCCTCATGCTCGGTGAAGCGCATCAGGGTCCAGGTATTGGGCGACAGGTCGCGCGGATTGTCGTAGACGCCGACATTCTCCTGCACGTCGCCGCGCAGGTCGTTCCATTCGTTGCAAGCGACCTGGCACGCCTTGCAGCCGATGCAGATCGACACGTCGATCAGCTTGGCCACTTCCATCTGATGGTCGCGGATGCGGGGGGCGGGTGTCAGCTCCGACGAGGCCGAGCTACGGATGATGTTTTGCGAGTTCATGCTTGCGCTCCCGCCACTTTTTCAATGTTTACAAGGAATGCCTTGAATTCCGGCGTTTGCGAATTGGCGTCGCCGACACCGGGCGCAAGCGTATTGGCGAGATAGCCCTTGCGGGTCGCCCCCTCGAAGCCCCAATGACAGGGGATGCCGATCTGATCGACCGCCTGCCCGGCCACCCGGAGCGTGCGCATGCGCTTGGTCACCACGGCCTTGGCAGTGATATGGCCGCGCTTGGTCGTGATCTTCACCGTGTCGCCATGGGCGATGCCCTTGTCCGCGGCCAGCTTTTCGCCGATCTCGACGAATTGCTCGGGCTGGAGCATGGCGTTCAGGTGCGAGTGCTTGGTCCAGTGGCGGAACAGTTCCGTGATGGAATAGGTCGTGGCGACATAGGGGAACTCGGTGCGGTTGCCCATCCGCTGCGCATCGTTCTGGAAGATGCGGGCGGTCGGGTTGTGCGTGACCTTGTCGTGCAGGGGGTTCTTCGCGATCGGGCTTTCAACCGGCTCGTAATGCTCGGGGAAGGGGCCGTCGATCATGCCGCCGACCGAGAACAGGCGCCCGACGCCTTCGGGCAGCATGATGAAGGGTCCGACGGGCGTGCCGGGCGCCGCAGTGAGCGGAAAGTCGGGCACGTCAGCGCCGACCCATTTCTCGCCGTTCCAATGCAGGATCTGGCGCTTGGGGTCCCAGGGATTTCCCATCTCGTCCATCGAGGCGCGGTTGTAGAGAATGCGGCGGTTCGCGGGCCAGGACCAGGCCCAGCCCGGCGTGTTGCCCAGGCCCGTGTCGGTGTTGTCGCGCCTGGCCATCTGGTTGCCCGCCTCGGTCCAGGAACCGGCGAAGATCCAGCAATAGCTTGAGGTGGTGCCGTCGTCGCGCAGTTGCGCGAACGAATCCAGCAGCTGGCCCTTGCGCAGGATCTTCTTGCCGGTCTCGTCGAACACGTCTGCCAAGGCGTAGCCGTTGGCTTCCTTGGCCATTTCCTCGGGATGCGGGCTGTGCGGATCGTGATAGGTCGCCTCGTCCCAGGTCATGTGCAGCACCTGCTCCGGGCAGGCGCCGCCTTCCTTCTCGTAAAGCCGCCGCAGCTCCATCATGATGCCGCCGAGAATGGCCGGATCATGGCGCGCCTCGCCCGGCGGCTGCTGGCCCGCGTAGTGCCATTGCAGCCAGCGGCCGGAGTTCACGACCGTCCCGTCTTCCTCGGCAAAGCAGCTCGACGGCAGCCGGAAGACTTCGGTCATGATCTCTTCGGTCTTGACGTCGTTGAACTTGCCTTCGTTGCGCCAGAAGTTGGAGGTCTCGGTCACCAGCGGGTCGATGACCACGAGGAACTTCAGTTTCGACAGCGCGGCCGAGGTCTTGTTCTTGTCAGGCATCGCCGCCAGCGGGTTGAACCCCTGGACCACATAGCCGTTGACCTTGCCCTCGTACATCAGGTCGAAATAGGCCAGCATGTCGTAGCTGCGGTCCCACTTTGGCAGCAGGTCAAAGGCCCAGTTGTTTTCGGCAGTGGCATGCTTGCCGAACAGGTTCTTCTGCAGTGAGACGAAGAACTTGGGCAGGTTCTTCCAGTAGTTCACCTGATCGGGCAGCACGGCCTTGGGCGTGGCATCGGCCAGGTATTGCTTCAGGGTCTGCTGCCTGTCGGTGGGCAGGTCCATGTAGCCCGGCAGCCGCACCGACAGCAGGCCAAGGTCGGTATAGCCCTGGATGTTGGAATGCCCGCGCAGCGCATTGACTCCGCCGCCGGACATGCCGACATTGCCCAGCAGCAGCTGGATCATCGCGGCGCCGCGGATGATCTGCGCGCCGCCGGTGTGGTGCGTCCAGCCGAGCGCGTAAAGCCAGGTCAGGGTCTTGTCCTTTGCCGAGCACGAGCCGACGATCTCGGCGATCTGCAGGAAGTCGGCCTTGCGGACGCCGGTGATCTCCTCGACCTTCTCGGGCGTGTAGCGTGACACGTGCTGCTTCAGCAGGCTGAGCACGCAGCGCGGATGGCGCATCGAGGGATCGCGTTTCGCATTTCCCGCCGCGTCCAGCTCATAGTTCCAGGAGGATTTGTCGTAGACGAGCTTCTGCGGATCGAAGCCCGAGAACAACCCTTCGTCGAAGCCGAAATCCTCGCGCACGATCAGCGACGCGTTGGTGTACGCGCGCACATAGTCGTGCTGGATCTTGTCGTGCTGCAGCAGCCAGTTGACCATGCCCATCAGGAAGGCCGTGTCCGACCCCGCCCGGATCGGCGAGAAGATGTCGGCAACCGAGGCGGTGCGGTTGAAGCGCGGATCGATGACGATGACCTTGGCCTTGTTCCTGATCTTGGCCTCGATCACCCACTTGAAGCCGACCGGATGCGCCTCGGCCGGGTTGCCGCCCATGACGATGACGACATTGGCGTTCTTGATGTCCACCCAGTGGTTGGTCATCGCGCCGCGGCCGAAGGACGGCCCCAGTGCGGAAACCGTTGGCCCGTGGCACAGGCGTGCCTGGCAGTCCAGCGCCAGCATGCCGAGCGAGCGGGCAAACTTGAAGTCGAGAACCCCGGTTTCGTTGGACGCCGCGGATGAGGCGAGCATGCCCGAACTGAGCCAGCGGTTCACCAGTTGGCCCTTGTCGTTGCGCGCGATGAAGTTCTTGTCGCGGTCGTCCTTCAGCAGGCGGGCGATGCGCCTGGTCGCATCGTCCCAACTGATGCGCACCCACTCCTTCGACCCTGGCGCGCGGTATTCCGGATACTGCAGCCGGTTTTTCGAATGGACGATGTCCAGCAGCCCCGCGCCCTTGGGGCAGAGCGAACCACGGCTGACGGGGTGATCGGGATCCCCCTCGATGTGGAAGATGCGGGGCTTCGCGTTTTTGGCGCCGTCACCCAGCGAATACATCAGCAGGCCGCACCCGACCGAGCAATAGGTGCAGTTGTTGCGCGTCTCTTTCGCACGCAGCAGCTTGTAGGGGCGCACGCCGGCAGGCGCCTGCGCCCAGGCTGTACCCAGGCCCAGTGCCGAGGCCGAGACGGCAACAGATCCAACGCCAAGGATCTTGAGGAACTGTCGACGTCCGATATTGGTGGTGTAAGTCATCGTGGTCTCATCGTCATTTCTTCTTCCGCCCATCCCTGCTGCCAGGGGTGGGGGCGATCGCATTCGAGACCCGCAGCTTCATTTGGGCGCACGTATCCCCGGGGCGCCCGGATCGCGATCGATCACGGAGATGCCCCGTCCGGCACGTCCCTGAGGTGCATGCGCAAGAGGATGACCAACCACAAATGACGTCGCGTCGCCAGTCACGACGCGACGTCATCCGTGCCGGTTTTTCGCGCGCACGGCTCCACGAGCGGAGAAATGCCGCTCAGGTTCGAATGCAGATTAATTTGGATAAGCGATGAGAATGAGCCCGAAACGCCCTGCGGATTGCCCTGCAGATGCGCGGCCCCACCGGGGCACGACGTCGGGACGGGTATCGCTCGCTGATGAGCGTAGCACGACCGGCCGATTACTCCAAATAGGGGAAAGTCCGGTTCGGCGCGGGCGGCTTATGCCCCCAGGAAGCGTCACGCTTGACTTCCATGCCGGCCGTTTCTACCAATGATATTGAACAGAACGGCGATTGGCCTGTGCCGCTGGCATTCCTGCATGCGGCGAGGGCTTGAAGATCTTTGCACTCCATGGGCTGGCAGAGGCCAGATGAGTGATGACGCAAGAGCTGACATTTCGCGCCCTGCTGTACCGCTACTTCTTCTTCGGCTGGCTGTACCGGGACGCCAGCAAGGGCAACCGCGCTGAACGAGCCCTCGCCTGGCATTTCAACAAGGCGCGCGCACATTGGCTGCTCACGTACATGCGGCGCTGGCTCTGGTGCGGTGTCTGCTGCTACGGGCTGGGTAGCATGGTGGAGCTGGTGCTGTCCGCGCCTGCACTGTCAGCACTCTTCTACGTGCCCGGAGCGCTCTGCGTGCCGGTCAATGTTGTCATCGTGGTGCTCTGGGTTGGCCTGAAGACGCTGCCGGGGCCGCTGTAAGCGGCGACCGGCTGGCCTGGCATCCGGCGGCGACGCCAGGAATGGCGCATGGGCGACCACTTCGCCCCCTCAATCCGCCGTTGCGCCAGACCGCTTCACGACTGTCGCCCACTTCCGAATCTCGCTATCCACAAACTTCCCCGTCTCAACCGGAGTCATCGGCATCGGCTCCGACCCGCGATCCGTAATGAACTTGTGCAGTTCGGGCGATTGCAGTGCCTTCACCGTCTCCGCATTGAGCTGATTGACGATTGCCGGCGGCGTGCCCGCGGGCGCCATCATCACCGCCCATCCAAGCGCTTCGAAACCCGGTACGCCTTCCTCACGCACGGTTGGCACCGACCGCAACTGCGGCACGCGCTTTGACGTTGTTACAGCAAGCGGCACGGCCTTGTTGGTCTGGATCAGCGGCAGGGCCGCGGTCACGGAATCGACCATCAGCGGAATCTGGTTGCCCAGGAAATCCGCCTGCGCGGGGCCGCTGCCCTTGTAGGGAATATGCACGATAAACACGCCGGTCTGCGCTTTGAGCATCTCGGCAGACAGGTGCTGCGTGCCGCCGATGCCAGCGCTGGCATAGCTGTACTTGCCCGGTGCGGCCTTGGCCTTGGCGATCAGGTCGCGCAATGACGTGAAGCCCGATTGTGGCGTGGCCAGGAACACCAGAGGCACCGAGAACACACCCGAGATCGGCGCGAAGTCCTGACGCGGATCGTAATTGGTCTTCTTGTACAGCGTCTGGTTGATAGCCATCGCGCTGCCGCCCATGACGAGCGTGTAGCCGTCGGCCGGGGCTTTCGCGGCCACTTCCATGCCGATGTTGCCGCCGGCGCCGGCGCGGTTTTCCACCACGATGGACTGACCGAGCTGCTTGCCCAGCCTCTCGGCCAGGGCGCGCGCGAAGATGTCAGTGGCCTGTCCGGGCGGGAACGGCACGATCAGCTTGATAGGGCGCTCCGGATAGGCGGCGTGGGCGGTGCCGGCGACGGCCAGCAGCAGCGCAACAATGTGTTTGCTCGACGGCTTCAACGGAATCTCCTCGAATGATTGTCGGTGTGTGACGAGGCGCCCGGATCCCGGAAGAGGGCAAGGTGACGCGCGCGTCTAATATCAATGTTATGGGCCAAATGCCTGGGGGCGCACCGCGCTTCGCCCGCCCCCAGGATCAACTGTCAAATTTTATTGAACATTTTGTCAATGTGAAGAGGGATTGTATAGCGCATTTATCCAAGCAAGAATGCTAGGCTGACCGCGATGGGGACCTTTCACGCCCGAGGAAGAGCTTCTGCTTCCTTCTGTCGCACCCGTCGTCGGCGATGCGCTGGGTCTTCATCACCGGTACCGACGTTCGGGATTCCGGCACGCGCCATCCAGCGTGCTGCGCTGTGGCAGCCCTGCCGGCATCGCGTGACGCCAGCCCGACATAAGCTACGATTATTCACAGACGGCTCGTGCCTCGAAACAGCCCATGGAGACCAACAATGCAGACGCCTGATCAATCCCAAGGCATCGACTTCCCGCTTGAGGGCGTGCGCGTACTCGACCTGTCGCGCGTGTTTGCGGGGCCGCTGTGTGGCCAGGTACTGGCCGATTTCGGCGCAGAGGTGGTCAAGGTGGAACACCCCGGCCGCGGCGACGACACGCGCGACTGGGGCATGCGCATCGGCAAGACCGAGACCACCTACTACAACAGCATGAACCGCAACAAGCGGTCCATCACGCTGGATCTGCAGAGCAAGGAAGGCGTGCAGATCGTCTACGACCTGCTGCCGCAGTTCGACGTGGTCATCCACAATTTCAAGACCGGCGGGGCCGAGAAGCTGGGCCTTGGCTACGAACAGCTCAAGGCGATCAAGCCCGAGCTGATCTACTGCGCGGTTTCCGGCTACAACAGCAGCGGCCCCGAGGCCAAGCGTCCCGGCTACGACCTGGTGATCCAGGGAGAGGCCGGCCTCATGGCACTCAACGGCGAAGCCGACACGCCGCCGCTGAAGTTCGGTGTGGCCGTGGTGGACCTGATGACCGGCATGTATGCCGCGCAGGCGGTGCTGGCTGCCTTGTTCCGCCGCGAGCGCAAGGGCAAGGGCCAGCTGATCGAGATGGCGCTGTACGACTGCGGGCTGATGGTCACCGGCTACTACGGCCTGGACGCCATGCTGCTCGGGCGCGACCCCGCCCGCTATGGCAATGCCCATCCGTCCATCGTGCCCTATGGCATGTTCGAGGCCGCCGATGGCCCGCTGATCATCGCCGTGGGCAACAACAGCCAGTTCGACAAGTTCTGCCGCCAGGTTATCGAGCGTCCGGACATCGTCGAGGACCCGCGCTATGCCACCAATGTGGAGCGCGCCAGGAATCGCGAGACGCTGACCCCGCTGATCACGGGCCTGATCCGCAGCTTTGCGCGCGACCTGCTGCTCGAGCGCATGACCGCCTGCGGCATTCCCTGCGGCAAGGTGGCGGGACTGCACGAGGCTTTGACCAGCGAACGGACCCGCGAGGGTGGTCTGCTGCGCGAGATGCCCCATCCCGTGGCAGGCAGCACGCACGTGTTCGCGCCCCCATATCGTCTGGATGGCCAGCGCCTGCCGATCCGCAACGCGCCGCCGACGCTGGGCGAGGGCACGCGGGCGGTACTGCAGAACCTGCTGCAGATGAGCGATGAGCAACTGCAGGATCTGCAGGCCCGCGGCGTGCTGACGCTGCCCGAGGCACCGCAGCAAGCCTGAGTATTCGCGCCGCGCGGACGCTCATGGGCGTGCGCGCAGCCCTGCCCGGCAAGGGGGGCTTGGGTTCCCTTGCACTGATTCAACCTGGAACAACATCGTGCGCACTCGAAATTTCACCCGTATGGTCCACTCCCGGCGTCGTGCCATTCTGGCCCTGGCCGCGGTGCCGCTGCTGGTCGGCAGCGCTTTCGCGCAATCCTGGCCCAGCAAGCCGATCAAGCTTGTCGTGCCGTTCCCGCCGGGCGGGCCCACGGATACTGCGTCGCGCATCGTCGGCCAGAAGCTGGCCGAGCGCCTGAAGCAGCCCGTCGTGGTGGAGAACCGCGCCGGTGCATCGGGTTCCATCGCAGCAGCGCAGGTAGCCAAGAGCGCGCCGGACGGCTACACGCTGATGATGCTGGCCACGCCCACGCTGCTGGCGCCGCACCTGTACAAGAAGGCGGGCTACGACACGACCAAGGACTTCACGCCCGTGGCCACCGTCTATGACCTGCCGATCGTGGTGGTGGTCAACCCGACGCTGCTGCCCAACGTGACCGACCTGCCCAAGCTGATCGCACAGGCCAAGGCACAGCCGGGCAAGCTCAACTACACCAGCTCCGGCGCGGGCAGCTTCGGCCACCTGAGCATGGAACTGCTCAAGCAGATGGGCGGCTTCGAGATGCAGCACGTGCCCTACAAGGGCGGCGTGCCCGCGATCAGCGACACCCTCGGTGGCCAGGTCCCGATCATGTACGCCGACCTCGTCGCCGCGCTGCCGCACATCCAGGCGGGCAAGCTGCGCGCCATCGCGGTCGGCTCGCCGCAGCGCGTGAGCATGCTGCCGGACGTCAAGACCATTGCCGAGCAAGGCTTCAAGGGCTACGACGCCGTTTCCTGGGGCGGCCTGCTGGCGCCGCCGGGAACGCCCAAGGAGGTGGTGGACCGCGTGTCGGGCGAGGTCGGCAAGATCCTGGCCGACAAGGATGTACAGGACAAGTTGCTGAAGGCCGGTGCCATTGCCAACTACCAGGCGCCGGCGCAGATGGGCCAGCGCATCCAGCAGGACTATGCCAAGTGGGGCAAGGTGATCCGCGAGAAAGGCATCGCGGTCGAGTAAGCGTCTGCAATCCGGGCACGCTGCAAGGGCGTGCCCGGTGCCAGTTGGCGAGGGTGGACTGCTGTGTGTATAGCAGCCTGCCATTGCGCCTGCCGTCACCTGTTCCGGCTTCAGGCCGAGCACGGCTGCGACATTGGCCTGGTCGACGGTCTGGAGCTGCGAGCCGGCCCGGACGGTGCATTGGTTGCCGCGGAAGTCGATGGTGCAGTTAAGCGGTTCCCCTTCGCCTCGGGAAGCGGGTGCCACAGGCTACCAGCAGTCTTCGCCCGACACTTCTCATTTGCTTTTCAATCCGTTCGCCTTCTGCGCGTTCTCCAGGGCTTGCTTCTCCGCTGCCGCGCCAATAGCCGCTTGCCGGTTCTGTTCGGCTGTATAGCACGCATCGCGGCCGACTCCCTGCGCCCGGCAATCGGCCATGCGTTGCGCCGGGCGAACAACCCGCCATGATCGCCACTGCTGCGGTGGCCGCAAACAGGATTCGCATAGCTTCTCCTTCTTCGCTTCTTTGTCGGAAATGGCAAAGATGGCATGGCGCGGCCTGCAGGCAGGCACGGCCAGTGGTCTGGCCGATCTCGCGGAACACTACGCCTGGCAGCCCGGCACCGCGCGGGATGGCGTCCCATGAATTCCATGCAGTGGAATTGTGGGGGTGTGGAATCGCCCGCCTGGGCCTAAGCTGTCTCCAACAAAGAAACGCGCCCGGTGCATGCAGTGTGATGGCCGCGGCGTTCCGACTCGTTCCAGGAGACAAAGCATGCATCCGTTCTGCACCGGATTGTTCCGCCGGCTTGCCAAGGCAGCCATCCCGTTCCTCATGGCCGCGACAGCGCCTTTGCCGGCGCTCGCAGCCTTTCCCGACAAGCCGATCCGCATGGTGGTGCCGTTCGCCCCCGGCGGCGGCACGGACCTGGTGGCGCGTGCCATGGGCATTACCATGGGCGAGGACCTTGGCCAGCCCGTCATCGTCGATAACAAGCCGGGCGGCAGCACCATTATCGGCACCGATGCGGTGGCCAAGAGCGCGCCAGACGGCTACACGCTGGTGATGGCGACGCTGGCCCACGCGGTCAACCCGAGCCTGCACAAGAAACTGCCGTTCGATACGGAGAAGGCGTTCGCGCCGGTCATGCTGGTGGGCCGCTCGCCCAACGTGCTGGTGGTGAAGCCGGACAGCCCCATCAAGACCGTGCAGGACCTGATCGCCGCCGCCAAGGCCAAGCCGGGCAAGCTCAACTACGCCTCGCAAGGCGCCGGCACTTCGGCGCACCTGGCCGGCGAGCTGTTCAAGAACATGGCCAGGGTCGACTTGAACCACATTCCTTATCGCGGCGCCGGCCCGGCGATCACGGACCTGCTCGGCGGGCAGGTCGATGTGATGTTCGCCACGGCAGCCGCGGTGGCGCCGCACCTGGAGAGCGGCAAGCTTCGGGCGGTGGCGGTCACGACCGCGCAGCGCTCGCAGGCGCCGGCGCTGAGCAAGATTCCGACGATTGCGGAAAGCGGTGTGCCCAACTATGTGGCGGATAGCTGGTATGGCCTGTTCGTGCCGGCCGGCACGCCGCCGGCGGTGATCACGCGACTGAACGCCGCGGCGAAGAAGGCCGTGCACACCGACGCGTTCCGCAAGCGCGCCGAACAGGAAGGGCTTGCCATCGGTGGCGGCACGCCAGACGAGTTCGGCCGCTACGTCAAGGCCGAGAGCCAGCGCTGGAGCAAGGTCATCAAGGATGCCCACATCACGGCCGACTGAGCGCGGCACTCGTAAAAAAACAGATCGCACACATAGCACCGGACAGGACCATGGACAACTATTCCCTGATTGAACTGAAGATCGAATCGGGCATCGCGCTGCTCGCCTTTAACCGCCCCGACAAGCGCAATGCCATGAGCGACGACATGCGCTCGGAATTCATCGACGCCCTGGAGCGCGTGGCGGCGGACAAGGCGATCCGCGCCCTGGTGCTCACCGGGAACGGCAAGGGCTTCTGCGCCGGCGGCGACGTGGCCGGCATGCAGCGCCGCATGGAGGCGCCCATCGGCGAAGTGGGCTTCAACGGCTGGAGCCGCCAGCAGCGGGTCCACCACACCGTGAAACTGCTCCACACCATGCCCAAGCCCACCATCGCCGCGGTCAACGGTGCCGCGGCCGGGCTGGGTGCCGATACCGCGCTGTGCTGCGATTTCGTGCTGGCGTCCGAAGCGGCGTCGTTCTCCTGGTCCTATATCAACCGGGGCCTGATCCCGGACGGTGGCGGCATGTATTTCCTGCCGCGCCGCGTAGGGCTGTCGGCAGCGAAGGAACTGGTCTTCACGGGCCGCAAGGTCGAGGCGCAGGAGGCCGCGGCCCTCGGCATCGCGGACCGCCTGAGCAAGCCCGGAGCGCTGATCGACGATGCGCTGAGCTGGGCGGCGCAACTGAGCCAGGGCTCGGCTACCGCGATCGCGCTGGGCAAGAGCATCATGAACCAGTCCTTCGAACTGCCCGCCGACCAGGTCTTCGCCCAGGGCAGCCAGGCGCAGGGCATCTGCTACACCAGCACCGAGCATCGCGACTCCGTGCTGGCTTTCCTGAACAAGACCGCCAGCAAGGCCTGACCACATGAATGCCATCCAACGACTTGTCACGCCGCGCAGCGTTGCCGTGATTGGCGCATCCGCCGATCCCGCAAAGACTGCCGGCCGCCCGGTTTCCTACCTGCGCAAGCATGGGTTCAGCGGGGCGATCTACCCGGTCAACCCCAAGGTCGAGTCGATCGACGGGCTGCCTTGCTATCCTGACATTGCCTCGCTGCCCGAAGTGCCGGACGTCGGCATCGTGCTGCTGGGCGCCGAGCGTGCGCACCTGGCGGTGCGCGACCTGGCGGCGCGCGGCGCGGGCGCGGCCATCGTGCTGGCAAGCGGCTATACCGAGACCGGCGCCGAGGGCGCGCGGCGCCAGGCTGAGCTGATCGAGGCGGCCGGCAGCATGCGCCTGCTGGGGCCCAATACCATCGGCCTGGTCAACCTGACCGACAACATCCCGCTGTCGGCCAGCGGCGCGCTGGAGATGGACCAGTTCCCGGCCGGCAGCATTGGCGTGGTGTCGCAAAGCGGCGGCATCCTCGGCGCCTTGCTGTCGCGCGCCGCGGCGCGCGGCATCGGCCTGTCCAAGCTGGTTTCGACCAGCAATGAAGTCGACCTGGATCTGGCTGACTTTATCGATTACCTGGCCGATGACGAGGCCACCCGCGTGATCGCGCTGTATGTCGAGAGCGTGCGCAACCCGGAGACCTTCCGCCGTGCGGCGCTGAAGGCGGCGCGCGCCGGCAAGCCGGTGGTGGCGTTCAAGATCGGCCGCTCCGAGAGTGGCGCGCGCGCCGCGGTGTCACATACCGGCGCGCTGGCCGGTGCGGATCGCATGTATGACGCGCTCTTTGAACAGGTCGGCGTGATTCGCGCGCAGACCTTCTCGGACCTGCTCGACATGCCCGCGGCCCTGGCTACCGGGCGCAAGCTGACGGGCAACCGTGTTGCGATCCTGACCTCGACCGGCGGCGCCGGCACGCTGGTCTCCGACAGCCTGGGCGTAGCCGGCTTCGAGACCCCGGCCCCTGACGAAGCGACCGCGGCGAAGCTGCGCGCGCTGCAGAAGGGCGACCACGCGGCGCTCGACCGCAACCCGATCGACGTGACCCTGGCCGGGCTGCAGCCCGACCTGCTCCGCGCAGCGATCCGCATCCTGCTCGACAGCCCGAGCTACGACGCGGTCGCAGTCATCGTGGGCTCGTCCAGCCTGGCCATGCCGGACCTGATGGCCAATGCCATTCGCGACTGCCTGCCCCATAGTGACAAACCGGTGATTGCGTACGTGAGCCCGCATGCGCCGGAAGTCGCATCGCTGCTCAATCGCCGTGGCGTGCCGGCGTTTTCCGCGCCGGAGGCGTGCACGGTGGCGATCGACGCGATGCTGCGTGCCGGCAAGCTCGGTGCGGTCGGCGAAGCGGGCACCCCCACGCTGCCGTTGCCGGATCTCGCCGCCTATGGCACCGGCTCGATCGACGAAGCCGCAGCCAAGACCTTGTTCGCCGGTTTCGGCGTACCGGTTGCGAAGGAGGTTGTGGTTGCCGATGGCGCCGAGGCGATGGCGGCTGCGCAAGCCTTCGGCGGCAATGTCGTGCTGAAGATCCTGTCGGCCGAGATCACCCACAAGAGCGATGTCGGCGGCGTGGCCGTCAATGTCCCGCCTGCGGAGGTGGCAAGCCGGCTGGCAAGAATGGCAAGCGACGTGCAGTCGGCCACGGGTATCGCGCCCCAGCGCTTTCTGGTACAGGAAATGGTCAAGGGCGGCGTCGAAGTGATTCTCGGCATGCACCGCGACGCACTCGGCACTGCGATCCTGCTCGGCATGGGCGGCGTGACTGCCGAGCTGTTCGGCGATACCACGCTGCGGCTGCTGCCTGGCGAGCGCGGACTGAGCCGCGACGCCGCGCTGGCGATGATCGGCCGCCTGAAGACGGCCCCGCTGCTGCAGGGCTTCCGGGGCCGGCCGAAGGCGGATGTGGAAGCGCTGGCCGACGCGATCGTCGCCTTCTCGCGCATGGTCGCCACGCTTGGCGACCGGCTGGCCGAGGCGGAGATGAATCCCGTGTTCGTGCTGCCCGAAGGGCAGGGTGTGGTGGCCGCCGATGGC
This sequence comes from Cupriavidus sp. FW306-1B-F12B, assembly GCF_058781795.1. Classification (NCBI taxonomy): domain Bacteria; kingdom Pseudomonadati; phylum Pseudomonadota; class Betaproteobacteria; order Burkholderiales; family Burkholderiaceae; genus Cupriavidus; species Cupriavidus sp. FW306-1B-F12B. The sequence continues at coordinate 237,921 of NZ_JBYSXC010000001.1, forward strand.
GTGGCGGTGCTGGCCGGCAACGACAAGCCCTGACGGGACCCTGGCATGTGCAACGAGCGCGACGGTGCCCTGGTGACCTCGGTCGATGGGTGCGAGATCATCTGGCGAAGCTTTGGCGACGGCCCGGCGAGCGTGCTGCTGCATGGCGGCCATGGCAACTGGCAGCACTGGATGCGCAATATCGGGCCGTTGTCCCGGAGCCGCCGGCTACTGGTGCCAGACATGCCGGGTTTTGGCGATTCAGGTGCGGCGCCGCGCGCCGACCTGCCGGGATTCGTCGAGGTCCTGGCCCGCTCGCTGGCCCAGCTATCGCCTGGCCGTGTCGACCTGGTGGGCTTTTCCTTCGGCGCGCTGGTGGCGGCGCACCTTGCGACCCATGCGGGCCTTGGCGATATCGATGTCGGTCGCCTGGCGTTGCTCGGGCCGGCCGGCCATGGCGGTCCGCGCCGCATGACGCGGGCGCTGGTCGACTGGCGCCGCTGCCAAGATCCGCACGCGCTTGCCGCGGCGATGCGCGACAATCTGGCGGCATTCATGTTCGCCGACCCGGCCGCCATCGACAGCGAAGCCGTGGCCATCCACACGCGTGCCTGTCGTGCGACCCGCTTCCATAGCAAGTCGATCTCGCGTGCGGGCGGATTGCAGCAGGCGCTGGCGCGCTTTCCCGGCCCGGTATTGATGATCTGGGGCGAAACGGATGTAACCATGTCGCCCGAATCGATTGCCGGGATCGCCCGCGATTCGCGGCACGCATCAGCCGACGCGCCCGAAGTCAGTGTCAGCGTGGTGCCGGGCGCCGGGCATTGGGTCCAGTATGAGGCCCACCAACAAGTCAACCGGCTGCTGCAGGCATGGCTGCAGCAGCTCCCCGACACGCCGGCGCAGGCCGGCTGAGGAGAACCTATCTTGAATGCAACCGAGGTCTTTGGGCCTTTCTTCAGCGCCATCAAGGCAGGACCGCTGCCAGCCGAGGTGCTGCATCATGCGAAGCGCGCGCTGGTCGACTGGCATGCGGCGCTGTTCCCGGGCATCGGCACCGATGCGGTCCAGCGCCTGCAGCGCGTGCTGGAAGAAGAGCTTGGCCGCGGCAATGCCACCCTGCCAATGGGGCGACGCGCCACGGCGCGCGCCGCGGCGCTGCTCAATGGCGCTGCCGCCCACGCTGCCGAGATCGACGACAGTTTCCGTGATGCCATGTATCACCCAGGCGCCGCCACCATTGCCGCCGCCATTGCTGCGGCACAGGACGCGGGCGCCAGCGGCGAAACGCTGCTCAAGGGCATCGTCGTCGGCTATGAGGTCTCAACGCGCATCGGCGTCGTGCTGGGCCGGGCGCACTATCGCTTCTGGCACAGCACCGCGACTGTCGGCACCTTCGGCGCTGCGGCCGCCGCGGCGTTCATCCATGGCGCGAACGAGGAGCAGCTTGCCCACGCGCTGGCGACCGCGGCGACTTTCGCAGCCGGGCTGCAGCAGGCGTTCCGCATGGACTCGATGTCCAAGCCGCTGCACGCAGGCCGCGCAGCGGAGGCCGGATTGCTGGCCGCCCGCGCCGCCATCGCCGGCATCACCGGTTCGCTCGATGTGCTCGACGGTGAGACCGGCATGGGGCGCGCGATGTCGGACGGCCCTGACTGGAACGGGCTGGCATCGACGCTTGGGCAAGACTTCCATATTTGCCGGCTGACCTTCAAGAACCACGTTGGCTGCGGCCATACCTTTGCTGCAATCGACGGCGCGCTGGCGCTGAAAGCGAAGCTGGGCATCGACACCGCCCAGATCCGTCGCATCCGCGTCGCCACGTATCGTCCGGCGCTGGATATCGCCTGCTATCTCGACCCCAGAAGCGAGAACGAAGCCAAGTTCAGCCTCAAGTTCATCGTCGCCGCCGCCCTGGTGCATGGCAGCGTGCGCTTGTCGGCCTACACGCCGGAACGGTTGTGGGACAGCGAGACGCGCCGGCTGATGGACTGCATGACTGTCGAGGTCGACCCTGAAATCGACGGCTGGTTTCCTGGCAAGCGCGCGGCAAGGATTGAGATCGAAACCCTGGACGGGGCCACGGCAGACTACTTGCAGCCAAATCGCAAGGGCGATCCGGAGGACCCGCTGTCCGACGCCGACCTCGACGGCAAGCTGATCGAACTGGCAGCGCCGGTGATAGGCGCCGATGGCGCGCGCCGGCTGGCGCAGAAGATCTGGCACGTCGAGACGGAGCCGGTGGTCAGCCTGTTTGGCTGAGCAGCGGCGCCCCGGCGCCAACGCGGTCACCGGCATGACGAACACAAGCGGTGAAGGACAAGGAGATCGGCATCGAGTAGCATTGCCTGCGGCGGGTGCAACCCAGCAAATGCATGCACCGGACGCCGCTTTCCAGAACGGTCACTGGTGCGCAGTGATCCCCTGTCATGCCAAACAGCACCGTCAATATCGAACGGATCAAACCAGGCCAAGGCAAGGCGACGCCCAACCGCTCGCTCGAACGTGGCATTGCCGTACTGCGCGCCTTCCGCGCCGGCGCGTCCATGCTCGGCAACAGCGAGATTGCCGAGCGCACCGGCTTGTCCCGCTCGACCGTCAGCCGCCTGACGCAGTCGCTGATTGAGACCGGCATGCTCGAGTATGTCCCGCAGTGCCGGGCCTACCGGCTGGGTGTGCCGGTCCTCAGCATGGCGCATGCCATGCGCGACGGCTCGCAGGTTCTCAGGGTCGCGGCGCCGATGATGGCCGAGGTTGCCATGCGGCACAAGATCAATGTCGGACTGGCGGTCGCCGAGGGAGACGAGATGATCTACCTGGAGTCGTTCCGCTACAACCGGCGCCAGTCACTGCGCACGGTGGTGAGCGGGCAGCGCATCCCGATGGCGCTGACCTCTCTCGGCCGCGCGCACCTCGCAACGCTGGCACCTGAGGCGTTCAACGCGATGATGAGGGCCATGGCCGACAAGAACCGCGGCCGCGGCTGGGGGGAGCTGCGACGCGAAATCGATGCCGCGGTGTCTTCCGTGCATGAGAAAGGCTACTGCGTGGCGTCATGGCAGCCTCAGGTTGTGGCCATGGCAACACCATTGCGATTTGACGAATATGCCGTCCATGTACTGAACGTCAGCGTATCCACGCACCAGGATGCCGGTGCTGTCGAGGCGGCGCTGGCCAAGCCACTGATGGAACTTGCAGCGGCGATACAGGCGCGGATGCTGCGGGTGGAGTAAGGGCGCTGCAGTATCGAGATCCGCGCCGGCTTTCGCCCCATGCCAAAGGACGGGCTGACCGTTATTGGTCCCGAGATTGTTGCCCGGTCTTTGAGGCTGAGCCTCACGCATCAGGCACAGCCCGGAGCAACCCGCCAGGTCATCCGCCGTAACCCAGCCGGGGACAAGATGGGGGCGCAAGGTGCCGCTCGAACCAGCCTATCGTGAGTGCCGCGATGTCTTCCAGGGCCCTGCGGTCTTCAAATCCGCGGCCGCTGGTCGGGATGAGCCTCAGTTGCCGCGGACAATGCATCTGTTCGAATGCAAGATTGTTGATCTGGATGTCTTTCGGATTGCCGCTGGCACAGATCAGCAAGGCAGGGATTTCAAGCTGCCGCAGGGTTGCGCTGGCCGCGAGATCCAGCCGCCCCGCAACACAGGCTACGGCGCTGAGTTGCGTCGCGCCGCACGCGGCCGAGCGCAGGGCTGCCGCCGCTGCGGTGCCGGTACTTAGCAGGCCCACAGGCAAGCTTGCGCAGGGCGTCCCGGTACGCAGGAAGCTCAAAGTCTGGTCCAGTCTTGCCACCAGCTCATCGACCTCCGATTCCGGTGCGTCGTCGACGCGGCTGTCAGGCTGCAGGTCCACGAGCATGGTGGCGAATCCTTTCGCGCGCAGCTTGCGTGCCAGGTAATGGCTTCGGGCTGCACGGCGTTGCGCGCCACCGGCATACACCATCACCGCGACGCCGGCCGGGTTCGGCGCCGTTTCGAGCATGGCCCGCAGCCGAGTGGTCTGATACGGAATCAGCATCGCCTTGCTCAACGACGGCACGCCCGCCACCGCACCTGGCCGGGCGTGGGTCTGGGGTTGCGCTGGCGGTATCCCTGTTAACTGCCGGACGCGGTCGTCGCTGACCAGCTGGAACTCATGATAGAAGTGCGAGAGGTTCTCGATGCGGTCCGGGGTATCCAGGCAAATGACTTCGTCGGCAAGCGCGCGGACCCGGTCCAGCCCGGCTGGGGTGGCGATCGGGAGCGCGCATATGAGCCGGGCAGGGTGCCGCTTGCGCAGGCTGGCGAGGGCCGCATACATCGTTGCGCCGCTCACCAGGCCGTCATCCACGACGATCACCACGCGACCGCCCGGATCCGCCGGCTTGCGAACCGGCGTATACACGGCGCGCTGCCTGCGAAGCTGGTCGAACTGGGCATCACGCTGGCTGTCGGCGCCGCCACTTGCGTCCATTGCGTCCGTGCACCATGTCGCGCCAGAGTCGTCCAGTGCTACGCCAGGAACGATCCTGCGCGCCATCACCAGGTCGAAGTCAGCGCCCAGTGCGTCGGCCACGACGCGCCCGACCGGCACGCCGCCGCGCGGAATCGCCAGCACCAGGGCACCGGTTCCCCGATACGCGCGCAACGCCCAGGCGAGCTCTGAGCCCGCATGCTCACGTGCCTGAAAACGTGTCTGGTAACGGCTCATCGAACTATCTGCCAGGGATCTATTGACGGAGTTTCAGGACGACGGCGCCGGTAAGCCGGCCCTCGCGCAGGTCGGCCAGTGCTTCGTTGGCCTGCTCCAGCGGATACGCGGTGGTGTGCGTATGCAGCGGGGTCCGGGCGGCGATATCCATCAGCGCGAAGCCGTCGGCACGCGTGAGGTTGGCTACGGAACACAGGCGCCTTTCTTCCCAAAGCAGCTGGTAAGGCATGCTTGGGATATCGCTCATATGAATTCCGCCGCAGACCACGATGCCACCCTTGTCCACGGCGCGCAGCGCCTTGGGCACCAGCGCGCCCACCGGGGCGAAAATCAGCGCGGCGTCCAGCGGCACGGGCGACTCGAGGTCGCTCGCGCCGGCCCAGCACGCGCCGGATTGATAGGCGAGTTGCTGGGCGCCTGCGTCGCCCGTGCGGGTGAAGGCGTAGACTTCGCGGCCTTGCGCCACCGCGATCTGCGTCACCAGGTGGGCGGCGGCGCCAAAGCCGTAGATGCCGACGCGCTGCGCATGGCTGGCTGCGCCCGCCATGCGCAGCGTCCGGTAGCCGATCAGGCCGGCGCAGAGTAGTGGTGCGGCGTGTTCGTCATCGTAGCCGGGCGGAATCCGGAAACAATAGCCGCTGTCGGCAACAACGTACTCCGCATAGCCGCCATCGCGGGTATAGCCGGTGAACAACGGTGCGTCGCAAAGATTCTCGTGATGACGCAGGCAGTAGCGACAATGGCCACAGCTATGTCCGAGCCAGGGCACACCGACGCGGTCGCCCGGCTTGAAGGCGGTGACACCGGCGCCGCACAAATCCACCCGTCCGACGATTTCATGTCCCGGGATGAGCACCGGCTTGGGATGGCGCAGGTCGCCGTCGGCGATATGCAGGTCGGTCCGGCACACCCCGCAAGCCCCCACTGCAATGCGAAGTTCGCCGGGCCCCGGTTCGGGAACCGGCAAGTGGTGGAGGCGCAGCGGCAGGCCTGCGCCCTCGAAGACCATCGCACGCATGGTTTGGTGGGGCATGGCGCGCCTAACCTTCGACTTCGCTGCGGACCAGGAGCACAGGCTTGCTGGTCTTGGCAAGCACGCCTTCCGACACGCTGCCCATCAGCAGGCGCCGGACGCCGCGGCGGCCGTGGGTGCCAAGCACGATCAGGTCGGCATTCCACGCATCGGCTTCGGTGACAATGGTCAACGAGATCCGGCCGGGCGCCACCGGCTTTTCATCCAGTTTCACCGAATTGCGCACGCCTGCTTCGCTGAGCCTGGCTGAGGCGGCATCCAGCGCCTTGCGGCCGTGCGCGGTGATGTTGTCGACCAGTTCCTTGGGGTTGAAGTAACTGGCCTCGAAGAACACATCGCTGTCGTCTACCACGAACAACGCCTTGACCTCGGCCCCGGTTGCCTTGGCGATGATGATGGCCTGGCTCAGTGCCAGGTCGGAAGAACGGCTGCCATCGACGGCGAGCAGGATGCGCTGGTACATGATGGATCTCCTGAAGGGCAAGGGTGTGTTCGACGTTGCGATGCGCTGCATTCAGCGTAGGCGCCGGCCTCGATAAGCGCTTGATATAGGTCAACCCGAAGGGGCAGGCGCCGCGAGAAATTGACCGCAGACAGAAGTGATGGCCGCATGGCTTGACGGGTTTTCATACCTTTGTTCGCAGTAGCCTCCACCGCACATGAGGACGAACTTGAGCCATGTCGCCGCATGCTGGCCCGTTGATCCGGGTCAAGCGCCGCTCGGCCTTGCTGCCTAGACTGGTCTGTAGTTGAGGGTGAGGGCGATCATGGCTTACGACAGCATCCTGGTGCATCTGGACAGCAATCCGCAGGCACGGCAGCGGCTCGAAGTGGCGGGGCGACTTGCGGCGGCCAGCCAGTGCCGGCTGATCGGCATGTACGCCGGTTTCATTCCCGATCCTGCCTGGTTCTACCTCATGGAAGGCGCGCAGCAATATGTCGCGGACGATCTGGCCCGGCGCAAGCAGGTCAGGGAAGACGTCCGCGCGCAGTTTCTGGCTGCAACCCAGGCCATGCCGGTGCGCGCGGAGTGGCGCGCCGCGGAGCAGGGGACGGTGGCATCGGTGCTGCGCGAGGCCCGCGAGGCCGGCCTGGTCGTTGCCGGCCAGTACGACCCCGGCAATACCGAAGGGCCGGTGGCCCGGCAACTGCTGGAATCGCTGCTGCTGGAGACCGGCCGACCGACGCTCGTGGTGCCGTGCGCGGGCACGTTTCCAACGCTGGGTACGCGCGTGATCGTGGCGTGGAATGGCAGCCGCGAGGCGGCGCGGGCGCTTCACGACGCCGTGCCGCTGATGGCCGGCGCGCAGGCGCGCATTCTTTGCGCACAGACCGCGGCCAAGGAGGCAAGAGCCGACGCCACCCCGGTCGGCCACGCCGCACGCGTGCTGGAGCGCCACGGCGTCGCCGTGGAAATCGAACACGGTCCTGGTGGGGCTGACCTGACCATCGGCGAACTCATCCTTTCGCGCGCGGCGGATTTCGATGCCGACCTGATTGTGATGGGTGCCTACGGACACGGTCGCATGCGGGAACTGGTGCTGGGCGGTGTCACGCGTACGCTGCTTGACTCAATGACCGCACCGGTGCTGTTTTCACGATGATGCAAGGTCAAACCAAAGAGTGGAATCACGTCATGGACTTCAGAACCATCCTTGTCGACCTGAGCGAAGATGCTGCACGGTCCGCACGCATTGAAACGGCAGCACGGCTTGCCGAAAAGTCCGGCGGCAGCGTGGTCGGACTGACGGCAACAGGAACGCACCTGGAGCCGTTTCGTGGGGCGGGCGAAGAAGCCGGGCAATACGGCGTGCTTGCCGCGAACCATTTACACAAGCTGGCTGCGGCTCACAGGAACGCACTCGAAACGCTGACCGGGCAAGTGTCGCCGGCCATTCCCACCCGGCACATCGTTGTCGAAGCCGAGTCTGGCTGGGCGCTTGCCGACGAGGGCCGCTTCGCCGATCTCATCCTGCCCGCAGCGCCCTCGGCGCAGGCCGATGTGCCGGCTCTGCTGGCCGGGGTCGCGGAGTACGCGATGCTCAATGCAGGCCGGCCCATCCTGCTGGTGCCGGGCGCGTCCGGCCCGCGACTTGGCGGCCATGTCGCCATCGCCTGGAACGGCGGCCGGGAGGCCGCGCGCGCGGTCGCGGACGCACTGCCGTGGCTTGTGCATGCCAGCGCCGTTACCGTCCTGGTGGTCAGTGCTGGCAAGCACAGCGCTGCCGGTGAGAAAGCGGCCTATCGTGACAGCGCGGATCGGCTGACAGCGTGGCTGCTCAGCCATGGCATCCACGCCAGTCTGCTGGTCGGAGAGGGCGATCCCGACCACGTGCTGCCACAACTTGCGGCCAAGGTTCAGGCCGGCCTGCTGGTCGCGGGCGGCTATGGCCGCTCCCGGCTGAGGGAGCTGGTGCTGGGTGGCACCACCCGCGCCCTGCTGCGCCAGTCAGGCTTGCCAGTCTTCATGTCGCACTGAGGCTAACCCTCCTGGGCGGTTGGGGCTACCGGCGTCGACTCAACGACAGAAGGATCACAGCGGCTTGGGGGAATACAGCGCGCTTTGGAATTCTGGCACGTACTCGTATTTCATCATCTTCCCCAGCTTCAGCGCCTTAATGTACGTCGACAAGCTCCCCTCGGTAAGCGTGAGGTTCACCGACTCCGCATTTGTACTGGAGGTGTGACTAAGCTGACGGGAAATCGCATAACCAGTAGTCAATCGCCCATTCTGATCGACATTTGTAAAGCTGTTCGTGACCATGGAGGTCTTGCTCGAAAGGTCGCCCAGCTTCTTGGTTTCAAGGGTGACATCGACCTTGCCCGTTTCGCTGTCAAGAATCTCGACGACAACCGATTTGTCGGTTTCGCGGTAGTTTATGCCGGTCAGCCATTTGGGTAGGTTGTAGCCCACCACACCCCGTACCCTGGCGAGTTCGGTATTTACCGGAAGCTTCAGTACGTAGCCCCAGAAATCGTTCGACATCGCCTGGCTCACCAGGGTAAGCGGTCCAAGATTGGAGCTACCCGGCCGATTTGTGATGACGGAAAGACCAATCTCGTTGTAGCTGTCGTTGTCGCAATAGCCATACGAGTAGGCGGTGAGTGCGATGAGGCCTCTGCCCGGCCAGACCTGAAGGGGTTGAACCCTCTCCAGGACTTGAGCAGGCATCAGTTCCCGCAGCTTGTCCAATTCGGCGGTGAAGATGGCCGTCACCCTGCTGTTCTTGTAGTAGAAGTTTGGCGAGTAGGATTCAAAGCCAATATCTACCTTCTCCTTCTTGAGATCCTTGAACCAGCTCAAGTCAACGTCTGGAGCCTCCTGCTGAATGACGGAAAGCGGAGGATTCGAGCGATAGCGGTCATACAGCCCGCCTCTGACCACGGGAACCTCATGTCCTGCGAGGTTGATGGTTGTGCTTTCAGTCTGCATAGTTTTCGATGTGCCATCGGCCCATGAAGGATTCAAGAGGACGCTCAGGATTACACCTGCTGCAGCCGCAAGATTTCTGATTTTCATATGACGATACTTTGATGTTTAAGTTGGAATAGCCTGCGGGCCCAGACATCTGCCTGGCGAAATTTTTCTCATTCGAGTGGTGGAAATCGATTTTCCTTTATCCAGAACATTTTCCAGGGCTGAGTCAGGAGTCCATTTTCAGGTCGGGCGCTATTGATGCTGAGGAGCATCCCAAGGTCGAACTTGACTTGAAGGTCAAGCGGTTTTCCGCGATTTTCATTTTTCACATGAAAGCGGCATGTAGGGATGAATAACCTACTTGGCTTCAGTCTCGGCCTGCGGCTGCAGTAGCGCCAGCACCTGCCTCGCTACAGCCTTGCTCGACTGAGGGTTCTGCCCCGTGACGAGACGTCCGTCGGTGACGACATGGGAGGTGAAGGGCAGAAACGCCTTCTCGTATTTCCCCCCAGCAGCTCCCATGGCGTCTTGCAGATAGAACGGGACTTGATCCCGAATGCCCGACAGTTGTTCCTCGAAGTTGGAGAAGCCCGTGACGCGCCGACCACTGATGAGCGGCTTGCCATCTGCCCCCTGAAGTTGAACCAGTGCTGCATTGCCGTGGCAGACCGCTGAAACGATGCCTCCCTGCTGGTAGATCGCCTCGGCCAGGCGCTTGAGGTCCGGGGCGTCACGGAAATCCCTGCTCTCGCCAGCACGGGAAGCGCTAGCAAGAACGTCTTCGCGAAGGTGAGCAAGTTCTTCAGCAGTGAGTTCATGGATGCACGGGGTCCGAAAGGTCTCGACATCAGCTTGCGGAGTTGTCTGGTCAGCCATGGGCGCGCTGCCCCACCCAGCGCCGGTATCGACGGACGCGGCAGGCGTTGGACATCTGCTGCAGGATCAGCGCACGCAGCGGTGAGACCTTGGGATCAGTGGCCTTGCCTCGGCTAAGGTTGCGCAGTTGAAACTTGACTGCCGCCATGTTGGCCAACGAGGCCAGCGGCTTGTTGTTCCAGCGGATCGGGAGCAACGCAGGCGCACTGTCTTTGCCGGCACGCCAATCGCGCGGCAGATTGGGGTCGATGGCCAGGGCAGTACCGATGCCAACCATGTCCACGCCGCTCTTGACCACTTGCTCGGCCACCGGCCGACGGCGAATGCCGCCTGTGACCATCACTGGCATCTTCGCCACTGCGCGGAGGTCGCGAGCGAACTCTGCAAAGTAGGCCTCGCGGGCGAGCGTGCGGCCGTCGCGGGCTTCACCCTGCATGGCCGGGGCCTCGTAGCTGCCTCCCGACAACTCGACCAGGTCAACGGCCAGCTCGTTGAGCATCTTCACAACCTGGCGGGCGTCATCCTCGCTGAAGCCACCACGCTGGAAGTCGGCAGAGTTCAGCTTGACAGCAACCGCGAAGCCGGGCGAAACCACGGCGCGTACGGCCTTGACGATCTCAAAGAGCAGGCGAGCGCGGTTCTCCAGCGGGCCACCCCACGCATCCGTTCTCTGGTTGCTCAAAGGCGAGAGAAACTGGCTCAGCAGATAGCCGTGCGCCGCGTGAATCTCGACGCCAGTGAAACCCGCTTGTTCCCCCAGCTGCGCCGTGCGGGCAAAACGCCGGATCACGTCCTCGATGACCTCCCGCGTCATCGCCTGCTGCGTGTTGAAGTGCTTGGACATGTTGCCCAGGTTCATTGGCACGGCAGAGGGGGCCCAGGTGGGTTGCCCCAGGTTGGCAGGCATCTGGCGGCCGGGATGGTCGATCTGCAGCCAGAACTGCGCTCCCTTGGATCGCCCGACCTGCGCCCAGCGCTTGAACCGGTCCAGATGCCTGGCGTCTTCCAGCACGACGCCGCCTGGCCCCGTCATGGCACGGCTGTCCACCATCACATTGCCCGTAATCAGCAGGCCGGCACCCCCCTCTGCCCAAGCCCTGTACAGGCTCATCAGTTCCTCCGAGGGCGCGTGGTCAGCGTCCGCCATGTTCTCTTCCATGGCGGCTTTGGCGATTCGGTTCGGAACACTTGAACCGTTACGAAGAATCAACTTGTCGAACACGTTCATGGGGTCACCTCGTTTGATCGTGGCTCGACTTTAAGGTTGAAGTCAACTTTAATGTCAAGACCCTTTGTGAGGTGATGTATGAGTGGCGCCATGCATGGCAGCGAGACATGGACGCCGAACGGCGGCAATTGCAGTCCGTGGCATTTTTTAGGCTGACGGGACCTGTTAAACGAAAAAGGCTCGCCACAAAACGTGGCGAGCAGGACTGCGATTTCCTTCTTCTTCACTGCCGCGCGCTCGAGCGACCTGAATGGCATCGCGAGGGGACAGCCAGGTGCCAGAAAGCTATTCGTCCGGCACCTGTGGCTGTTAGCCTCGCACGAACGCGAGGAGATCGGCGTTAATCGTTTCGGCGTTCGAAGTTGGCATCCCGTGTGGAAAACCCGGATAGGTCTTCAGGGTGCCGTTCCTGAGCAGCTTTGCCGACAAGAGCCCCGAGTTTGCATAAGGGACAATCTGATCGTCGTCGCCATGCATCACCAGAACGGGAATCGTTGCGCTCTTCAGGTCTTCGGTGAAGTCGGTCTGCGAGAAGGCGACGATGCCGTCATAGTGGGCCTTGGCGCTGCCCATCATTCCCTGCCGCCACCAATTCCAGATGACGCCTTCCGACGGTTTCGCGTCAGGGCGGTTATAGCCGTAGAAAGGGCCCGCGGGGATGTCGTAATAAAACTGTGCACGATTTGCCGCGAGCTGGGCCTGGAGGCCATCGAAGACATCCTTGGGGAGACCTCCCGGATTGCTCTCGGTCTTCACCATCAGCGGCGGAACGGCGCTGATGAGTACCGCCTTGGCGACGCGGTCCTCCCCATGACGCGCGACGTAATGAATGACCTCGCCACCGCCCGTGGAATGCCCGACATGGACTGCCTTCTGCACGCCGAGGTGGTTTACGACTGCCGCAACATCATCGGCATAGTGGTCCATGTCATGGCCGTCCCAGACCTGGCTGGATCGTCCATGGCCGCGACGGTCATGGGCGACAACCCGATAGCCGTGCGCCAGAAAAAAAAGCATCTGGGCATCCCAGTCGTCAGCGCTGAGCGGCCAACCGTGATGAAAGAAGATAACCTGTGCGTCACGTGGACCCCAGTCCTTGTAGAAGATCTCAACGCCATCCTTTGTTGTCACGTATGCCATTTTTGCTTCTCCTGTGTAATGCATAAGCCTGCAATCGGCGATGTGCGCGCTGATATTTGCTGCGCGGAGGTCGAGTCCTGCTCCTTTCCAGATAGGTAGATGAGGGGGAGGGAATGTGGCCGGGGCCACCACGCTAGCCAGGTCGGCCTGCCTTGCCGGGCCGAGATTCACTGTAGGATTAAAGTGAACCTTAATGTCAATGCTTTCTTAGGTGCCGTATGAGAATTGGAGAACTGGCTAGGCTCAGCGGTCTGACGGCCTCCCGCATTCGCTTTTACGAGGCGGCCGGATTGATCCTGGCGGTCGAGCGCCAGGCGAATGGCTATCGCGACTACCCGCCGGAGGCGGTATGGATTCTGGAAATCATCGCCAGCGCGCAGAGCGCGGGGTTCTCGCTCGATCAGATCCGCCATCTGCTACCGCTCGGTTCGGGGAACTGGCAGCACGATGAGCTACTGGATGCCCTCAAGCGGAAAGTCGCAGAAATCGAGGACATGCAGAAGCGCCTCAAACAAAACAAGACCCATTTGCTCGCCGCCATCCGAAACATCGAAAACCGGCCTGCGGATATGCCGTGCTCTGACAGGACGAAGTGGGTGCTGGACCGCCTCCGCGAAGAAGGGGCCGTCGTGCCAGTTCGGGGCAAGACCCGTCGCCCCGCAGCGAGCTGATGCCGGAACGTGCTGGGCAGCGCCGGAAACCACTGGCGCACGTGTCTCCCAATGAGTCGGTCTACTTCGGTCCCGATCCCTTCAGTATCCGCGTTGGGATCCACAAGGTGATCGGAATGAGTCCAATCTGAACTATCCGCATCTGGATGCTTGACCTTCAAGTTGAGTTTAACCTTAAAGTGCTGGCTGCCGGCCGTTAATCGGCTTGCCTCAGGCACTGGCTGGCATGGTCTGTGCACAGCGCGGCCAAAGCGCCTGGCATACGTGACAAGCCAGCATGAATTTCGGTAAGGGCAAGGAGATAACACATGAATCTGGACGTCAACCGCCAGCCGGTCAGCGTCGATTGCGATCCGGCCACCCCCTTGCTGTGGGTGCTGCGGGACCATTTGAACCTGACGGGCACGAAGTTTGGCTGCGGCGTCGCGGCTTGCGGCGCGTGTACCGTGCATCTGGATGGCGCGGCGGTGCGGTCCTGCGTCTTGCCCGTCGCGGCGGTGGCCGGCAAGCGCATCACCACGATCGAAGGGCTGGCCGACGCGCCGGGCCAGCGCCACGCGCTGCAGCAGGCCTGGATTGACGAACAGGTGCCGCAATGCGGCTACTGCCAGTCAGGCATGCTGATGGCGGCGGCGGACCTGCTGGCCCGACAGCCAGACCCGAGTGATGCCGACATCGATGCCGCCATCACCAACCTGTGCCGCTGCGGCACGTATCCGCGCGTGCGTACCGCCATCATGCGTGCAGCGAAGGCGCTGCGCGAGGGGCGCGCATGAGCGCCAAGGCAACCACCCCGCGCCGCGGACGGCGCCGGTTTCTGCTTGGGGCGCTAGGGCTTGGCGGTGCGCTGGTGGTCGGCTGGGGCGTGATGCCCCCTCGCAGCCGGCTTGGCGATCCTGCGGCGTTTCCTGAAGCGACCGGCCAGATTGCCCTGAACGGCTGGATCAAGATCACGCCGGAAGACAATGTCATCCTCGCCATGCCGCGAGTGGAGATGGGGCAGGGCATCCACACCGCGCTGTCGATGCTGGCTGCCGAGGAACTCGATATTCCGCTGGCAAGGGTGAGCATCGAGTCGTCGCCCATTGAACGAATCTATGGCAATGTCGTCACCATGGGCGACAGCTCGCTGCCGCTGCATCCTGACGATGCCGACAAGACCTGGGCGCGCGCGCTGCACTGGATCATGGCCAAGAGCGCGCGAGAGATCGGCCTTATCATCACCGGCGCCAGCAGCAGCGTGGCCGACGGCTGGCAGCCAGTGCGCGAGGCCGCCGCGACCGCGCGCACCGCCTTGGTGGAAGCTGCTGCGCGCGAATGGGGCGTGCAGGCGGCACAGGTGACGGTGCGGGAAGGCCAGCTCATTGGCCCGGGCGGCAAGCAGATGCCTTTCTCCGCGGTCGCGCGGAAGGCGCGCGACATTGCGCCGCCATCGAACGTCACACTCAAGCCGGCTTCGCAATACCAGCTGATTGGCAAGCCTGCACCGCGCAACGACATCGCCAGCAAGACGGATGGCAGCGCACGCTTTGCCATCGATGCGCGGCCGCCCGGCATGTTGTACGCGGCGGTCGTCATGTGCCCGGTGTTTGGCGGCAAACTCAAGACCTTCCAGTCGAAGGCGGCGCTTGCCATGGCCGGCGTGCGCTATGTCGTGCCGTTCGAGGGCTCGGCAGGCGGCGCACCGGGCGTGGCCGTGGTGGCCGACCACTACTGGCAGGCACGGCAGGCCCTGGCGACGCTCGAACCGGTCTGGGACAACGGGCCGCATGCCACGCTCGATTCCGCCGGCATCCGGCAGCAGCTCGTCAGCGCGCTCGACAGCGACAAGGGCGGTTTCACGTACCGTTCGATGGGCGATGGCCTGAAGGCCTTTGACAAGACGGGCGGCGCAACCATCGTCGAGGCCGAATACAGTGTGCCGTACCTGGCGCATGCCGCCATGGAGCCGATCAACTGCACAGCGCGGGTGACCAGGGATCGCGTGCAACTCTGGGCGCCCACCCAGGTGGCAACGCTTGCGCAACTGGTCGCGGCGCGCACGGCAGGTGTGAGCCGGGACCAGGTGCATATCGACATCCCGCTCATTGGCGGCGGCTTCGGACGGCGACTGGAGTCGGATTTCATCGGCCAGGCCGTGTCGATCGCCACCAGGACCGAGGGCCGCCCGGTACAGGTGATCTGGTCGCGTGAGGACGACATTCGCCACGACTTCTATCGTCCGCAGGCCATCGCACGGCTGAAGGCGCGCGTCGAGAATGGCAGGGTGACGGCCATCGCCTCGCGCAGTGCCGGACAGTCGATCCTGGCCGGCGAGCTGGAGCGCCTGTTTGGCGCGCCGTCGCTCGGCATCGACCGCTATACCGCCGAGGGCCTGTTCGACCTGCCATACGAGATCGAGCACGAGCACATTGCGCACGTGGTGGTCGATTTGCCGGTACCGATCGGATTCTGGCGCAGCGTCGGTCACTCCTGCAACGGCTTCTTCCTGGAAGGTTTTCTGAACGACGTGGCAGCGGCCGCCAGACTCGATCCGCTAGCGATGCGGCGCGACTTGCTCAAGGCGCACCCGCGTGAGCTGAAGGTGCTCGACACCTTAGCGCAGGCGGCAGGTTGGAACCAGCCGCTGGCACCGGCTGCGGACGGCGCGCCGCGTGCGCGCGGGCTCGCGCTGCACAACTCGTTCGGCTCGGTGGTGGCACAGGTGGCAGAGGTGTCGCTCAAGGACGGAAAGCCGCGCGTGCATCGCGTTGTCTGCGCCGTGGACTGCGGCACGGTGGTGAATCCGGACATCGTTGCGCAGCAGATGGAAAGCGGGATTATCTTCGGGCTGACTGCGGCGCTGTACGGCCAGGTCCAGATCAAGGACGGGCAGGTCGTGCAGAGCAACTTCCCCGACTATCCGATGCTGAAGATGGCTGAGGCACCGGTGATCGAAACCCACATCGTGCCCAGCACGGCTGAGCCCAGCGGCGTCGGTGAAATTGCCGTGCCGCCGATCGGGCCGGCCGTGGCACATGCCGTCGCCCAGCTCACCGGCAAGTCGGTGCGGCAGCTGCCAATGATGTAAGGCAATAACAAGGTTGGCCGGTTGAATCCGCAACCGACAAGCGACGGTCCAGCCAGCCCCAACCTTGTATCAGGCGTTCAAAGTAAATAGCCGCAGCCGAAGCCGCGGTTATCCTTCATTCTCCAGTATGACCAATCGCCATCAAGGCTGCCCTCGTAGCGGCCGCGCCAGACATCCGCCTCAGTCCAAGGGGAAATGCTCCGCAGCAGTCCGATCAAGCTTCAACTTGATCATGACCACCAGGCAGTGAATGCCGTGGCATGCCTCGGAACGTTCGCTTTCCACTTCCAGCAGGGACAGGACGCAACTAAGGCTGGGGCTGATGTGCTCGAGCGATTCGAGGCAGTCTGCTGGATTGGCGGCCAGCATGGTTTCATGTTTCGACGTGGTTCGTTTTTGCATTGCGAGCTCCTAAACGCGTGAACTTGGCCGCGTGATGCGGCCACCATTAGCGAGTTTCAGGTTGCAACGCCCGATCACCGTTGTTTCGGTGATGCCTCTACATCGAGTCGAAGTAGAATTCCCGAATGTTCATGACCGGGATCGGACTGGGCAATTCTGGCCCGATCCACCAGCCATTCCCCCAGCCATGCGGATTCCACCGGTGAAGGCAATCATCGCCTTCGAGAGCGTTGCCAGAACAAAGAGCGTCAGCCGGGCATCGGAGGAATTGGGCTTGACGGCATCCGCTGTCAGCCACCAGATCGGCAATCTGGAGGATGCGCTCGGCCAGGCCCTCTTCTTCCGGCAGGGACGTGGACTGGTCCTGACCCCTGTGGGTGAGCAGTACCTCAGGGACATCACGGGTGTGCTTGCTGACCTGAATCGCGCGACCGAGCGTGCTTCCAGCCCGGCGAACGTCGAGATCCTCCGGGTCCATTCGAGCCCCAGCTTCGGGCTGATGTGGCTGTTGCCGCGACTGGAATCGTTCCAGGCAGACAATGGCGATATCCAGTTGAATCTGTCCTGCTCCTATGAGGACGTTTCTTTTACGAGCGGGTACTACGATGTGGACATCCGCCACGGTTACGCACATTGGCGCGATATCCAGGTCAAAACCCTGCGCCGGGAAACCATAGCGCCGCTCGCCTCGCCGGCCTACCTTGAAAAGCATCCGATAACGTCACCGGCCGATTTGCTCGCGCACCGCCTCATCTATTCGGAGACCCCGCTGGTCCAATGGCAGCAATGGTTTGCCAGATTCGGCATCCCGGCCGCCCACAAGACGTTCGATTTCACCTTCGACCGCTCGTATATGTCGCTCGAGACAGCGGCACTGGGGCTTGGGGTGGCGCTGGAAAGCACGCTGCTGGCGTCGGTTCTGATCGGTAAGGGTTCCCTTGTACCCGTGTTCGACGACTCCCATGCCATCGAGGTTGGCAGTCACCATCTCGTCTATCCCGCGCAGAACGCCGACCTGCCGCGCGTGGCGCGCTTCCTGGCCTGGATGGAGCGCCAGCTGCCGGCGCCGGGCTGAGGGCCACAGGCGACAATGCGGGGCAGGAAAGTGCCGCCAGCGGCGCCTGACCTGAAGCGCCTCCCGCCATTCCCTGAAAATTTCTCAGCAATACCTGAGGCAGACCGCGTTGATCGGAACGCCGCCAGGGGCAAAACTCGACCCATCAAATCCAATGTCAAAGGAGACAAAGATGCTGGTCGAGAACAATGTAGTCATCATCACGGGGGCCGCCTCCCCACGCGGCATCGGCAAAGCCACCGCCAAGGCGTTCGCCGCCCAGGGCGCCGCCGTGGTCATCCTGGACCTCCGCCTGGAAGATGCCCAGGCCGCCGCCGGCGAGCTGGGCGACCAGCATCTCGGGCTGGCCTGCGATGTGACGGACAAGGCCGCCTGCGAGCGCGCGGTCCAGGCCGTGCTGCAGCGCTATGGGCGCATCGATGCGCTCGTCAACAATGCCGGCATCACCCAGCCAGTGCGCACGCTGGATATCCAGGCCGCCAACTACGACGCCGTGCTGGACGTGAACCTGCGCGGCACCCTGTACATGTCGCAGGCCGTGCTGCCGCAGATGCGCGAACAGAAGCGCGGAAGCATCGTCTGCATGTCGTCGGTGTCCGCGCAGCGCGGCGGAGGCATCTTCGGCGGTCCGCACTACAGCGCCGCCAAGGCCGGCGTGCTGGGGCTGGCGCGCGCCATGGCACGCGAGTTCGGGCCGGACGGCATCCGCGTCAACGCGATCACGCCGGGCCTGATCCAGACCGATATCACCGGCGACAAGCTCACCCCCGAGATGCGCGCCGACATCATCAAGGGCATCCCGCTGGGCCGCCTGGGCAATGCCGCCGACGTGGCCAATGCCTGCGTGTACCTGGCCAGCGACATGTCCGCCTACCTGACCGGCATCACGCTCGACGTCAACGGGGGCATGCTGATCCACTAGTCATTGACATGGCAGGCACCGACCGATTTCACTGATTCAGTGGACTGAATTCAAGCCGCCCGCAGAGGCGGAACATCTGACAGCCGGTGCACCGCGGGGCGGCGCCACCAGGCAGGAGACAACCGATGAAGACCAAATACGCGGCTTCGCCCATGGGCGGCGAAGCGACGCTGCACGCCGATTCCGCCACCTTCGAGACCCGCACCTACGCCAAGGTGGTGAAGCGGCTGATCCCGTTCCTGATGCTGTGCTACCTGGGCGCCTACCTGGACCGGGTCAATGTCGGCTTTGCCAAGCTGCAGATGCTCAGCGACCTGCGGTTCAGCGAGACCATCTACGGCCTGGGCGCCGGCATCTTCTTCCTTGGCTATTTCATCTTTGAAGTGCCGAGCAACGTCATCCTCCACAAGGTCGGTGCCAAGCGCTGGCTGGCGCGCATTATGCTGACCTGGGCGGTGATCTCGGCCTGCTTTGCCTTTGTCACCACGCCGACCCAGTTCTACGTGTTGCGCTTTCTGCTGGGCGTGGCCGAAGCCGGTTTTGCGCCTGGCGTGATCCTGTACATGACCTACTGGTTCCCGTCGGAGCGCCGCGCCAAGGCCTTGTCCCTGTTCTTCATGGCGATCCCGCTGGCGGGCATCGTGGGCGGGCCGCTGTCGGGCTACATCATGCATGCCTTCCACGGCGTGGGCGACCTGGCCGGCTGGAAATGGCTGTTCCTGATCGAGGCGCTGCCGTCGCTGTTCCTGGGCGTGGCCATCCTGTTCTATCTGGACAACGGCATCGACCAGGCGCACTGGCTCACCGACGCCGAGAAGGCGCTGCTTAGGCGCAATATCGGAGGCGACAACGCGCAGAAGATGGAACACATGTCGATCCGGTCCTTCATGAGCGACCGTCGGCTGTGGCTGATGGCCGGGATCTACTTCTGCGTGGTGCTGGGCCAGTACGGCCTGACCTTCTGGCTGCCCACCATCATTCGCAAGGCCGGCGTGGCCGATCCGCTGTGGGTGGGCATCTACACCGCGCTGCCGTACCTGTGCGCCATCGTGGCGCTGCCGCTGGTCGGCATGAGCGCCGACCGCCGCCGCGAGCGCCGCTTCCACCTGATCGTGCCGATGGTCACTGCCGCCGCCGGGTTCGCCATCCTGCCGATGCTGGGCAGTGTCAGCGCATCGCTGGTGTGCCTGTGCATCGCCGCGGCCGGCATCCTGGCCTCGTCCTCGCAGTTCTGGGCGTTGCCTACCGCGCTGCTGGGCGGCATGTCCGCCGCAGCCGGGATTGCCGCAGTCAACTGCGTCGCCAACCTGGCCGGTTTCTTCTCGCCCGCCATCGTGGGCTGGCTCAACGACCTGACCGGCAAGTCCACCGCCGGGCTGGTGTTTATCTCGGCCACCGTGGTGTTCGGCGCCATGCTGGTGTTCCTGGTCCCGGCCAGGAGCGTGAACCGCTGATACCCCTTTCCCTGAATTCCGATCCATTGCTTGCAGGAGACACCATGCAACACCAAACCACCGACAAGGCCGTGTCCTTGCGGGAACGCGCTTACCGCATCCGCCGCAACGCCTTGCTGATGGGCGAAGTGCAGGGCCAGGGCTACATCGGCCAGGCACTCGACATCGCCGACGTGCTCGCCGTGGCTTACTTCGACGCCATGCGCTACCGCCCCGAAGACCCCGAATGGGAAGGGCGCGATCGCTTCCTGCTGTCCAACGGCCATTACGCCATCGCGCTGTACGCAGCGCTGCTGGAAGCCGGCATCCTGCCTGCCGAAGAGCTGGAGACGTACGGCAGCGACGACAGCCGCCTGCCGATGTCGGGCATGGCCAGCTACACGCCCGGCATGGAGATGTCCGGCGGCTCGCTGGGGCAGGGCCTGACCATTGCGGTGGGCCGCTGCCTGGGGCTTAAGCGCAAGGGCTCGGACAATTTCGTCTACACCCTGTTCTCTGACGGCGAGCTGGATGAAGGTGCGATCTGGGAAGGCATTCTGTCCGCCGCCCACTGGAAGCTGGACAACCTGATCGCCGTGGTCGATGTCAACAACCAGCAGGCTGACGGGCCCTCCACCCAGATCATGGCGTTCGAGCCCCTGGTCCCCAAGCTGGAAGCCTTCGGCTGGTTCACCCAGCGCGTGGACGCCAACGACATCGACGCCGTGGCCGCTGCCTTGCGCGCGGCGCGCGAGCACCGCGGCGCGCAGCCGCGCATGATCATCTGCGATACGCGCATGGGATGCGGCGTGCCGTTTCTCGAACAGCGCGAGAAGAACCACTTTATCCGCGTGGATGCCCACGAATGGCAACTCGCACTGCAGGCCCTGGAAGCCGGGAGACAAGCATGAGCAAGACCAACGCAACCACCAACGCCAAGCCGAAGCTGAAGACCTCGGCGATGATCGCCTCCATCGCCGGGGAAGGACAGGCGACCAGATCGGCGCCGTTCGGCCACGCGCTGGTAGAACTGGGCCGGCACAAGCAGGACGTGATCGGCATGACGGCCGACCTGGGCAAATACACCGACTTGCATCTCTTTGCCCAGGCCTTCCCGGAGCGCTATTACCAGATGGGCATGGCCGAGCAGCTGCTGATGGGCGCCGCCGCCGGCTTCGCCCATGAGGGCGCGCAGCCCTTCGTCACCACCTATGCAGTGTTTGCGACGCGGCGCGCCTATGATTTCATGCACCAGGCCATCGCCGAGGACAACCTCGACGTGAAGATCGTCTGCGCGTTGCCCGGCCTGACCACCGGCTACGGCCCCAGCCACCAGGCCGCGGAAGACCTGGCGCTGATGCGCGCCATGCCCAACATGACCGTGATCGACCCGTGCGATGCCATCGACATCGAGCAGATGGTGCCGGCCATTGCCGCCCACAACGGCCCGGTGTACGCGCGCCTGCTGCGCGGCAATGTCCCGGTCGTGCTTGACGAGTACGACTACAAGTTCGAGCTGGGCAAGGCCAAGCTGCTGCGCGACGGCGCCGAAGTGCTGGTGATCTCGTCGGGCATCATGACCATGCGCGCGCTGGAGGTGGCCAGGGCGCTGGAGGCCGACCGCATCGGCGTGGCGGTGCTGCACGTGCCGACGATCAAGCCGCTGGACACCGAGACCATCCTGCGCGAGGCCAGGCGAAAAGGGCGCCTGGTGGTGGTCGCCGAGAATCACACCGTAATCGGCGGCCTCGGGGAAGCGGTCGCGACGACGCTGATGCAAGCTGGCATCCCTGTGCCGTTTCGGCAGGTGGGATTGCCGGATGCGTTCCTGGATGCCGGGGCGCTGCCCACATTGCACGATCGCTATGGAATTTCGGCGAACGTCATGGCCGATGCCATCAAGCGGTGGATTGAGTAGCGATCAGTGCCGGACCGAGACGTTATCTGCCGGGACAATGCCCGCAGCTGGTGGTTGCTTTCGGCGGTCTGGTTGAACGGCTATCTGAAGTTCTGAAGCGCCATTGCTTGCCGCCAGACCTGAATAACGCCACGTTCAGGTCTGGCGCATAGCTCCATCAATGTCGACTGGCTTACCCTGAGGTCCCGTCGGCGTTATTCGAGGGCAATGCGGAAAATCCGGCGGGGACCACCTCACGCCACCCGCCGCCCCGGCATCAGCCCCCCATATTCCTTCCCCAGAAACTCCGCCGTGTGCTCCAGCAGATAGGCGCGGCAGCTCTCGCTGGCCGGCGACAAGCGCTTGCTGGACATGTGCGCGACATGCCAGATGCGCTCGATCGGCGTGCCGGCCACGTCCAGCAGCGCGATCTCGCCGGTGCGCAGCTCCAGTCCCAGCGTGTGCAGCGACAACAGGCTGATGCCCATGCCGGCCATCACGGCCTGCTTGATGGTCTCGTTGCTGCCCAGGGTGATCACCTTGGCCGGCGTGAACAGGTGGTCCCGGAACATGTACTCCGCCACGGTGCGGGTGCCGGAACCCGGTTCGCGCAGCAGGAAGGTCTCGTGACGCAGTTCCTGCAGGTCGAACCCCTTTGCATCGTGTAGCGGGTGCCGCGGCGAGGCCACCAGCACGTGCGGATGCGCGGCGATGGGTTCCGACACCGCATCCAGTTCGCGCGGCGGGCGGCCCATCAGCGCGAGGTCGATGGCGTTGTCCTGCAATAGCCGCAGCAGCGTCTCGCGGTTCCCTTCGGCGATGCGCAGGTCCACGCCCGGATGTAGAGCCGTAAAGCCGGCCAGCAACTTGGGGGCGAAGTACTTCGACGTGCTGATCAGCCCGATCGTGATCGAGCCCTGCTCGACGTCCTTGACCGCCTGCAAGCCTTCCTCGGCGTCCTTGACCTCGCCGAGGATCCGGGACGCATGGTGCAGCAGGCGGTCGCCGGGCTCGGTCAGCGTGAGCTGCCCCTTGACCCGCTCGAACAGCGCCATGCCGACCACGGATTCAAGCTGCTTGACCTGCATCGAGACCGCAGGCTGGGTCAGGTGCAGTTCCTCGGCCGCGCGCACGAAGCTGGCGTGCCTGGCCACGGTGACGAAGATCTGCAACTGGCGAAGGGTGAGGGCGCGCAGGAAGGACGACATGGGCGGTTGGGGGCGGCTTTGGATGGTCCCGTGATGTGCAGTTTGATCCGCACTTAAGGGATTGCTTATACAGGGGCTAAGAATATCTGAATTTACCTTATGTGGGTGGGCTTATATCTTTGCATCAACGCAGCAGCCAAGACGCTCAACCACGCAAGGAGACAAGCATGAACGCACCTGAATCGGTCCAAGCCAAGCCGCGCAAGCGCTACGACGCCGGCGTCATGAAGTACAAGGAAATGGGGTACTGGGACGGCGACTACGAGCCCAAGGATACCGACCTGCTGGCGCTGTTCCGCATCACGCCGCAGGACGGCGTGGATCCGGTCGAGGCCGCCGCCGCGGTGGCCGGCGAATCCTCCACCGCCACCTGGACGGTGGTGTGGACCGACCGCCTGACCGCCTGCGACATGTACCGCGCCAAGGCCTACCGGGTCGATCCGGTGCCCAACAACCCCGAGCAGTTCTTCTGCTACGTGGCCTATGACCTGTCGCTGTTCGAGGAAGGCTCGATCGCCAACCTGACCGCGTCGATCATCGGCAACGTCTTCAGCTTCAAGCCGATCAAGGCGGCGCGCCTGGAGGACATGCGCTTCCCGGTGGCCTATGTGAAGACCTTCGCTGGCCCGTCCACCGGCATCATCGTCGAGCGCGAGCGCCTGGACAAGTTCGGCCGCCCGCTGCTGGGCGCCACTACCAAGCCCAAGCTGGGCCTGTCGGGCCGCAACTACGGCCGCGTGGTGTACGAGGGCCTGAAGGGCGGGCTGGACTTCATGAAGGATGACGAGAACATCAACTCGCAGCCCTTCATGCACTGGCGCGACCGCTTCCTGTTCGTGATGGACGCGGTCAACAAGGCCTCGGCCGCCACCGGCGAGGTCAAGGGCAGCTACCTCAACGTGACCGCCGGCACCATGGAAGAGATGTACCGGCGTGCCGAGTTCGCCAAGTCGCTGGGCTCGGTCATCATCATGATCGACCTGATCGTCGGCTGGACCTGTATCCAGTCCATGAGCAACTGGTGCCGCCAGAACGACATGATCCTGCACCTGCACCGCGCGGGCCATGGCACCTACACCCGGCAGAAGAACCACGGCGTGTCGTTCCGCGTGATTGCCAAATGGCTGCGCCTGGCCGGTGTCGACCACATGCACACCGGCACCGCGGTGGGCAAGCTGGAAGGCGATCCGCTGACCGTGCAGGGCTACTACAACGTCTGCCGCGATGCCTACACCCATACCGACCTGTCGCGCGGGCTGTTCTTTGACCAGGACTGGGCTTCGCTGCGCAAGGTGATGCCGGTGGCCTCGGGCGGCATCCACGCCGGCCAGATGCACCAGCTGATCCACCTCTTTGGCGACGACGTGGTGCTGCAGTTCGGCGGCGGCACCATCGGCCACCCGCAGGGTATCCAGGCCGGCGCCACCGCCAACCGCGTTGCGCTCGAAGCGATGGTGCTGGCGCGCAACGAAGGCCGCGACATCCTCAACGAAGGGCCGGAGATCCTGCGCGATGCCGCGCGCTGGTGCGGACCGCTGCGGGCTGCGCTCGATACCTGGGGCGACATCAGCTTCAACTACACGCCGACCGACACCTCGGACTTCGCGCCCACCGCGTCGGTGGCCTGAGCCCGGCGAGACGCCATCACAGCACGACGAGCGAACCCAAAGAACGAGAGGACATCATGCGTATTACTCAAGGCACTTTCTCCTTCCTGCCCGACCTCACCGACGCGCAGATCACCAGCCAGCTTGAATACTGCCTGAACCAGGGCTGGGCGGTCGGCATCGAGTACACCGACGACCCGCATCCGCGCAATACCTACTGGGAGATGTTCGGCCTGCCGATGTTCGACCTGCGCGATGCCGCCGGCATCCTGCTGGAGATCAACAACGCGCGCAGCACCTTCCCCAACCACTACATCCGCGTCACGGCCTTCGACTCGACGCATACGGTGGAGTCGGTGGTGATGTCGTTCATCGTCAACCGTCCTGCGGACGAGCCCGGCTTCCGCCTGGTGCGCCAGGAAGAGCCCGGCCGCACCATGCGCTACTCGATCGAGAGCTACGCCGTGCAGGCACGCCCCGAGGGCAGCCGCTACTGAGCGGCACCGGCTGAGCCGGCGCAGCGCCGCCATGGCGCTGCCGCCGGCGATTTCCTGACTGTGCAATCCCACGGTTGCGCCGCCGCAAGGCCGCGCACCGGGGGAGCTGCGCCTCGAATCTTTCGAGCCGGATGCTCGAATGATCCTCACGGAGCCTGCCATGTCCGCACCTGAAACGACCGCACCGCTGCAGCCGCCAGCCGCTCCGGCCGGATCGCTGGCCGAGTCGCTGGCCAGCTCGGGCATCACCGAGCTGCTGGCCCAGCTTGACCGCGAGCTGATCGGGCTGAAGCCGGTGAAAGCGCGCATCCGCGATATCGCCGCCTTGCTGCTGGTGGACAAGCTGCGCGCCGCGCGCGGCTTCAGCGCCGGTGCGCCCAGCCTGCATATGTGCTTCACCGGCAATCCCGGCACCGGCAAGACCACCGTGGCCATGCGCATGGCGCAGATCCTGCACCAGCTGGGCTACGTGCGCCGCGGCCACCTGGTGGCGGTGACCCGCGACGACCTGGTCGGCCAGTACATCGGCCACACCGCGCCCAAGACCAAGGAGATCCTGAAGAAGGCCATGGGCGGGGTGCTCTTCATCGACGAGGCCTACTACCTCTATCGCCCGGAGAACGAGCGCGACTACGGGCAGGAAGCCATCGAGATCCTGCTGCAGGTGATGGAGAACAACCGCGACGACCTGGTGGTGATCCTGGCCGGCTACAAGGACCGCATGGACCGTTTCTTCGAGTCCAACCCGGGCATGTCCTCGCGCGTTGCCCACCATGTCGATTTCCCCGACTACCAGCTCGACGAACTGCGCCAGATCGCCGACCTGATGCTGTCCGAGATGCAATACCGCTTCGACGACGAAAGCCGGGCCGTGTTTGCCGACTACCTGGCCCGGCGCATGGCACAGCCGCACTTTGCCAATGCCCGCAGCGTGCGCAATGCGCTGGACCGCGCGCGGCTGCGCCATGCCTCGCGCCTGCTGGACGATGCCGGCACGGTCGTCGACGACCATACCCTGACCACCATCACGGCGTCTGACCTGCTCGCCAGCCGCGTGTTTTCGAAGGCCGCGCCGGACGCGCAGACGCCGGCCAAGGAGTAAGCCATGCAAGCCCTGATTTTCGATGTCGACGGCACGCTGGCCGATACCGAAAGCGCGCACCTGCAAGCCTTCAATGCCGCCTTTGCCGAGGTCGGCCTGGACTGGTACTGGGACGCGCCGCTCTACACGCGCCTGCTCAAGGTGGCCGGCGGCAAGGAGCGCCTGATGCATTACTGGCGCATGGTCGACCCGGAAGAGGCCCGTGGCTGCAAGGTGAAGGAAACCATCGACGCCGTGCACGCCATCAAGACCCGCCACTATGCCGAGCGCGTCGGGGCGGGCGGCCTGCCGCTGCGCCCGGGCATTGCCCGCCTGATCGACGAGGCCGGCGAGGCCCGGCTGCCGCTCGCGATTGCCACCACCACCACGCCGGCCAACCTCGACGCGCTGCTGCAGGCGCCGCTTGGCGCGGACTGGCGCCGTCGCTTTGCCGCCATTGGCGACGCCGGTACCACGCCCATCAAGAAGCCGGCGCCCGATGTCTATCTGGCGGTGCTGGAGCGGCTCGGCCTGGAAGGCGGTGACTGCCTGGCGGTCGAGGACTCGGCGAACGGCCTGCGCGCCGCCCGGGCGGCCGGCATCCCCACCGTGGTCACGCCCACCGCATTCAGCGCGCAGGACTCCTTCGAGGGCGCGCTGCTGGTGCTGCCGCATCTTGGCGATCCCGGCGAGCCCATGCCCCAGCACGTGCCCGGCGCGGCAAACCGCTGGGCCGACCTTGCCGCGTTGCGCGCCTGGCACCACGGCACCCTGATCGAGGCGACCTGACATGCATGCCACTGAACCCAACACCGGCCATGGCAGCCAGCGCGGCATCCGGCTGGCGCCGTCCATCCTGTCGGCCGATTTCGCGCGCCTGGGCGAAGAGGTGTGCGCGATCGAGGCCGGCGGCGCGGACCTGGTGCACTTCGATGTGATGGACAACCACTATGTGCCCAACCTGACCATCGGCCCGCTGGTGTGCGAGGCGATCCGGCCGCTGGTCTCCATCCCCATCGACGTGCACCTGATGGTGGAACCGGTCGATGCGTTGATCCCGCTGTTTGCCAAGGCCGGCGCCAACATCATCAGCTTCCACCCGGAGGCGAGCCGCCATGTCGACCGCACCATCGGCCTGATCCGCGACCACGGCTGCAAGGCCGGCCTGGTGCTCAACCCGGCCACGCCGCTGGGCTGGCTGGACCATACGCTGGACCAGCTCGACCTGGTGCTGCTGATGAGCGTGAACCCGGGCTTTGGCGGCCAGGCCTTCATTCCGGGCGTGCTGGACAAGGTGCGCCAGGCACGCGCGCGCATCGACCGGCAGGTGGAAGCCGGCGGGCGGCCGGTCTGGCTGGAGATCGACGGCGGCGTCAAGGCCGACAACATTGCCGCGATCGCGCGCGCGGGCGCCGACACCTTCGTCGCCGGCAGCGCCGTGTTCGGCGCGCCCGATGCCGACGGCGGCTACTCGAGCATCCTGCACCGCTTGCGCGAGGCCGCCACGATCACGTAGCCCGCACGCACCGGCACCACACAAGAACACATAGCCAATCTATAGGAGACCTGTCATGCCTGAAGTCCAAAGGATGACCCTGACGCAGTTCCTGATCGAGGAACGCCGCCGCTATCCGGATGCCAGCGGCGGCTTCAACGGCCTGATCCTCAACGTCGCCATGGCCTGCAAGGAAATTGCGCGCGCGGTTGCCTTCGGCGCGCTGGGGGGCTTGCACGGCAAGGCCAGCAATCAAGCTGGTGAAGCAGGGGCCGTCAACGTGCAGGGTGAAATCCAGCAGAAGCTGGACGTGCTGAGCAATACCACCTTCCTGCGCGTCAACGAGTGGGGCGGGTACCTGGCCGGCATGGCGTCGGAGGAGATGGAGGCGCCTTACCAGATCCCGGAACACTACCCGCGCGGCAAGTACCTGCTGGTGTTCGATCCGCTCGACGGCTCGTCCAACATCGACGTCAATGTCTCGGTGGGCAGCATCTTCTCGGTGCTGCGCGCCCCGGAGGGTGCAAGCGGCGTCACCGAGCAGGATTTCCTGCAGCCCGGCAGCGCCCAGGTGGCGGCAGGCTACGCGCTCTACGGTCCCACCACCATGCTGGTGCTGACCGTGGGCAACGGCGTCAACGGCTTCACGCTCGACCCCAACCTGGGCGAGTTCTTCCTGACGCACCCCAACCTGCGGGTGCCGGCCGATACCCAGGAATTTGCCATCAATGCGTCGAACAGCCGCTTCTGGGAAGCGCCGGTGCAGCGCTATATCGCCGAGTGCATGGCCGGCAAGAGCGGGCCGCGCGGCAAGGATTTCAATATGCGCTGGATCGCGTCGATGGTGGCCGAGGCGCACCGCATCCTGATGCGTGGCGGCGTCTTCATGTACCCGCGCGACTCCAAGGATCCCGCCAAGCCGGGCCGCCTGCGCCTGCTGTACGAGGCCAATCCGATCGCCTTCCTGATGGAGCAGGCCGGCGGGCGCGCCAGCACGGGCCGGCAGACGCTGATGTCGGTGGCGCCGGGCGCGCTGCACCAGCGCATCGGCGTGATCTTCGGCTCGCGCAATGAAGTGGAACGGATCGAGGGCTACCACACCGACCAGACCGATCCCGACCTTCCGAGTCCCCTGTTCAACGAGCGCAGCCTGTTCCGCGCGTCTGCCTGAGGTGCCTGGCCATGTCAGAACGTTATCCCATTATCGCCATCACCGGCTCCTCGGGCGCCGGTACCACGTCGGTGACCCGTACCTTCGAGAACATCTTCCGCCGCGAAGGCGTGAAGTCAGTGGTGATCGAAGGCGACAGCTTCCACCGCTACGACCGCGCCGAGATGAAGGTCAAGATGGCCGAGGCCGAGCGCACCGGCAATATGAACTTCAGCCACTTCGGCGCGGAGAACAACCTGTTCTCCGAGCTGGAGAGCCTGTTCCGCTCCTACGCCGAAACCGGCACGGGCATGCACCGGCACTACCTGCATAGCCCGGAGGAGGCCGCGCCGTTCGGGCAGGAACCCGGCACCTTCACCCAGTGGGAGCCGTTGCCGGCCGATACCGACCTGCTGTTCTACGAAGGCCTGCACGGCGGGGTGGTCACCGACGCGGTCAATGTCGCCCAGTATCCCAACCTGCTGATCGGCGTGGTGCCGGTCATCAACCTGGAATGGATCCAGAAGCTCTGGCGCGACAAGAAGCAGCGCGGCTATTCCACCGAGGCCGTGACCGACACCATCCTGCGCCGCATGCCGGACTACGTGAACTACATCTGCCCGCAGTTCTCGCGCACGCATGTGAACTTCCAGCGCGTGCCGTGCGTGGATACGTCCAACCCCTTTATCTCGCGCGAAATCCCCGCGCCCGATGAAAGCATGGTGGTGATCCGCTTTGCCAACCCGAAGGGGATCGACTTCCAGTACCTGCTCAGCATGATCCACGACTCCTTCATGTCGCGCGCCAACACCATCGTGGTGCCCGGCGGCAAGATGGAACTGGCCATGCAGCTGATCTTCACGCCCTTTGTGCTGCGCATGATGGAGCGCCGCAAGCGCGCCGCGCTGTAAGGGCTCGACCGTGAAACGCCGACTCTCGAGGATCTTCTGAATGAACGCACCAGAACGCATCGACTCCGCAGCGCGCTGTGCCAATGCGCTGCGCTTCCTGGCCGCCGACGCGGTGGAGCAGGCCAGGTCCGGCCACCCCGGCGCACCCATGGGCATGGCCGAGATGGCCGAAGCCCTGTGGCGGCGCCACCTGCGCCACAACCCGGCCAACCCGGCCTGGCCCGACCGTGACCGCTTCGTGCTGTCCAACGGCCATGCCTCCATGCTGCAGTACGCACTGCTGCACCTGACCGGCTACGACCTGCCGATGTCGCAGCTGCGCCAGTTCCGCCAGCTGCACGCGGCCACGCCCGGCCATCCGGAGCTTGGCGTGACGCCGGGCGTGGAAACCACCACCGGGCCGCTGGGGCAGGGCCTGGCCAATGCCGTCGGCATGGCGCTGGCGGAGAAGCTGCTGGCCGCCACCTTCAACCGGCCCGGCTTCGACATCGTCGACCACCACACCTACGTCTTCCTTGGCGATGGCTGCCTGATGGAAGGCCTCAGCCACGAGGCCTGCTCGCTGGCGGGCACGCTCAGGCTGGGCAAGCTGATCTGCCTGTACGACGACAACGGCATCTCCATCGACGGCGAGGTCGCCGGCTGGTTTGCCGACGACACCCCGAAGCGCTTTGCCGCCTACGGCTGGCATGTGATCGCCGTCGACGGGCACGATGTGCAGGCCATCGACGCTGCGCTGCACGAGGCCAAGGCAGAGGGCGACCGGCCCACGCTGATCTGCTGCCGCACCGTGATCGGCAAGGGCGCGCCGGCCAAGGCCGGCGGGCACGATGTGCATGGCGCCCCGCTGGGCGCGCCGGAAATCGCCGCCATGCGCACGGCGCTGGGCTGGGAAGCCGAGCCTTTCACAGTGCCGGCGGACGTGGCCGATGCCTGGGACGCGCGCGCGCAAGGCGCCGCGCGCGAAGCCGAATGGGAGGCGCGCTTCGCCAGCTATCGCGCGGCACATCCGGAACTGGCCGAAGAATTCCTGCGCCGTTCCGATGGCCGCCTGCCGGAAGGCTTCGATGCGGAGCTGATGGCATTGCTGGATGCGCCGTCGCCGCTGCAAGGCAAGATCGCCACGCGCAAGGCATCGCAGCTGTGCCTGGAGGCGCTCACGCCCGCCTTGCCCGAGCTGCTGGGCGGCTCGGCCGACCTGACCGGGTCCAACCTGACCAATGTCAAGGCGTCGGTCTGGGTCAACCATGCCGGGCATGGCAACTACGTGAGCTACGGCGTGCGCGAGTTCGGCATGGCCGCCGCGATGAACGGCGTTGCGCTGCATGGGGGGCTGATTCCCTACGGCGGCACCTTCATGACCTTCTCGGACTATTCGCGCAATGCCATCCGCATGGCGGCGCTGATGCGCCTGCGCGTGGTCCACGTGCTGACCCATGACTCGATCGGACTCGGCGAGGACGGTCCCACTCACCAGCCGGTGGAGCATGCCGCCAGCCTGCGGCTGATCCCCAACAACCAGGTCTGGCGTCCCTGCGACGGCGCCGAGACCGCGTACGCGTGGCTGGCCGCGCTGCGGCGCGAGGATGGCCCGAGCTGCCTGGTGCTGTCGCGGCAGGCGCTGATGCCGTTCGAGCGCAATCCGGCCCAGCGCGCGGAGATTGCGCGCGGCGGCTATGTGTTGCGCGATGTGCCGGCGCCGCGCGTGGTGCTGATTGCCACTGGCTCCGAGGTGGAAATCGCCATGCGCGCGGCGCTGGACCTGGCCGATGCCGGCATCGCCGCGCGCGTGGTGTCCATGCCCTGCGTGGAGCTGTTCTACGCGCAGGACGTGGCGTACCGCGACACCGTGCTGCCACCAGGCCTGCCGCGCGTCAGCGTGGAGGCGGGCGGCACCTGGTTCTGGCGCGGCGTGGTGGGCGAGCAGGGCCTGGCGCTGGGCATCGACACCTTCGGCGAATCCGCGCCGGCCGAGGCGCTGTACCAGCACTTCGGCCTGACCCCGGCGCATGTCGCGGCGGCCGCGCGCGTGCTGCTGGAGGAAGCGTGATGACTACCGTATCCATGCCCTGCACCGCGGTGCTGATCGACCTGGACGGCACGCTGGTCGACAGCGCGCCCGACATTGTCGAGGCCGCCAACCGCATGCTGGCCGACCTCGGCACCCCGGCATTGCCGTTCGACACCGTGGCCGGCTTCATCGGCCGCGGCGTGCCCAACCTGGTGCGGCGCGTGCTCGAGACCGGAGGGCTTGCAGCGCAGGTTGAGGCTGCCGAAGCCGTGGCGATGTTCCACCGCCACTATGCCGAGACCAATGGCCGCCTCGGATCGGTGTTTCCGGGCGTGGCGGCAGGACTGGAGGTGCTCAGGCGGCAAGGCTACCGGCTTGCCTGCGTCACCAACAAGCCGCGCGCGCTGGCCGTGCCGCTGCTGGCGCTGACCGGGTTGTCGCAGTACCTGGAAGTGCTGGTGGCGGGCGACTCGATCGCGCAGATGAAACCGGACCCCGAACCGCTGCGCCACGCCTGCAACCTGCTCGACGTCGATCCGGCGCAGGGCGTGCTGGTGGGGGATTCGGCGGTGGACGTGGCGGCGGCGCGCGCGGCCGGCATCCCGGTCTGCCTGGTGCGCTATGGCTACGCCGGCCCCGGCGGACCCGCGGCGCTGGGCGCCGACGCGTTGCTCGATTCGCTGGAGGCGTTGCCGGCGCTGCTGACGCCGGCGCGGCTGGCCCCAGCCGCCTGATGTTGCGCCGGCGCGCCAGCGCGACCGGCAAGGATACCAAGACAAGTAAAGGAGACAGCATGACTATCAAGGTTGCCATCAACGGCTACGGACGCATCGGCCGCAATGTGCTGCGCGCCCACTATGAAGGCGGCAAGCGGCACGATATCGAGATCGTCGCCATCAACGACCTCGGCAACGCGGCCACCAATGCGCACCTGACCCAGTACGACACCGTCCATGGGCGCTTCCCGGGCGAGGTCTCGGTCGACGGCGATGCCTTCCGCGTCAACGGCGACCGCATCCGCGTGCTGGCGCAGCGCAACCCGGCCGAGCTGCCGTGGGGCGAGCTGGGCGTGGACGTGGTGATGGAATGCACCGGGCTCTTCACCAGCAAGGAAAAGGCATCGGCCCACCTGAAGGGCGGCGCGAAGAAGGTGATCATCTCCGCCCCCGGCGGCAAGGACGTGGACGCCACCATCGTCTACGGCGTCAATCACGGCGTGCTGAAGGCGACCGACACGGTGATCTCCAACGCCTCGTGCACCACCAACTGCCTGGCGCCGCTGGTCAAGCCGCTGCACGAGAAGCTGGGCGTGGTGAACGGCCTGATGACCACCGTGCACTCCTATACCAACGACCAGGTGCTGACCGACGTCTACCACGAAGACCTGCGCCGGGCGCGCTCGGCCACCATGTCGATGATCCCGACCAAGACCGGCGCCGCCGCCGCGGTCGGGCTGGTGATGCCTGAGCTGGACGGCCGGCTGGACGGCTTTGCCGTGCGCGTGCCGACCATCAATGTGTCGCTGGTCGACCTGTCCTTCGTGGCGGCGCGGCCGACCACCGTCGAGGAAGTGAACGGCATCCTGAAGGCCGCCGCCGAAGGCGAGCTCAAGGGCATCCTGGACTACAACACCGCGCCGCTGGTCTCGGTGGACTTCAACCACAACCCGGCGTCGTCCACCTTCGACGCCACCCTGACCAAGGTCAACGGCACGCTGGTCAAGGTGTCGGCCTGGTATGACAACGAATGGGGCTTCTCCAACCGCATGCTGGACACCGCGGTGGCGCTGGCCCACGCACGCTAGCAGGTTGCCATGATGAGCCTATCCCATGCTACGAACCCGCAACCGAAACCCGCGGCGGCGCCGCACACGCTGGCCGCACTGCTTGCAGCCGGTGGACTGGCTGGCAAGCGGGTCTTTATCCGCGCCGACCTCAACGTCCCGCAGGATGCAGCGGGTGCTATCACCGACGATACCCGCATCCGTGCTTCCGTGCCTGCCATCGCGGCCTGCCTGCAGGCGGGCGCCGCGGTGATGGTCACCTCGCACCTGGGCCGGCCGCAGGAGGGAGCGCCCGACCCGCGCCACAGCCTGGCGCCGGTGGGCCGCCGCCTGTCTGAACTGCTGGGCCGCCAGGTGCCGCTCTTGTCCGGCTGGACCGAGGGCGGTTTCCAGGTACCGCCCGGGCAGGTGGTGCTGCTGGAAAACTGCCGCATGAACACGGGCGAGAAGAAGAACAGCGACGATCTGGCGCAGAAGATGGCGGCGCTGTGCGATGTATACGTCAACGACGCGTTCGGCACCGCCCACCGCGCCGAGGCGACCACGCATGGCATCGCCAGATACGCCCCCATTGCCTGCGCCGGCCCGCTGCTGGCCGCCGAGATCGATGCGCTGGGCAAGGCGCTGGGCCAGCCGGCGCGCCCGCTGGTGGCAATCGTGGCCGGCTCCAAGGTCTCGACCAAGCTGACCATCCTGAAGTCGCTGGCCGACAAGGTCGACAACCTGATCGTCGGCGGCGGCATTGCCAATACCTTCATGCTGGCCGCCGGCCTGAAGATCGGCAAGTCGCTGGCAGAGCCTGACCTGCTGGCCGATGCCAGAGCCATCATCGACATCATGGCTGCCCGCAGCGCCTCGGTGCCGATCCCGGTCGACGTGGTGTGCGCCAAGGAGTTCAGCGCCACCGCCGAGGCTACCGTGAAGGACGTCAAGGACGTGGCCGACGATGACATGATCCTGGACATCGGCCCGAAGACGGCAGCGATGCTGGCCGAGCAACTGAAGGCCGCCGGCACCATCGTCTGGAACGGTCCGGTGGGCGTGTTCGAGTTCGACCAGTTCGGCAACGGCACCAGGGTGCTGGCCCAGGCCATCGCCGAATCGAAGGCGTTCTCGATCGCCGGCGGCGGCGACACGCTGGCCGCGATTGCCAAGTACCGCATCGCCGATCGCGTGGGCTATATCTCCACGGGCGGGGGCGCGTTCCTGGAATTCCTGGAGGGCAAGACGCTGCCCGCGCTGGCCGTGCTGGCACAGCGCGCCGCTGCCTGAACCCGACCTCACCGATTCTGCAATCAGTAAAGGAGCTTCATCATGGCACTCATTTCCTTGCGCCAGCTGCTGGACCACGCGGGAGAGTTCGGCTACGGCGTGCCGGCCTTCAACGTCAACAACCTGGAACAGATCCACGCCATCATGGAAGCGGCCCAGGAAACCGACAGCCCGGTCATCCTGCAGGCCTCGGCCGGCGCGCGCAAGTACGCCGGCGAGGCTTACCTGCGCCATATGGTGCTGGCCGCGGCCGAGACCCATCCGGACATCCCCATCGTGCTGCACCAGGACCACGGCTCCAGCCCGGCGATCTGCCAGGCCTCGATCCGCTCCGGCTTCACCAGCGTGATGATGGATGGCTCGCTGCGCGAAGACATGAAGACCCCCTCCGACTACGACTACAACGTCGACGTCACGCGGCGCGTATGCGAGATGGCGCATGCGATCGGCGTGTCGGTGGAGGGTGAACTGGGCTGCCTGGGCTCGCTCGAAACCGGCCAGGCCGGCGAAGAGGACGGCGTGGGCGCGGCGGGCACGCTGTCGCACGACATGATGCTGACCGACCCGGCCCAGGCGCGCGACTTCGTCGCCCGCACCGGCGTGGATGCGCTGGCGATCGCCATCGGCACCAGCCACGGCGCCTACAAGTTCTCGCGCAAGCCCACCGGGGACATCCTGGCGATGGACCGCATCCGCGAGATCCACGAGCAGATTCCTGACACCCACCTGGTGATGCACGGCTCGAGTTCGGTGCCGCAGGAATGGCTGGAGATCATCCGCCAGTACGGCGGCGACATCAAGGAGACCTACGGCGTGCCGGTCGAGGAGATCCTGCGCGGCATCAAGATGGGGGTGCGCAAGGTGAATATCGACACGGACATCCGCCTGGCCATGACCGGGGCGATCCGCAAGTCCTTGTCCGACGACCGTAGCGAGTTCGATCCGCGCAAGGCGCTGCTGGCGGCCAAGAAAGGGGCGAGAAGCGTGGTCAAGCTGCGCTTCGAGGCCTTCGGCTGCGCAGGGCAGGCCTCGCGGATCAAGCCGGTGCCGCTGGAGCGGGTGGCGAAGCTCTATTCCTGAAGGCGCATCTGCAGCACCACGAGCCCAGGCACACGCTCCCCTCTCCCGCAAGCGGGCGAGGGGAGCAAACCGGCAGCAGGAGTTGTTCGCGTGACTAACCCCAACGCCGTCACCAGCAACCTGGCGCGGCACAAGGAGCAAACATGGCCAATCGACGCGAAGTGCCCGGTATCAGGAAGTACGACGGTCCCGCCGGCGGCTGGGGGGCGCTGAAGGCAACCGCCACGGCGATCCGCACGCAGATGGATACCGTCAGGGCGCCGATCACGCTGATGCGGACCAACCAGCCCGACGGCTTCGATTGCCCCGGCTGCGCATGGCCCGACAAGGAGCACCGGTCGACCTTCCAGTTCTGCGAGAACGGCGCCAAGGCCGTGACGTGGGAGGCAACCACCAAACGGGTGCCTCCCGAGTTCTTTGCAGCCAATACGGTGTCGTCGCTGTTGAACCGGACCGACTATGAGCTCGAAGACTTTGGCCGGCTGACGCATCCGCTGGTCTACGACCGCGCCACCGACACCTTCCGCGCGGTGGAGTGGGAGGCTGCGTTCGCCCGCATCGGCGAAATCCTGCGCGGGCTATCGCCCGACCAGGTCGAGTTCTATACCTCGGGCCGGGCTTCCAACGAAGCCGCCTACCTGTACCAGCTGTTCGCGCGCGAGTATGGCACGAACAACTTCCCCGACTGCTCGAACATGTGCCACGAGCCCACCAGCGTGGGCTTGCCGCGCTCGATCGGCATCGGCAAGGGCACGGTGTCGCTGGAAGACTTTGACACCTGCGAGCTGATCATTTCGATCGGCCACAACCCGGGCACCAACCACCCGCGCATGATGGGGACGCTGCATGAGGCGTCGCGCCGCAAGGTGCCGATCCTGGTGTTCAACCCGCTGCGCGAACGGGCGCTCGAGCGCTTTGCCGACCCGCAGAACATGGTGGAGATGGCCACCTATGGTTCCACCCGGATTGCGTCGTCCTACTTCCTGGTCCGCGCCGGTGGCGACGCCGCCGCCATCAAGGGGGTGATGAAGGCGCTGCTGGACCTGGAAGCCCGCCAGGGCAATGTGCTGGACCACGACTTCATCGCGGTCCACACCGAGGGCTTCGAGGGGCTGGCCGACGATCTGCGGTCGACCGAATGGGCGGATATTGAAAAGACCAGTGGGCTGACCCGTGCGGACCTGGAACTGGTGGCGGCGGCCTATGCCAAGTCGAATGCCACCATCGTCACCTACGGCATGGGCGTGACCCAGCACAACGAAGGCACGGCCAATGTGCGCCTGCTGTGCGACCTGCTGATGCTGCGCGGCAACTTCGGCAAGCCCGGCGCCGGCATCTGCCCGTTGCGCGGCCACTCCAATGTCCAGGGGAACCGCACTGTCGGCATTACCGAGAAGCCGTCCGCCGGTTTCCTGCAGCGGATCGAGGACACCTTCGGCTTCAGCCCGCCTGCCGGACACGGGCACGATGCCGTCAACGCGATGCAGGCGATGATCGATGGCAAGTCCAGGGCACTGTTCTGCCTGGGCGGGAATTTCGCGGTCGCCTTGCCCGATCCCGAGCAGTGCTTCCCCGCCATGGGCAAGCTCGACCTGAGCGTGCATGTCGGGACCAAGCTCAACCGTACGCACCTGCTGGTGGCCAGGGAGACCTATGTGCTGCCTTGCCTGGGCCGCACCGAACTGGATGTGCAGGAGACCGGGCCGCAATCGGTGACGGTGGAGGATTCGATGTCGATGGTGCATGCCTCGGCCGGCAAGCTCGGGCCGGCGTCCGAGTTCCTGCGCTCCGAGCCGGCCATCGTGGCGGGCATTGCCACCGCGACCCTGCCTGAGAGCAAGGTGCCATGGCTGGAACTGGTTGCCGACTACGACAGGATCCGCGATCTGATCGAGAAGACGGTGCCCGGCTTTGAGGACTTCAACACGCGCGTGCGGGTCCCTGGCGGATTCCGCATGCCCTTGCCGCCAACCGAGCGCAAATGGGAAACGCCGTCGGGCAAGGCCGAGTTCTACGTGTTCAAGGGGCTGCACGAAGACAAGCAAGTCCTTGCCGACGATGTCCTGCGGCTGGTGACCATCCGCAGCCATGACCAGTACAACACCACCATCTATGCCATGGACGACCGCTACCGGGGCGTGTTCGGGCGGCGCGACGTGCTGTTCATGAACCCGGCCGACCTGGCCGCGCGCGGCCTGGAGCATAGCGACCTGGTCGACATCGAGACCATCGCAGCGGGCCGGCAGCTGCGTTTCGAGAAGATCACTGCGATCGAGTACGAAATTGCACCCGGCTCCGTCGCTGCCTACTATCCCGAAGCAAACAGGCTGGTGCCGCTCGACTACATCGACGAGGACAGCGGCACCCCGTCCTACAAGTCAGTGCCCGTGCGCGTGGTGCGTTCGGAGGTGACGTAATGGCAGGCCAGCCCACCATCACGTAAGCACGGCTCATGCCCGCTTTCCAGCGCCGTTGCGCGCGGCCCTGAGCGCGCGCAACGGCCCTCTGTTGAAGCAATGCGACCTACCTGTGGAGGAAAGTCCATCATGCCGACCCTTTGCGAAATCTGCAACGCACGTCCCGCCGTGGCGCGGGTGACCGTGGTTCAGGACGGCGAGCGCAAGACCATGTCGATCTGCGACTACGACTACCGGCAGCTGCTGCGCCACCAGGACATGCTCAACCCGTTCGATTCCCTGCTGGGTGGGGGCGGCCTGTCCCGCTTCTTCCGGGGGATGGGAGGCGGGATGAATGACGACGAGCATCCCGGATTCTCCACCGAAGTCCCGCGCGAATCCGTCGATCCCACCGATGCCTTCAGCGAGCAGACCATGGAACTGCTGCAGCGTGCCGCGGAGAAGGCGCACGAGCTGCGGCGCAATGAGCTCGACACCGAGCACCTTCTCTACGTGCTCGCCGATACCGATGTCTGCACGGCGCTGATCAAGGAACTCAAGCTCTCGCCGCAGGACATCAAGGGCTATATCGACGAGCACGCGCAGACCGGAGCCGCCGGGCCTGACGCGGCCATCGACCGGATGACGATCTCGCCGCGGCTGAAGAAAGCCTTCCAGTATGCCTTCCAGGCCTCGCGCGACCTCGGGCATTCCTACGTTGGCCCCGAGCACCTGCTGATCGGCCTGGCCTCGGTCCCGGAAAGCATCGCCGGGACGCTGCTCAAGAAGTATGGCGTCACCCCCGAGGCACTGCGCCAGAAGGTGGTGAAGGTGGTCGGCAAGGGCGCCGAGGATGGCCGCGTCGATACGCCCACCGGCACGCCCACGCTCGACAAGTTCGGGCGCGACCTGACCGCGATTGCGCGGCAGGGCAAGCTCGATCCGGTGCTGGGCCGAGCGCAGGAGATCGAGAGCACGATCGAGGTGCTGGCGCGGCGCAAGAAGAACAACCCGGTGCTGATCGGCGAGCCGGGCGTGGGCAAGACCGCGATCGTGGAAGGGCTGGCGCAGCGCATCGTCAATGGCGACGTGCCGGAGGTGCTGCGTGGCAAGCGCCTGGTCGAGGTGAATATCAATTCGATGGTGGCCGGGGCCAAATACCGCGGCGAGTTCGAGGAGCGTGCCAAGCAGCTGATTGACGAGGTGACCGCCAAGAACGACGAACTGATCCTGTTTATCGATGAACTGCACACCATCGTCGGCGCGGGGCAGGGCGGCGGCGAGGGCGGGCTCGATATCGCCAACGTGCTCAAGCCCGCGCTGGCACGCGGCGAACTGAGCCTGATCGGCGCCACCACGCTGAACGAATACCAGAAGTACATCGAGAAAGACGCGGCGCTGGAGCGGCGCTTCCAGCCGGTGCTGGTGCCGGAGCCAACCGTCGAGCAGACCATCGTCATCCTGCGCGGCCTGCGCGACAAGCTTGAGGTGCACCACCAGGTCACCTTTGCCGACGATGCCTTTGTGGCCGCGGCGGAACTGTCGGACCGCTATATCACCGCGCGCTTCCTGCCGGACAAGGCCATCGACCTGATCGACCAGGCCGCGGCGCGCGTGCGCATCGGCGCCACCTCGCGTCCCGCCGATATCCAGGAACTGGAGGCCGAGATCGCCCAGCTCAAGCGCGAGCAGGACTATGCGTCGTCGCGCAAGCGCTTTGACGAGGCCAAGGGCTTCGAGGACCGCATCACCGACAAGCAGAAGCGGCTTGATGAGCTGACCGAGGCCTGGCAGCGCAAGACCGGATCGGAGACCCTGGAGGTGACGGTTGCGGCCATTGCCGAAGTGGTGTCGCGCCTGACCGGCATCCCGGTGACCGACCTGACCCAGGAAGAGCGCCAGAAGCTGCTGAAAATGGAAGCGCGGCTGCGCGAGCGGGTGGTGGGGCAGGACGACGCGGTGGTCGCGGTCAGCGATGCGGTGCGCCTGTCGCGTGCGGGCCTGGGGCAGGCCAACCGCCCGATCGCGACCTTCCTCTTCCTCGGGCCGACCGGCGTCGGCAAGACCGAGCTGGCCAAGGCGCTGGCGGAAACCGTGTTCGGCGACGAGCAGGCCATCATCCGCATTGACATGTCCGAGTACATGGAGCGCCATGCGGTGGCCCGGCTGATCGGTGCGCCCCCGGGCTATGTCGGCTACGATGAAGGCGGGCAGCTGACCGAGCGCGTGCGGCGCAAGCCCTATAGCGTGATCCTGCTGGATGAAATCGAGAAGGCCCACCCGGACGTGAACAACGTGCTGCTGCAGGTCTTCGACGACGGCCGCTTGACCGACGGCAAGGGCCGCGTGGTGGACTTCAGCAACACCGTCATCATCGCCACCAGCAACCTGGGCGCGCCGATCATCATGGACAACCTGGAGCAGCCCGAGGACAAGCGCATGCCTGAGAAGGACTTGCGCGAGGCGCTGATGAAGGTGCTGAAAGGACACTTCCGACCCGAGTTCCTGAACCGTATCGACGACATCATCGTGTTCCATGCGCTGTCGCGCGACAACATCCGCGCGATCGTGCAGATCCAGCTGGAGCGCGTGGTGCGCACCGCCGCCGCGCAGGACATCACGGTCAAGCCCGACGATGAGCTGGTCGAGCACCTGGTGGAGGCGGGATACCAGCCTGAGTTCGGTGCGCGGGAGCTGCGGCGGCAGATCCGCCAGTCGGTCGAGACCGGGCTGGCCAAGGAGATTCTCGGTGACAAGCTGAAATCAGGCGACAGCGTCGAGCTTGGCTACGACAAGGCAAGCGAAGCCGTAGTCTTCAGAAGGATGGAAGCCGTCAAGAAGCCGAAGGCAGGTAAAGCGACGGCCAAGGGCGCTGCACCCAGGAAGGCGGACAGCACCGTCGCAGCAGGAGACTCCAGCGCTTGAGCGCAAGAGCCAGGGCAATCACGATTTTCGTGGGAGGTTCGCAAATGCAGGAGTACGACTTTTACATCAATCTGCTGAAACCGACGCTGGGGCTCTATGTGCGCAAGGGCGAAGGACTTCAGGACCTCGCCGACGCAAAGGAGTGGCAACTTGAAGGGACGGTTCCTGAGAGCGCACTGCCACCCGGCATGTTGAAGGGTCTGGAAGCCAACGGTCACGCCTTCCAGGAACTGGGAGGGTAAGCAGCCACGCGCGGCCGCGACCTGCTCCGGATGGGTTGCGGCCGTGCGGCTTTCTTCCTGCCGGCATCACTTCTCGTCGACAAAGAACTCGATACCCTCGTCGATGCATTCTTTTGGCTGGGCAAAGGTAATCCAGCCATGACCCCTGAGCGTGATTTCGTCACGGCGCAGGATCAGCGCGCCTTCGCCATCGATCTTCACGTGGGTGCCGTTCGAACTTCTGTCGATCAGGACAAAGCGGCCGCCGCGCGGCTCCACCGTGGCCTGGAATCTCGAAACCTGCCGGTCCGTGACAACGATGCTCATGGTCGTGTCCCGGCCGATGGTGACAGGCGGTGAGGCAGTGTTCATTTCGAAGACGGTTTCCCGATATCGTAGCGAAAGCAGTGCCGAGCGGGCCAATGCAAGATCCACCGGGGCCACCAGGGTCAGGTCGATGCTCTGCTGCCAGATCGCTTCGTACAGCTCGATCACCTGGTGCTTGCCGCGTACCTGTATCGGATACAGGTAGCGTGTCATCTGGCGCAGCCCTGCTGAGAGCTGCTCCACCGCGTTCTTGCTGGTGATGATCTGGCCCCGCGAAGCCAGGCTGGCCAGTCGGGCGGCAAGGTTGACGGTGTCGCCGAACAGGTCGCCGGATTCGTCCGACAGGATCGGGCCATGGTGAAAGCCGATATGGATCGCCAGCGGAGCGCCTATGATCGGCGGCAGCCCGGCGACGGCCTCCTGCATGTCCAGTGCCGCCCGCATCGCATTCTCCGCGGCGGGAAACAGCACCATGATTTCGTCACCGATGGTCTTGACGACCCGGCCTTGCGCGGCCGCGGAGTGGGACTTCATCAGCGCCAGGCACTGGCGGATTGCGCCAAGCGCCACCGCATCGCCGGCCTGCTCGTAGAGCCTGGTGCTGTCGCAGACGTCCGCGAACATCACCGATCCATCAGAGGCGTCTTGTCGCGAATCTTGGTCCATATGCATCACAGGCCGTTTGATCGGAGCGCGCCATGCCTTCGATCGGCAGTGCGCTTCGTCTGCATGATTCTGCATCATAGAACTTCATTGCGACATTGCAGCCCTGGTGACCATCCCGCAAAAGTGCTGCTTGCCGACCCGGGCGCCTGGAGCCTCTCCTGCCGTTTCGTCTTGCCAGGGATCGCATCAGGCACTACAACGATCTAGCACGCCGACGACGGTGAAGGAGGAGGCCCCATGAAGCATGACGCCCGCAACCCTCTCGCCGCCGCTCTTCGCCAGCATTTGGCGGGGTCTGTGCTGACGCTTCCGGTGCTTGCCTTTGCTGCCGGTCCCGGCGGATCCTTCCAGCCCACCCAGGTGTCCGGCACGCCAGACCGCAACGTCGGGCTGCAGGCCTTCGCGCAGATCGAGCGTGTGCTGCTGCATGCCCGCTGCCTGAATTGCCACGTGCCGGACGGCCCGCTGCAGGGCGATGCGAAACGTGTGCATTTTCCACCGGTGCAGCGAGGCACTGACGGCAAGGGCGTGCCGCCGCTGCAATGCGCCACCTGCCATGGCACCCAGAACAGCCCGCTCGCGCATGCGCCGCCCGGGCTGGATACCAATGGCCAGCCAGGCTGGCACATGCCGCCGGCGAAGATGAAGATGTCATGGCTGGGCCTGTCCGGGCCGGCCCTATGCAAGGTCTTCCGCGACACCAGGACCAATGGCGGCCGTTCGCTGGCAATGCTCGAAGAACACATGGTGACCGACCACCTGGTGGCTTGGGGCTGGCAACCGGGGCCGGGGCGTGAATTGCCGCCGCTGGACAAGCCCGCGTTCGACGAGCAGGTGCGCCAGTGGATACGCAATGGCGCGCCATGCGATACGCGCGAGCCGTTGCGCACCTCTGCGGGGCCTACACGCGCCGCCGCCGATGAAGCCTTGCTGAAGAACCTGCGCGCCATCGCCGGATCAGGCGCCTTGACCCAGACGAAGGGCACCAGCAACGGGAGCCAGCCATGATTTCCTTTCAACTGAACGGCAAGACCCAGCAGGTCGACGTGCCCGGCGACACGCCGGTGCTGTGGGTACTGCGCGACACGCTGGGGCTGACCGGCACCAAGTTCGGCTGCGGCATCGCGGTATGCGGCGCATGCACGGTACATGTCGATGGCCAGCAGCGCCGCGCGTGCGTGACGCCGGTGTCCTCCATCGCCGGCCGGCAGCTCACCACCATCGAGGGCATCGGCGAGGACCGGGTCGGGCGCGCGGTCGAAGAGGCCTGGGTGCGCAACGACGTCACGCAGTGCGGCTATTGCCAGAGCGGCCAGGTGATGTCGGCGGTGGCGCTGCTCAAGGTCAACCAACGCCCGACCGATGCCGACATCGAACGGGCCATGAGCGCCAACCTGTGCCGCTGCGGCACCTATGCGCGCATCCATGCCGCGGTCAAGGATGCAGCCAAGGCGATCGGCTGAGGAGATGCCATGAGACTCATGCAGCAGGCAAGCGGCGGCATCGACCGGCGGACCTTCCTGAAACTGAGCTTCGGCTCGGGCTTCGCGCTCTGTGCCGTTCCGCTTGGCGCGCAGACGGAGGCGGCGGCGCAGCCCAAGGCGCCGGTGCAGCCATC
Source organism: Cupriavidus sp. FW306-1B-F12B (assembly GCF_058781795.1). Lineage (NCBI taxonomy): Bacteria > Pseudomonadati > Pseudomonadota > Betaproteobacteria > Burkholderiales > Burkholderiaceae > Cupriavidus > Cupriavidus sp. FW306-1B-F12B. The sequence continues at coordinate 282,008 of NZ_JBYSXC010000001.1, forward strand.
GGCCTTCGTCAGTATCGATGCCGACGGCACGGTGATGGTCACGATCGGCAAGCTTGAGTTCGGGCAGGGCGTGCAGACGGCACTGCCGATGCTGGTGGCCGAGGAACTGGACGCGGACTGGAGCAAGGTGCGCTGCCAGCTGGCCCCGGCCGGCGAGGCCTATAAGGACCCGGTGTTCCATATCCAGATGGTCGGCGGCTCGACCAGCATGAAGAACTCGTGGACGCAGTATCGCGAGGTCGGCGCGCGCATGCGCGCCATGCTGCTCGGGGCGGCCGCCGGGCGCTTCGGGGTGCCGGCCGGGCAGCTGAAGGCCGAGGCCGGCGTGGTGACCGCGCCCGACGGCCGCCGGGCCACATACGGCGAGTTGGCTGCCGCAGCGCTGGCCGAGCCGGTGCCGGCGAGCGTGCAGCTGAAGTCGCCGCAGCAGTTCAGGCTGATCGGCAAGCCCACCGGCCGGCTCGATGCGCGCGACAAGTCCACCGGCAGGCAGCAGTTCGGCATCGACACGGCGCTGCCCGGCACGCGCACCGTGGTCATGGTGCATCCGCCCGTGTTCGGCGCCATGGTCGCGCGCTTCGACCCCGCGCGTGCCAGGGCCATCGCCGGCGTGGAAGAGGTCTACCAGGTGCCGCTGGCCGGCGGCGCGACCGGGTTGGCGATCGTGGCCAATGGCTTCTGGCCCGCGCGCACGGCGCGCGAGGTGCTGCAGGTGGAATGGGACACCAGCGGCGTCGAGAAGCCGGACAGCGATGCGCTGCTGGCGCGCTACCGCGAGCTGGCGGCCCGGCCCGGCGTGCAGGCCAAGGCGGCGGACACTTCGGCGCTTGCCACCGCGCCACACAAGCTCACCGCCGAGTATGTCTTCCCCTACCTGGCGCACACGCCGATGGAGCCGCTCAACTGCACCATCGACTTCCGCGGCAACCAATGCACAGTGTGGGCCGGCTCGCAGTTCCAGACCGTCGACCAGGCCAACGTCGCAGCCGTGCTCGGTCTGAAGCCGGAACAGGTGACATTCAACACCATGATGGCCGGCGGCGGCTTCGGCCGGCGTGCCGTGCCCACCTCCGACTACCTGTTCGAGGCCGCGCAGGTGGCCAAGGCGCGCCATGCGGCGGGCCGGCGCGAGCCGATCAAGATGATCTGGACACGCGAAGACGACGTGCGCGGCGGCTACTACCGCCCGATGCACCTGCACCGCGTTGAGATCGGCCACGACGGCAAGGGCAAGGTGCTGGCCTGGAAGCACGTGATCGTCGGCCAGTCCATCACCAGCGGCACTCCGTTCGAGTCCTTCACCGTGAAGAACGGGGTCGACTCGACCATGGTCGAGGGCGTGAGCGACAGCCCTTATCCGTTCCCGATCGCGCTCGAGATCCATCATCCCAAGGTCAACGTGCCGGTGCTGTGGTGGCGCTCGGTGGGGCACACGCACACGGCCTATGTGATGGAGACCCTGGTCGATGAACTGGCGCGCGCCGGCGGGATCGATCCGGTGGCGTACCGCCGCACGCTGCTGCGTGAGCACAAGCGTCACCTGGCGGCGCTGGACCTGGCGGTCGAGCGCTCGGGCTACGGCAAGCGGCGCCTCGCGGCCGGGCGTGCCTGGGGCGTGGCGGTGCATGAATCGTTCGACACCGTGGTCGCCTACATCGTCGAGGCCTCGATGCGTGGCAACCAGCCGGTGGTGCACCGGGTCACCGCGGCCGTCCACTGCAACATGCCGATCAATCCGCGCACGGTCGAGGCGCAGGTCCAGGGCGGCATGATGATGGGGCTGGGTACCACGCTGCCCGGAGCGCAGATCACGCTGAAGGATGGCGTGGTCCAGCAAGGCAACTGGAACGACTACCGGCTGGCCACGCATGCGGACACGCCGCCGCAGATCGCGGTGCACATCGTGCCGTCGGCCGATCCGCCGACCGGCATTGGCGAGACCGCGGTGCCGCCGATCGCACCGGCACTGGCTAATGCCGTCGCGGCGCTCACCGGCAAGCGGCATCGCAGCCTGCCGTTCACCGCGTGATCTTCGAGCAAGTCGGCATGGCCTGCGTGCGGTGATCTCTCCCCCAAGCGGGGGAGCACCCAGACAGATTGCCAACAGTTTTGGGTGCGCCAAAGCCGCCCGAACTAGCCTAAGCAAGATGTTCTCCCTCTCCCCTCATGGGGAGAGGGCCGGGGTGAGGGGGTCTAGCTAGGTGAACCCGTACACGTTGACGGGGGGATACGCCGGAACCGGCGTTCCCTCTGGCATGCACGAGAAAGTCAGCACTGGCGCGGGTTGGCGCAACGGGCTTCTGATCCGGCAGGCGGTATGTTGCCAAGCGGCGCGAGCAGTCCAGCAAACCGGTATGTAGTCCAGTCAATTCCGGTTTCGCACATGAAGCCCCACCCTCTCCCGCAGGCGGGAGAGGGTGCAAGCACCCCGGCAGTGCGGGAGTCCATCGTACACGAACGGCCACGGGGTGGCGGTGAACGGTGCATTCGGAAATGGCAGAGGCGGGCAATCCGATTAGCGGCGATCATGCAGTCTGATCCTGTCCGCATCCCGAGCCACCATGCACGTCCATCTGCAGTCCCACATGCACGTCAGCCTGCAGCGGCTGTTGCTGGCCTTCCCGCTGGCGGTCTCTGCGGCCCACGGCAGGCTGGTGCTCAGGCGCCGCGGCTATGAGCGTCTGCTGCTGCCGGGCCAGCAGCTCACCATCGAACCGTTTGAAACCTTTGCGCTGCACCTGGATGGCAGCAGCGCTCAGCCGGCCGCGTGCACCCTCGAAATCCAGCGCATGATCCCCGCGGCGCAGCAGGAATGCCTGCACCACCGCATCTGCAAGCGGGTCTTCCTGCAACCCCATTACGCCTGGAATGCTGCGTTTATCGCGGAACGGCTGGGCATGTCCACGGCACAGCTGCGCCGCATGCTGTTTTCTCAGGGCACGGCGCTCACCGAGCTGTGCCGCACGCAACGGCTGATGCGGTTGCTGTTCGAGGTCATGGCCGGTGATGCCGGCATTGGCGATGCCCGGCGGCGCGTCGGCTGGCCAGCCAGCAGTGATCTGGACTGCGCTTTCTACGACCGCTTCGGCTTATCGATGGAAGCTGCCAGCCGGTTGGCGGTGGCGCGCGCAGCGCGGCGGCAGCGCTCGGTCGCCTGACTCGTTCCCAAGAATCTACCTGACGTTCGCAAGCTTCCGGGATCAGGTCCCGGATGCCAGGGTGGCGGCCCCTGCGAATTGCGCCCGCCAGAGTGTACTGAGCGCCGCGCTTTGCGAGATAATCCGCCCTTACGCTGCGGAATGATGTCATGCGCTTTGATCTGGTCGACCTGAAACTGTTCACGCATATTGCGGAGGCCCAGAGCCTGACCGGCGGTGCGCAACGCTCGCACCTGTCGCTGGCCGCGGCCAGCACGCGCATCAAGAACCTCGAGGAACACGTCGGCGTCAAGCTGCTGAGCCGCAGCAGCCAGGGCGTGAAGGTAACCGGGGCGGGGGAGACCCTGCTCGCCCACGCGCGCCGCGTGCTGCGCCAGCTGGAGCAACTGAGCGGCGATCTGCAGGAATATGCGGCGGGCGTGAAAGGCCATGTGCGCGTGTTCGCCAACACCACCGCGATGAGCGAGTTCCTGCCGGCGGTGCTGCGCAGTTACCTCGTCAGCCATCCGGACGTGACCATCGACATGCACGAGCGCCTGAGCCCGGATATCGTGCGCGCGGTGCAGGAGGGCATGGTGGATATCGGCATCATTGCCGGCAACGTGCGCACGGAAGGGCTGGAGGTGATGCCGTACCGGCGCGACCGCCTGGTGCTGGCCACCGCGCTGAGCCATCCGCTGGCCGAGCGCGGCAGCGTGGATTTCATCGATACGCTGGACTACGACTTCATCGGCCTGCCCGAGGCCAGCGCGATCCACAATTTCCTGTTGCGGGCCGCGACCGACCTGCAGCGCACGCTGCGCTGGCGCGTGCAGGTCAGCAATTTCGAGACCGCCTGCCGGATGATCGAGGCCAATGTCGGCGTCGGCGTGTTGCCGGAGACTACCGCCAGCCGCCATGCGAAGACGATGGCGCTGCGCATCGTCCAGCTCAACGATGAATGGGCCGAGCGCAAGCTGCAGATATGCGTGGCCGACCTCGGCGCCTTGCCGCTGTTCGCGCGCAAGCTGGTGGACCTGCTGGTCGAGGACGGCCTCGGGCGCCAGGACTGAGGGCGCCGGCGGACTAGGCCTTGTCCGCCAACATCTGCCGCAGCTGGTGCTTGAGCAGCTTGCCGCTGGCCGTGGTGGGGATCGAGGCCACGCGCAGGATCCGCTCCGGGCGCTTGTACGGCGACAGGCGGTCGACCAGGTAGTCGTGCAGCGCCTGCGCGTCGAATTTCTCGCCATCCCTGATCTCGACGAAGGCGATCACTTCCTCGTTGCCGTCCGCGGTCGGCTGCCCGATGACGGCCGATACGCGCACGGACGGATGCGTGTTGATGACCGATTCGACTTCGATCGGGTAGACATTGAAGCCCGAGCGGATGATCAGGTCCTTGGTGCGGCCGACGATGAACAGCGCGCCGTCGGGGTCCAGCCGGCCGATGTCGCCAGTATTGAGCCAGCCGTCGGGCCGCAGGGCCTCGGCGCTCAGGTCCGGTGCGCGGTAGTAGCCGCGCATCACGCCGGGCCCCCTGATCCATAGCTCGCCGGGTTCCCCCTGCGGCACCGGCTTGCCCTCCGGCCCGACTACCCGCAGTTCCGCGCCTTCGACGATCTCGCCCGCCGAGCAATCGGTGCGCGGCCGGTCCATGCGGGTCACGAACAGCGACCCCGCATATTCGGTCATGCCGTAGCCGTGGTGCAGCGGCTGGCCGAACATCGCCTCGACGTCGTGCTTGAGCGTCGGATCAAGCGGCCCGCCGCCGGTGTAGAGATAGCGCAGCCGCGGCGACGGCTGCAGGGGCGCTCCCGTTGCCCGCACATGGGCGAGGATGCGGTTGAACATCGTCGGCACGCCCTGCAGCAGCGTGATCGCACCCTGCCGGATCGCGGCGGTGACGTCCGCGGCATTGAAGCGCGCGCTCAGGTACAGGCTGGCACCGGCCTGCAGGGTCGAGACCAGCAGCGTCCCGAGTCCGAACACATGCGACATCGGCATGACCGCATAGGCGCAGTCGTCTGCCTGCATGCGGCGCGACTCGACCGTGACGCGCGCAAAGTGCAGCAGGCCCCGGTGAGTGACCATCACGCCCTTGGGCTGTCCGGTGGTGCCGGAGGTGTAGATCAACGCGGCGACGTCACGCGCGAGCGCTTCAGGCTCGCGCTCGCCGGCCTCGTCGACAGCGCCCGCCATCAGCGGGCCGAGGCCGGCCGGGACAATCTCCCTGGCCCGGTAGCGCACGCCGTGCCGCAGGGCATCGGGCGACACCGCGTGGGTGAACAGCATCAGGCTCGGCTGGCAGTGGGCGCGGATCACCTCGATTTCCCGCTCCGACAGGCGGGCGTTGACGATGACCGGCCACGCGCCCAGTTCCGACAAGGCGAACACCAGCGTGATCACCGCCAGGCAGTTCTCGGCCGTGATCAGCACCCGATCGCCGGTGCCCACGCCCTGCGCTTGCAGGTAGCGCTGCGCATCCTCGATGCCCGCCCACAGCTGCGCGTAGGTGGTGGTCCGGCCTTCCTCGAAGACGGCCACATGGCCGGGGGTCTCGGCGGCCCAGCGGCGAGGGATGTCGCTGATCCGTGGTGGGGTGTCTCGGTCCGGTGGCATCTCGCGGGAGTCCTTGTGCTGGAAAAACCGTTCGGCAAGGCGGGGGCCAGCCGAACGGCGCCAGTGTATGTGCGCCCGTTGCACGGTGCAATCGGTAATCGGCAAAGGCGGATTTCTTGTCTGCCGAAAGCCCCCTGGCCGCTTACACCACGCGCCTGGCGCGCAGTGCTTCCAGTTGCTGCGGGCTCAGCTTCAGGTAGTCGCGCAGCACCTCGTCGGTGTGCTGGCCCAGCGCGGGCGGGGCGTAGCGCAGCGTCGGGGGCGTCTCCGACAGGCGCAGCGGGCTGGCCGTGGTGACCACGTGGTTCACGGGCTCGCCGGCGGGCGGCTGGGCTCCCGGATAGCGCTCTTGCTCGACGCGCAGGCCACGGTGCTGCACATGGGGGTCGGCGTGGGCCTGGGCGATATTGTTGATGGGGCCGCAAGGCACGGAATTGGCTTCCAGCAGCGCGACCCATTGCGCCGTGGACCGGGTGCGCGTGAGCTCCATCATCATCGCGATCAGCGTCTTGCGGTTGTTGACGCGGCCGGTGTTGGTGGCATAGCGCTCGTCGCGCGCCCAGTCCACGCCCGCGGCGTCGCAGAAGCGTGCGAACTGCCGGTCGTTGCCGATGGCCAGCAGCATATTGCCGTCGGCGGTCGGGAAGTCCTGGTAGGGCACCACGCTGGGGTGGATATTGCCCTGGCGCCGGGGCACGTCGCCGGCGTTCAGGAAGCCCGCGCCCTGGTTGGCCAGCACCGCCATCGCCACATCCAGCAGGGCGATGTCGATATGCTGGCCGCGGCCGGTGAAGTGGCGTGCTTCCAGCGCGCTCAGGATCGCGGTGGTGGCGTACATGCCGGTGAACAGGTCGATCACGGCCACGCCTACCTTCATCGGGCCGCCGCCGGGCTCGCCGTCGGCGTGGCCGGTGATGCTCATCAGGCCGCTCATGGCCTGGATCAGCAGGTCGTAGCCGGGCCGCGCCGCGTAGGGACCGGTGTGGCCAAAGCCCGTGACCGAGCAGTAGATCAGGCGCGGGTTGAGCGCGCTCAGGCTGTCATAGTCCAGCCCGTAGCGCTTGAGGCCGCCGGTCTTGAAGTTCTCCACCACCACATCGCTCTGCCGGGCCAGCTCGCGGATCAGCTCCTGCCCCTCGGGCGTGGCCATGTCCACGGTGACCGAGCGCTTGTTGCGGTTGGCGGCGGTGAAATAGCAGGCCTGCCGGGTCGGCGCGCCGGCCTCGTCGGCGAGGAAAGGGGGCCCCCAGTGGCGTGTATCGTCGCCTTCGCCGGGTTTTTCGATCTTGATCACGTCGGCGCCCATGTCCGCCAGGTTCTGGGTGGACCACGGTCCGGCCAGCACGCGCGAGAGATCGAGCACGCGCAGGTGGCTCAGGGCGCCGGTGCGGGGGGAGGGGGGAGGAAGGCCAGCGGCCGGCGTAGCGGTGGAATCTGTCATGTCAGGTCAGGCGGTCTCAAGGCAGGCTGCCCGTCCTGGGGACGGGCAGCGTTGCGCGCGGGCATGGGTCAGGCGTATTGGCGCGGGGCGCGGTGCTTACGCGCCGCGGGCTTCACGGATCATGTTGCGCGCGATGATGACCTGCTGGATCTGCGTGGTGCCCTCATACAGGCGGAACAGGCGCACATCGCGGTAGAAGCGCTCGATGCCGAACTCGGAAATATAGCCGGAACCGCCGAGAATCTGTACCGCGCGGTCCGCCACGCGGCCCACCATCTCGGTGGCGAACATCTTGCAGCATGAGGCCTCGGTGGAGACGTTCCTGCCTTCGTCGCGGCGGCGCGCGGCGTCGATCACCATGCATTCGGCAGCATAGAGCTCGGCCTGGCTGTCGGCCAGCATGGCCTGGATCAACTGGAACTCGCAGATCGGCTGGCCGAACTGCTGGCGCTCCAGCGCGTAGTTCAGCGCGTCGCGCAGCACGCGCCTGGCCACCCCGACGCTGACCGCCGCAATGTGCAGCCGGCCCTTGTCGAGCACCTTCATCGCCGTCTTGAAGCCCTGTCCTTCCTTCAGGCCGATCAGGTTCTCGGCCGGCACGCGCACGTTGTCGAAGATCACGTCGCAGGTGTGCGCGCCTTTCTGCCCCATCTTCACGTCGCGCTTGCCGAAGCTGATGCCCGGCGTCCTGGCATCGACGATAAATGCCGAGACGCCGGCCGAGCCCTTGATCTCAGGGTTGGTACGCGCCATCAGCGTGAACATGCCGGCCTGCGGCGCATTGGTGATAAAGCGCTTGGTGCCGTTGACCACGTAGTGGTCGCCATCCCTGACCGCGGTGGTGCGCAGCGAGCCGGCGTCCGAGCCAGCTTCCGGTTCGGTCAGGGCAAACGAGGCCAGGATCTCGCCGGTGGCCAGGCGGGGCAGCCACGCGGCCTGCTGCTCAGGCGTGCCGTCCATCAGGATGCCCTGCGAGCCGATGCCCACAGTGGTGCCCAGCAGCGAGCGGAAGGCCGGCGAGGTCTGGCACAGCTCCATGACCACGCGCGCTTCCTCTTCCATGGTCAGCTCCAGGCCGCCAAAGCGCTCGGGGATGGTCATGCCGAACAGGCCCATCTCGCGCATGTCCTGCACGATGTCCTGCGGGATTTCGTCGGTCTCGGCGACCAGCGCCTCGGCGGGAACCAGGCGCTCGCGCACAAAGCGGCGCACGCTGTCGAGCAGGGCTTCGAGGGTTTCGTTATCGCGGATCATGTCAGTTCTTCCTGGGTGTCGGGTCGGTGTCGGTTCGAGGCGGGGCCATCAGTCCAGCGTCACGCCCTTGAGCACGCTGGCCCACTGCGTGCGCTCGCGCGCGGCGGTGTTCACGACGTCCTGCGTGGTGCCGCTCCACTGTTCGTAGCCCAGCTCGGCATAGCGCTTCCTGAGTTCCGCATCTTCCACGGCCTGCCGCACTGCCGCGGCCAGCTTCTGGGTCTGCTCGGAGGTCACGCCCTTGGGGGCGTAGATGGCGTACCAGCCGCCGGCTTCATAGTCCTTGAGGCCGGCAATCCCGGATTCGCGGAAGGTGGGCACGCCGGGCAGCGATGCGCTGCGCTTGGGCGAGCCCACGGCGATGGGCTTGACCTTGCCGCTCTGCACATAGCCGCTGGCGGTGCTGATGATGTCGAACATCACGTCGATCTGGCCGCCGATGGTATCGGTCATGGCCGGGGCATTGCCCTTGTAGGGAATATGGTTCAGCTCGACCTGCGCCTGCCGGGCGAACAGGGCCATGGCGACATGGTTGGAGCTGCCCACGCCCGAGGAGCCGTAGCTAAGCTTGCCGGGATGCGCCTTGGCGTAGGCAACCAGGTCCTGGGTGCCCTTGAACGGCTCCTTGACGTTGGCCACCAGCATGTTGTAGTAGCGCGCCACCGGTGCCACCGGGGCGAGGTCCTTCGCCGGGTCGTACGGCAGGCTCTTCATGATGTTGGGCGCGACCGTCAGCGCCGCGCTGGCGGCGAACCACAGTGTGGCGCCATCGGGCTTGGCGCGGACCACTTCATAGCCGGCCAGCGTGGCATTGGCGCCGGGCTTGTTGTCGACGATGACGTTGGCGCTGAGCGCCTTGCCCAACGCCACCGCGAACAGGCGCGCGGCCTGATCGGCGGGGCCGCCGGCGGCGTAGCCGACCACGAGGCGCACCGGCTGGCCGTTGGGCTGCGCCGAGGCAGGGGGAGTGGCCAGGGTTGCGCCGCACAGGGCCAGGGCGGCCAGCATGGCGTGGCGGCGTGAGGTGGAAATCAAGATACTTCTCCTACGTAAAGCAAAGTGCCGAAGGCAAAAGCCGAAAAGCAAAAGGCAAAAGGCGGGCGCAGCCCCCGCCGTCGCGCGCGGGGGCTGTATGGTGAATGAAGTGGGCTTACTCAGTAGCGTTCGAAGACCGCGGCAATACCCTGGCCGCCGCCGATGCACATGGTCTCCAGGCCATAGCGGCCGCCGCGGCGCTGCAGTTCGTGCAGCAGCGTGGCCAGGATGCGCACGCCGGTGGCGCCGATCGGATGGCCTAGCGAGATGCCCGAGCCGTTCACGTTGAGCTTCTGCTCGATCGCATCCTGGTCATGCCATTCCCAGCCCTTGAGCACGGCCAGCACCTGGCAGGCGAAGGCTTCGTTCAGCTCGACCAGGTCCATCTGGTCCAGCGTCAGGTTCAGGCGCGCCAGCAGCTTCTTCACCGCGGGCACCGGGCCGATGCCCATGTGCGAGGGCTCGCAGCCGGCCGCCGCCCAGCCCACCAGCGAGGCCATGGGGGTGAGGCCCAGTTCGGCCAGCTTGTCTTCGGCCACGATCAGGCAGGCGGCCGAGGCGTCGTTCTGCTGGCTGGCGTTGCCGGCGGTGACGGTACCGTTCGGCATCAGCGTGCGCAGCTTGCCCAGGCTTTCACGCGTGGTTTCGGGGCGGAAACCTTCGTCGCGCGCGAACCGCACCGGATCGCCCTTGCGCTGGGGCACCTGCACGGGAACGACTTCGGCATCGAAGCGGCCGGCCTCCCAGGCTGCCGCGGCGCGTGCGTGGCTGCGGGCGGCGAAGACATCGGCCGCCTCGCGGCTGATGCCGTAGTCGCGCGCCAGGTTCTCGGCCGTCTCGATCATCCCGGAGATCTTGCCGAAGCGCTCGACCGGCTGGGAGCGTTCACGGCCGCGGTCGAGGCGGTCGAAGAAGCGCACATTGCCCGAGCGCGCGCCCCAGCGCATGTCGGTGGTGTAGTACTCGATATTGCTCATGCTCTCGACGCCGCCCGCGATCACCACGTCGGCGGCGCCGCTCTGCACCATCATCGAGGCCGTGACGATGGCCTGCAGGCCGCCGCCGCAGCGGCGGTCCAGTTGCATGCCCGGCACCTCGACCGGCAGGCCGGCCTGCAGCGCGGCCCAGCGGCCGACGCAGGGCACTTCGCTGTTGGCGTAGGACTGGGCAAAGACCACGTCATCGATACGCGCGGGATCGATGCCGCTGCGTTCCACCACGGCGCGCACGGCGGTGGCGGCCAGTTCCTCCACGGGCACCGGGCGCAGGCTGCCGCCGAAGGTGCCGACGGGCGTGCGGAGGGGAGTGACGATTGCAGCTCTGCGCATGGAAGTCTCCTTGGAACTCTGTGTTGGGATGAGCAAGTAAGTCAGTTGGCCAGCGTGTGCCCGGGAAGGGCCACGAAGACCGCGCCGCACTGGCGCAGCAGGGCGTGGGCCTGGCGTTCCAGGTCCGCGCGGTGTTCGGGGGCGGCAATGTCCAGCATGCGGCGCACGCGCTGCGACAGCGTCTGGCTGCGCAGGTCGGCCACGCCGTGCTCGGTGACGATCAGGCCCGCATCCGAGCGGGGCGTGCTGACCGGGCCGGACAACTGCGCCACGATGCGGCTCGCGCCCTTGGCGGTCGCCGGCAGCGCGACGATGGGCAAGCCGCCGCGGCTGCGCGCGGCACCGCGCAGGAAGTCCACGGCACCGCCGACGGCGCCGACATAGACGCCGCCGGCGACTTCGGCGTTCACCTGGCCGGTGAGGTCGACCTCGATGGCGGAGTTGATGGCGGTCAGCTTGTCGACGCTGGCCAGCACCTCGGGGTGATGGGTATAGGCGGTCTCGCGCAGTTGCAGCTGCGGATTGCGGTGGGCCCAGCGCCGCAGCCGTTCGCTGCCCATCAGGATGCCGGCGATGCCTACCCCCGTATCGATGCTCTTGCGTGCGTTGGTCAGCACCCCGGCTTCGGCCAGCGCCGCAATGCCGTCGCCGATCGCGCCGCTGTGCAGCCCCAGGTCGCGGTGGCCATTCAGCGCAGCGACCACGGCCTCAGGCAGGTTGCCGATGCCCATCTGCAGGGTGGCGCCATCCTCCACCCAGCCGGCGATGTGGCGGGCGATGGCCTGTTCGGCCGGGCCGGGCGCGCTGCGGTCAAGGCTGATGGGCGGGTGCAGCGCTTCGACCTGCAGGTCGATATCGTCCGCGCTCAGGTAGCGGCTGCCGTGGGTCCACGGCACCTCCGGGTTCACCTCGGCGATGATGACGCGGGCGCGGTCGAGCGCCGCGGGAAGGTATTCATGCACCAGCCCCAGGCTGTGGCGCCCCTGCTCGTCGGCGGGCGAGACCTGCACCAGCGCCACGTCCGCCCGCAGCGTGCCGTCGCGGATCAGCCCGGGCAGGTGCGAATAGTGGCTGGGCACGATGTCCAGCACGCCGGCCCTGGCCAGTTGCCGGTGCGGGCCGCTGGCGGCGTAGCCGAAGAAGTCGAGCACATCCGCCTGGGCCGGCTGCAGCGTGTCTGACTGCCCGATGCCGACAAAGACACTGAGGCGTCCGCCCTGGGCGATGGCGTGGCGGTGTTCCACCAGTGCGCGCGTCAGCGTCAGCGGCTCGGCGGTCGCTTGCCCCCACCAGATATGGTCTCCGGGGCGGATCAGGGCTTGCAGGCGGGAGGCGAGGGTGTGCATGTCCACGGGGCAGCGGTCAGTCGGCGCATGCGCCGGATAGCCCGGAGCATGTTCCCAAAGCGTGGTTTGCGCTATTTGACAATGCCAATGGCGGACTTTGGCGAAAGCGAAAGGACCTGGCCGTCGCCGGGACTTAACCGCGGTGGAAGGCGCGCTTTCGGAAAGGCTGATTGTCCACGCGGCCGAACGCCGCGAACATTGCGGTCATCACAAGGAGGCGGCCGTCCGCCAGAGACCGAACGCAAGCCAAGCGCCATGATCGAACAGACCCAATCGAACAACTTCCAAGAAATCCGCGACGCCATCCGCGCGCTTTGCGCCGAGTTTCCCGATGAGTACTTCCGCAAGGTGGACGAGCAGCGCGCCTATCCCGAGGCCTTCGTCAATGCGCTGACCGCGGCGGGCTGGCTGGCGGCCCTGATCCCGCAGGAGTACGGCGGTTCCGGCCTGGGCCTGACCGAAGCCTCGGTCATCATGGAAGAGATCAACCGCTGCGGCGGCAACTCCGGCGCCTGCCACGGCCAGATGTACAACATGGGCACGCTGCTGCGGCACGGCTCCAGGGCGCAGAAGGAAAAGTACCTGCCGAAGATTGCCTCGGGGGAATGGCGCCTGCAGTCCATGGGCGTGACCGAGCCCACCACTGGCACGGACACCACCAAGATCAAGACCTCGGCGGTCAAGAAGGACGGACGCTACGTCATCAACGGCCAGAAGGTCTGGATCAGCCGCGTCCAGCACAGCGACTTCATGATCCTGCTGGCGCGCACCACGCCGCTGGCCGAGGTGACGAAGAAGAGCGAGGGGATGTCCATCTTCATGGTGGACCTGCATGAAGCGCAGAAGAAGGGCCTGACCGTGCGCCCGATCCCCAACATGGTCAACCACGAGACCAATGAACTGTTCTTCGAGGACCTGGAAATCCCCGAGGAAAACCTGATCGGTGAAGAGGGCAAGGGCTTCAAGTACATCCTCGACGGCCTGAACGCCGAGCGCACGCTGATCGCGGCCGAGTGCATCGGCGACGGCTATTGGTTCATCGACCGCGTGACCAAGTATGTCAAGGAACGCGAGGTCTTCGGCCGCCCCATCGGCCAGAACCAGGGCGTGCAGTTCCCGATCGCCGAGACCTTTATCGAGCTGGAAGCGGCGAATCTGATGCGCTGGAAAGCCTGCGAACTGTTTGACAAGCACGAGCCCATGGGGGCCCAGGCCAACATGGCCAAGTACCTGGCAGCCAAGGCCAGCTGGGAGGCCGGCAACGCCTGCCTGCAGTTCCACGGCGGCTTCGGCTTTGCCTGCGAATACGACGTGGAGCGCAAGTTCCGCGAAACGCGGCTGTACCAGGTGGCACCGATCTCCACCAACCTGATCTACTCTTTCGTCGCCGAACACGTCCTGGGCCTGCCGCGCTCATTCTGAGCGATGGACGGCGCGCCAGCCCCAACGCTCAAGGGGCTGGCCGGATGGAACCCCGGCAGCAACGGCGCCGGGGGTTCCGCTTCGCCCCAAGCCCCAAAATTCCCCTCCCTGTCTCCTCTCTTCGTCCGCGCAGCCGGATCCAGGCCGACCTTCAGATCGGAAACTGCGTCGTCGACAGCACCTGCTTGAGCACCATGAACGAGCGAATCTGCCGCACGCCCGGCAGGTAGAGCAACTGCTCCGCGTGGAGGCGGTTGAAGCTCTCGCTGTCCTTGGTCCTGAGCATCATGATGTAGTCGAACTCGCCGGTGACTTCATGGCACTCCATACAGCCTGATACCTTCTGTGCCGCTTTCTCAAAGGCGGCGAACGACTCGGGCGTAGACCGGTCCAGCACGACCCCGATGATGACCAGCATGCCCGCGTCCAGGGGAGCCGGGTTCAGCAGCGCCACGACGCCGCGGATCAGGCCATCCGCTTTCAGGCGTTCCACGCGGCGCAGGCATGCGGGCGGGCTGAGGCTGACCTTGCCCGCCAGGGCCAGGTTGGAGATGGACGCATCGCGCTGCAAGGCGCGCAGGATGGCCTTGTCCGTGCGATCCAGCACCGGCGCGGGCTGGGCGGAGGTCTCGGATTTTGTACGAAATTTTATTCTGGATGTTGCCATTTCTACGGAATAAAGAGAATTTCGTGATGCTTTCAGCCTTTTTATCGTGCAAGAAGTCGCAGATCTTTGCAAGCACCTTTCGTCTCAGCTTTCTTATGATGATTCCAGGTACGGCGTCGCGCAGCGTCCGTGCGAATGCCGGGCTTTGCGGCTGCCGCGCGCCCGCATGCCCGCCACAACCTGGAGCCAGTCATGAACCTGAAGCAATTTCCGCGTCATTCCCTGACCTTCGGCCCGACGCCGATCCATCCGCTATCGCGGCTGAGCGAAAGCCTGGGTGGCAAGGTCGAGCTCTATGCCAAGCGCGACGACTGCAACAGCGGCCTTGCCTTTGGCGGCAACAAGACGCGCAAGCTCGAATACGTCATTCCCGACGTGCTGGCGCAGGGCGCCGATACGCTGGTCTCGATCGGCGGGATCCAGTCGAACCACACGCGCCAGGTTGCCGCCATCGCGGCCCACCTGGGGCTGAAGTGCGTGCTGGTGCAGGAGAACTGGGTCAACTACTCCGACGCGGTCTATGACCGCGTGGGCAACATCCAGATGTCGCGCATCATGGGGGCCGACGTGCGCCTGGTCAGCGAAGGCTTCGACATCGGCATTCGTCCCAGCTGGGAAGATGCCATGGAGAGCGTGCGCAAGGCGGGCGGCAAGCCCTACCCGATTCCGGCAGGCTGCTCGGAGCATCCGCTCGGCGGCCTCGGCTACGTAGGGTTCGCCGAGGAAGTCCGGGCACAGGAAGCCGGACTCGGCTTCAGCTTCGACTACATCGTCGTCTGCTCGGTCACCGGCAGCACGCAGGCAGGCATGGTGGTGGGATTCGCTGCCGACGGCCGCGCGGACCGGGTCATCGGCATCGATGCATCGGCCAGGCCGGAACCGACGCGCGCGCAGATCCTGCGCATCGCGCGCCATACCGCTGAGCTGGTCGGCCTCGGCCGCGACATCACTGAAGCGGACGTGGTGCTGGACACCCGCTATGGCGGCCCCGAATACGGCCTGCCTTCGGCGGGCACCCTGGAAGCCATCCGCCTCAGCGCCAGGCTGGAGGGCATGATGACGGACCCGGTCTATGAGGGCAAGTCCATGCAGGGCATGATCGACATGGTCCGTCGCGGCGAGTTTCCGCAAGGATCGAGAGTCCTCTTCGCACACCTGGGTGGGGTACCGGCACTGAACGCCTACAGCTTCCTGTTCAAGGACGGGTGATAACGCGCAAGCGATTGATGGCAAGGGAGTGCCGGCCTGGGGGCGGCACCCTGGCTGCATGCGCGCAAGCCCGTCGCATAACCAAAGTCGAGCAGGAACCGGAGCCGCTGGGCCGCAGGTTCGGACCAGCCGAGGACCATTCCAGGCCGTCGGCAATCGCGCGTACCAGCGCCCATTCCCCTTCGGTTATCTGTCTAGCGGTGAAACTAATCACGTCACTCATCGACATGTGATGCTGCACCGGCCGCTTAAATTGTCTGCAATGCCTTGCTGGCCAAGTGTACCCGGGCCGCGAGAGCCGACCGTCAATTGACGGTCGGCTCTCGCACCTGCCAGGGACTAACGCCAGCGTGAGATCGCCGGAAGTTCTTGCAAGATCATGCGATCGCGAAGTTCCCGACGACGCTTTCCTCGGCCTGGTTTGCCGCTGGCGCCAGTGCCAGATAGGGCTTGCGGTCATCGTTTCCGGTAAAGATCACGCGGGGCCAGCCGTAGCCACCCGGCGCATATTCGTTAAAGAACGGGATGCGGAACCAAATCTTGCTGTCGTGCACGTGGTCGTCATAGAGGGCGATGACCGCCTTGTCCAGACGGGCCACGGCTTCCGGGGACGTGTGCAGTCGCAGAAAGCTCACCACCCCTGCATCCGGAGCGGCCATCAAATCGTCATCCGGATTCCAGGATTGCACGAGCGAAGTCCGTGTCGCATGGAAGATAAAGCCGCTGCTGGTCAGTGTGACACGGGGCGTGTCTGCTCCAGACTGGTCGTGCTTGACGGATAGCACTGGGGGCCGCTGGGGCCGATTCTCCCCAGGATGTGAGACAAACTCCTGCTTGTCCACCTGCCACCTTGCTAACTGATCCGGATACAGGACGCCAAGCAGCAAGCGCATCTGTTCGGCCCCCTCGCGCAGGTCGCTGCGGTCGTTGGTCACGATCTCATCGGCGCCTTCCCCTGGCCGGGCTGGTTCGTCCTTGCCGGCCTGCTCGCCATACAAGACCTCCCGTCGACGCTGCAACAAGACCTTTTTCTCCAGGATCGCTGCGGAGAGTTCCATGATGTCCCGGTGGTTGGCCGGGTAGTCGCGCGGGTTGTGGGCTTCGGACCGCTCCTGCTGAAGTCGGGAGATCTCGGCCTTCAGGCGCTGGCATTCCGGATCATCGCGTTCGGCCTTCTTGACCTCGAGGGTGATCTTGCGCGGTGTCTTGGCGTCCTCCGGGGCGGCGTGGTAGAAGGTACGCTCGGTCACATACTGCCCGGTGCCGACCTGGGCCCGCAGGGTGCGCCAGCTCAGCATCTGGCCCATCCCGAACCGCAGTGCCTCTTCCACGGTGGAGACCGCGTACAGGCTGCGACGCCATTCGTTGAAGGCCGTGACCGTTGCCGGGTGGATCGCGAAATTCTCGGACAGACCGGTCGACTCTCGAATTTCATCCTCCAGCATGAGCGGCACGCCCTGCCTGAGGGCGGCGATGTACATGTCATGCAGCGGAATCTGGCTGAGCTTGCTGCTGTCGCCATCGCGGGCCTTGCCTTGCTCGCCGGGACCGTAGCCACCGCCCACATCGGAGTGCACACCGGGATAACCGATTTCCCAGCGGCGCAACGTTTCGGAGTAGCTCTCCTTGATCCGGATGGTGTCGAGCGGAAAACTCATCCGCTGCTCGTGGATCGAGTAGAAATGCGCGCAGGCCCGGACCTTGTCGGTGCCTGGCACATTCAAGCCGCCATCCTTCGTAAATCCCGAGTGCCCTGCAAACCGGTCCCAGTTGACGACCGAGCGGGTTGAGTCCGGGAGGCCGACGGAGGCCACCGTATCAAAGAGCCCCAGGAAGTTGACCTGGTAGGGCAAGGCCCGCCGTCCGGTCTGCTCGCTGAGCTGGCCGCCAGGCCCCCATTCTTTGAGCAGCTTGTTCACAAAGACACGTGCACACGCAGCACCGCGTGAGAAGCCAAATACGTTGATCCAGATCTTCCTGACCATCCGGCTTTGCGGGCCATCGTCGAAGCGGTTGCTGTGCGTGATCCCCAGGATACGGATCTTGTCCATCAGCTTGGAAGGATTGCCCTTGGCTGCGGCGTCGCAGATGGCCTTGGCGTCTTCATCACTAACTAGCGACTTCTTCTTGTCGTGCGTAATTGCGTAGTGCACGGCGTTGAGCACGCGAATCATGCCCCAGACGCAGCGCTGGTCGAAGCCCGCAGCGGTGGCCTTGCCGTCCTGGGAGTAGTCCAACTCGCCGAGCTTTGGAAAGGGCGTACCGACACCCGCTACGTAGTAGGAAAACAACCCGTCATCAGGCAGGTGCTTTGACACGCTGAACAAACGTGCCACATTAGTGTGGGTCTTGGAGAGCGAATCCCGCCATTTTGTGTTGTCTTCGTCGTCGTTGTTGTTGGTGCCGTCGAAGAACAGGCTGATGTGCAGGGTCTGGGTGCACCCGGCAAGCGGATCGCATACATTGCCCCGGCCCCAGGTCCACGCGTCCTTGCCCTGCGCCAGTCGCCCGCCTTCCGGCATGTGTTCCGGCCATTGCACCACGCTCATTGCAGACCTCCCCGGCGGTACTTGAGATTCCACTCGTCGTCGCGCACGCCTTGAGCAATGAAGGGGCTGTCGTCGGGTAACTTGTCTTCGGGGCTGGTCGTTCCATCGCGGACCATGAGGCGGACACGATCACCGGGCAGGAAAATGGCAAAAGATCCATAGGTTTCCTTGCCATCGTACTGAGGAATCCGCACGTTCTCGGCCTTGTACCAGTAGCCCGGGGTTTTGCCGTCCTTGACCTTTTCCACCAGCCAGCGCACGGTGACGCGTAGCTCTGGCTGCCATTGGCGTGGGAAACTAATGCAGCAGCGCACACCACCCGAGGACGGACGACCGTCCGGGTAAGCGGGGACGATATTGGAGCCACCGCCGCCAACACCATTTGGCCCCGTCACGTTGAAGGAGTGAATGTAGTACGGGGTGTAGTTCAGGGATTGGGCGTCACCCGCGATCAATTTTGATTTCGGCTTGGCATCTTCGAGCCAGTCGCCGTAGCTGGCGCAGCCGGCGAGCGCCAGCGCGAAGCCGGCCAGCAAGGCGGCCACGATGCCATATCGTCGTGTCTTAAAGGAAATAGTCGGTGGAAAAGTGTGCATGGGCGATGCTCCAGTGAAAGCCACCAGGTCCGCGCACAGCGACGCTTCAGCCAACGACAAGGCGCGGGGTAGCCGAAGACGCTACCCCGACAAAAGCGCAAATACTATGGGACGATTCCTAAATTCGATGATTCTTGACAAAGATTTGCATTTTTCGGCGTGGCCACCAATGGATCGGCCAAGAACTTCAAGGCGTCACGCCGTCAGTGGCACTCCCTCGAACAGGGCGCGACCCTGACAACCGTGCGGCCCAGTACCAGGGCAAGACCGATGGCGCGGGATTTCGGCGGACGGAAGGAAAGAGGGCAGAAAATGGCTGGCATCGGAAGGCTGCGGGCTGAGTCATGAACGTTGGAGTGAGTATCGGTGCGGGAGCATCCTTGCCGTTATCCGGATTCTGCAAAGAACGCGAAATCGGGCCTGGGCGGACGCACACGGAAGCCACTCGTGAGGATCATGACTAGCCGTCCTCGCAACTTCCTGAAGCTGGCGAGTTCATTCTGCGCGAAACCCGGCGCAAGCCATTTGCGCAGTTGCGCAGCCGGGATTACCCGGTTGCCCGGTTAATTGCCGTTGGCCGCCTGCGCGCCGGCCCCAAAGCGCAGGCGCAGGCTCCGGTTGGCATCCTGCAGCGAACCGTCCGCTACTTCCACCACGCGGTGCAGGTAGTCTTCGCTGGCGTCGAGCAGCGCCCCATACAGGGTGTGGCACAAGCCGCGCGCGGTGCGGCCGGGCCAGTCTTGCGGCAGCATCGCCTCGGGCAGGTTGGGATCGCGCAGCAGCACGCGCCGGTATTCGTGCACCAGCAGCGTCCGCACGAAGAAGGCATCGGCCGGAGCAAGCCCGGCGGCCTCTCCGGCCAGCGGCGTAAAGCGGCGCAGCAGTGCCTGCCAGGCGGCGGCCACGTCGCCAAGCTTGAAGGTCTGGTGCATCAGCGCCTGCAGCGGCCGGATGGAAAACGCGTCAAGGCTGCTTGCCTCCATCACCGCCACATCGTCCTGCGCGCGTGCGGCCTGGACGATTTCGCGCAGCGAGGCGAGGTCCGCATTGGGGTGGGCCATCACCCCTGGCGCGATGGCGCCGAAGCCCTCCCACAGCAATTCCCGCTTCAGCTTCTGCCGGACCGTGGCGCGTACGTCACCGCGCACCATCACCAGGGTCCAGCGGCCGTCCCATTCGGATGCCTCACCCGCGTAGATGCGCTTGCCGGCGTGCAGTACACGCTGCAAACCGGCTTCTGACAGCCCGTAGTAGCTGCGCCGCCCGATCCTGGTCGCGGCCAGCCAGTCGTCGGCGGTCAGGCGGAAGGTGGCGGTTCGCACCAGCCGGTCATTGATGCCGAACGGCGCCGCCAGCCGGATCAGGCTGCCCAGCCAGATTGCCTGGGGCCGCGGCGCCACCACATCGCCGAACAAGGTCACCAGCATGGAATTGGCGCCCAGCTTCAGCCCGCGTGCCAGCCGCGCCACGCGCGGAGAAACCGGATCGGTGCCTGGCGTCGCCATCGGCCTGCTCCCTGAAGTGATACACAAATGCAGATTGATTGAATCAAATTGTATCACTACCATCCGTTGCAACTGACGATGTTGATGCAGGTCAAGACCCCGATTCAGAGCAACCAAGAGCGGAGCAAAGGATGTACGCACAGCTGGTGGAGACAGGAGCGACGAGGCTTCGCGCCATGGAAGAAATGGAGCCGCAGGAGCGTGAGTTCCAGGCGCGCGTCGATGCCGGGATCAAGATCGAGGCCAAGGACTGGATGCCCGAGGCCTATCGCAAGACCCTGGTCCGCCAGATCTCGCAGCATGCGCATTCGGAAATCGTGGGCCAGCTGCCGGAAGGCAACTGGGTCACCCGCGCGCCGACGCTGGAGCGCAAGGCAGTCTTGCTGGCCAAGATCCAGGATGAGGCCGGCCATGGCCTGTATCTCTACAGCGCGGCCGAAACCCTGGGCGTGTCGCGCGACCAGATGCTGGGCGACCTGCACACCGGCAAGGCCAAGTATTCCAGCATCTTCAACTACCCGACGCTGAGCTGGGCCGATATCGGCATGATCGGCTGGCTGGTCGACGGCTCGGCCATCATCAACCAGGTGCCGCTGTGCCGCTGCTCGTTCGGGCCCTATGCGCGCGCCATGGTGCGCGTGTGCAAGGAAGAGTCGTTCCACCAGCGCCAGGGCTACGACATCCTGCTGTCGCTGTGCAACGGCACCCCCGAGCAGAAGCAGATGGCGCAGGACGCGCTCAACCGCTGGTGGTGGCCGGCGCTGATGATGTTCGGCCCGTCCGACGGCGATTCGCCCAACAGCGCGCAATCCATGCAATGGCGCATCAAGCTGTTCTCCAATGACGAGCTGCGCCAGAAGATGGTCGACCAGACCGTGCCGCAGGCCGAGTACCTGGGCCTGACCATTCCGGATCCCGAGCTGAAGTGGAACGAGGAGCGCGGCCACTATGACTTCGGCGAGATCGACTGGTCCGAGTTCTACAACGTCATCCAGGGCAACGGCCCCTGCAACCGCGACCGCCTGCGCAGCCGCGTCAAGGCCTGGGAAGAGGGCGCGTGGTTCCGCGACGCCCTGGTGACCCACGCCGACAAGCAGGCGCAGCGCGCCGCCGCCTGACACCGCGGCGCGCGGCGCCGCCATCCATCCAACGCAATGACACAGGAGGTTGCCATGAAAGAGTGGCCGCTTTGGGAGATCTTTATCCGCAGCCAGCACGGCCTGGCCCACAAGCACGTGGGCAGCCTGCACGCGCCGGACGGCGAAATGGCGATCAACAACGCGCGTGACGTCTATACGCGCCGCAACGAGGGCGTCAGCGTCTGGGTGGTGAAGGCCGGCGATGTGGTCGCCAGCAGCCCCGGCGACAAGGGCCCGCTGTTCGAGCCGGCCAACAGCAAGGTCTACCGCCACCCGACGTTCTTCCCGATGCCGGAAGCCGTCAAGCACATCTGATACGGCCCGCATGATGGACAACCACAAGCTCGAATACCTGCTGCGCCTCGGCGACTCCACGCTGGTCCTCGGCCAGCGCCTGTCGGAATGGTGCGGCCGCGGCCCCGCGCTGGAAGAGGACATCGCGCTGACCAATGTCGCGCTCGACCTGATCGGCCAGACCCGGCTGTGGCTGGGCTACGCCGCGGAAGTGGAGGGCGCCGGCCGCAGCGCCGACCAGCTGGCCTACCTGCGCGACGCCCACCAGTTCCGCAACCCGCTGCTGGTGGAGCAGCCCAACGGCAGCTATGCCGATACGCTGGCACGGCAGTTCCTGTTCGACACCTGGCACTACTTCCTGCTCGACGGGCTGCAGCGCTCGACCGATGCCCGCATCGCCGAGATCGCCGCCAAGTCGCTCAAGGAAGTGACCTACCACGTGCGCCGCAGTGCCGACCTGGTGGTGCGCCTGGGCGACGGCAGCGAAGAGAGCCACCGCCGCATGCAGGATGCGTTCGACGACCTGTGGATGTTCAGCGGTGAGCTGTTCGAGTCCGACGCGGGCGACGCCGCGCTGGTGCAGGCCGGCGTGGTGCCCGACCCCGCCTCACTGGCCGAACCGTGGCAGCGCCACGTGGCCGCGGTGCTGGAAGAGGCCACGCTGCAGCTGCCTGCCGGCACGTGGTCGCAGAGCGGCGGCCGCCACGGCCGCCATACCGAACACCTCGGCTACCTGCTGGCCGAAATGCAGTTCCTGCAGCGCGCCTATCCGGGCGCCAGCTGGTGAACGCCATGACTGCGCAAGCGATCGCACGCCCGGCCATCGGGCAGGTCTGGACCTGGCTCGATACCGTGCCCGATCCCGAGATCCCGGTGATCTCCGTGGTGGACCTCGGCATCGTGCGCGGCGTGGCATGGGAGGACGACGCCTGCGTCGTCACCATCACCCCGACGTACTCCGGCTGCCCGGCCATGACGGTGATCCGGGAGGAGATCGAGCGCACGCTGGCCGCGCAGGGCATCGCCAGCGTGCGCGTGCGCACGCAACTGGCGCCGGCCTGGACCACCGACTGGATGACGCCGCGCGGCAAGGCCAGCCTGGGCGGCTACGGCATTGCGCCGCCGGCCCAGCAGGTGATCGACATCAGCGGCATCAGCCGCAGGGCGGCGCCGGCGCTGGTGGTGGCGTGCCCGCACTGCGGCTCGCGGCACACGCGGCTGGTGAGCCAGTTCGGCTCGACCGCCTGCAAGGCCCTGTACCGCTGCGGCGACTGCAAGGAACCGTTCGATTACTTCAAGGCGCACTGAGCCTGACCGGGGTAGTGAGATGAGCAAATTCCATGAACTGACCGTGGCCTCGGTCACCCGCGAAACCCGCGATGCCGTGGCCGTGACCTTTGCCGTGCCGGATGAACTGGCCGACACCTACCGCTACATCCAGGGCCAGCACCTGACGCTGCGCACCGGCATCGGCGGCGAGGACGTGCGCCGCTCGTACTCGATCTGCTCGGCGGTGCAGGACGCACAGCTGCGCGTCGCGATCAAGCGCGTCGACGGCGGCCTGTTCTCCAACTGGGCCAACGAACAACTGCAGCCCGGCATGAAGCTGGAGGTGATGCCGCCATCCGGCCACTTCCACGTGCCGCTGTCTGCCACGCAGGCGAGACACTACGTGGCCTTCGCCGCCGGCAGCGGCATCACGCCGATGCTGTCGATCATCAAGACCACGCTGGAAGCCGAGCCCCAGAGCCGCTTCACGCTGTTCTACGGCAACCGCGCCTCGTCTTCGGTGCTGTTCAAGGAAGAGCTGGAAGACCTGAAGGACTCCTACCTGCAGCGCTTCAACCTGGTGTTCGTGCTCAGCCGCGAGCAGCTGGAGATCGACCTCTTCAACGGCCGCATCGACGGCGAGAAGGTCAATGCCTTGCTCAAGCACTGGGTCAAGCCGCAGGACATCGACATCGCCTTTATCTGCGGCCCGCATTCGATGATGGAAGAGGTGTCGCAGGCGCTGCTCGACAACGGCGTGGACAAGGCCCGCGTCAAGCGCGAGCTGTTTGCCACCAGCATCCCCGCGGCCCGCCCGGCGGCGCATGCACACAAGCAGGTGGGTCAGCAGCAGTGCGAGGTCACGGTGATCCAGGACGGCCGCACGCGCTGCTTCACGCTGGAGAAGAACAAGGAGACGGTGCTGGATGCCGCGCTGGCGCAAGGCATCGAGCTGCCTTACTCATGCAAGGGCGGGGTCTGCTCGACCTGCCGCTGCAAGCGCATCGAAGGCGAGGTCGACATGGACGTCAACTTTGCGCTGGAGGACTACGAAGTCGCGCGCGGCTTCATCCTCAGCTGCCAGAGCTACGCCGTCAGCGACAAGCTGGTGATCGACTTCGACCAGGAAACCTGAAGCGTTTCCTGCTGCTGTCCCGACCCATACACAAACCATTCTGCCCCCGGAGCAAGCCGTGTCCCATCTGTTTTTTGAACGCCACCAGGCGCTGCTGGAACAAGCCACCCAAGCCATTGCCGAGCGCGGCTACTGGAGCCCGTTCACCGAAATGCCGAGCCCCAGGGTCTACGGCGAAACCGCCAACGCCGACGGCAAGGCTGCGTTCGAGGCCCGCCTGAACCGCCCGTTCGCGCTGTCGCAGCCGGGCACCGTCGGCCAGGCCGGCAAGGAAGTCTCGCCCTATGGCGCAGAACTGGGCATCACCTATCCGAAGCCCGACCTCGACCAGCTCTTCGCCGGCGTGGCCGAAGGCATGCCCGCCTGGCGCAAGGCCGGGCCTGAAGCCTGGGTCGGCGTTTCGCTGGAAATCCTGCAGCGCCTGAACCGCCGCAGTTTCGAGATTGCCTACGCGGTGATGCACACCACCGGCCAGGCCTTCATGATGGCCTTCCAGGCCGGCGGCCCGCACGCGCAGGACCGCGGGCTGGAAGCGGTGGCCTACGCCTGGGACGAGATGCGCCGCATCCCGAAGCAGGCGATCTGGGAGAAGCCGCAGGGCAAGAACGAGCCGCTGCGCATGGAGAAGCGCTACAGCGTGGTGCCGCGCGGCGTGGGCCTGGTGATCGGCTGCTGCACCTTCCCGACCTGGAACGGTTATCCCGGCCTGTTCGCCAGCCTAGCGACCGGCAACGCGGTGGTGGTCAAGCCGCACCCGGGCGCGATCCTGCCGCTGGCGATCAGCGTCGAGGTGGCGCGCGAGGTGCTGCAGGAAGCCGGCTTCGATCCCAACCTGGTCACGCTGGTGGCCAACGACCCGAGCGAGCGCATGGCCTCGACGCTGGCACTGCGCCCCGAAGTGCGCCTGATCGACTTCACCGGCAGCAGCGCCAATGGCGAATGGCTGGAGCGCAATGCGCACCAGGCCCAGGTCTATACCGAGAAGGCCGGCGTCAACCAGATCGTGATCGACTCCACCAGCGATTTCAAGGGCATGGTGCGCAATATCGCGTTCTCGCTGGCGCTGTACTCGGGTCAGATGTGCACGGCACCGCAGAACATCTACGTGCCGAAGGACGGCATCGACACGCCGGAAGGGCACCTCGGCTTCGACCAGGTGGCCGCGGCGATCGGGGAAGGCGTGGCCAGGCTCACCAGCGATGCAGCCAAGGCGGTGGAGCTGCTCGGCGCGATCCAGAACGACGGGGTGGTGCAGCGCATCGAATCGTCGCGCGCACTGGGCGAGATCGTCGCCGACAGCCGCGTGCTGGAGCACCCGGAGTTCCCCGGCGCGCGCATCCGCACGCCGCTGGTGCTCAAGGTGGACGCCAGCGACGAGGGCAAGATCATGCAGGAATTGTTCGGCCCGATCTCGTTCATCGTCGCCACCGACAACACCGCGCACAGCATCGCGCTGGCGCACCGCGGCGCGAAGGAGCATGGCGCACTGACGTTGTCGGCCTACACCACCGATGCCGGCGTGTCCGAGGGCATCCGCGAAGCCGCCGAGGACGCGGGCGTGGCCCTGTCGCTGAACCTGACCGGTGGCGTGTTCGTCAACCAGTCGGCCGCGTTCAGCGACTTCCATGCCACCGGCGCCAACCCGGCAGCCAATGCCTCGCTGTCGGATGCGGCTTTCGTCGCCAACCGCTTCCGCGTGGTGCAGAGCCGTTCCCATATCTGATGCACTAGCTAGCAGTCGCAGCACCCGGCGCCGGCCCCCAATAGAAATGCGGCGCAATCATAACGATGATGGAGTAGACAATGGTTCAACGCATCCCCAACCCCAACGAGCTGGAGCCGATCGAGCGCGCCAGCCGCGACGAACTGCAGGCGCTGCAGCTGGAACGGCTGAAATGGAGCGTGCGCCATGCCTACGACAACGTGCCGCACTACCGCAAGGCCTTCCATGCGGCCGGGGTGCATCCGGACGACCTGCAGTCGCTGTCGGACCTGTCGAAGTTCCCGTTCCTGACCAAGCAGGACCTGCGCGACAACTACCCCTTCGGCATGCTCGCGGTGCCGCGCGAGAAGGTGGCGCGCGTGCATGCGTCGAGCGGCACCACGGGCAAGCCGACCGTGGTCGGCTATACCGCGAAGGATATCGATACCTGGGCCAGCGTGGTGGCGCGCTCCATCCGCGCCGCCGGCGGCCGCGCCGGCGACCTGGTCCATGTCAGCTATGGCTATGGCCTGTTCACGGGCGGCCTGGGTGCCCACTACGGCGCCGAGAAGGCCGGCTGCACGGTGATCCCCATGTCCGGCGGACAGACCGAGAAACAGGTACAGCTGATCCGCGAGTTCGAGCCCAACATCATCATGGTGACGCCGTCGTACATGCTGAACCTGATCGAGGAGATGGAGCGCCAGGGCATGGATCCGTCGGAAAGCTCGCTCAAGGTGGGCATCTTCGGCGCCGAGCCGTGGACGGATGCGATGCGCGCGGAGATCGAGGCACGTGCCGGCATCGACGCGGTGGACATCTACGGCCTGTCTGAAGTCATGGGCCCGGGTGTCGCTTGCGAATGCATCGAGAGCAAGGACGGTCCGGTGATCTGGGAAGACCACTTCTACGCCGAGATCATCGACCCGGTGACCGGCGAGGTGCTGCCGGATGGCGAAGAGGGCGAACTGGTGTTCACCTCGCTCACCAAGGAAGCGCTGCCGGTGATCCGCTACCGCACGCGCGACCTGACGCGCCTGCTGCCGCCCACCTCGCGTTCGATGCGCCGCATCGGCAAGATCACCGGCCGCTCGGACGACATGCTGATCATCCGCGGCGTCAATGTATTCCCGTCGCAGATCGAGGAGCTGATCCTGAAGACCCCGGCGCTGGCGCCGCAGTACCAGCTGGTGGTGACCCGAGACGGCCACCTGGACAAACTGGAAGTGCGCGTTGAGGCGCGGCCCGGACCATCGGCCACCCTCTGCGCCGACGACCGCGCGACGCTGGAGCGCGAGCTGAAGGACCAGATCAAAACCTACGTGGGCGTGACCACGCGCGTGCAGGTAGTGGATGCAGACGGCATCGAGCGCACCACTGTCGGCAAGGCGCGGCGCGTGCTTGACATGCGGCCGAAGGTCACGCACGAGCAGCCGGTCGGCGCGATCTGAACGTATCGCATGAACTGACAAGCCGCTGCATGTGTGCTCCCTCTCCCCGTGCGGGGAGAGGGAGCACACCGCCGGAAGAGTTCAAGTCTCAACGAACCACCCAACGATGGCGCCCACCCAGAGGCGCCGCGCCCCCCTGCGCCAAAGGAGACCACCATGGACGCGCGACAACTGGAAACCATCCAGAACCACCCCGATTTCATCCGGCTGACCAACGGGCGCACCCGCCTGGGCTGGTCGCTGACGCTGGTCATGCTGGCGATCTACTTCGGCTTTATCCTGCTGCTGGCGTTCTCGCCGGCCACGCTCGGCACACCGCTTGGCGCGGGTGTGATGACCGTGGGCATTCCCGTCGGCGTGGCGGTGATCGTCGCGGCCGTGCTGCTGACCGGGATCTACGTGTACCGGGCCAACCGCGACCTGGATCCGCTCAACGAACGCGTGCGCAAGGAGTGCCTGGCATGAAGCCCGCCAACCGTTACCTGTGCGCGGCCCTGCTCGGGCTTGCCAGCATGGCTGCCGCGGCGGCACCCGCCATCCAGGGCGATGCCGCGCCGCGGCCGCTGAACTGGAGCGCCATCGTGATGTTCCTGCTGTTCGTGCTGTTCACGCTCGGCATTACCCGCTGGGCCGCGCGCCGCACGCGCTCGGCATCCGACTTCTATGCCGCCGGGGGCGGGCTGAGCGGCTTCCAGAACGGCCTGGCCATCGCCGGCGACATGGTCTCGGCTGCCTCCTTCCTCGGCATCTCCGCGATGATGTTCGACAAGGGCTATGACGGGCTGATCTACGCGCTGGGCGTGGTGGCGGGCTGGCCGATCATCCTGTTCATCGTCGCCGAACGGCTGCGCAACCTTGGCCGCTATACCTTTGCCGACGTAGTGTCATACCGGCTGGCGCAGAAGCCGGTGCGGATCACCGCCGCCTGCGGCACGCTGACGGTGGTGATCATGTACCTGGTGGCGCAGATGGTCGGCGCCGGCAAACTGATCGAGCTGCTGTTCGGCACCAGCTATGAGTCCGCCGTGGTGATCGTCGGCCTGCTGATGGTGCTGTATGTGATGTTCGGCGGCATGCTCGCCACCACCTGGGTGCAGATCATCAAGGCCGCGCTGCTGCTGGGCGGCGTGACGTTCATGGCCGTGATGGTGCTGGCGTACTTCGGCTTCAGCCCGGAAGCCATGTTCGCCGGCGCGGCCAAGGTGCATGACAAGGGGCTGGCGATCCTGTCGCCGGGCGGGCTGGTGTCCAATCCCATCGATGCGATTTCGCTGGGGGTGGGCATGATGTTCGGCACCGCGGGCCTGCCGCACATCCTGATGCGCTTCTTCACCGTGGCCGACGCCCGCGAGGCGCGCAAGTCCGTGCTCTACGCCACCGGCTTCATCGGCTACTTCTACGTGCTGATCCTGGTGGTGGGCTTCGGTGCGATCGTGATGGTGGGCGCGGATCCGGCCTACCGCGACGCGGCCGGCAAGATCATCGGCGGCAGCAATATGGTGGCGGTGCACCTGTCGCACGCGATCGGCGGCGATCTCTTCCTGGGCTTTATCTCAGCGGTGGCGTTCGCGACCATCCTCGCGGTGGTGGCGGGCCTGGCCCTGTCGGGTGCTTCCGCGGTCTCGCATGACCTGTACGCCAACGTGTTCCGCCGCGGGCAGGCCAACGAGAAGGACGAGATCCGGGTGTCCAAGGCGGCCACCCTGGTGATCGGCGTGCTGGCCATGGTGCTGGGCGTGATGTTCGAGAAGCAGAACATCGCCTTCCTGTCCGGCCTGGTGCTGGCGATCGCGGCCTCCGTCAACTTCCCGGTGCTGTTCCTGTCGATGTTCTGGAAAGGCCTGACCACGCGCGGCGCCGTGGCGGGCAGCCTGGCCGGGCTGGTGTCAGCGGTGGCACTGCTGGTGCTGGGCCCGACGGTCTGGGTGGGGATCCTGCATCATGACAAGCCGATCTTCCCGTATGCCAACCCGGCGCTGTTCTCGATGACGCTGGCCTTCGCCGGCGCCTGGCTGGCGTCGGTGCTGGACCGCTCCGCCCGGGCCGGCACCGAGCGCCAGCGCTACGGTGCGCAGTTCGTGCGCGCGATGACCGGGATCGGCGCTGCGGGGGCAAGTCAGCATTGATCCCGGGGGCGGGGCAGCGCGGCAGCAACGCTCTTCGGCCAGTGGTTTCTGCGGCAGCCGCGCCGGCGGGCGCGGCTCTTCCTCCGTAATGGCGGTGAACTCGCCGTGGGTAAGGTTCTGCTTGTCGCCATTCGACAGATGCAGGATTGCATAGACGTCGCCTTCCTCCTGCGGCAACACCCGCATGCCGACGATATGGTCGCCATCATCGACCGCATCAATCCGCGGCTGGGAGCGCGAAGACATCGGGCGAGTGCTGCCCCCGGTCACGGTTGGACAAATTCGCTTGTATTGCATCAGCGGGGTTGCGCGCAACGACGACAGAAGGCTTCGTTAGTCCCACCGGTGGCCCCGCCCACTCGCGGACAAACGGCCTGAGCGCGTCAGGAGGATGCCGGCTGCAGGCCTGCTGGGCGAGCGCTTCCCGGAGATGGCTGGCCAAGTCACCGCGATAGGCCTAGAGATCGTGGCGAAGCTACGTTTTCTCCAGCCCCGAACACATCTGTACTCCAGGCGAATCGCATCATAAGGATGATTCTCTGGAACGCCTAGATGACGTCCGGTCGGCCCCGGCGCGAATGCCCGCTGCGATGAAAGTTACCAGGTACTCGGACTTGTGACCCACGTCGCCGGCCTTGAACTTGCCGCCGGAGATACGCTCGATACGGCTGTCGAACACGCTCATCACCAGCGCTCCCACGGCAAACAGATAGGCCCAATGGGCATATCTGGTGCTGTTGCCTGGCAGAGCCTTGCGGATTGCCTTGACGAATTCCATGGCGAGCGGGTCGAAATAGTCGGCAACAATACCGCGCTCGGCTTCTCTTGGATCAGAGGCCTCGCGTGCGACGAGCTTGGCATAGGCAATGCCGGCCTCAGTGTCCTGAATCCGCATTACCGGCTCCACGAATGCACGCACGATGTGCTCCACCGAGTCCTCGCCAGCGGTGAGTGGTTGGCGCAGGGCCGCCAGCCGGGCCTCGAACAGCGTCTTGCGCCGGTCGAACAGCGCGCGGTACAGATTTCGCTTGGTCTCGAAGTGGTAAACGATCAGCGGCAAGCCAACCTCCGCGGCTGCTGCGATATCACGCATCGACACGCCGTCGAAGCCGCCCTCGGCGAAGAGGCGCTCCGCTGCATCGAGCACGCGTTCGCGCTTGCTCGCTTCCGGGATCGGCAGCCCCTGAGCTTCTTCTCGCGCCATGGCCCGTGCCCCGACCGCTGACTTTCGCGCTTCCTTGCCTTCCATGCTGCCTCCAATAGATGCGCCATTGTAGCGAACCTCACACCCGCGTTTACCCTACTGTAGCGTTTGACTGTACGAGCGTACAGTCCTCATGGCTTACCACTGCACGATCGTACAGTCAGGGAAAAGCGTGAGCGTCACCTGCTTCGGACAGGGGCGCCAAATCAGGAGATCCATCATGCCCCCCAAACTTACTGCCGCTCTACGCTCTCGTCACGGACCATGCCACGCTGCTTGTGCTGGGGCCGATCTTCGCCTTCGCTCCGCTGGCACTGGGCTCGGCGGCGACGGCGTTCGGCTTTGCTCCCGGCATCGCGCTGTGCGGCGGCTTCCCTGCTGTCCGCTGCCGTCGTAGCGCTGTTGCCGCGCCCCACCGCCGGGCCTGAAGCCGGTGCGTGCGCGACCAACGCGCCGCGCACCGCACCGTCGCTGGATGCCGGCTGAGTCCGCAACTCCCCCTTTTTACGCATCTCCACAGAGGACCTTCCACCATGACTCGACGCTTCGTCGATCTCTCGATCTACCTGGAAAACGATGTCGTCTCCGACCCTCCCGGTTATGGCCCTCAGATCGAATACCTGTCGCACCGCTCCACCGCCGAGCAGGTCACGGCTTTTTTCCCGGGGCTGAGGCCGTCCGACCTGCCGGACAGCGAAGGCTGGGCGATCGAGCGCGTCCAGCTCAATACGCACAATGGCACCCACCTGGATGCTCCCTATCACTTCCACAGCACCATGAATGAGTCATTGGGGCAGCGCGAGCGCGCCATCACCATTGACGAGGTGCCGCTGGAGTGGTGCTTCCAGCCGGGCGTGAAGCTCGACTTCACCGGGCTGGACGACGGTTATGTGGTCACCGCCGACGATGTCGAGGCCGAACTCGCCCGAATCGGGCACGTGCTCAAGCCGCTGGACATCGTGGTGGTCAACACGCGTGCGGGTAAGCGCTACGGCCAGCCTGACTACGTCTCGTCCGGCTGCGGCATGGGGTTCGACGCCACCATGTACCTGCTCGAACGTGGTGTGCGGCTGACCGGTACCGACGCGTGGAGTTGGGACGCGCCGTTTGTGCACACGGCCACCAAGTATGCCCAGACACAGGACGCCTCGCTGATCTGGGAAGGCCACAAGGCGGGCCGCAACATCGGTTACTGCCATCTGGAGAAGCTGCACAACCTAGAGGCGCTGCCGCCGCATGGCTTCTACATCTCCTGCTTCCCGCACAAGATTCGCGGGGCCTCGGCCGGCTGGACCCGCGCCGTTGCCATCTTCGACGATGCCCTGAATGCCGCCTGATACCACCATGGAACTGAACCACACCCATGATGCCTCCCGGCATAGCTGGCTGGACTCCGCCAATGCTGCAGGCTGCGATTTTCCGCTGCAGAATCTTCCGCTCTGCATATTCCGTCGGCTTGGCAGCGGCGCGGCCTGGCGTGGCGGCGTAGCGATCGGCGACCAGATCGTCGACCTGGCAGCATTGCATGGCACAGGCTGCCTGCAAGACCTGGCCGCCGAGGCCACGCGGGCCGCCGCAGCGCCGACGCTAAATGCACTGCTGGACTTGGGTCCGAGCGCCTGGCGGGCATTGCGCCACGGAATCTTTGCGCTGCTGGCGGCAGAAGGTGTGCATGAGCGTCAAGTACGCGAAACGCTGGTGCCACAGGCGGCCGCCGAGTTTGCGGTCCCGGTACGCATCGGCGACTACACGGATTTCTATACTTCGCTCGACCACGCCGTGAACTGCTGTCGCCAGTTCGGGCTGGAGGTGAACCCCAACTTTGACTGGCTGCCGATCGCGTATCACGGCCGCGTGTCTTCCATCGGGGTCAGTGGCCAGCAGGTCTACCGACCGATGGGGCAGTACCGCCCTGATCCGGGCGGAGTACCTGTGTATGGACCGTGCCAGCGTCTCGACTACGAACTGGAAGTGGGCGCGGTGATTGGCATCGGCAATGAACGTGGCACGCCTATCCCGCTGGCAAAGGCACAGCAGCACATCTTCGGCCTATGCCTGCTCAACGATTGGTCCGCGCGCGACATCCAGACCTGGGAAATGCAACCGCTCGGGCCGTTTCTCGCTAAAAACTTCGCAACCACACTATCGCCCTGGATCGTCACGCTCGAAGCACTGCTGCCTTACCGCGCAAGCTGGACACGCGACCCAGAGCGCCCACAGCCGCTTGACTACCTTCGTTCGGCGGAGAATGACGCAGCCGGCGCCTTTGACATCCAACTAGAGGTTTCGATACTCAGCGCGCGTCAGTTGGCACAGGGCCGGCAACCACGCACGCTGACCCGTACCAACTTTCGCCACCAGTACTGGACGCTGAGCCAGATGATTGCTCACCACGCCATGGGAGGTTGCAATCTTCAGAGCGGCGACCTACTGGGCAGCGGCACGATCTCGGGTCCCTCGCCGGGCGAGGCCGGCGCGCTGATCGAACTCACAGTATCCGG
Source organism: Cupriavidus sp. FW306-1B-F12B (assembly GCF_058781795.1). Classification (NCBI taxonomy): domain Bacteria; kingdom Pseudomonadati; phylum Pseudomonadota; class Betaproteobacteria; order Burkholderiales; family Burkholderiaceae; genus Cupriavidus; species Cupriavidus sp. FW306-1B-F12B. The sequence goes on from NZ_JBYSXC010000001.1 coordinate 314,937, forward strand.
GACGCAACCGGTAGACATCGGCAACGGCGAACAACGCGGCTTCCTTGAGGACGGCGACACCGTCGTATTCCGCGGCTGGTGTGAGCGCCAGAACTACGCTCGGATCGGCTTCGGCGTCAACAATGCGACCGTGCTGCCGGCCCCTGTGCCTGCCTGACGGTCTCTTACCCATACCGGCGCGCGCCACTTCCGACGGACTTGCGGTGGGTTATGGCTATGCCCTGTTAAAGCGCACGGACGCGTACGCTGTGGCGATGTTCGACAAGGTCACCGGAAAGGGAAGTGGCATCAGCTTTGCGCTTGGCATGCGCCACAAGTTTTAGCCGCGGTACAAGATAAACCGATCAGGAGACAGACATGCAAATCGATTGGGACGTTGAAATCCCCATGGACGATGGTTTGGTAGTTCGGGCCGACGTTTTTCGCCCGAAAGAGGAAGGACGCTACCCCATATTGATGTCCTACGGACCGTACGCCAAGGGTCTGCCATTCCAGGTGGGATTCCCCGCACAATGGCAATCACTCACGACTAAGCACCCGGAAATTCTGAAGGGCAGCAGCGGCAAGTACGCGAACTGGGAAACCGCGGATCCGGAGAGATGGGTGCCGTTGGGTTACATCTGCATTCGCGTGGACTCGCGCGGCGCTGGCCGCTCGCCGGGCGTCATCGATTGCTTCTCCCCGCGCGAGGCGCAGGACTTCTACGAGTGCATTGAATGGGCAGCGAAACAACCGTGGAGCAACGGCAAGGTCGGCCTCGCCGGCGTTTCCTACTACGGCGCCACCCAATGGCTGGTGGCGGCGAAACGTCCTCCGCATCTGGCCGCGATCTGCCCGTTCGAGGGGTTCTCCGACTACTATCGCGACGCCTGCCGGCACGGCGGCATCCTCAACACGTTCATGGTGGCCTGGTATCCGAAGCAGGTGGAAGCCGTGCAGCACGGTCTGGGGCTGCGCGCGGGTGTGAACCCCAACAGCGGGTTGCCGATCTCCGGACCGGCAGAGCTCAGCGACGAAGAATTGCTCGCCAATCGCGTCGATATCAACGCGACGCAGTTGAGCGCGGAGCTCATCACGGATAGTTACTTCGACGGCCGCCGTGCGGACCTGGGTGCGATCGAGGTACCGGTCCTTTCCTGCGGCAACTGGGGTGGCCATGGCCTGCACCTGCGCGGCAATGTCCAAGGCTACCTGGGGGCCGGCTCGAAGCAGAAATGGCTCGAATTGCACGGGCTCGAGCATTGGACGGAGTTCTATACGGACTACGGCGTAGCGCTACAGAAGAGGTTCTTCGATCACTTTTTGAGGGGCGAGGACAACGGCTGGGACCGGCAACCGCCCATCAAGATGCAGGTGCGCCACGTGGATCGTTTCGTGGAGCGCGACGAGTATGAATGGCCGTTGGCGCGCACCGTCTGGACGCCCATGTACCTGGACGCTAGCGCACAGACCCTGCGATCGAAGCCAACCGGGACAGTTTCGCGCCTCTCGTTTGACGGCATGGCAGGCAAGGTGAGCTTCTGCACTGCACCGTTCGAGCGCGACACCGAGGTGACCGGTCCGCTGGCTGCCACGCTCTGGATCTCCACGACAGGCCGGGATGCGGACCTGTTCCTGACGCTGCGGGCTTTCACTCCCGACGGCAAGGAGCACCTGATCTTGGGGGCGGTTGAACCCAACGCACCTCTCGGGCAAGGCTGGCTTAGAGCGTCGCACCGGAAGCTGAATCCTCAAGCCTCTAGGCCGTATCAGCCCGTGCACACGCATCAGGAGATCCAACTTCTAGAACCGAACGAGACCTACGAGTTGCAGGTCGAGATCTGGCCAATGTGCTTCGTGTTCCCGAAGGGCTACCGGCTGGTGTTGACTGTCGGCAGCTCGGACTTCGAGCACGACCTGCCTGGACCCTACCCGCAGATCTATGGCAAGTCGATGCGCGGCTCGTCGGTGCTGCTGCACGATCACCCCGAGGACCGCAGGTCTGAACGATTCGCCGGTCAGACCACCGTTCACACGGGCGGGAAGTATCCGTCATTCCTGCTTCTGCCCGTCATTCCCGCAACACGCTGACCGGTGGCACCATGAGCACGACGCGTCGAACGTTCCTCGCCCGCACCGCTGGTGCATTTGCGGCCGCTGGCCCCTGCCATGGCACGCCGCCAACGCACAACAGGCATGGCCGGTCAAGCCCATCAAACTGATCAGCATGGGGCCTCCCGGTTCCCCGCCAGACACCTACGCGCGGATTTACGCGGACAGGCTCGCAAAGGACGGCTCGACGCGGTAGCCGGCAGTGGAAGGAGCGCGCCAGGGCCTGTGCCTCCGCAGCGACCGCGGGTGGCTCGGAAGTGAAGAGATTGCAGTATCTCCGAATTCTACGGATCCGGCCTTCGTCACCGCATGGGCTCAGTGGTTGGCGCCTGGCGGTGGGCTCGCGATCGCTTAGCGTGCAATTTTTTTCCGTTTTCTGAAGCGACCCCTGGTTGCGCACGCCGCTGCAGCCTTGCGCTGACCAGAACTAGACCGGGTCTGCCGCCCGCCGTCGGCCGGGCCTGCGGGCGGCCATGCCATTCATCAGGACATCGATGACCTGTTCCGCGTGCTGTTCCGCCTGGGCGGGTGTCATGGGCCCGACGCCATAGAGGCGCTTCAGCAAATGCGTGGCTGACTGCACGGCCGTAAGCATGGCCGTCATCGTGACGCTGGCCCGTTCCGGTGGGTAAGGCTTGAGTAGTTGCGCGGCATGGCACTCCGCGATCAGCGCATCGAGCTCGTCGTGAAACGGCTTCATATAGTTGTCCACCAGCCAGTCCAGCCTTGGACCATCCTGCGCGACTTCCATCAGGACCAGGGAGTGCGCCGCCGGATGCAGGACATTGCTCACCGCGAAGGCCCTTAGCGCTGCCTGCAGGCGGGCGAGCGGGTCAGAGCGGTCGAGGGCAGCCGCTGCCTGCCTGGACGCGGCCAGCAATCCCGTGTACGCGTTCTCCACTACCGCGCGCCAGAGCCCTTCCTTGCTGCCGAAATGGTAGTTCAGCAGCGGTTGCTTTACGCCCGCGCGGTTTGCGATCGACAGTACTGACGCCCCGTCGAATCCCTTTTGCGTGAACTCGATTTCGGCGGCGTCGATCAGGCGCTGACGCCCCGGCACCTCGGCGGCGCGGGCGACTGGTGTCGGGGCGGCGGAGGCTTCGGTGGCGCGCTTTCGGGCAGGAGTCCGCGAGCGTCGGCTCTCAACAGTTGTCATGGTGGTTTGGGACGCGTTTCACACACGGTAGCGATGTCGCCATTCTCCCACATGGCACCTGACCTCCAGCCCATCCGGGGGCGGCGGCTTTGCCGGGCCGTCCGGTCGCGCGCTCGCCCGGCGTCCTTATATAAGTATAAATACTAGTGTGAGCTTGACTTATACTTATATAAATTTGCGTTCCAGGGCGGCCATTGAGGCGGCGAGCAACATTGGGGGCAGGATGCGCGTGGTGGAAGTTCCGGTATTAATCGTGGGCGCTGGCCCGGTGGGCATGCTGATGGCAGCGCTGCTGGCGGACCAGGGCATTGAATCGCTGCTGGTCGAGCGTCGTGATGACCTGCATCTCGCCCCGCAGGCGCATGTCATCAACACCCGGACGCAGGAAATCCTGGCCGGCATCGGCGTCACCGACGAGGCGCTGGCCGGTATCACGACCCATAGCGGCGATGCACGCTTCGTGACGTGGCGGCGCAACCTTGCCGAGGGCGACCTGGCCCGCATCGATATCGGCAGCCCCGGCTATCTTGCCGGCATGGCGGCCGCCAGCGGCAAGCGCACCGCGAACATTCCCCAGCATCATCTGGAGCGGCTGCTGTTCGCCCAGGTGTCGCGCCGGGTTCGCTGCCAGGCGCGCTTCGGCCATGCCTGGCAGGGCGCGGAGCACAACGAGCATTGCGTCGTGTCGTCCGTGCGCGAGGCCGTGACTGGCGCGGTGTACCGCGTGCGCAGCGAATGGCTGATCGCGGCCGACGGTGCCGGTAGTCCGGTACGGCGCAGCCTGGGGCTGCCCATGGTTGGCGAGACCAACCTGGCACATCTCATCACCATCAACTTCGAGGCGGATATCCGCCATCTGGTCAAGGACAGTCCGTCGATCCTCTTCTGGGTCCTGTCGGCCGCGGCGCCCGGCACGTTTATCGTCCACGATTCGGCGCGCTACTCGGTGTTCATGACGCCGTATTTTCCGCAGCATGAATCGCCGGCGGACTTCCCCTTGGCGCGCTGCGAGCGCCTGCTTCGGACCGCGCTCGGGGATCGCCACATGCCTTTGCGCATCACGTCGCTGTCGAACTGGACGATGCAGGCGCACATCGCTGCGTCCTATCGCAAGCAGCGCACCTTCCTCGTGGGCGATGCCGCGCATCGCTTTCCGCCCACTGGCGGACTCGGGTTGAACACAGGCGCTGCCGACGCGCACAACCTGGCATGGAAGCTGGCCAACGTCATCCGGGGCAGGGCGGGTCCGGGGCTGCTCGATACCTATGGTGACGAGCGCAAGCCGGTGGCCGAGAGGAACTGCGGCGTCAGCGTGGCAAACCACTGGAAGATGCGGGAGGTCACCGCTGCCTTGGGCCTCGATGACGACAAGTTGCCGACGCTGGCGCGATTGCGCGCCAGCGCACCGGCCCGCGCGCTGCCCGCTGCGCTGCGGTCCGCCGTCAAGCGGATGCTGGTGGCGCCCGTCGACGCGCGCACCCGGCGCGTGCAACTGGCGGCAACGCCGCGGTTCGCGGCCATCCAGCGCAACGTGCAACAGGCTGCTGAAGCGCAGATGGAGCATTTCAACACGCTCGGGCTTGACCTGGGCTACGTGTACCGGAGCGCGGCTGTCTGCGGCAGTGAGGCGATGCCCTCGGGGCCTTCAATGGCGACAAGTTCCGTACTGGAGGTGGCGCAGTCGTTCACCCCGGGCGCGCGCCTGCCGCACTTCCGGCTGCAGGACGCTTCCGGCGCGTCCGCCACTTCGCATGACCTGCTTGGCAACGGGCACTTCCTGCTCGCGGGCTTCGGGCGGCATGGCAAGGCATGCGCCGGGCTTGCCGCGGGTGCGAGCCAGCGGCTTGGCGCCCTGCCGGTACACGGCGTGGACATTGGCGCAGTCATCCATTGCGCCGACAAGCAGCAACTGTCCCTATGGAACCGGGGCCTGCCGGACGGCGTCATCCTGGTGCGTCCGGATGGCCATATTGCCTGGCGCCATGCATCGGCCACCGATGTGCAGGCGGAGGACGTGCTCGCTGCCCTCTGCCGGGTGCTTCAGGCTCCCGTGCCGTCGCCCCTCGCCGCAACGCGGCCACCTTTCAACACACTTGCGAAGGTTCACCAGTGACACACGATTCCGAAGCCGCGCCGCCGCGCCAGGATGGGCATTCCGTTCCGGTCCCGATTCCCGTGGCGATCATCGGCGCGGGCACGGCCGGCTCCGTGCTGGCCTTGCTCCTGGCCAGCCGCGGCATCCGCAGCGTGCTGGTCGAGCGTCAGGGCGATGCGGATACGCATCCGCGCGGACACGTCTGGTCCGCCCGCGCGATGGAGGTGATCCGCGCCATCGATGTCGAACTTGCCGAGCAGCTGCGCGAGATCAGTTCGCCGCCGCTCAAGCTGCGCTACATCACCTGGTGCACGTCGCTGGCGGGGGCCGACCTGGGCCGCTGCGTGCCGCTCGGGAATGACCCCGCGCATACCGCCAGCCTGCTGGGTAGCGGCCCTTGCCGCCCATTGCACTTGTCCCAGAACGTGACCGACCCGATTCTGCGGGAGCGCGTGGCACGCGACGCGCTGATCGAGTTCCTGCCCGGCTACGAACTGGAGTCGCTGTCGCAGGACCAGCATGCCTGCACGTTGACGCTGCGCGAACTTCGCAGCGGCCTCAGCGTGCGGCGCAGCGCGCGTTTCGTGGCCGGCGCCGATGGCGCGCAGAGCACGGTGCGGCGCCTGCTGGGCGTGCCATCTGTCCAGACGCCGCTGCAGGCGGTGGCGCAAATCCATTTCCGCGCGCAGTTGGGCAAGCTGACCGTAGCGCGGCCAAGCCCCTTCTACTGGATCTTCAATCCCAGGGTGGTGGGCACGCTTACCGCCCACACCGCCGATGAACAGGACTGGGTGCTGACGACCGCGGTGCTGCCTGCGCTCGAGCCCGCCGGCGGGATGCCGGCCGCGCAGGCGCTGTCGCTGGTGCAGGCCGCGATCGGCGACGACAGCGTTGAGGTCAGGGTGCAGTCCGTCCGCCCCTGGACCATGGCGCTGCGCCGTGCGGAAGTGACCCGGATCGGGCGCGTGCTGCTGCTTGGCGACGCCGCAGCGGGCTTCTCCGCCATCGGCGGCTTCGGCATGAACCACGGTATCGAGGACGCGGCGAGCCTGGCGTGGCGGCTGCAGATCCTGCTGGGCAGCTTTGTGCCCGACGACCTTGCTCAGGCGCTGTTGTCCAGCTATGCCGGGGAGAGAGCGGCGAGCGCCCAGGCGCATGCCAGCCGTACGCAGCAACTGAGCGACCTGGCCGACCAGGTGTTGCGCGCCACCGGCGTGGATCCGGACGGTTTCCAGACCTTGTCCGCGCTGTCCCGGTCCCGCTGGGTCCGGCTGCTGCCCAGGCCTGCCGCGCGCAAGCTGTTCCGGGCCGCGACCGGCGCCGGCCTGAAGCCGCTGGGCCGGCTCGTCGACCCTGGCCAGGCAGGGGCCGACATCCGCGCCCGCGTGCGCAGGGCGATCGACCGGCAGCGGGAAGTGTTCGTGACGTTGGGCACCGATCTTGGCTATGCGCATGCGACGGGCTTCCTCTGCCGCGAGCCCCATCCGCAAGCGAAATCGCCTCACGCGGGCACCGACTACTGGCCGGAGACCAGCCCCGGCGCGCTGGTTCCCCATCTGTGGAGTGAGACAGATGGCGCATCGCTGTCGACGCGCGACCTGGCCCGGCGTGCGCCTATGACGCTGCTGGTCCACGAGCAGGAGCGCGTGCGCTGGCAGGCAGCGCTGGCGCAACTGCGCGACGCCTGGGGCATCGACGTGGCGTGTCCGCAGGTCGGCACCGGCGACGATGCGCAGTTCCGCATCGGTGCGCCGGCGTTTGCCGAAGCCTTGCAGATCGATGTGTCCGGCGCGCTGCTGCTGCGCGGCGACGGCATCGTGGCCTGGCGCAGCCGCCGCCAGTGCGCCGATCCCGGCGCGGCGCTGCAGGCGGTGATGGCGCGCATGGTTTCCCAATCCAGCACGACCCGCGCCACGAGCGCGGCACACCCTATCAAGGAGATGCAATGAGCGACAGCATGGACCAGTTCCCTATCCCCTGCCCAGACCCGGACGCACGCCCGCCGCAAAAGCTCGCGCATATCGTGCTGGCCACGCGCCGGTTTGACGAAACGATCCACTGGTGGAGCATCGTGCTGGGCGCCCGCGTGATGTATCGCAATGCCTTGCTCTGCTTCCTGTCGTTTGACGAGGAGCATCACCGCCTGGCGCTGATCAATGCCGCGAACTTCTCGCCCCGCCGGCGCGAGAGCACGGGCCTGGACCACGTGGCCTTCACCTACAGCTCGCTGGGCGACCTGCTCCACACCTATGAGCGGCTCAAGGGCCATGACGTTCGCCCGGTATGGTGCATCAACCACGGACCGACGACCTCGCTGTACTACCGCGACCCCGACGGCATCCAGGCGGAACTGCAGGTGGACAACTTCGAGACGCCGGAGGCGCTGGAAGTGTGGCTGCGCTCGGGGGCCTTCGCGGAGAACGCGGTCGGAGTCGAGTTCGATCCGGAGCATCTGCTCGAACGCTACAAGGCTGGCGCGCCGGAAGCCAGCCTGAAGCAGCCCGGCGCGGTGACCAGCCGCCAGTTCCTGACCCTGCGCTGAAAGGGGAGAGCCGGTGAGATTGTGCACATTTTCCGCCGCTCAGGTGAAGGGCCATGTCGGGCTGGGCCTGGCCGACGGCCGGCTACTCGATGTGACCGCGACCTTCGCGGGTGACGCGCGCTTTGCCTGCCTGCTGGCGCTCATCGAGCATCAGCATGACACGCTGCCGGCCTTGCGGGCGTTGCTGGAAGACCGCACCCGGGACGGCGCGCACCAGGTGTACGCGCTGCGCTCGATTCAGCTCCAGCTCCCTTACCGTCCGCCGCAGATCCGTTGCTTCAGCGTCTACGAGCAGCATCTGCGCAATGCCTACGGGCAGGTCATGGCCCATGGCGTCAGCCCGGCCACAGGCCTGCTGATGCGGGCGCTGGGTGCGGGCAGGGTGCCGAAGGCCTTCTACGAAACGCCGATGTACTACAAAGGGGCGCGTCTCAATCTGTCCGGCCACGGCAGCAAGGTGGCCCGGCCCGATCCCGGCAGCAAGCTCGACTACGAGGCCGAACTTGCTGTCGTGATTGGCCGCCCCGGCAAGAACATCGACCGCTCGGCGGCGATGTCGCACATCTTCGGCTACGTGATCTTCAACGATTTCTCCGAACGCGCGCAGCTGATGAAAGAAATGCGCGCCCGCCCGAGTGCCGGCCCGGCCAAGGGCAAGGACTTCGACGGCAGCAATAGCCTCGGCGCCTGGATCGTCACCGCCGACGAGATCGCCGATCCACACGCGCTCGATGTCACCGTGCGCGTCAACGGTGAAGTGCGCGGGCAGGGCAGTACTGCGGGGATGACCCATCGCATCGACCGCATCGTCAGCTACGCGTCGTCCAACGAGACGCTGCACGGCGGCGAGCTGCTCGCCACCGGCTGCGTGCCGAACTGCGCCGGCATCGAGCAATGGCGCTTCCTGGAGGACGGCGACCGCGTCGATGTGGAGATCGCCGGGCTGGGCGTCCTGACCAACTCGATCACCGGCCATTAGCCGTACCTCAGCCCCCACGCGAGGCGGCCCCAGAGCTTCCCGCGCCAATAACAATGACATCGGAGACAGCAGTGAACCCGAAACAGTGGATGGTCCTATCCGCGCTAGCCGTGCGTCCAGTGCTTGGCCTGGCCGACAACGGCTACTTCCAGATCGGCTACGGTGCCGAAGCGCGTGGCGTGGCAGGTGCGGCCGCGGCGTCGACCCGCGATGCGTTCGGCGGTGCCAGCAACCCAGCCACCACGGTGTGGGCTGGCAACAGCTTCGAGGGCAACCTGATCGCAACCAACGGCCGCACCAGCATGAGCCGCGCCGCGGGATTGCCGCCGCCGCTGAGCGGGGTGCTCGATACGCACACGGCCAGCGCAAGCCGCTGGGTGCCGCTTGCCGACATCGCGGTGAGCAAGATGGTCACGCCCGACTTGTCGCTCAGCGTCGTCGGCTACAGCAATGGCGCAGGCACCTACTTCCCGGATGGCACCACGAGCTGCCTGGCGCCGCCGCCGGCGGGCGCCGGCACCACCTATCGCGGCAACCTGCTGTGCGGCAGCGGCAGGGCCAGCACCACGATCCAGCAGCTGACGATCGCGCCGACGGTGTCGGCGCGGGTCTCCCCGAGCGTCTCCGTCGGCTTCTCGGTGCTGCTGACCGGCCAGTTGTTCAGCGCCGAGGGCCTGCAGGCACTGGCGCCGCAGTCGGCGGCACCAGACCACCTGACCAACCAGGGCAGTGCGTCCTCGTTCGGCGTGGGCGTGCGCGTGGGAGCGTACTGGCGCGCCAGCGACGCGCTGGCTTTCGGTGCCGCCTACTCGCCCCGTATCCGGATGGGACGGCTCAAGGAGTATGAGGGTCTGCTGGCGGACCAGGGCCGGCTGGATATCCCTGAGAACATGTTGCTGGGCTTGCAGTGGTCACCCACGCAGGATCTTTCCTTTCTCTTCGACTACCAGCGCATCAACTACTCGGGCACCTCCGGCCTGGGCAACCCATCCTTTGATGGCACCGCCTTGCGCGGCAGCAGTGGCGGGCCGGGCAATGGCTGGAAGGACATGAACGTGTTCAAGGTCGGCGTGCGCTACCAGGTGACGCCGGCCCTCAATGTCTCGGGCGGCGTGTCGTTCAACAGCGCGGCCTATGCGGACGCGGACACGGCGAACAACGTCACCGCGCCCGCCACCTTCCGCCGGCACTACACCATCGGGCTTGGCTACGCGACCGGGCCCAACAGCAAGTGGTCGGTCTTCTACTCCTTGTCTCCGGGGCACACCACCGCCGGCAGTTCGACCCTGGCATCGGCCGTTGCCACGCAGCTTGCAGGCAGTCCCACCGTGGCGGGCCAGGAGTCCCTGGCCACGCGGCAGCAGAGCATCGGCGTGCAGTACACGCAACGCTTCTGACTGTCTTCGGCACCTATCTGACCTATCGGTTCATTCATCACGGAGTACATTCGATGCAGGCTTGTCTTTCTCTGTACCACAGCGGTAACCGCGTCATCACGGGCGCTCAGGCATGAACGCACGCACGGAGCCATCGGCGTTGCAGTCGCCACGGCTGGACGACCGCTTCGAGCAGCTGGCCGGCAAGGTCTTTCTCACGGGGAACCAGGCCATCGTGCGTATCGCGCTGGACCAGCGCCGTATCGATGGTGCCCTGGGTAGGAATACCGGTGGCTTTATCTCCGGATACCGCGGCTCGCCGCTGGGCCGGCTCGATATGGAGCTGTGGCGGATCGCGCCGCTGCTGCAGGCGGCCAACATCCGTTTCCAGCCCGGCGTGAACGAGGACCTGGCCGCCACCGCGGTCTGGGGCACGCAGTATGTCGGCACCTTCCCAGGGGCAACCGTGGACGGCGTGTTCGGCATCTGGTACGGCAAGGGACCGGGTGTGGACCGCAGCGGCGACCCGTTCAAGCACGGCAACCTCGCCGGCACCAGCGCCGCCGGCGGCGTACTGGTGCTGGCGGGCGACGACCATAGCGCCAAGTCCTCCACCACCGCGCACCAGTCGGATTTTTCGCTGATCGCGGCAGGTATCCCGGTGCTGTATCCGGCCAACGTCCAGGACATCATCGACTTCGGCCTGCGCGGCATCGAGATGTCGCGCCACAGCGGCTGCTGGGTGGGGATGAAGCTGGTGACCGATGTGGTGGAGTCCGCCGCCGAGGTCGACGTGGGCCGGCAGGCACCGGTCGGCGACTTGCCCACCGCCAACGGGCCTTTGCATATCCGCGCCTTCGAGATGGCGCCGGCCGCGGAGGAGCGCCTGTACGCGCACAAGCTGCCGGCGGCCGTGCAGTTTGCCAGGGCGGCTGGGCTCAACCGCCTGACATGGGCCGCACCGGCAGCGACGGTGGGCATTGTCACCGCTGGCAAGTCGTATGCCGACACCATGCAGGCCTTGCAGCGGCTGGGGATCGATGCCGACGGCCCGCACGGCGCCGCGCTGCGCATCCTCAAGATCGGCATGGTGTGGCCGCTCGACGACGAGATCGTGCGCGCCTTTGCGCAAGGTCTCGATACCATCCTGGTGATCGAGGAGAAGCGGCCGCTGCTTGAGTCACAACTGAAGTCCATCCTGTTCGATGCGCGCCTCGCGCGGCCACCGGTGGTGCGTGGCAAGTTCGACGGCGCGACCGAATGGTCGGCGTCGCGCGGCACGCCGGTGCTGCCGATCTGCAACGAGTTGACGGTGCTCCAGGTCGCCGAAGCGATCCGCGAGCTGTTGGGCCTGCCGCCCGCGCCGGACGCGAATGCCCCGGTCCCGTGCGAGGCGGGGCAGGGCGCGCCGCTGCGCCGCCCCAGCTTTTGCGCGGGCTGTCCGCACAACACGTCGACCCGGCTGCCGGACGGCAGCCGGGCGCTGGCCGGCATCGGCTGCCATACGATTGCCATGCTGAACGACCCGGCCAAGACCCACACGGCTTCGCATATGGGTGGAGAGGGGGTGATGTGGATGGGGCAGGCGCCGTTCACGCGCGAACCCCACGTCTTTGCCAATATGGGCGACGGCACCTACTTCCATTCCGGCTACCTGGCTATCCGCCAGGCGCAGGCGGCCAATCTGCGCATGACCTACAAGCTGCTCTTCAACGGCTTTGTCTCCATGACTGGCGGCCAGCCCGTGGACGGCGACTTGAGCGTGGACAAGGCAGTGGCCCAGCTGCGGGCGGAAGGGATCGGCAAGATCGTGGTGGTCACCGATGACGTGACCACCTACGACGGGCCAAGGCGCGCGGCGCTGGGCGTGCCGGTGTACGACCGCGCGCAGCTGGAGACCGTACAGCGCGGGCTGCGCGAACATGCCGGGCTGTCGGTGCTGGTCTACGACCAGGCGTGTGCCACCGAGGCGCGGCGCCTGCGCAAGCGCGGCAAGCTGCCCGACCCGCAGGTCCGTACCTATATCGACCCGGAAGTCTGCGAGGGCTGCGGCGATTGCGGCGAACAGTCCGGATGCCTCGCGATCGAACCGCTGGAGACGCCGCTGGGCCGCAAGCGGCAGATCAACCAGTCTTCGTGCAACAAGGACCTGTCGTGCGTGCGCGGCTTCTGCCCCAGCTTTGTCACGCTCGATGGCGCCAGGCCGCGCCGGCCACAGGGCGGCAAGGACGGCGAGCTGACGATTCCCGCGCTGCCCGACGTTGAGATCCCGGGCGATTTCGCGCCGACGGCAATCCTGGTGGCGGGCATCGGCGGCACCGGTGTCGTCACCATTGGCGCCGTGCTGACCATGGCCGCGCACCTGGACGGCAAGGCCGGCAGCTCGCTCGACGTCACCGGGCTCTCGCAGAAGTATGGTGCGGTCGGCTCCCACATCCGCATTGCGCCGCGCGCGGAACTGCTGCACGCAGCGCGCATCGGCAATGCGGAGGCCGATGTCCTGCTGGGATGCGACCTGATCGTCGCCGCGGGCGCGGACGCGCTGTCCCGACTGCGGCCGGGACAGGCGCGCGCCTTCGTCAACACTGGGATCGTGCCCACCAGCGACTTCACCAGCCAGCCGGACTGGTCGGCGGATGAGGCAGGCCTGAGGCAGCGGTTGAGCGGGGCGCTGGGAGTGCGCGCCGAGTTCGTCGATGTGGCGGCGCTCGCACAGCAGCTCCTTGGCGACGCCATCCTCTCGAACATGCTGCTACTCGGCTATGCCTGGCAGAAGGGCGTGATCCCGGTGCGGCGCGCGGCGATGGAGAAAGCCATCGAACTCAACGGCGTGGCGACCGGCACCAACCACAAGGCATTCGCGCTGGGCCGATGGCTGGCGCACGACCACGCCGCAGTGCGGCGCCTGCTGGCGCCGGCGCAGGTGGTCCAGTTCCCGAAGAAGGCTGACGGTCCGCTGGGCGAACTGATCGACGACCGGGCCCGGCGCCTCGCCGACTACCAGAACGCGGCACTGGCCACACGCTACCGCACTCGGATCGAGGCACTGCGCCGGGTGCTGGCGGGCCGCAGCGATGCGCAGGCGCTGCTGCGGCAGGTGGCAACGCAGTACTACCGCGTGCTGGCGGTCAAGGACGAGTATGAAGTGGCGCGCCTGTATTCACGCCCGGCGTTCATGCAGTCCCTGCGCGACGGTTTCGACGGCGACTTCAAGGTCAGCTTCCATCTCGCGGGCGGTCCCTTCGGCAAGCTGGACAAGGTGACCGGGAAGATCGGCAAGACCGCCGTCGGAGCGTGGATCCGGCCCGCGTTCCGCCTGCTGGCCGGTGCGCGCTTCCTGCGCGGCAGCCGGCTCGATCCGTTCGCGCGGGGCGCCGAAGCACAGCTCAATCGCCGCGTGCTGGCGGCCTATGAGGCAGACCTTGACCTGCTCGGCCAAGCCGCGGCGCAGTGGCCGACCGAACGCTTGCTGGCCTTGCTTGGCTGGCCGGCCAGCGTGCGCGGCTACGGCCACGTGCGCGAACGGCAGGCGCAGGCGGGCTTTGCCAGACGGGACCGGGCACGCAAGGAGTGGGACGGCGATGCCAGCCGGTAGCGACAACGGCATCCGTGCGATGCCATCACCGAAAGCAGAAACACCATGAACAAAGTCATCATCACCTGCGCCATCACCGGTTCGATCCACACCCCGTCCATGTCACCCCACCTGCCGGTTACGCCCTATGACATCGCGGCGAGCGCGATCGACGCCGCGCGGGCCGGTGCCGCCATCGTCCACCTGCACGCGCGGAATCCCGCGGACGGGCGCCCGTCGCAGGACCCGGCGCTGTTCCGCCAGTTCGCGCCAGCCATCAAGGCGGCATCGGACGTGGTCATCAACCTGACAACCGGCGGTGCGCCGTCGATGAGCGTGCAGGAGCGGCTGCAGCCCGCACTGCAATTGCGCCCCGAAGTCGCCTCGCTCAATATGGGCTCGATGAACTTCGGACTGTACGAATTGCTGGACCGCTTCAAGGAATTCCGACACGACTGGGAACGGCCTCATCTTGCGCAAAGCTATGACGGCATCTTCAGGAACACCTTCAAGGATATCGCCTACATCCTTCAGTCCTGCAGCGAGAACCAGACGCGCTTCGAGACCGAATGCTACGACATCGGGCACCTGTACACGGCCGCCCATTTTCTCGATCGCGCGCTGCTGAAGCCGCCGCTGCTGATCCAGTCCGTATTCGGGCTGCGCGGCGGCATCGGCGCGCATGTGGAGGACTTGATGCATATGCGCCGCACGGCGGACCGGCTGTTCGGCAAGGACTACGTCTGGTCGGTGCTGGGCGCCGGCCGCAGCCAGATGCCGCTGGCGGCAATTTCCGCGGCGATGGGTGGCAACGTACGCGTCGGGCTGGAGGACTCGCTGTGGGACGGCCCCGGGAAACTGGCCGACAGCAATGCCGCGCAGGTCCTGCGCGTGCGCAGTGTGATTGAAGCGCTTTCGCTGGAGGTTGCCACGCCGGAGGAGGCGCGTACCTTGCTGAAGCTCAAGGGGCGGGAGAATGTTGGATTCTGAACGCAGAACGCCGGAGGGCAGGGGGCAGCGGTATCGGTCCTGCAACCTGGACCGCGGCCGTGGCAACGCGCCAGGACACGCCTTGGCAAAGGTAGATCTCCCTTGTAGCGAGATTCCAGCAAGAGCGAGCTTCCGGGAGCCAATGCCAAAAGCGGCCGGCCCGAGAAGGCTGCCCGGCATTCTGCACAGTTTTTTTGGGGGAAGGGGTATCCAAGTGCTGCCAACCCGCGTATATTTCGCCCCGCGGGGTGGAGCAGTTGGCAGCTCGTCGGGCTCATAACCCGAAGGTCGCAGGTTCAAGTCCTGCCCCCGCAACCACATTCGCCCAAGCCCCGCCGGATCCATCCGCGCGGGGCTTTTGCTTTAGTGCCCGCCTCTAGATGCACGCATAGCCTTCCGCCTTATGGCTGCCGTTCCCCGGCTTCGCTCAGCGCAGGTGCCCGCCAAACAGTCCGAGCAGGCCGATGACGATGAGGTAAATGGCGACGATATAGTTAAGCAGCCGCGGAATGACAAGAATAAGGATGCCGGCGATCAACGAGATTAGCGGGCCGGCGCTGGTAATGAAGTCCATGATGGGCCTGTGTGATTGGGGTTGATCTGGCCGCGGCGCTTCTTTCGCGCCAGTGCTCGAGGTATGAAGCATTGCGCGGCCCGATAGCGCCGCGCCGCTGGCGCTACTTGCCGACCTGATTGCCTGTGTCGAAAATGTTGTCCCCACAGGCGTAAGTAGTCGGTCCGCTGACGTACCGGGCGCAACGGCGATGCAGAGAGGCAAAGCTCAGCCGAACACACGCGATCTCAGGTCGTCCTCGAAATCGACAGTCCATTGCGCCCCCAAGTTTCCGTTGTATTGGCGGATTTCCCTCCCGAAGCCTACCGAGACGGTGCGCCTGCGTGCCGGCGCGGCGCCTGCAGCGTCTTCAACGGCTGTCACGGTAAATCCGTCGGGTGCGACCCCGTTACGCAGACAGGTCTCGCGGAAAGCTTCCTGTTCCAGCGGAGGGAACTGATCCAGCATCGTCTCCAGCATGGGTGTCTCCTGATTCTGTTGCTCAGCCTCTTGATATCCGCCTTGACGTCGCCGTACGCCGCTTGTGTACCCAGAGGATAGTTGTGACGGATTCTCAAGTCAGTCCGGTGCCGTACGCATCGGGAAGGCGCGTTTCAGCATTCTGGGTGAGAGTCTTGTACATAGGTTCACGCTTGGTGCCAAGGCCGTCACCATCTGTTGGTGAAGTTAACATAACACTTATTATGCGAAACTAATCTGTAGCGGCAAAGTTGTATCTATGGTCAGCCCGATTCAAATGTCCGAGTCGAAAATGTCCGAGTTGACCCAGGTAACCTGTACGGCCTTGAGCCCAGCCAGGGAACCGCCATTGGGAGGCGCGGGGTTTCAGGGCGCGAGTGACGTAGAAGGCGGTCACATCAGCAGGCAAGATGTGCGATCGACAGCACGCCACCCCTAAGGTAGTCTCCAGCCGTATTACGTCGCCACGGACAAGGGCCGTCAGGCGCTGGGGGCTTTGCGCCCACGGCTCGCGGAACCGGTCGACGAAGCCTTAACCGAGAAAATCGCCGATGCCCCCCAACCCCGCCCAGGACACAAACCGCGCCGCTGACGCAACCACACGTGGCACGGCTCCAGAGGTCCTTCGGGCGTTCCTGAAACTTGGCCTGACTTCGTTCGGCGGCCCGATCGCGCACCTCGGTTACTTCCGCGCCGAATTCGTGGAGCGCCGCCGCTGGCTCGATGACAAGAGCTACTCGGACCTGGTCGCGCTGTGTCAATTCCTGCCGGGGCCAGCCAGCAGCCAGGTTGGCATGGCGCTGGGGCTGCAGCGGGCGGGCTGGCTTGGCGCGCTGGCCGCCTGGGTGGGCTTTACCCTGCCCTCTGCGATTGCACTTGTCCTGTTTGCCTTTGGCGTTGCGCGCTGGTCCGGCGTTGCGGATTCCGGGGCAGTCCACGGCCTGAAGGTGGCGGCCGTGGCGGTTGTCGCACAGGCGGTATGGGGCATGGCCAGGTCGCTGTGTCCGGACCGGCTGCGCGCCGGCATCGCGGTCGTGGCCGCGCTTCTGGTTCTCGCGGTGCCAAGTGCGGTGGGCCAGGTTGCTGCCATTGTGCTGGGTGGCCTGGTTGCGCGCTGGACCTTGCAGTTGAACCATCTGCCTCCTGCCCAGCATCTCAACTACGGTGTGAGTCGCCGGGTCGGCGCTTTGCTGCTCGCGCTGTTCGGCGTGCTGCTGGTGCTGCTCCCGGCCCTTGCCGCAATGACTGGTTCGATGACGATGTCGGCGGTGTCGGTCTTCTACCAGGCCGGAGCGCTGGTTTTCGGGGGTGGCCATGTCGTACTGCCGCTGCTGCAGGCTGGCGTGGTGCCCCCTGGCTGGGTCGGCAATGATGCATTCCTGGCGGGCTATGGCGCAGCACAGGCAGTTCCGGGCCCCCTGTTCACCTTTGCCGCGTACCTCGGGGCGCTCTCGCCCGCGCCACTGGGTGGATGGGTGGGCGCGCTGGTACTGCTTCTCGCGATCTTTGCGCCGGCGTTTCTGCTGGTGGCCGGCACCTTGCCGTTCTGGGAAAGCCTGCGCCAGCGCGATGGGGTGCAGAGCGCGATGGGTGGCATCAATGCAGCCGTCGTTGGCGTACTGGCCGCCGCGCTGTACGACCCGGTATGGACCAGCGCGATTCACTCGAAGGCGGATTTCGGCCTGGCACTGGCGGCCTTCGGCCTGCTCGTCTACGGCCGTGTATCCCCCGTGCTGGTGGTGGCCGGCACGGCGCTGGGCGGATGGATGCTGGCGCTCTAGCCGGGCATCCGCTTACCCAGGTCGCCAGGCTCAGCTCACGGCGCGCTCACCAACACCGCCGTAGCCGGATCCGCCGCCGCGTCGCCCTCCATGACGATCAGCTTGGCTGGGGCGGCGCTCTTTGGCGAGAGCGTCGTCACGACTTCGCGCAGCGGGCCAATGGCGGTGCCGTTGGCCATGCCGGCCGCATTGGTGCGGAAGCTTGCCACGGGCGCGGCCTGTCCTGCGACATAGACGCTGTAGGTGGTTTGCGGCTTCAGCTTGAACAGGGATACTTCCAGCGCGTCGACAACACCGAGATTGCGCGCGACCACAAAGCCCTTGGCATCGCCACGGACCGGCTTAAGGGCGATGTTGACCGGATCGCTGTTCGCTCTCTGCACAAGGTTGGCGGTCCCGTCGCCGCCTGGCGCGGCGTTGGAGACATAGACCAGCGCCTGCGGGGCCTGGCCAACCGGCACGCGGGTCGTGACCTGGTTGGTTGCGGTGTCGATCACGTCGACGGCGTCGCCGTTTTCCAGGCCGACATAGATGCGTGAACCGTCATCGGCAGCCCAGATGCCGTGCGGCAGCGCGCCGACCGGAATGGTCGCGACCAGCCGCGGTTCGGCCTCGGTGGTGAATACCTTGACCACGTTTTCGCCGCCCACTGTCACATAGGCGAACGTGCCACGCGCGGTCCTGGCAAAGGCAAGGTGATTGGTGATGAAGCCGGAGTCGAAGACGCCCTTCACTTCCAGTTTTTCGGTGTCGATGCGGGTGACCTTGCCCACGTCCTTGTGCGTCATCCACACCTCGCGGAAGTCCGGCGTGAACTGCAGGAACGGTGAGAACGGGCTGGTGACACTGAGCCGCTTGACCACCTTGTGTGCCCTGACATCGATGACATCCACCACGGGGTTGAAGCTGGACACCACGAAGGCGAGCTTGCCGGCAGGATGGAACAGCACCATGCCCGGCCCTGCCGTGGTCTGGATGCGGCGGGTCTCGCGGAACGTCACCGGATCGATGACGGAGATATAGTCCTCGCCGCGCACGACTACCCACACCTCTTTTCCATCCGCGGTAAAGAAGCCCTCATGCGGCGAGCGCCCGATATAGGCAATGCCCTTGACCTTGTTGGTTGCCGTATCGATGAACGCGACGGAATTCGATCCGTTCGAGATCGCGATCAGGGTCCGATGGTCGGGCGAGAAGCCAAGGCCGTGGACATTGAGCTCGCCCTTGTAAAGCGGAGACAGCACGTCCGGCCGCGCGTTGCCAAGGCGGATCTGCCCAAGCAGGGTGTTGCTCGCCGGATTGATCACTGAAACGGTGTTGCTGTTCTGGTCGGCGGTGTAAACGCGATCCTGTGGCTGCGGCGCGGCGATTGCCAGAGGCGCGGCCATGGCAAGGATAAGGGCATGTCTTTTCATGGTTCGGTCCTGATTCGGGCGGTGCAGGTCCGCCGGTTAGCGAGGATTGGCGGCAGGCGCCCTGGCCTGGCTGCGCTGGAGCCAGGCTTGCATGAGGCGGATCTCGTTTTGCTGCTCGGTGATGATGGCCTGGGCAAGATTGCGCAGCTCCGGGTCCTTGCCATACAGCAGCAGCGCCTTGGCCATGTCGATCGCGCCCTGGTGGTGCGGGATCATCATGGTGACAAAGTCGTGGTCGGGGATGCCGTTCATGGCTGCCTGCGCCATGCCGTGATCCATCACGGCCATGGCGTCACCCATCAGGCCGGAGAATGGCTTTGCGGTGCTGGCGACAAAGGGCGGCGGTGCCTGCCCCGCGGTGGTTTGGTGATGGTGGTGGGCTTCCTGGGCTGGCGCGGCAAAGCTTGCAGCCCATAGGAACAGCGCCGGCATAATGCGTGCCGCAGTGCAGACGCCATTGCTTGGGGTTCTCCGTTGCATTGCAGGGTCTCCTTTCTTCCGGGCCTGGCGTTAGCCGGCGGCCGGGGGTTACCTGCGTATACACATGGGAGGCGTGGACTATTCCATGGAAAGCCGGATTTTTTGCGGACCAGCCGCTGGACAGGCCTGCGATGCGTGACGCAGCCCCACCCTCCCCTTACCGTGTATCCGCCCCTCCCGGCACACCATCCAGTACCGCCAGTATCCGAAACGCTGCCTTCACCCGCTCCGGCACCGGGAAATTCTTGTTCGCCAGCATCACGATGCCAATCCGCTTCGCCGGCACAAAGACCACGTAGGCGCCAAAGCCATTGGTGGAGCCGGTCTTGTTGACCAGCACATCGGCGGGCGATGACAACGGCGGCTCCAGCCGCTTCACCTGGTTCGCCTCGAACACGACCTGCGGTGAACTGCCGGCCAGCACGCTGTCGACCCGGGTAGGCCAGGCGTACATTTCCCAGCCCAGCCCCTGCACCCTGTCGCCGACCTTGAAGTATCCGGTGTGCGTCCCGGCAATAGCACGCCGCAGCTTGTCGTCCAGGCCGGCGCTGTCGATGTTGGCTTCGACAAAGCGGATCATGTCGGCCGCGGTGGTCTTCACGCCGTAGGCTTCGGCATCGAGCACGCCGGGCGTCACGCGCACCGGCTTGCCGTCTTTCGAATAGCCATAGGCGTAGTCGCCCATGCGCGCTTTCGGCACCCTGATGTAGGTGTGGGCCAGGCCGAGCGCCGGGAACAGCGTCTTCTCCATCAGGTCATCGAAGGGCTGGCCCATGCTGCTGGCAGCCAGGTAGCCGAACAAGCCGATGCTGGGATTCGAATACTGGCGATGGGTGCCGGCGGCATATCTGGGGCGCCAGCCCCGGAAATAATCGACCATCGTCCTGGTATCGGTGACCGCATCCGGAAACTGCAGCGGCAGGCCGCCGGCGGCATAGGTGCCAAGATCGAGCAGGCTGGTCGCGCCCAGGCTGCTTCCCGCAAGCGCCGGCAGGTATTTACCGGCAGGGTCGGCCAGGGACAGGGTGCCGCGGGCCTGGCCGTAGGATGCGAGCGTCGCGGTGAAGGTCTTGCTGACCGAGCCGATCTCGAAGAGCGTGTCGCCGTCGACCTTGCGCCCGCCTTCCTTCGCCGCGACGCCGTAGTTGAAAACATAGCGCTTGCCGCCGGCCGTGACGGCAACGGCCATGCCGGGGACGCCGTGCGCCGCCATCAGGGGGCGGATGGCATCGTTGACAGCGCGTTCTATCTGGCGCTGGCCGACACTGTCGGCGGCACTGGCATTGGCTGCGAAGAGGCTGCAGGCCATGACGATGGTGGCGATGCGGGCAACAGGAATCCGTTTCATATCCGGCGCTTGGCGATCATGCTGGGGGGCGGCGCCGGACCATGGCGGTGCGCGCCCGTGGTGGCATGGGCGCGCAACTGGAGCGGCTGCAGAAGGGCAAAGCTTAACAGCTGCAGCCGGAGCATGTGGAGTCCCGCACCGAATCGCCCCGCCGGGCCTGCAGGGCGAAGCGGGCGATATCAGAGCGCGGACGGCGCAGGCTTTTCCGTGTCGATGCCGTAGCGCGTGATCGCCTCGGCCACCACCGAGGCCGGCACCGCGCCCTGCACCGCGAGCGCGCGCAGCGCCGCCACGCAGACATAGGCGCGATCGACCTCGAAGAAGCGGCGCAGCGACGGCCGGTTGTCACTGCGGCCATAGCCGTCGGTGCCCAGGACCGTGAAGGGAGCCGGCACATAGGGCGCAATCAGTTGCGGGTAGGCGCGCACGTAGTCGGTGGCCGCCACCACCGGGGCGTCGCCGGCCAGCAGCGCTTCCACATGGCTGGGGGCGATGCTGTCCTGCGGATGATGCAGGCGCTGGCGCACGGTCTCGCGCGCCTCGCGCTCCAGCTCGGAGAAGCTGGTGACGCTGAACACCTCGCTGTCGACCTGCCAGTCCTCGGCCAGCATCCGCGCCGCGGCTTCCACCTCGCGCAGGATGGTGCCGCTGCCGAGCAGCCGCACCCTGGCGCGCCCGCCGCCTTCCACCTGCGCAAGCCGGTACATGCCGCGCACGATGTCGCGCTCCACGCCCGCCGGCATCGACGGCTGGGCGTAGTTCTCGTTCATCACGGTCAGGTAATAGAACACGTCCTCCTGGCGCTCCATCATCGCGCGCATGCCCGCGTCGACGATCACCGCCAGTTCATAGGCATAGGCCGGGTCATAGGCGCGGCAGTTGGGGATGGTGGCGGCAATGATGTGGCTGGTGCCGTCCTGGTGCTGCAGCCCTTCGCCCGACAGCGTGGTGCGGCCGGCCGTCGCGCCCACCAGGAAGCCGCGCGCACGCTGGTCGCCGGCGGCCCAGATCAGGTCGCCGATGCGCTGGAAGCCGAACATCGAGTAGTAGATATAGAGCGGCAGCATGGCCGTGCCATGGTTGCTGTAGGCGGTGCCCGCGGCAATCCACGACGACATCGCACCGGCCTCGGTGATGCCCTCTTCCAGGATCTGGCCGCGGATGTCCTCGCGGTAATACAGCATCGAGCCGGCGTCCTCGGGCTCGTACAGCTGGCCCTGCGATGAATAGATCCCGACCTGGCGGAACAGGCTGGCCATGCCGAAGGTGCGCGCCTCGTCGGCGACGATGGGCACCACGCGCGGGCCGAGCGTCTTGTCCTTGAGCAGGCCGGTCAGCATGCGCACCATCGCCATGGTGGTCGACATTTCCTTCTGGCCGGCCGCCACCGCGAACTGGCCGTATTGCGCCAGCGGTGGCACCGCCACGGCGTCGGCCTGGCGCTGGCGCGCCGGCAGGTAGCCGCCCAGCGCCTGGCGGCGTTCGCGCAGGTAGCGCAGTTCAGCGCTGTCCTCGGCCGGGCGGTAGAAGCGCATCGATTCCAGGTCCTCGTCGGACAGCTCCAGGCCGAAGCGGCTGCGGAATGCCTTCAGCGCCTCGATGTCGAGCTTCTTCTGCTGGTGCGTGGTGTTCTGCGCCTGGCCGGCATTGCCCATGCCATAGCCCTTGATGGTCTTGGCCAGGATCACCGTGGGCTGGCCCTTGTGCGCGCGTGCCGCGGCAAAGGCCGCATGGAGCTTGCGCAGGTCGTGCCCGCCGCGGTTCAGCGCCGCCACCTCATCCGGCGTCATATGCGCGACCAGCGCCTTCAGCGCTTCGTTCTGGCCGAAGAAATGCTCGCGCCCGTAGTGGCCGTCCTTGGCCTTGTAGGTCTGGAACTGGCCGTCCATGGTCGAGGCGAAGGCGCGCAGCAACGCGCCGGAGTGATCGCGCGCGAAGATCGGGTCCCAGGCGCTGCCCCACAGCACCTTGATCACGTTCCAGCCCGCGCCGCGGAACAGCGCTTCCAGCTCCTGCACGATCTGGCCGTTGCCGCGCACCGGACCGTCCAGGCGCTGCAGGTTGCAGTTGATGACAAAGGTCAGGTTGTCGAGCTTCTCGCGCGCTGCCAGCGGCAGTGCGGCGATCGATTCGGGCTCGTCCATCTCGCCGTCGCCGAACACGCCCCACACGTGCCGGCCCGAAGTGGCCTGCAGCCCCCGGTGCTCCAGGTATCGCATGAAGCGCGCCTGGTAGACCGACTGGATCGGGCCCAGCCCCATCGAGCCGGTCGGGAATTGCCAGAAGTCCGGCATCAGCCAGGGGTGCGGGTACGAGCACAGGCCCTGCCCGCCCGCCTCGCGGCGGAAGTTGTCGAGCTGGGCTTCGGACAGGCGCCCTTCCAGGAAGGCGCGCGCGTACACGCCCGGGGCCGAGTGCGGCTGGAAGTAGACCAGGTCGCCGCCGTTGCCGGCATCGGCGCCCTGGAAGAAGTGGTTGAAGCCGACCTCGAACAGGTCCGCCGCCGAGGCATAGCTGGAGATATGCCCGCCCAGCTCACCGTAGGCCTGGTTGGCGCGCACCACCATGGCAAGGGCATTCCAGCGCACGATGCCGGTGATGCGCTCTTCCATCGCCAGATCCCCCGGATAAGGCGGCTGGCGCTCGACCGGGATGGTGTTCAGGTAAGGCGTGTTGCTCTGCGCCGTGGTCGACACACCCAGCGCGGGGGCGGCATCGAGCAGCCGGCCGAGCAGGAAGCGCGCGCGCTCCTGCCCGCATTGCGCCACCACTGCCTCCAGCGCGTCCAGCCATTCGCGCGTCTCCTGCGGATCGTCGTCACCGCCGGGCGTGGCCTGGGCGAGCAGGCGGGCGTGTGGGGAGGCAAGGTCGGTCATGGGGAAGTCTCCAATGGGTTTTGTCCCATTCTATGGAGTGCCCTCCCGCATGAGGTGCTGAAGTTGACTGCCTATCCGGCAGGTGGCAGCACAATCCACTGCCGCTCACCATAAAAACCACTCGAAAATGCCGAGGCTGCGGCATATCCCACGCCGAACGCCAGGCTAGCGAGGATTGCGCAGCGGCAAGGCTGTGTCGTACATCACTTGCTTGAGTGCGAAGCTGCTGCGGATGTTGGCGACGCCGGGGATGCGCGTGATCTCGTCGACGATCAGCCGCTCCACGGCCTGGACGTCGGCCACCACGGCGCGGATCAGGTAGTCGGCGTCGCCCGTCATCAAGTAGCACTCCATCACGTTGGGCAGCGCGCGCACGGCGCGTTCGAAGGCATCCAGCCCCTCGCGCGCCTGCCGCTCCAGCGACACGTGGATAAAGACGTTGACGTTGAGGCCAAGCTTCTGCGGATCGAGCAGCGTCACGCGCTGCCGGATGATCCCGCGCTGCTCCAGCGCGCGCACGCGCGCCAGGCAGGGCGACGGCGAGAGGTTGACGCGCGCGGCCAGCTCGACGTTGGTCAGGCTGGCGTCGCGCTGCAACGCCTCGAGGATCCGGATATTGATTTCATCCAGTTCGGGTTCCTGCATGGGGTTCCTGTATGGCCGGCTCGATGTGAAGTGCATGGCGCCCTGCCTCCTTGCGGAAACGGGGCGCCGGGCACAGCACTAGAATACAGGCCGCGCGGCGCGGGCGGCAATCCTCCAGGCTTGCAGGGCTGCCACATGGCGATCGTGGAATCCGGCCAGCAGCCGGCATCAGGTTCCCGCGCCCTCCCCGCGTGCCTGCGCCCATGCGTCCCAGTACGGCGGACTGCCGATGGCCGTGCGCACGCACTCCGCAAACGCGCGCAGCCGCGCCGACACCCGCCGGCCTTCCGGGTGGGCGATATAGATGGATTCCGGCTCGGCCCGCAGGCCGACCTCGATCACGGCCAGCGCCCCCTGCCGGATGGCATCACCGGCAATAAAGGTCGGCAACAACGCGATACCGACCCCCGCGATGGCGGCATCGCGCATCATGTCGCCGTTGTTGACGCGCAGCGCAACGGCGGCACGGGCGATTTCGGTGCCGTCGGGGCCGTGCAGGCGCCAGTCAGCCGCGCCGCGGTTGGCGTAGAAGATGCCACGGTGCTGCTGCAGCTCCGCCAGCGTTGCCGGCGTGCCCATCTGCGCCAGGTAATCCGGGGATGCGACCAGGAGGCGGTGGCTGGGGGCAAGCTCCCATGCCACCAGGCGCGAGCTCTCCAGCGGGCCGTGCCGCACCACGGCGTCATAGCTGTCGGTGGCCGCGTCCACGCGGCGGTCGTCCAGGTCCAGGCTCAGCTCCAGTTCCGGATGCCGGGCCAGGAACGGATAGATGGCAGGCCCCAGGTGCATCCGGCCAAATGTGACCGGCGCGGAAATCCGCAACGACCCCGCCAGGGTGCCGCGCCGCTCGGCAACATCGGTTGCCGCCGCCTCCACTTCATGCAGGATGCGCGTGGCCCGCTCCAGAAAGGCGGCGCCGTCCTCGGTCAGCGACAGCCGCCGCGTGGTCCGGCGCAGCAGGTTGGCACCCATCGCCTTTTCAAGCTCGGCCAGGCGTTCGCTGACAACGGACTTGGACAAGTTGAGCCGCCTCGCGGCCTCGCTGATGGAGCCTGCCTCCACCACGGCGACAAAGCTGGCGACACCCTCTAGCTTGAACATTGTTCGGCATATCCGGAAAGTTGTTCCGCGGTCTTCAGTCTAGTGCGAACCGCGCGCGGTGCCGATACTGGTTTCACGAGGCAGCGGGACGGTTCCTGCTGCCCTACCCGCAAAACCGGCGCCGGGGACCAGCAAGTTGCCCCGCGCGCCAGACCGGAGATCGATCATGGGACGTTTGTCAGGAAAAGTTGCCATCATTACCGGCGCCAGTGCCGGCATTGGCCGCGCCACGGCCTTGCTGTTTGCCGCCGAGGGCGCCAGGGTGGTAGTCGGTGCGCGCCGCCAGTCCGAACTGGACAGCCTGGTGGCGCAGATCCGTGACGCCGGCGGCGACGCGGTGGCGCTCGCCGGCGATGTGCGGCGCGAGGACTACGCCAGCGCGCTGGTGGCGCTGGCGGTCGAGCGCTATGGCCGCCTGGATATCGCCTTCAACAACGCCGGCACGCTCGGCGAGGGCGGGCCCAGCACCGGGGTTTCGGCGGAGGGCTGGAACGACACCCTTGCCATCAATCTCACCGGCGCATTCCTCGGCGCCAAGCACCAGCTTGCACAGATGCTGAAGGACGGCGGCGGTTCGGTGATCTTCACATCGACCTTCGTTGGCTACACCGTCGCCTTTCCCGGCGTGGCCGCGTATGCGGCAAGCAAGTCCGGCCTGATCGGCCTGACGCAGGCGCTTGCGGCCGAGTATGGGCCGCAGGGCATCCGCGTCAATGCGATCCTGCCGGGCGCCGTGGACACGGACATGTATCGCACCATGAACGACACCGCGGAATCACAGGCGTTCATCACCAACCTGCATGCGCTCAAGCGCGTGGCCACGCCGGAAGAACTGGCGCGCTCGGTGCTGTACCTGGCATCGGACGATTCGGCTTTCGTCACCGGCACGGCGTCGCTGGTGGATGGCGGCGTCTCGATCACGCGCACCTGACCCACCGGCGCCGGCGGCCAGCATGGCCGCCGGCGCTGCCACCCGGTTTCAGCCACCTTCCGCTCAAGTCATCGTTCTGTCATCCGCCCCGGCCAGAATGCGCAGGTCATTCACGTCAGGGAGTCGACATGACGCACGCAATTGAAGTCCGCGGGCTTTCCAAATCGTTCCGCGCGGACCGCAAGGCGCTTGACGATGTCACGCTGCACATCGCGCCAGGCGAGATGGTCGCCCTGCTGGGTGCATCGGGATCGGGCAAGTCCACGCTGTTGCGCCACGTGGCCGGATTCATCACGGGCGATGCCGGCGCCGGCGAAATCCTCGTCAACGGCCGCCATGTGCAGCGCAACGGCCGCCTGGCCCGCAACGTGCGCAAGGTGCGTGGCGAGATCGGGTTTGTGTTCCAGCAGTTCAACCTGGTGGGCCGTCTTCCGGTCATCACCAACGTGCTGGTCGGCATGCTGGCCCGCGTGCCCAGGTGGCGCAGCCTGCTGCGCATCTTCAAGGCCGATGAAGTCCAGGGCGGGCTCGATGCGCTTGCGCAAGTTGGTATAGACGACTATGCGTTTCAACGGGCCTCGACGCTGTCGGGCGGCCAGCAGCAGCGCGCCGCCATCGCCCGCACGCTGGTGCAGAACGCCAGCGTGATCCTGGCCGACGAGCCGATCGCCTCGCTCGACCCGGAATCGTCGCGCCGGGTGATGTCGCTGCTCAGGCAGATCAACCGCACGCGCAAGGTCGCGGTGCTGGTGTCGCTGCACCAGGTGGACGTGGCGATGCGCTACTGCCCCCGCGTGGTGGCGCTGCGCCACGGCAAGGTGGTCTATGACGGCCCCTCAGCCGCGCTCACGCCCGGCATGCTGCGCGATCTCTACGGCACCGAAGCCGACGAGCTGCTGCTCGATTCCGTGCCCGACGAAGACGTATCCACTGCGGCCATGCCGGCACCGGCGATGGTCACGATGAACCTGGCGGCCGCCTGAACGGCCGCCTGTCCAGACCGCTTTATCCCAAAACCGCTTCCCACCGGAGTTGTCCATGCTTCGCAGAACCTTTCTCGCCGTCGTGGCTTCGGGCGTGGTCGCCCTGCCCGCCTTCGCGCAGGATGCCAAGAGCCTGAACATCGGCTTTATCTCGACCGAATCGTCGTCGAACCTGAAGTCCGCCTGGCAGCCGCTGATCGACGATCTCAGCAAGACGCTGGGGGTACCCGTCAAGCCCTTCTTTGCGTCCGACTACGCCGGCATCATCGAGGGCATGCGCTTCAACAAGGTGCAGATCGCCTGGTTCGGCAACAAGTCGGCCATGGAGGCCGTGGACCGTGCCAACGGCGAGGTCTTTGCCTCGGTGATCGACAAGGACGGCAACCCGGGCTACTGGTCGGTGCTGATCGTCAACAAGGACAGCGACCTGAAGAGCGTCGAAGACGTGATCAAGCGCGGCAAGGACCTCAGCTACGGCGCCGGCGACCCCAACTCCACCTCGGGCACGGCCGTGCCGGGCTTCTACCTGTGGACCGCCAACAAGGTCGAGCCCAAGACGCTGTTCAAGGCCGTGCGCATCGGCAACCACGAGACCAACCTGCTGTCGGTGCTGAACAAGCAGGTCGATGTGGCGGTGAACAACACCGAGAACATGGAGCGCTATCGCATCAACACCGGCAAGAACGCCTATGACCAGGTGCGGGTGCTGTGGAAGTCGCCGCTGATCCCGGCCGATCCGATGGTCTATCGCAAGGACCTGCCGCCGGAGGTGAAGAAGAAGATCCAGGCCTTCTTCGTCAACTACGGCAAGGGCGCAGACGCCGCGCGTGAAAAGCAGGTGCTGGCCACCCTGACCTACCAGGGCTTCCGCAGCGCCAGCGATGCGCAGCTGGTGCCGATCCGCCAGATCGAACTGGCCCGCGAGAAGGCGAAGATCGAATCGGACACCACCCTGGCCGCTGCCGACAAGGAAAAGCGGCTGGCCGAGGTGACCCGCCGCCTGGCCGAGCTGGACAAGGCCGCCGGCAACGCCACCAGCACGCAATAAGCCCACCCCGACGAGGCCGGCGGCCCCCCGCCGCCGGCCCCGCATCGCTTTCGTTCCCCCGCTTGATTCCGGATTGCCCCATGACTGTCACCGCCAGGCCCGGCCTGCCTCCCACGCCCCGAAGCAACGTGCGCCCGCCGCGCACTTCCCTTGCCGTGATGCTGACCTGGGCAGTCCTGCTGGCCATGCTCGCCCTGTCCTGGCAGGGGGCCGACATGCGCCCGCTGGACCTGCTGCGCGACTCGGACAATATGGCGAAATTTGCCGCCGATTTCTTCCCGCCCGACTTCCGCGACTGGCGGCACTACCTGGACGAGATGCTCGTCACCGTGCAGATCGCGCTGTGGGGCACCGCCCTGGCCGTGGTGATGGCGGTGCCGCTGGGCCTGCTGTGCTCGGCCAATATCGTCCCGGCGTGGGCCTACCAGCCCGCACGCCGCATCATGGACGCTTGCCGCGCCATCAATGAGATGGTGTTCGCCATGCTGTTCATCGTGGCGGTCGGCCTGGGCCCGTTTGCCGGCGTGCTGGCGATCTGGATCCACACCACCGGCGTGCTGGCCAAGCTGTTCGCCGAAGCCGTCGAGGCCATCGACCCGCGCCCGGTGGAAGGCGTGCGCGCCACCGGCGCCGGCCCGATCGAGGAGATCGTCTACGGCGTGATCCCGCAGGTGCTGCCGCTGTGGCTGTCGTTCGCGCTGTACCGCTTCGAGTCCAACGTGCGCTCGGCCTCGGTGGTGGGCATCGTCGGCGCCGGCGGCATCGGCACCGTGCTGTGGGAGATCATCCGCAGCTTCCAGTACGGGCAGACCTGTGCCGTGATGATCATCATCATCCTGTTCGTCTCGGCCATCGACATCATCTCCGCGCAAATCCGCAAGGTACTGGTCTGACATCATGCTGAACCTGTCCCGCATCGAAACGCTGTTTGCCGACCATGGCAACGCCTGGTACGGCGGCGAAGCCATCAGCCAGACCGCGCACGCGCTGCAATGCGCGCAACTGGCCGAGCAGGCCGGCGAGCCCGAGCCGCTGATCGTCGCGGCCCTGCTCCACGACGTTGGCCACCTGCTGCTGGCCGAAAGCACCACCACCGACATGCGCCACCAGGAGGCCGCAGCCGATGCGCTGGCAGAACTGTTCGGTGACGAAGTGACAGAACCCGTGCGGCTGCACGTAGCGGCCAAGCGCTATCTGTGCGCGGCCGATCCGGCGTACTTCGCCACCTTGTCACCGGCTTCAGCGCAAAGCCTGGCGCTGCAAGGCGGACCGTTCGGCGCCGCACAGGCCGAAGCGTTCACCGCCAGCCGCCACGCCGCTGCCGCGGTGCGGCTGCGCCGCTACGACGACCTGGCCAAGGTGGTCGGCCTGGCCACGCCGCGGCTGGCGCACTACCTGGACATGGCCGCGCGTTGCGCGCGGACTGGCGCATGAACACCATCGCTGAAGCCGTGCTTACCCTGCGTGAAGTGCGCGGTTCCGACGCGGAACTGAGGCACCTGTCCGCGCTGCTGGCCGCGATGGACGATGAAGCGCCGCTGCCGCTGGCCACCATGCGCGAGCGCTACGCGACCATGCGCCGCTATCCGGACTACCGCTGCTACATGATGGTGGACGAGGACGAGGTGCCGCTGGGCACCTTCAGCCTGCTGGTATTTCCCGTGATGGTTCACGACGGGCGTCCCGAGGCGATTGTCGAGGCCGTGGTGGTGACGCCGTCCGCGCGCGGCATGGGCGTCGGCAAGGCGATGATGCGCGAAGCGATGCGCCTGGCCCGCGAGGCCGGGGCGGCCAAGCTGGCGCTGTCGTCCAACGCGCGGCGCCTGCAGGCCCACCAGTTCTATCGCCGGCTCGGGTTCACCGAGCACGGCATCAGTTTCAGCATTGAACTCTGATGGCAAGGCCGTGCCGGAGGCCTCGCTTCGGCACGGGTTTATCAGCTCAACGTTGCGCTATCGGAGGTAGCCCCAACCAGCCGCGTGAACGCTTCCGCCGCGGTTTCCAGGGCGCCGCTATTGTCGAACTCGACCAGGCGGCACCCTGCCGGCACGGTGAAGGCCTGCGTCGCGCGCGCCAGGCGCCGGGCAATCGCTTCTTCCGACTCGCGGCCACGCTGGCGCAGCCGCGTGGCCAGCACCTCCGGCCGCACGCGCACATGCACGGCGCACAGCTTCGGGTAGCGCGCCACGGCTTGCGGCAGGTACTCGCGCGAGCCATTGACGATCACCGTCAGGCCCCTGGCCAGCCACTGCTCGATCTCGATGCCGATGCCGTAATGCAGCCCGTGGCTGTGCCAGTCCAGCGCCAGGCAGCCGAGCGCCTGGCGGCGCCGGAATTCATCCGTGGTCAGCGCAACGGAGGCCTCGTTGGCATCGGCCTCGCGGGTGATATAGCGATGCGCGATGACGATGCGGTGGTCCGGCCCGAGGCGCTCGCGCAGCGCGCGCAGCAGCGAGTCCTTGCCGCTGCCGGACGGCCCCATCAGGTAGAACAGGCCGTGTCCGTCGGCCGCGCCATGTGCGTTCATGCGTCCAGGTACGCCGCGCCGGCGCCGTCGGTGGTGCTGCCGTTGAAACCGTAGTGGCGGGCAACGATAAAGTCGTCGCCCGGCGCCGGCTGCACGAATACGCTGATCCCGTCCACATGAAGCGGCGCCTGCAGCAGCTTGCCGCTCGCGGCCCCCAGGCGCTCGAGGGCGGCGCGCTGGCTGGCAGCGTCAAGCATGCCGGTCAGCGTGATATGGAAGACGAAGGTGCCGAACACATACGGGTAGCCCCATTTGTCGAGCATGCGGCGCTCTTCATCGGTCAACTGGTCCGGTTTGCGCCGGCCGAGTTCTTCGGCCGTGGGCGGCGCGCGGAAGCGCTCGAATGCCAGTACGCACGCATCGGCCAGCGCCTGCATCGGTGGCGATCCGCCATCGGCCAGGCACCACGCCACAAAACCCCGCAGCGCACGCAGCGCCAGCGGTGCGTCGAATGCCTCGCGGCTACGCGCGAAGTCCCGTGCGGCGGCGTCGAGCATCGGCCCGTTGCTGCCCTGCACAAGCCGGAACGGCGGCTTCAGCGTGGCATGCAGGCCGTAGTGCGCCGGGGCCTGGACCCATTCGGCGGGCGGCGCCGTCATGCCCGCCGGCGCGGACAGCGCGGCGCCGGTATCGGCGTCGCGGCCGAGCCACTGGCTGCCAAACGTGCGGAATGGATCTGAGGGCGCCAGGTAGATGGCGTAACGGTGCGCTGGCAAGGTCATGCGGCAAGGTTACCAGCGGCGCCTGACGCCCGGCGGCGGCGACTGTGCTGGTTTTGTGGTCTGGACCGCAGACACCTTAGCGCAGGCAGATGACAGCCGGATGTCTAGACCAATGCCGCGGCGCCCCGCCTCAGTCACCGTCGGAAACCGTCAGCTGCACCCAGTCCCCGGCAAACCGCACCACGCTGTACTGCACCGGCGCCCCGTCGATATCGACGTTCAGCGCCTCAACCTGCAGCACCGGGCGCGTCTTCGGCTGGTTCAGTAGGCGCGCCACCGGGGCGCTGGGCATGGCCGCCGTGATGCGCGACCACTTGCGCGTGTAGTCGGCAATGCCGAAATGCGCGAGCGCGCGCGACACCGATTGCCTGGTGCGCAGCACCTCGTCGATGCCCGGGAAGCGCTTGAGGTCGAAGTAGTGCTCGGCAACGTCGATGGTGCGCTCTTCGGCCTTGCCGATCATCTGCACGTGCAGGATCTCGGCCGTGCGCGCAAGGCCCAGTTGCTTTGCCACTTCCGGCGCGCGCACCACCTGGCTGTCGATGATCTCGGTATGCCCGCGCATGCCCTGCGCGGCCAGGTTTTGCGAGAAGCGCGTGCGGCGCCCGATCGCGTAGTCGATCGCATGCTCCTGCACGAAAGTGCCGCGGCCCTGCTCGATCCGCACCAGGCCGCTCAGCTCCAGCTCGCCCATGGCGCGGCGGATGGTGTGGCGGTTGACCGCGAAGCGCGTGGCCAGTTCAGGCTCAGGGGGCAGCTGCTCGCCGGGCAGGTACAGCTTCTTGCGGATGTCGTCCGCCAGCGCCTCGCCAATCTGGCGCCATACCGCCACGCCGGAACCCCGTTCCACTTCTCGATCAGACATCTCGCGCTGCCCTCTTGTCATCAAGCGTTCACCATTGCCATGCGATTGTGCCTCAACCGCACCGCCATGGCGGGGTGCCCGAGCAATGCCCCGCCCCCGTCATGAAACGTTCATCTGCCTGTGGTCTAGTAGCTGCGTGTTCAAGCAGTGACATCTAAACGTATAGACGTATAGGGGTGATGATGCAAAGCGAAACCGCGCAGGCCCATGCCGCCCGCGCCGCCTGGCTCCGGATCCTGGCGACGGCGCCCACCGACGCGCTCGACGGCGCTTACCAGCGGCTTGGCCAGGCGCAAGCGCTGCCGGCCTACCGGCTGCTGCGCAAGCCGGAGTCCGGCATGGCCATGGTCCGGGCCCGCGCAGGCGGTACCGGTGCCCAGTTCAACCTGGGGGAAATCACGGTCACGCGCTGCGCGGTCGTGCTCGAAGACGGCGCTGCCGGGGCCGCTGCAGGCGTGGCCTATATCCAGGGCCGCAGCGCCCGCCACGCCGAACAGGCCGCGGTGCTGGACGCGCTGCTGCAGCGCCCGGCCTGGCACCAGCGCGTGCAGGAGCTCGTGCTGGCGCCGCTGGCAAGCACGCAGGCGCAGCGCGCCGCACACGCAGCGGCCACCGCCGCCCAGACCCGCGTCGAATTCTTCACCATGGTCCGGGGAGAGGACTGAGATGACTGCCATGCAACCGATCCTGTCCACCCCGGCCGCCTCGCTGCTGCCGGGTTTCAACAACCCGGTCGACGACGCCCAGCTGGTCTTCCGCGCCGCGCTGCAGGCGTTTGCCCATCCGGGCCGGCTGCAGACGCTGCCCGTGGCCAGCGGCCTGCCCGACGGCCTGTCGCCCGCGCTGGCCGCGCTGCTGCTGACGCTGGCCGATCCCGATACCCCGGTCTGGCTGCCTGCCGGCGTGCCGGCCGCGGCGCGCGCGTTCCTGCGCTTCCATTGCGGCTGCCCGCTGACCGACGATCTCCGCGCCGCCGCCTTTGTCTGCGTGCCCGCCGGCTATGCCGTGCCGGCACTGGCGGATTGCGCGCAAGGCGACCCGGCCTTCCCCGACCGCTCGGCCACGCTGCTGGTGGAGGTGGCCTCGCTTGCCGCTGGCGACACCCTCACGCTGCGCGGCCCCGGCATCGAAACCACGCAGGTGCTGCGCGTGGCCGGGCTGCCCGCGGACTTCCGCGCCGGCTGGCGCGCCAACAACGCCGGCTTCCCGCTCGGCGTGGACCTGCTGCTGGCCAGCGGCGACCGATTCTGCGCCCTGACGCGCACCACGCTGGTGGAGGACTGACATGTATGTAGCCGTCAAAGGTGGCGAGCGCGCCATCCTCAATTCCTACCGGATGCTCGATGCCTATCGCCGCGGCGATACCGCGGTGCCGGAACTCACGCTGGCGCAGATCCGCGAACAGATGCCGCTGGCGGTGTCGCGCGTGATGGCCGAGGGCTCGCTGTACGATCCGCACCTGGCCGCGCTGGCCCTGAAACAGGCCACCGGCGACCAGATCGAGGCGATCTTCCTGCTGCGCGCCTATCGCACAACACTGGCGCGCTTTGGCTATACCCAGCCGGTGGATACGGGTTCGATGCGCCTGCAGCGCCGGATCTCGTCCACGTTCAAGGACGTGCCGGGCGGCCAGGTGCTGGGGCCGACCTACGACTACACCCAGCGCCTGCTGGATTTCACGCTCGAAGCCGGCCGCGACCCCGAGCCGCTGCCGCCCTCGCCCGAACCGCTCGCCGCGAGCATGCCGCGCGTGACCGGCCTGCTGGAAGCGGATGAACTGGTCGAAGCCGACCAGATCCCCGCGGGCGACCCCGCGCCGCCCGACCTGACGCGCGAGCCGCTGACCTTCCCCGCCAGCCGCGCCGCGCGCCTGCAGAACCTGGCGCGCGCCGATGAAGGCTTCCTGCTGTCGATGGGCTATTCCACCCAGCGCGGCTACGGCAACTCGCACCCGTTCGCGGCCGAAATCCGCTATGGCGCGGCCGAGGTCGAACTGTTCGTGGAAGAGCTTGGCTTCGCCGTCACCATCGGCGAGATCGAGCTGACCGAATGCCAGATGGTGAGCCAGTTCGCCGGCAATGCCGACGAAGCCCCGCGTTTCACGCGCGGCTACGGGCTGGTGTTCGGCTACAACGAGCGCAAGGCCATGTCGATGGCGCTGGCCGACCGCGCCATGCGCGCCGAAGAACTGGGCGAGGCCGCCGACGCCCCGGCCAACGATATCGAATTCATGCTGTATCACAGCGACAACGTCGAGGCCTCCGGCTTCGTGCAGCACCTGAAGCTGCCCCACTACGTGGACTTCCAGGCCAACCTGGAACTGCTGCGCCGGCTGCGCGCGGAACAGGATGGCGCCGTGACCGCTACCGTGCAGGCGCAACCGCAGCCGCAAGAGGAGACGCTGGCATGACCACCCCCGACACCACCATGGCCACGGGCATTGCCCGCGACGACCACTACAACTTCGGCTACCTGGACGAGTCGACCAAGCGCATGCTGCGCCGCGCGCTGCTCAAGGCCGTGGCGATTCCCGGCTACCAGGTGCCCTTCGGCAGCCGCGAAATGCCGCTGCCCTACGGCTGGGGCACGGGCGGCATCCAGGTGACGGCCGCCATCATCGGCAAGGATGACGTGCTCAAGGTGATCGACCAGGGCTCGGACGACACCACCAACGCCATCAATATCCGCCGCTTCTTCGGCCGCGTCACCGGCGTGCAGACCACCGAGCGCACCGCCGAGGCCAGCATCATCCAGACCCGTCACCGGATTCCGGAAACGCCGTTGCGCGCGGGCCAGACCCTGGTGTTCCAGGTGCCCATCCCCGAGCCGCTGCGCTGGCTGGAGCCGAGCGAGGGCGAGACCCGCACCATGCATGCACTGGCCGAGTACGGCGCAATGCACGTCAAGCTGTATGAGGACATCGCCCATCACGGCCATATCGCCACCACCTACGACTACCCCGTGATCGTCAACCAGCGCTACATGATGCGGCCGTCGCCGATCCCCAAGTTCGACAATCCCAAGCTCGACCGCAGCCCCGCGCTGATGCTGTTCGGCGCCGGGCGCGAGAAGCGCGTCTATGCCGTGCCGCCGTACACCGCGGTCAAGAGCCTGGACTTCGCCGACCATCCCTTCACGGTGGAAAAGTGGTCCAGCTGCTGCGCCCAGTGCGGCGCCACCGACAGCTACCTGGACGAGATCATCACCGACGACGCCGGCACGCGCCTGTTCGTGTGCTCCGACACCGAATACTGCGCCGACCGCCAGGCGGCCCAGGCCGTCAAGGCCGCTGCCGGAGGTGCCCGATGAGCGCCACCCCGCTGCTGTCGGTGCGCGGCCTGACGCGCACCTGGGACGGCCTGCACGGCTGCCATGACGTCAGCTTCGACCTGTACCCGGGCGAGGTGCTGTGCGTGGTGGGCGAATCGGGCTCCGGCAAGAGCACGCTGCTGCAGGCCTTGTCGATGCAGGCGCCGGCACAGCGCGGCAGCGTCAGCTACGACATGCGCGAGTCCGGCCTGACCGACCTGGCCACGCTGTCCAGCGCGCGCTTGCGGCTGCTGGCCCGCACCGACTGGGGCTTCGTACGCCAGCATGCGCGCGACGGCCTGCGCATGCAGGTCAGCGCCGGCGCCAATATCGCCGAGCGCCTGATGGCCGTGGGCGAGCGCCACTACGGCAACCTGCGCGAAGTCGCCGCCACCTGGCTCGAGAAGATGGAGATCGACCTGGCCCGGCTGGACGACGTGCCCGGCACCTTCTCCGGCGGCATGCAGCAGCGTTTGCAGATCGCGCGCAACCTGGTCACGCACCCGCGCCTGGTGTTCATGGACGAGCCCACCGCATCGCTTGACGTGTCGGTGCAGGCCCGCCTGCTAGACCTGCTGCGCCGCCTGGTGGCGGACCTTGGCCTCGCCGCCGTGCTGGTCACGCACGACCTGGCCGTGGCGCGCCTGCTGGCGCACCGCACACTGGTCATGCAAGGCGGCCGCGTGGTGGAGCAAGGCCTGACCGACCAGATCCTCGATGACCCGCAGCACCCGTATACGCAGTTGCTGGTCTCTTCCATCCTGCAGGGCTGACGACGATGCACGCAGAACACCACCCACAGAAACTGGTCGAGGTTCGCGGCCTCGGCAAGATGTTTACGCTGCACAACCAGGGCGGCATCCGCCTGCCGGTGCTGCGCGCGATGGATTTCGATGCCGCCCGCGGCGAATGCCTGGTGCTGTCCGGGCCCTCGGGCACCGGCAAGAGCACGCTGCTGCGCTGCATGTACGGCAACTACCTGGCCACCGAAGGCAGCATCCGCCTGCGCGATACCAGCGCCGAAGACGAGCCGTGGGTCGAGCTGACCCACGCCCCCGAACAACGCGTGCTGAAGCTGCGCCGCGACGTGATCGGCTATGTCAGCCAGTTCCTGCGCGCGATTCCGCGCGTCGGCGCGCTCGACGTGGTGGCCGATCCGCTGCAGCAGCGCGGCGCCAGCCATGAGGAAGCCCGTGCCCGCGCGGCAGAACTGCTGGCACGGCTGAACCTGCCGCGCCGGCTGTGGGACCTGCCGCCGGCCACCTTCTCCGGCGGCGAGCAGCAGCGCGTGAACATCGCGCGCGGCCTGATCGGCGGCCATCCGATCCTGCTGCTGGACGAGCCCACCGCCTCGCTGGACGCCGACAACCGCGCCGTGGTGGTCGAGCTGATCCGCGAGGCCCTGGCCGAAGGCCGCGCGCTGATCGGCATCTTCCACGATGAAGCCGTGCGCGATGCCGTGGCCACGCGCCTGCTGCCGCTGCAACCCGCTAGCGCCCTCGCCTGATTTGATCCCAGAACGGAGCCGGACATGTCTGCTACCTACCTGACGCACGCCACCCTGGTGCTGCCGGACCGCGTGCTGCACGACAGCGCGATGCTGATCGAGGATGGCCGCATCGCCGCCATCGAACCGGCACCCGCAGCGGTCCCCGCCCATGCCGCCGTGATCGACCTGCATGGCCACACGGTGATGCCGGGCCTGGTCGACGTGCATTGCGACGCCATCGAGAAGGAAGTCGAACCGCGCGCCAGCGTGCTGTTCCCGCTGGACTTTGCCGTGGCCCAGGTGGACCGCCGCAACGCCGCGGCCGGCATCACCACGCCGTACCACGCGCTGTCGTTCGCGGGCAACCAGTTCGGCGTGCGCAATGTCGACACCGCGGCCACGCTGGTGCGCACCCTGGCCGCGTATCGCCGCCACAGCCTGGTCGACAACCGCATCCATTGCCGCTACGAAGTCACCGATTCCAGCGCCGTGCCGGTGCTGGAAGCGCTGATGGCCGAGGGCGTGGTCGACCTGCTGTCCGTGATGGACCACTCGCCGGGCCAGGGCCAGTTCAAGACCATGGATGCCTACCTGGCCTACATGATGGGCAACCACGGCATGAGCCGCGAGCAAGCCGCCGATGCGGCCGACAAGAAGGCCGCCGCGCTGGAAGGCGCGCATGAGCGCGTCAACCGGCTGGTGGCCGGCGCGCATGCGCTGGGCATCCCCACCGCCAGCCATGACGACGATTCTCCGCAGCGCATCGCCGCCATGCGCGCGCTGGGCGTGCGCATGAGCGAGTTCCCGATCAACCTGGAAACCGCGCAAGCCGCGTGCGCCCAGGCGCTGCCGACCATCCTGGGCGCGCCCAACGTGCTGCGCGGCAAGAGCCAGAGCGGCTCGATGCGCGCCATCGACGCCATTCACGCCGGCGTGGGCACCATCCTGTGCTCGGACTACCAGCCGTCCACGCTGATCGCCGCCGCGTATGCCGCCGCGCGCCTGGCCGACCTGCCGCTGAACCAGGCGCTGGCGCTGGTCACCGCCAATCCGGCCGACGCCTGCCTGCTGGACGACCGCGGGCGCCTGGCGCCGGGGCTGCGCGCGGACGTGATCGCCGTGTCCGGCGTGGCAGGCCAGCCGATGGTCACGCATACCTGGTCTGGCGGGCGGCTGGTGTTTGCGGCGGGGTATCCGTCGGTGCGGCACGTTGGCGATGCCGCCTTGCTGCGCGAAACCGCGCTGCGCGAGGTGGCATAAGGAGGATTGGCCGGGATTCGTAAAATTCCGCTGCGCCTCCGCCAGACTGCTGATTTGAACAGGAAATCGAGCGCAATCTCGATCAGCGCTTGGACGAGCCAGCGCCGGTCAGTCCGGCAACACAGTAGCGCTGGCTACGGCCGTTCGCTGCTGGCCGATGGCGGCTTCACCGGCTGAGCGATCGGATCAGGCCCCGGGGTTGAACCCCAACGCCGTGCTGACCGCGCGCGCCTCGCGCCGCACGGCGCTGCCGATGGGCCCGTCGATGGCGGGATCAAAGCCGCCGGTGGCGCCCAGCGCCGTCAGCACCGCGCAGACGCGCCCGGTGTAGTCGCGCACCGGCGCCGCCACGGCGCTGATGCCGGTCAGGTTGGTGTCGCGCACCCAGGCGCAGTCGTCGGCCTGCACCGCGCGGCGCAGCGCGCCGATGGGGTCTTTGCCATCGAGCAGCGCCAGCCGCGCCGGACTTGCCGCGGCCAGTTCCTCCTCGGCCTGGGCATGCACGCGCTTTTCATCGAGCAGGCCCAGGAACACGCGCCCGGTGGCCGACCACAGCAATGGCATCACCGAGCCCGCGCGCACGTTCACCGTCACCGGCAAACCCGGTTCCTCAAAGCGCATGATGGTCGGCCCCTTGTTGCCCATCACCGCGACAAAGCAGGTCACCTCCAGCGCTTCACGCAGGCGTACCAACGAGGCTTCGGCCAGCCGGATCGGGTCGGCCTGGCGCATCGCCGCCATGCCGATCTGCAGCGCCTCGAAGCCCAGGTGGTATTGCTGCGTGCCCGTCTCCTGCGCCACCAGCCCCTCTTCCACCAGGCTGACCAGGTAGCGGTGCACCTTGGCCGGGCTTTCGTCGATATGCGCGGCCAGCGCGGTCAGGCTGGCGCGTCCGCCCAGCCGGGCCAGTCCCTTGAGCACGGCCATGCCGGTGACCGCCGATTGCACGCGCTGGCGGCGTTCGCGCGTGCGGGGCGCGTCGGCGGGTTCGATCGGAGGTTGGGCAGCTTTCGGTCGGGGCATGGCGGGAAGATCCGGCAAACGGTGAGCGGTCATCACATGGAAGGCGGATCAAGCCATGCGGCCGCCGCAGGACAGTTCAAGGTTAACCCGCATTCAATCATTACGCAATGCGTATATGATTTACGCAAAATAGAAACACCGGTGCCGTACACCGGGCTGACCAACAAGGAGACAAGCCCCCATGCCCCGCCTCAACTTCAAGCGCCTGGCCATTGGCGCGCTGGCCCTGCCGATGCTGGCCGCCGCCCCCGCG
This sequence comes from Cupriavidus sp. FW306-1B-F12B, assembly GCF_058781795.1. Taxonomy (NCBI): domain Bacteria; kingdom Pseudomonadati; phylum Pseudomonadota; class Betaproteobacteria; order Burkholderiales; family Burkholderiaceae; genus Cupriavidus; species Cupriavidus sp. FW306-1B-F12B. Next base: position 354,829 of record NZ_JBYSXC010000001.1, read on the forward strand.
CACGCCGCCGACGCCTACCCTGCCAAGCCGATCCGCTGGATCGTCCCCTACGCCGCCGGCGGCGGCTCGGACTTCCTGGCGCGCACCATCGGCCAGGGGCTGTCGGCCAAGGTCGGCCAGCCGGTGGTGGTGGACAACAAGCCGGGCGGCAATACCGCCATCGGCGCGGCCGAGACGGCGCGCTCGGCCGCCGACGGCTATACCGTGCTGTCGGCTGACAACGGCACGCTGGTGTTCAACCCGGTGCTGTACAAATCGCTCTCCTACAACCCTGGCAAGGACCTGGCTCCGGTGACGCTGCTGGGCCGCTTCCCGATGATCCTGGTGGTGGGCGCGACCAGCCCGGTCAAGAGCGCCAAGGAATTCATCGCCCAGACCAAGGCCACCCAGGGCGGCATCAACTACGGCTCGGCCGGCGCGGGCAGCCCGCACCACCTGGCGATGGAGCTGCTGAAGGTGGAAGCCGGCCTGTCGATGACGCATGCCCCCTACCGCGGCGCCGCGCCGGCGCTGTCGGACGTGGCCGCCGGGCAGGTGGTGGCGATGATGGTGGACTACGCCGCCGGCGCCGGCTTTATCAAGGGCGGCAAGGTCCGGCCGCTGGCGGTGGCCAATGCCACCCGGCTGCCGCAGCTGCCCGACGTGCCGACCTTTGCCGAACTGGGCTACCCGCGCGTGGAAGCTGCCGCGCTGGTGGGCATGGTGGTGCCGGCCGGCACGCCGCCGGAGGTGGTCAACACGCTGAACAAGGATGTGGTCGCGGCAATCCGCGAGCCCGCTGTCAACAAGCGGCTGGTGGACTTCGGCGTGGAGCCGGTCGGCAACTCGCCGGCTCAGTTCAGCGAGCTGCTGCGCAGCGAGTCCACCCGCTGGACCAAGCTGATCCGCGACCTGAAGATCACGCTGGACAACTGAGCCCGGCCGCAACACCGAATGGCCGTCCGGCCCTGACCGGACGGCCCTGTTTTTCGCCAGGAGTACGCAGCATGGCCAACCCCTCCCCCAGCGCCGCGCGCAGCGGCTGCCCGATCGACCACAGCGCCTTGACCGCGCCCAACGGCTGCCCGGTCAGCCACAACGCGGCGCAATTCGATCCCTTCGGCGACGGCTACCAGCAGGACCCGCCCGAATACGTGCGCTGGTCGCGCGAGCAGGAGCCGGTGTTCTACAGCCCCAGGCTGGGCTACTGGGTGGTCACGCGCTATGAGGACATCAAGGCGATCTTCCGTGACAACCTGACCTTCAGCCCGTCGATCGCGCTGGAGAAGATCACGCCCACCGGCGACGAGGCCAATGCCGTGCTGGCCTCCTATGGCTATGCCATGAACCGCACGCTGGTCAACGAGGACGAGCCCGCCCACATGCCGCGCCGGCGCGCGCTGATGGCGCCCTTCACGCCCGCGGAACTGGCGCACCATGAGCCACTGGTGCGCCGCCTGGCACGCGAGTATGTCGACCGCTTTATCGACGATGGCCGCGCCGACCTGGTCGACCAGATGCTGTGGGAAGTGCCGCTGACCGTGGCCCTGCATTTCCTGGGCGTGCCCGAAGAGGACATGGACCTGCTGCGCCAGTACTCCATCGCCCATACCGTCAACACCTGGGGCCGGCCAAAGCCGGAGGAACAGGTGGCGGTGGCGCATGCCGTGGGCAACTTCTGGCAGCTGGCGGGCCGCATCCTGGACAAGATGCGCGAGGACCCGTCCGGCCCGGGCTGGATGCAGTACGGCCTGCGCAAGCAGAAAGAACTACCCGATGTCGTCACCGACTCCTACCTGCATTCGATGATGATGGCCGGCATCGTCGCCGCGCACGAGACCACCGCCAATGCCTCGGCCAATGCCATCAAGCTGCTGCTGCAGCATCCGGATGCATGGCGCGAGATCTGCGACGATCCATCGCTGATCCCCAACGCGGTGGAAGAATGCCTGCGCCACAACGGCTCCGTCGCCGCATGGCGGCGGCTGGTGACGCGCGACGCCGAGGTCGGCGGCATCCGCCTGCCGGCGGGCAGCAAGCTGCTGATCGTCACGTCCTCGGCCAACCATGACGAGCGCCATTTTGCCGATGCCGACCTGTTCGACATCCGCCGCGACAACGCCAGCGAGCAGCTGACCTTTGGCTACGGCTCGCACCAGTGCATGGGCAAGAACCTGGCGCGCATGGAGATGCAGGTCTTCCTGGAGGAACTGACACGCCGGCTGCCGCATATGCGCCTGGCCGGGCAGACCTTCACCTACGTGCCCAACACCTCGTTCCGCGGCCCCGAGCACCTGCTGGTGGAATGGAACCCCGCGCAGAACCCCGAGCGCCGCGACCCGGCCCTGCTCGAGGTGCACCAGCCGGTGCGCATCGGCGAGCCGTCCGCGCACACCATCGCCCGCACGGTGGTGGTCGAGCGCGTCACGCCCGCCGCCGACGGCGTGGTCCGGCTGCGGCTGGCGGCGCCTGACGGCAAGCCACTGCCGCGCTGGGCCCCGGGCTCGCATATCGACGTGGAATGCGGCGATACCGGGCTGTCGCGCCAATATTCGCTGTGCGGCGATCCGGACGACGCCGCGGCACTTGAGATTGCCGTGCTGCGCGACCCCGACAGCCGCGGCGGCTCGGCCTGGGTGCATGGCAGCGTCCAGGCCGGCGACCGCCTGCGCATCCGCGGGCCGCGCAACCACTTCCGCTTCGATGAAAGCTGCGGGCGCGCCATCTTTATCGCCGGCGGCATCGGCATCACGCCGGTCAGCGCGATGGCGCGGCGCGCCCGTGCGCTTGGCATCGACTACGAATTCCACTACTGCGGCCGTTCGCGCCAGGCCATGGCGATGCTGGATGAACTGCAGGCCCTGCACGGTGCACGGCTGCACATCCATGCCAGCGATGAAGGCCAGCGCGCCGACTTCGGCAAGCTGCTGGCGCGGCCGGACCCGCGCACCCAGATCTACGCCTGCGGCCCGCAGCGCATGCTGGATGCGCTGGCCGGGTGCTGCGCGGCGTGGCCGGAAGATGCGCTGCGCGTGGAGCACTTCGTATCGAAGCTGGGCACGCTGGATGCGTCGAAGGAACTGCCGTTCACCGTCGAGCTGAAGGACTCCGGCCTGGTCATGGAAGTCCCGGCCGGCCAGACCCTGCTGAGCGCGCTGCGCGGCGCCAATATCGACGTGCAGAGCGATTGCGAGGAAGGCCTGTGCGGGTCCTGCGAGGTGCGCGTGCTGGCCGGCCAGGTCGACCATCGCGACGTGGTGCTCACGCGCAGCGAGCGCGAGGCCAACCAGCGCATGATGGCGTGCTGCTCGCGCGCCTGCGGCGGCGGCCGCCTGGTGCTGGAGCTCTGAGCGCCCGCCCGTCAGGCGGTGGCGTTGAAGGCGTCGTGGTATTGCACGCTGCCCGCCGGATAGCCGCCGTCGAACGCCAGTGCCTGGAAGTACTCGGGCGGCACGCCGTCCAGCACCAGCCCGGGCCGAACGGCAAAGCCGAAGCGGCCGTAGTAGCCGGGATCGCCCAGCACCACGCAGCCGGCGGCGCCAAGGCGGCGCAGCTGGTCCAGCGACGCGCGCATCAGTTGCGAGCCGATGCCCTGCCCCTGCAGGTCCGGCGCCACCGAGATCGGGCCCAGTCCGTACCAGCCGGTCGCGCCGGATGAGACCGTAACCGGCGAAATCGCCACGTGTCCCACCAGCTCATCGCCTGCCTGTGCCACCAGCGACACCGTCAGCTGGCCGGCGCGGCGCAGCGCATTGACCACGAACGCCTCGGTGTGGCTGGTATGCGGCGCCGTCAGGAAGGCGGCGGTGGTCAGCCGGGCGATGGCGTCGGCGTCGGACGGCGACTCTGGGCGGATCTGCACGGACATGGCGGGACTCGGACTTCGATCAGGTCTTGGGAACCCGAATTCTACGCTCCCCTTCACTGGCATGCCGCGGCCGCCAGGGCAAGCCACCGTTGCGCCGTAGGACAACGCCTGACAACGGCGGCAAGGCGCCAAGGCTAAAGTAGCAGCGCGAACCCCAAGCAATCCTGTTCCCGTTGCGTCATGCGCCCTGCCCCCGCTGCCCCCGCTGCCCCCGCCGTCCCCGATCACCATCCTTTGCGCAATGCCGCTGTGTGCCTGGGCCTGTCCCTGCTGGCCGGGCCACTTGCCGTTTCCGCCACCGTGGCCGCCGCGCCTGCGCCGTCCCCGCAACTGTCCGGGCTGGCCACGCTGCTGCTGGGCACGGTGCGCGGCAAGCCTACGGGCATGAACGGCGTGACCCGCCTGACCGCGGGCGATGTCGACCGTGAGCTGCGCATGGCCTGCCAGGAGCTGATGCGCGCCGGTCCGGTCGACCTGGACGACACCACCCGCTTCGACGGCTGCATGACGCGTCCGGGCAAGATCGTCGAATTCCAGCTGAAGGTTTCGGGAGTGGATGCGGCGCGCGACGATACCCGCGAGTTCATGGCGACGGCCAAGCCTATCCTGGAGCGCGGCATCTGCCGCAACCCGGATGTGCCGGTGCTCGGCAAGCTGGGGGTCAGGCTGCGCTACCACTACGTAGCCGGGCAGAAATCGCTGGTCTTGCTCGATATCCCGCCGGACCAGTGCCTGAAGAAGTGAGGCCGCCGCAAGCGCGCCGGTTCAAGATCCCTTTCCGCCCCCCAGCACCTCTTCGCAAACCGCCAGCCATGCCCGCGCCGCATGCGACAGGTAGCGTCCCGGCGACCAGATATGCGCCATGGTCCAGTCCATTGCCGGCGCGGTCAGCCGCGCCATGGCCAGTGCGTCCTGGCCCTGCAGGCGCTCAGCCAGCGGCTGCGGCAGGAAGGTAGTGCCCAGCCCCGCCGCCGCCATCGATGCCAGGAAATCCCAGTGCCCGCTGTGCGCCACCACGCGCGGCTCGATGCGTGCCTCCAGAAATGCCTGCCGCAGCATGCGCGTCAGCGAGAAGTCATCGGTCAGCATCACCAGCGGCTCATCGCGCAGCGCCGCCAGCGTGACGGTGCGCCCGCGCGCCCAGGCGGCCTTGCGCGGCCCCACGGCCCAGATCGGGTAGCGGCCGAACTGGCGCGTTTCCAGCGCCAGGCCGCTGTCGCCCGGCAGCACCGTGGCGCCGACCTCCAGCTCGCCGCTTGCCACCAGCTGCTCCACCACCTGGCCGCCGTGCTCGTCCAGCGTCAGCGACAGGTTGGGATAGCGCTGCCGGAACGCGCTCACCGCCGGTGAAAAGAACAGGTTGACCATCGGCGGGATCCCCACGGTCAGCTTCCCCCGGCCCAGCGAGGACAGGTCGGACACCTCCAGCGTGAGCCGGTGCACCACGCCCAGCGCCTCCTGCCCGCGCTCGTAGACCACGCGGCCCACGTCGGTCAGCCGCACGCTCTTGCCTTCACGGATCAGCAGCGGCTGGCCGACCTCGTCCTCCAGCTGCTTGACCATCTTGCTGATGGTCGACTGGGTGACAAACAGCGAGGCCGCGGCCTGGGTAAAGCTGCGCAGCCGGGCAGTCTCGACGAAATAGCGCAGCGCGCGAATATCGATGGGCATGGTGCTGAGGGACGGCGGGCTGCCGGCAGGCCAGTTTCGCCACCCATGAACAAAGGGAATGGAAAGACCAATATTAAATCATGAATGGAATGCGAAAGATTTGGCTACACTTCGCTTTCACACATCGCCCCCGCCCAACCGCGCCGCCAAATGAAGCGTGGAGCGGCAGGCCGCGGCGTGCCCTCAACGCTTCCTGAAGACCCCGCTCCATGGCTAGCTGGCCGAATGCACGACAGTGGCTGTTCTCGCTGAAGGCATTCGCCGCCGCGATGCTGGCGCTCTATATCGCGCTGGCGCTAGGCCTGCCTCGGCCTTACTGGGCCATGGCGACGGTGTACTTCGTTTCCCATCCCCTGACCGGCGCCACCCGTTCCAAGGCGGCCTACCGCGTGGCCGGCACGATGCTGGGCGCCACCGCCGCGGTGGCCACGGTGCCGCAACTGGTCAACATGCCGATCGTGCTGATGGGTGCGATCGCGCTGTGGATCACCGTGCTGGTGTACCTGTCGCTGCTGCAGCGCACGCCGCGCAGCTATGTGTACCTGCTGGCGGCCTACACCCTGCCGATCGTCGCGCTGCCGGCCGTCAGCGCGCCGGCGCAGATCTTCGATATTGCCGTGGCCCGGATCGAGGAAATCGTGATCGGCATCGTCTGCGCCGGGCTGGTGGGCTCGGTCGTCTTCCCGGCCAAGGTGGCGCCCGCGCTGCGGTCCCGCGCAGCCACCTGGCTGGCCGACGCGGCGGCCTGGGCATCGGACATCCTCACCGGCAGCCCGCGCGCCGACGACAGCCGCCACCGGCTCGCCGCCGACATCCTGGCGCTGGACCAGCTGGTCAGCCAGCTGGCCTATGACACCGAGGGCAGCCACACGCTGCGCCATGCCCGCGCGCTGCGCCAGCGCATGACCATGCTGATGCCGCTGCTGTCGTCGCTGGAAAACGTGCTGCAGGCGCTGCGCGGCCATCCGGACGGCATCCCGTTGTCACTGCGCGAGGCCATGGCGGCGACGACCGCCTGGCTGGCGACCGATGCTGCCACGCCGCCTCCAGTCGCCACGCGCAGGTGGCCTGCCGATGGCCGCGCGGGCGAGGTCGACTGGCAAGCCGGCCTTGCCGCCACGGCGGCGGACCAGTTGCAGCGCCTGGGCACCTTGTACGCTGAATGCCACGCCCTGCAGCAAGGCATAGGCGACCGCAGCGCCGGCGCGCCGCCGCTGCGCGGCAACGCGGCCCCGGACGCTGCAGGCCATCACCACGACCACGGCATGCTGCTGTTCGGCGCCGTGTCGAGCGGCCTGGCCGTATTCTGCGCGGGGCTGCTGTGGATCTTCTCGGGCTGGGAGGACGGCGCCGGCGCGGTCGCGGTGGCATCGATCGCCTGCTGCTTCTTTGCGGCCATCGACGAGCCGCGCCGCATGGCCGGTGCCTTCCTGCGCTGGAGCACGATCTGCCTGCTGGTGTCGTGCGGCTACCTGTTCCTGGTGGTGCCGCACGCGCACACCTTTGAAGCGCTGGCCGCGATGCTGGCGCTGCCCTATCTCGGCATTGGCCTGTTGATTGCGCGGCCCGGCTTCCAGCTGATTGCGATGCTGCTGTCGGTCAACACGGCCTCGTTCGCCAACGTGCAGGCCGTGTTCGATGCGGATTTCCTCGGCACCTTCAATACCTGCCTGGCCAGCGCCGCGGCAATGCTGTTCGCGCCGCTGTGGTCGATGGCGGTACGCCCGTTCGGCGCGCGCGCGGCGGCGCACCGGCTGGTGCGCGCCAGCTGGCGGGACCTGGCCCAGGCCGCCACGCTGCGCGCGGCCGATGGCGATGCGCGGCTGGGCGCGCGCATGCTGGACCGGCTCGGCCAGCTGGTGCCGCGGTTGGGGGCTGCCGGCGATCCCTTGTCTTCCGACGGCTTCCACGCGCTGCAAGTCGGCTACTGCGCGCTGGCGCTGCAGAAGGCGCTGCCGGCCTTGCCGCCCGCGGCACGCAAGCCGGTGCGCCGCGTGCTGGCCGCGGTGGCAAGGCATTTCCGCGCGCGGCTGCGCGCGGGCCATGCCGTGCCGGCTCCGGCGGGGCTGGCCGCCTGGGTGGCCGATGCCATCGCCAGCGTGGCCGCGTTGCCCGCAGGTGGCCGCCCTGACTACCGCGGCACGCTCGGCGCGCTGGTGGTGCTGCAGGTCACGCTGCTGCCTGGCCCGGCGGCTGCCCTGTCCCGCTGACCTCCCCAACTCTCCGCTGCCGCCGAATGCTCAGTGAAATCGACCTCTATGGCGTGTTCGTGCCAGGCGTGCTGGTGCTGATGGTGCTGGCCTTCGCCGTCACTACCGCGATCCGCATGGCGCTGGCCGCGCTGGGCTGCTACCGGCATATCTGGCACCGCTCGCTGTTCAACCTTTCCCTTTATGTGATCGTCCTTGGCGCCGTGGCCGCAGTCTTTGTCGCGGTGCCGGGACTGCCGTCATGACCTTCCGACTCCGCCCCCTGCTTCCCTTGCTGCCAACGCTGCTGGCAGCCATTGCCGCCCTGCTGGTGCTGCGCCACCTGTGGGACTACTACACGGCCGCACCATGGACCCGCGACGGCCATGTGCGTGCCGACATCATCCAGGTGGCGCCCGATGTGTCCGGGCTGGTCACACGCGTGCTGGCGCGCGACAACCAGCATGTGCAGCAAGGCGAAGTCCTGTTCGAGATCGACCGCGACCGCTACGCGCTGGCCCTGCAGCAGGCGCTGGCCGCGGTAGCGACGCAGCGCGCCGCGCTGGCGCAGGCGCGGCGCGAAGCCGCGCGCAACCGCAATCTCGACGGCCTGGTTGCCGCCGAAGTCGCGGAACAGGGGCGTGCCCGCGTAGAGCAAGGCGAAGCCGCGCTGGCGCTGGCCGAAGCCGCGCTGCGGCTGGCCCGGCTGAACCTGGAGCGCACCAGCGTGCGCAGCCCGGTGGCGGGCTACCTCAACGATCGGCTGCCGCGCCTGGGCGACTATGTCTCGACCGGCCGCCCGGTGCTGTCGATCGTCGATGCCGGGTCCTTCCACGTGGAAGGCTATTTCGAGGAAACCAAGCTGCACCGGATCCGCATCGGCAGCCCGGTCGACGTGCATATCATGGGCGAGCCCCGGCGCCTGCGCGGGCACGTGCAGAGCATCGCCGCCGGCATCGAGGACCGCGACCGCAGCGCGGGCTCGAACCTGCTGCCCAACGTCAACCCGACCTTCAACTGGGTGCGGCTGGCACAGCGCGTGCCGGTGCGCATCGTGCTGGAGGACGTGCCCGCGGATGTGCGCCTGGTGTCCGGCCGCACCGCGACTGTGGCCGTTCGCGAAGCCCGGCGCGACGATGACGCCGGCCGCCGCACGGGGCCCCGGTCGTGAAGCGGCGCCATCCCTGGCTGGCGTGCGCCGCGGCCTGCCTGTGCGCCTGCACCACCGTGGGCCCGGACTATCGCGTGCCGGATCATGCGGCGGTGCGCGCGGCCGCCGCCAACGGCCCGCTTCAGGGCGCCGAAGCGCACGGCGTGGCCATCGCGCCCGTGCCCGACGACTGGTGGCGGCTGTATGACGACGCGCGGCTCAACCGGCTGGTCGAAGAGGCGCTGGCCGCCAACACCGACATCCGCGCCGCCAGCGCCAACCTGCGCCGCGCGGTGGCCCTCCTGCACGAGGTGGAGTCCGAGAACCTGCCGCAGGGCGGCGCCAGCGCCAGCGCTTCGCGCGCGCAGCTGTCGGGCGAGAGCTTCCTGCAGACCACCAGGCCACCGGTATTCAACCTGGGCGACTTCGGTTTCGGCGTGTCCTACCTGATCGATTTTTTCGGCAAGCTGGCCCGCGCCGACGAGGCCGCGCTGGCCGGCGCCGAAGCCAGCGAGGCCACGCTCGACATGGTGCGCGTCACCGTGGCGGCGCAGACGGTGCGCGCCTACGTGCAGGGCTGCGCCGCCACGCATGAACTGGCTGCCGCCACGCAGCAGCTCGCGGTACAGCAACGCACGCTGGACGCCACCAGCCGCCTGGTCGGCGCCGGCCGCGGCGAACCCGCCGACATAGCGCGCGAGCGTGCCCGCACCGAAGCGCTGCGCGCTGCGTTGCCAACGCTGGAAGCCGCGCGTAGCGACGCACGCCACCGGCTGGCGCTGCTGCTGGGCAAGCCGCCTGCGGCACTGCCAGAGGCCGAGGTGGACTGCCATGCCGAACCCACGCTGCGCGTGCCGCTGCCAGTGGGTGACGGCGCAGCGCTGCTCCGGCGCCGGCCCGATATCCGCCAGGCGGAACGCGAACTGGCCGCGGCCACCGCTCGCATCGGCGTGGCCACGGCGGACCTGTATCCATCGATCCGCATCGGCGCCAGCGCCGGGCTGACCGGCGTGCTGAGCCACCTTGGCAGCGGCCCGACGGCGCGCTGGAGCGTGGGGCCGCTGCTGAGCTGGTCGCTGCCGACCAACGGCGTGCGCCATCGCATCCACGGGCATGAAGCCGCGGCCGACGCCGCCCTGGCGCGCTTTGATGGCGCGGTGCTGCGCGCATTGCAGGAAACCGAAACGGCGTTGTCGGCCTACACGCGCGAACTGGAACGGCACGACGCCCTGCACGCGGCGCGCGAACAGGCCGCAGAAGCTGCGCGGCTGCAGCGCCGCCTGCAGCAGGCGGGGCGCATCCCGTACCTGACGCACCTGGACGCCGAGCGCACGCTGGCCGATGCAGAGGCCGCACTGGCTGCGTCCGAAGGCCATGTCGCCGCGCGCCAGGTCGACCTGTTCCTCGCGCTCGGCGGGGGGTGGCAGTCCGGCCGCAAGGTGGTTGCCGCCCATTCGATTATCGATGAAAAAAACGACTGATCTTTCGACATTTAAATCATCACAGGAATGCATCGACCTGACTAAACTTCGTCCCGTGCCGCGCGTTTCCCACGCGACCGCACCGCCCAAAAGGCGAACCCGGACGGCGCGGGAGGCAGATCCGCCATCCCCGCGCGGCCCTTCGCGGGCCATGCCGTCCACCCACCCAAAAACAGCAGACATGCATAAAAACGCTCTCAAAGCCCTTCTCGCCACGACCCTCTCGATTGCAGCACTCGGTGCCGCCGCACTGGCCAGCCCTGCCATGGCGCAAGGCCTGAATGACCGCGGCGTCGCCGCCGACCGCTACGGCTACAACCTGCACAACGGCAAGCGCGACCCGTTTACCGAAGGTGCGCACGTCAATGGCAAGCGCGACCCCTTCACCGATGGCGCCCGCGTCAACGACCGGCGCGACCCGTTCACCGACGGCGCCAACCGCGCTGCCGCCGGCATGGAAGTGGCAGGCATGGACCGCAGCGGCGTGTCGGCACCGCCGGCCCATGGCGGCTCACGCGTATCGGCTGCCGCCTGACCGGCGCCTGCCCGCGCCACGGCAGCCGCCGTGGCGTGTCGACGGGGCGCAAGGCCCCGTCTCCTTTCCCGTACCTCCCTGAAGCCCCCCTCATGAAAACCATCCTGTTCGCGCTGCTCGGCCTTGGCGCCCTGGCCGCGTCTTTTCCCGCGGTCGCCGGTCCTGACTGGGCTGTGATCGAGCGCGGCCGCGCCGCTGCCAGGACTGCTGCCGAGCGCACCGCACAAGCCCGCAATGCCACGCCTTGCGCACAAGCGGAAGTTGCCGCGTCGGCGACTTCGCCGGTTACATCAGGCTGAGCGCTTCTGAGATGCGCGCTCGGGTGCTAGATTGAGAAGGCGTGCCGCCGCCAGGCGCCGGCCGTGCCTGACAAGCCACCCCACCAGAAGAGCGAGGAGCCGCGCATGTCCCTTCCCCATCTTGAATCCGGACAGATCGCCAGCGTGCTGCCACTGGGCACACGGCTGGACCAGACCGCCACCCAGGCCCTGTTCAAGGAAGGCCCGCTGGAAGTGATGCGGCTGGTGCTGAAGGCGGGCAAGCATGTGCCGCCCCATGCGGTGGATGGCCCGATGACCGTGCAATGCCTGGAGGGCGAGGTGCGCGTGCGGGTGGACGGCGCCGAACGCCAGCTGCACCAGGGCGACCTGCTCTACCTGGGGCCGAGCGTGCGCTACGACGTGACCGCCATCTCCGATGCCTCGGTGCTGGTCACGTTGGTCCTGCCCGGCAGCCGCTGAGTATCGCGCCTTACACCACGGCAGGCTGCCAGCGTGCGCTGGCCGCAACAAAGGCATCGATCAGCGCCGCCACCGGCGCGCGGCGCAGTGCCGATTCGCGCACCAGCACGCCCACGTCGCGATAGAGCGGCCCGCCCGGCAATGGCGCCTGCACCACGCCCGCGGACTGCTGCAATGGCACCAGTTCGGACGGGATGATGGCGCAACCCAGGCCAGCTGCCACCATCTGCAGGATCACGGCCGGCTCATCCAACTCCATCCCTTCCCTGACCCATAGCCGCTGCCGCTTCAGGTAGCCGTCCACCAGCTGCCCGCCGGTGCTGTGGCGGTTGTAGCGAATGAACGGAAGCGTCTCCAGCAACGCGCGCAGGTCTGCAGGCGCACCGGCGGGCCCGATGCCGACAAAGCCTTCGCGCACCAGCGGCACCCACTTGAGGTCCGGCGGAAAGCCCAGCCGCGGCCGGATCAGCACGGCGATGTCCAGCTCGCGCGCATCCACCTGCGTCAGCAGCTGGGTGGACATGCCCGGCACCACGTTGACGTGCGAGTCCGGAAACCGCCCCCGGAAATGCCGCATCGCATCGGCCAGCAAGGTGGCCTGGACCGTCGACACCGCGCCCAGCTCCACCGGCGCGGCGTCGGCATGCGGGCCGGCGCGGTCCTTCATCGCGGCATAGAGCTCGACAAAGCGCCGCGCTTCCGGCACCAGCCGGCGCCCGGCTTCGCTGAGCGCGACCGACTTGCCAGTGCGATCGAAGAGTACGCAGTCCAGGTCCTCTTCCAGCCGCCGGATCTGCGTGCTGACGGCCGACTGCGTCAGCGCCAGCCGCGCCGCGGCGGCGGAGAACGAGCCGGTTTCGGCGGCCACCAGGAAGGTCTGGAAGTAGCGGGTCATCTATCGAAAAGTCTGATGCTCAGGGCAAAAATGATCCGCTTCATATTACGGGTTGTGCTGGCTACAATCAACGCGCAGGCCAACGCCTGCCCGCATAACGACCCCCGACAAAGGCCCCCGCATGAGCGCGACTTCCTCTATTCCCCTGTTCCACCTGGCTTTCCCCGTGCGCGACCTGGCCGAGGCGAGGCGCTTCTATGGCGACTTGCTTGGTTGCCCCGAAGGGCGCAGTTCCGAGGCCTGGGTGGACTTCAATTTCTATGGCCACCAGGTGGTGGCGCACCTGTCGCCCGAGGAGTGCGGACACCGCGCCACCAGTGCCGTCGATGGCGACGACGTGCCGGTGCGGCACTTCGGCGCGATCCTGCCGATGGCCGAATGGGAGGCCCTGGCCGAGCGGCTGCGCGCGGCGGGCACGCAGTTCGTGATCGAGCCGCATGTGCGCTTCAAGGGCCAGGTGGGCGAACAGGCCACCATGTTCTTCCTGGACCCTTCGGGCAATGCGCTGGAGTTCAAGGCCTTTGGCGACCTGAGCCAGGTGTTCGCCAAGTAAGGCAGCGCGCGGCGGCCGGGCTAGGCAATGCGGCGCATGGCCTCGCGGATCGGCTCGGACTCGGTCGGGCGCACCAGCCGCGCCACTTCCTGCCCGTCGCGCAGGAACACCAGCGTCGGCCACAGCTTGATGTGAAACGACCGGCCAAGCCGGCGCCCGCTGCCGTCCTCGATCTTGAGATGGCGCAATGCCGGATGCACGGCAAAGGCCTCGGCCAGCGCCGGCTGGGCGCGCTGGCAGTAGCCGCACCACGGCGCGCCGAATTCCAGCACGGTGGCGCCCGGCAGCGCATCCACTTCCGTGCGGGTCGGCTCGGTGGCCGCGTATTGCTGGGTCATGGGCATGGATCTGATCCTTTCGCGATAGCTGGCTGATGGTATCCGCATGCCTGCCAGATTCGTTCCAGCGGCGACTCCGGGCAGGCTCCGCGCAAAGAGGATGCCCCAGACCGGCCCGGCTGTGTAATTTCTACGCCGCCGTGGCGATTTCCCACCATGCCGGCAGCAGTTCGCGCACCTCGGCCGCGGCAAAGCGGTCGTCGATCAGGTAGACCACGCCCTGGTCCTGCTGCGTGCGGATGACCCGGCCCGCCGCCTGCACCACCTTGCGCAGCCCGGGATACAGGTAGGCATAGGCATAGCCCCGCCCGAACGCCTGCTGCATGCGCGCGCGGAACTGCTCGTTGACCGCGTTGAACTGGGGCAGCCCCAGGGTGGCAACGAAGGCGCCGATCAGGCGCTCGCCGGGCAGGTCCACGCCTTCGGCAAAGGCGCCGCCGAGCACCGCAAAGCCGATGCCCTCGCCGCCTTCCGCAAACGTACCCAGGAACGCCGCCTGCGCGGCTTCGTCCATGCCCCGCGACTGCACCCAATGCGGAATATCGGGGTGAGATTGGGCAAAGCGGGCCACGGCTTGCTGCAGGTACTCGTGGCTGCTGAAGAACGCCAGGTAGTTGCCGCGCCGCGCGCGGAACTGGCCGGCCATCAGCGCGACGATGGCCGGCAGCGATTGTTCGCGCCGCGCATAGCGGGTGGAGATGCGCGCTGCAATCCGCACCGACAGTTGCTCGGCGCGGAACGGCGATGGCACTTGCACCCGCGCGCAATCGGCCGGCAAACCCAGCGTATCGAGGTAGTAGGCGGCGGGGTCGAGGGTCGCTGAGAACAGCGTGACCGAATGCGCGGCTGCAAAGCGCGGGCGCAGGAACGGAGCCGGGATGACATTGCGCAGGCACAGCCGCGCATGGTGGCCGCGGCCGCTGCGCGGCACGCGCTGGATATCGAACAGCGAATGCGCGTCGAGCTGCTCGGCCAGGCGTCCAAAATGCAGCCCATCGAAATAGAATCGCTGCAGCGCCAGATCCTGCGCGCCTGGATGCTCCGTCATATGCGTCAGTGCCGCCGCGCAGCATTCGTCCAGTGCGCGGCGGAAGGCGGCGGGCACTTCGGGCAGGACTTCATAGGCGTCGTCGCCCTGGCGCGCCAGCGCGCTCCATTGCCGGGCCAGCCGCGCCAATGGCTTGCGCACGACGGCCGGCGCGCCGCGGCGCACCTCGCGCAGCGATTGGGGGTCGAGTTCGGCGGTGTACATGGCGCGGCCACGCTCGACCAGGTTGTGGGCCTCGTCCACCAGCACGCTGGCGCGCCAGCCATTGGCCGCGGTCAGCGCATACAGCAACGCGCTGCGGTCGAAGTAGTAGTTGTAGTCGGCCACCACCACGTCGCTCCAGCGCACCAGCTCCTGCGACAGGTAGTAAGGGCAGATCCCGTGTGCCAGTGCCAGCGTGCGCACCGCGGCGTGGTCGCGCACCGGCACGCCGCGCGCCGCTTCGCGTGCTGCCGGCAGGCGGTCATAGAAGCCGCGCGCCAGCGGGCAGGACTCGCCGTGGCAGGCCAGCTCCGGATGCTCGCAGGCCTTGTCGCGGGCCACCAGCTCCAGCACATGCAGCGGCTGCGCGCCGTGGCCGCGCAGCGCATTGGCCGCGTGCAGCGCCACCCCGCGCCCGGTGGAGCGGGCCGACAGGAAGTACACCTTGTCGATGCCCTGCCCCGGCATGGCCTTGAGCACCGGGAACAATGTGCCGACCGACTTGCCGATGCCGGTGGGCGCCTGCGCCAGCAGGTGGCGGCCCGCGCGGTTGGCGTTGTAGACCGCCTGCGCCAGTTCCCGCTGGCCCGGGCGAAAACCCTGGTGCGGAAAGGCCAGCTGCGCCAGCGCGCCATCGCGTGCCTGCCGGTGGGCCAGTTCCGCCTGCGCCCAGTGTAGGAACTGCTCGCAGGTCTGCACGAAGAAGGCTTCAAGCGCCTGCGCAGTGAAGTGCTCCGCAACCGGGTGCTCGCGCTGGCTGATGATGTCGAAATAGACCACCGCGATCTCCAGCCCGGGGAGCCCCAGCTTGCGGCATAGCAGGCAGCCATAGACCTTGGCCTGCGCCCAGTGCAGGTGGCGGTGGTTGTCCGGCACCGCGGCATCGCCGCGCACGGTCTTGATTTCTTCGAGCCGGTTGGCGACGGGATCGTAGCCGTCGGCACGGCCGCGCACACGCAAGGGCCCGAAATCGGCGGCAAGCGCCACTTCGGCCTGGTAGGCCTCCCCGCGCCGGCTGGTTACTACCGCATGCCCGGCCACGCCCTCCTGCGCCGATGGCGTCGGCACGAAGCGCAGGTCCAGGTCGCCCGCCTTGGCGGTGAATTCGCACAGCGCGCGCACGGCCACCACGTAGGCCGGTGCGGCTGGCATGGCAGGCGGGGCTGGAATGGGTGGCGGGACGGCGGACACAGGAAACGGGGCGCGGCGGTAACTGTATGAATATACAGTATCACGCAAGAGCCTTATCGCGTGACCGCCGCTCCGGCATAAGGAAAGAGCAAAACTTTATTTCCATGTGCCCCACCCGCCGCTCTATATTGTCCGGCTTACAAGACAACAACCGCCTGCCGGCAAGCCGGCGGCGGACCATGACCGGAGCACAACCTTGACCCGCGGCATCACCCTTGGCGACACCCTCTCCTGGCCCGCGCGCTACCTGCCCCGCAAGACCGCGCTGGTCAGCGGCATTGGCGCCGGGCGACGCGCGTGGACATACGCGGAGCTCGATGCCGAGGTCGACCGCCACGCGCACGCACTGCAGTCGCTGGGGATCGGCAAGGGCGACGTAGTCGCGGCCTTCCTCTATAACACTCCGGCCTTCGTCTTCACGCTGCTGGCCACGGCGCGCATCGGCGCGGTCTACAACCCGGTCAACTACCGCCTGGCTGCGCAGGAACTGGCATACATCCTGAACGATGGCGGTGCCAAGGCAGTGCTGTTCGAGCAGGAAGGCGCGGGCGTCGTCGAGAAGGCGGCCGAACTGGCCCCCGTCACCGCGCTGCGCATCTATGCCAACCCCGATGCCGCGCCCGCCTTTGCCACACATCGGCTCGACACGCTGGTTGTGGGCCAGCCGGCCACGCTGCCCGCGGTGACGGTCCACGAAGACGACCCCTGCATCCTGATGTACACGAGCGGCACCACCGGCCGCCCCAAGGGCGTGGTGCACACCCATCGCAGCAAGCTGCAGCACAACGCGATGATGCACCAGGCCATGACGCTGTCGCGCGAGGACGTAGGCCTGTCGGTGGCGCCGCTGAACCATACCGCCGAGCTGCACACCAGCTTCCTGCCGCGGCTGCAGCTTGGCGCCACGCAGGTGCTGCAGCGCCGCTTCGACGCGGGCGAGGCCTGGCAACTGGTGGAAAGCGAGCGCGTCACGCATTTCTTTGCCGCGCCGGCCATGGTGGGCATGCTGCTGAACCATCCGGATGCCGAAACACGCGACGTGTCTTCATTGCGGCTGGTGGAATACGGCGGCGCGTCAATGGCGCCGCACCTGATCCGCGAATGGGACCGCAAGGTCGGCGCCGGGCTGGTGCAGGTGTACGGCACCACGGAAATGGGCCCGTGCATGTCGGTGCTTTACCCGCATGAGCAGCTGAGCCACGCCGGCTCGGCAGGCCTGCCCGCGCTCGGCCATGACCTGGTGGTGGCCAGGCTGCGCGACGACGGCGAGCCGACCGACCCCATGCAGCCGTGCGCGCCCGGTGAAGTCGGCGAAGTGCTGGTGCGTGGCCCCTGCATGATGCAGGGCTACCTGAACCGCCCGGAAGCCAATGCGCGCGCGCTCGCGCACGGCTGGTACCACACCGGGGACCTCGGCAGCCTGGATGCGGACGGCTACCTGTGGATCCGCGACCGTATCGACTACATGATCAATTCCGGCGCGGAGAACGTCTATCCGCGCGAGGTGGAAGACGCGCTGATCGAGCACCCGGCCGTGCTGGAAGTAGCGGTGCTGGGCGAACCCGATCCGACCTGGGGCCAGGTCGTCGGCGCCTATGTGGTGACACACGGCGACGCACCGGTCAGCGCGGCGCAGCTCGACGCCTTCCTGCTGCAGGGCGACCGGCTGGCAGCGTACAAGCGCCCGCGCCGCTATCACTTCCTGGATGCATTGCCCAAGACCACCAGCGGCAAGATCCAGAAGCACATGCTGCGCGCCGGCGCCACCGCCTGAGCCTCAGACCAGGCGCGCGTCGTACTGCCAGCGGCGCAGCTTGACGTAGGCCAGCCGCGCGGCGTCGGGGTGTGCCGGGTTGACCAGCACGTTGTGCTCTTCGGGAATGACGATGGAAGGCACCAGCAACAAGGCGCTGGTGCCCGCGGCGGTCCAGGCTTCGCCGGTGTCGAGGCTGGTCTTGCCGGCGGGAATGGCATCCCAGCCAACGGGGGCGGTGTCCGCGCTCAGTTGCTGCGCGGCCGCCCATAGCTCGTCGGGGATGTCGATCCGGACCAGGTAGCGGTTCAGCGGCAGCCCGCCCGCGCCCAGGTGGACCAGCGTTTCCAGGCAAGCCAGCGCGATGCTGGACGCCGCATAGATCAAGGGCGTGCCCTGCCGGTTCCAGCGCCCGCCGGTAGCCTTGGCGCCGGCGCCGCTGGCATCGTCCGCGGTGTAGTCTGGGGTGTCGGTCGCGATCCGCCAGGCTGGCCTCACGCGTACGCCCCGCTCTGCATCCTGGCCACCAGGTCGGAAACGATGCGCTGGCCGGCGAGCGTATCCATCAGCTCAGCGGGGCGGCGCCCGCCCAGCGCCGGCGACGGCTGCTCCAGCCACTGCGCCACCCACTGTGCCGCGCTGAACCCGCGCGGATCGCCCGAGCTTTCCACCAGCGCCTGGACCTGCCCGACCAGCCGCGCCATGCCCAGCACACGCTCGCTCTGCTCGCTCGACAGGTTCTGGTGCGCCCGCGCCTTGCGGTCCACGGTGGCGCGCGGCAAGTCCAGTGTCTTGATCAGCTGCTCCTTGGTGGTGCCCATGGATTCGGCCAGGCGGGTCAGGTCTGAAGCCGGCACGCCTTCACGAATCGCGCGGATGACCGACATGGCGCCTTGCGTCGACAGGCTGGCCTCATAGACGGCGACGTAGTTGTTGACGCTCAGCTCGGGCGGAGCCGGGCGTTCATGAGCCAGCGGATAACGGCCGTCGGGAGTGAGTGTGAGCGGCATGGCAGACCCCATCAAATGAGCATTCAGTATAGCTCAATTGACAAAAGCCGCCTGCGCACCCGCCATGCATCCGTGGGTGGTTGCTCTGCCAGGCACATTATAAGCCTCGCGTGTATCGCCGGCTGCCCTTGCCGGCAGCCAGTGCAGCGCGGGCAGGCCGTGTGCGGCGGACGGCCGGACTGACGGGGCCGGCGGTGGCCGTGGTTGCGGCACCCGCCTGGTCGCGATACTCGGCCAGCAGGCTCTCCCGCTGCCGCACCCGTTCTTCCAGAACGGCGAGCGCCTGGCCAAGGCGGGTCATCTCGCTGCCCTGCCGCGACGCGGCCTCGGCGGCACGCGTCAGCCGCTCAACGGCCGCCTTGCGCTCGGCTTCCAGCAGCTTCTGGGTCTCCTTGGCCGCCACACGCGCCGCGTCCAGCTCCAGCGCCATACGACGCTCATTGGCGGCGGCGCGCTGGGTCACGGTTTCCCGCTCCTGGTCCCACGCCGCCCGCTGCGCGGCGAAATCCTGCTGCATCGCGTTGTGTGCCAACAGAGCCGCGGCCGATTCTGCGCGCATTGTCTCCCCCTGATGCTGCAGGGCGGTGGCTGCGGCTTCAGCGCGCGCGGCGCGCTCCGTGGCGACGTCGCGGGCACGTGTCAGTTCCGCCATTGCCGCCTCGGCCCCTTCCAGTCGGGCCTGCATGACCTGGCGCTCCTGCTCCAGGGCTTCGCGCTCCTGCTCCAGAGCCGCCCGGGCCTCGGCCAGCGCCGCCTCACGCTGCACCAGCGCGGCCTCGGCCGAAGCCTTGGCCACCTGCAGCGCCGCTTCCCACAGGTAGCGCGCTGCCTCCGTGACTGGCTCCGGGCATCCGGGTGCGGGCGCAAAGCCCTGTGGATCCTGGATACGTCCACCCAGCGCCCCAAACCAGGCATCCAGGTGCGGGCTGACCGTATTGGGCGAGCCCCGCCCCAGGTGCAGGCGGATGCGTTCGATGGTGGGCCGCTGGCCGGCCTTGAGCAGGCTGTCGGCGGCCTGCCAGACGTCGTCTCGGGTAATGCCACGGCTGCGGAGGGTTTCCATGATGGGATCCGGCAAAAGTCTTTGAGGAAGGCAAATAAGGTTCGATAATGGAGACTTATCGGCTGTTATTTGTCTATTTCGTATGATATATTACAGCATACATCATATTTAATATGATAAAAATCCGAGAAGCCCACGAAGCCTACTTTCCACCGATTGCATCCGATGTCGAACTACCGGCGCCGCTTCGCCCGTCCGAACTGGATCCCCTTGCCGAGCAAGCGGCCAATGCCTTGCGCCGCGAAGGCGAATCCCGAAACACGGTGGCAAGCTACCGGTCCGCACTGCGCTACTGGTCTGCCTGGTATGTCCTGCGCTACCGACAACCTGTGCAGCTCCCGCTCGCGCCTGCCGTCGTCATCCAGTTCATCGTCGACCACGCCACGCGACAGACGCCGCAAGGCCCTGTCTGCGAGATGCCCGCGGTCATCGACCAGGCGCTGGTCGATGACGGATACAAGGCACGACCCGGCCCGCCCGCGCTGTCCACGCTGACGCACCGGCTGGCGGTACTGGCCAAGGCCCACCGCCTGCAGGCCTTGCCCAACCCTTGCGCCGAAGCTGCGGTGCGCGAACTGATGGCTGGCATCCGGCGCGCCTATGCGCGCCGCGGACAGCGCCAGGCGCGCAAGGCGGCGCTGACCCGCGATCCGCTGCTGCGCCTGCTCGATACCTGCGATGACTCGCTGCGCGGCTTGCGCGACCGCGCGCTGCTGCTGTTTGCCTGGGCCAGTGGCGGGCGCCGCCGCTCTGAAGTCGCGCGCGCGACCCTCGGCCACCTCACCCGGCTCGGCCCCGGTGATTTCGTCTATGCACTGGGCTGGTCCAAGACCAACCAGTCAGGCAACGAGCGCGCCGATACCGCCAAGCCCGTCACCGGTGCCGCCGGCCAGGCGCTGGAGGCATGGCTTGCTGCCGCCGGCATCAACAGCGGGCCGCTGTTTCGCCGCATCCGCCGCGGCGGGCATGTGGGAGAAGGTTTGTCCGATGCGGCGGTCAGCCGCATCGTCAAGACGCGCTGCGCATTGGCGGGACTGGAGGGCGACTACTCAGCGCATTCACTGCGCTCGGGCTTTGTCACCGAGGCTGCTGCGCAACAGGTGCCACTGGCCGAGACCATGGCCATGACCGGCCACGCAAGCGTGTCGACGGTGGTGCGTTACTTCCGCGCCGCGGACGCACGGCGCTCGCGTGCTGCCGACCTGCTGGCGCAAGCGCCGCAATCCGCCGGAGGCGACTGAGGGCGGCTTGCAACTGGCGCCAATCATGCCGCGCAGCCGGCGCAAATACGGGTATTTCGCTAGCTGGCAGCGCTGGCTCGGGCTGCGGGGGGTGCCTATACTGGCAGCGCGCCGCACAGTGCCAGGCATGGCCGGCCGCGCCCGGAGAATCCGGCAGGCAATCGCCACTGGCACGATGCGGCGGCCCATGGGATGCAATTGCGCACCGCCTGCCTGCACCGGAACAAGTAGAAACGCGGAGATGGGGATGCCCAACGAACAATTCCTCGCCACCCAGGAAACCCGGCGCTCGGGGCTGAAAGCCCTGCGGGCTGCCTTGCTGCAGGTTCACAAGGAAGTCATCGGCTATGACAGGACCCAGTATGAGCGCCTGAACGGCCCGATTCCTGCAGGCCTGTTTGTGCAACTGGTGACTGAAGACAACTACTTCCGCTGGCTTGACCCGCTGTCGCGCCTGATCATCGAGATCGACGAAGAGCTGGAGGCCAAGGAACACCACGACGAAACCTGCCGTGCAGTCGGACGCGCAGCGGAAAGACTGTTCAGCGACGGTTCTGACCCGGCCTTTCGCAAGCGTTACCAGGAAGCCCTGCAGGACGAGTCCGGCGTCATCGTGGCGCACGGACGGCTGATGTCGGTGATCGGGCAGCTGCGCCAGTTGCCATAGCACGCCGGACCGCGCGGGCGCGTTGCGCGCGCCGCGGCATAGCCTGCCCGCCTACTTCGCCGGTTTCGGTTCCGGCCTGGGTTTGCGCGGCGCATGGGTATCGACTGCCACCGGGTCGCTCGCCGGGAATGTCTCTTTCAGCCCCTCGTCCAGTTCGCGCTCGATCAGTTCATCCTTGCGCTCTTGTTCACGGGAGGCTGGCGTCTGGTGCTTCTGCGTTGCGGGCTTGGTCATGGCGATGGGGCTCCGTTGGCATCCATGAGCCGATGGTAGTCCCGTGCAGGCCGCATTGCCATCACGGCGACGCAGGCTCATCGCCCCCTGCCGCCGCGCCCGCCCCCATGCCAGCCGCCGTGCCCACGGCCACCACCGCCATGCCAGTGATGCCCGCCATGCCTGCCGTAGCTGCCGCCGTGGATATAGGTAAAGCTGCCGTAGAAACCACCGTAGCCCGGCCAAGGACGGTAGTACGGGTAGTACGCCGGCGCCGGGTAACCGTCATAGTAGGCAGAGGAAACCGGATAAGCCGGATAAGCCGGATAGTAAGAGTCGCCTGCATAGGGATAGGCGACGCAGCCAGCCAGCACTGCTACGCAGAGGGCCGCTCCCAATCCATATCGCATGATCCGCTCCTCACCGTGGCGCCGGCGTTCGGCTGCCTGACAGCCAGTTAGACTGTTCTGCAGGCCGCGCAATTCCTCGAAATGCGGACGCGCCCTGATAGCGCGCGGCAATCGACGTGCGTAGATCGAGACAATTCAGGGCGATATTTAAGAAATGTCCGATATTCAGATGAGAAGCAACGGAATACAGTCCTCTTGCACCCGGCCCGCGGGTGCCCCGACAGAGCCAGGTTGACCCCCTTCCTGGTTCCTTACACTGCCACGATGGTTCTCGCCATCGTGGCATTTTTTTCGCCGTGATCCTGCTGCAGGCGCTAGAGGCCCTTCTCGACCATGTCGAGCAGGCGCTGCCCGAGGATCTCTGCCTGCTCCCTGGCGCGGCTGCGCAGCGGGCCGTCGATCAGCAGGATGGCCAAGCCATGCACGGCCGACCACGCCAGGTACTCCGCACCCGGCCGGCGCTCGGGCGGCAGCACGCCGGCTTCCACCAGTTTGTCCAGCGCCGCGCCCAGCAGCTGGAACGGATTGAGGCCGCTGTTGCCTGCCTTGGCCGGATCGGCATCATCTTCCACTTCATCCGGCATCGAAAACGCGGTGCGGAACAGTCCGGTCTCGGCCAGCGCAAAGCGCAGGTAGCCGGTGCCGACCGCACGCAGGCAGGCACGCGCATGCGCAGCGGCTCCACGGCCCGGGCGCAGCCCGCCGATTTCACCTTCCATGGCAATGGCAAGCGACGACAAGGCCGAGGCCCGCACTGCCTGCAGCAGGTCCTGCCGGCTGGCGAAGTGCCGGTACGCGGCATTGGGCACCACGCCGGCACGGCGTGTGGCCTCGCGCAGCACGATGGCGTCGGGGCCACCCTCGCGTGCCAGGTCGATGCCTGCGTCCAGCAGCGCGCGGCGCAGGTCGCCGTGGCGGTAGGTGGCGCGCGCCGGAGGCGCGGGGACAGCCCGGGTCATGCGGCTCCCCTTGAATATGGATAACGGTTCATGATGTGCATACGCTTATAGTGAACAGTGTACACAATCAGGCCGCAACAAGTCTGTTGCATTGAGGATTGCAGGAACCAGCGGACCGGAAGCGGGCTTCAGAGGATGGGCGCAAACAGCTTGGCGACGTGCATCGCCACGCGCAGCGGCGCCGGCGCATCGAGGAACTCGTTCAGCCCGACGCGCTGGGCCTGAGCGAAGTCGGCTTCGAGCATGGTGGCCACGCTCGCGGCAAAGCCCTTGTCGGCAGTCATCACCATCAGCTCGAAGTTGAGCCGGAACGAGCGGTTGTCCAGGTTGGCCGTGCCGACGGCCGCGGCTTCGTCGTCGATCAGGATGACCTTCTGGTGCAGGAAGCCCGGCTGGTAGCGATACAGCTTGATGCCCGCGGACACGGCCTGGTACGCATAGATAGTGGAGGCGGCATAGACCACCAGGTGATCGGGCCGCGCCGGAATCAGGATGCGCACATCCACGCCGCGCAGCACGGCCAGCCGCAGCACCGCAAACACCGCCTCGTCGGGCACGAAATACGGCGACGTGATCCACAGCCGGTGGCGCGCCGCCTGGATGGCCTCGACAAAGAACAGCGAACAGGTCTCCTGCGCGTCGGCAGGGCCTGACGGCACCACCTGGCAGGTCATGCGCCCGCCCACTTCTGGCGGCGGCATCAGCAGGTGCGGCACCTCGCGCGCGGCCCAGAACCAGTCTTCGGCAAAGGCCATCTGCAGGTCCAGCACGGCGCTGCCGCGCAGTGCAATATGGGTGTCGCGCCACGGCGCCAGTGGCGGGCGTTCGCCCAGGTATTCGACGCCGACGTTGTGGCCACCGACAAAGGCCTCGCTGCCATCGACGATCACCAGCTTGCGATGGTTGCGAAAATTGAGCTGGAACCGGTTGACAAAGCCGCGGTGCGTGGAGAACGCCCGCGCATCGACGCCGGCCTCGGCCAGCGTGCGCACGTACCGGCGCGGCAGCGCGTGGCAGCCGATGCGGTCGAACAGGAAGTACACCTTGACGCCGGCCCGCGCGCGCTCGCACAGTAGCGCCTGCAGGCGCTGGCCCAGCGCGTCGTCATGCACGATGAAGAACTGCACGATCAGCACCTGGCTGGCCCGCGCGATCGCGGCAAAGATCGCCTCGAAGGTCTGCTCGCCGTTGACCAGCAAGCGCACGTCATTGTTGGCCAGGCACGGCATGCCGGTCAGCCGGGGCAGTGCACGCATGCAGGCCTGCGCCGGCGCATGGACCACGCAGGCGCTGCGCGCCTCGCGCTCGCGCGGGGTCATGCCGTGGCGCAGCTCGCGCAGGTGGTCGTCATTGAAGCGCCGGGCGTCGACATAGCCGGCGAAGGTGCTGCGCCCGAAGATCAGGTAGGGCACCAGCGTGAAGTACGGCATCATCAGCAGCGACCCCGCCCACGCGATCGCGCCGGGCGCGGTGCGCACCGTCATGACGGCATGCAGGGCAGCCACCACGCCGACGACGTGAAAGCACAGGACGATGATGGCGATGACACTCGGGCTCTGCAGCATCGGTGGGCTTGAGTCCCCGGACCGGAACGCGATGCGCGCTATTTTGGCACACCCTGCCCGAATGTTGACAGCACGGCGCCCATAGTGCCCGCGCGCTGCCTTCTTTTTTGGCACGCCGACAGCACCACGGTGCCAGGCCGCAGTCCGGCCACTGCGCCCTGGCTTGTCCACAGGAGCTGTGGACAACTTTCCATATCGCCATCGGCCCCGCCGACAAACGCTCGTCACGCGACCAACGCGAGCACCATCAAAAAACAGCAGAAATTTCAGAAATGTCTGATTGTCCTGTGGACCACACTTTTTGTACGCTTGCTGCATGCGAACGGTAGTGCTGCGCGCACGCCTGGCGCCTGCCTTCGTTCCCTCGCTGTCCGGCTCCAGCCCTGCCGCGGTCCGGCCGTCCCTGCCACGGCTCTCGTATTTCGCCATCGATGAATATTGCGCTGCTCATGGGCAAGTCGCCCCAACTCCGGCCGGTGCCGGAACTGCTGGCACGTTCCGGTTATCGTTGCAACGTGTTTGAAACGGGCCGCGACCTGATCCACGGTGTCAGCCAGGTACCGTTCGACATGCTGCTGATCGATGATGAATTGCCAGACCTGCCGGCCATCGACGTTATCCGTGCCGTGCGCTGTGCGCGCTCACGCGATGTACCCATCATCATGCTTGCGGCCGACAGCAGTGAAGACGGCCTCATCGATGCACTCGATGCCGGCGCTGATGACTACGTGTGCCGCCCGCTCAATGTGCGCGTGCTGATGGCACGCATCACGGCGCTGCGCCGCCGGGTGACCGGCGAGCGCCTGCGCCAGGGCCTGGTGGTGCGCGTGGGCCCCTACCAGCTCAACAGCGTGGGCCGCTTTGCCACGCTGCGCGACGAGCGCATCGAAATGACGCCGAAGGAATTCGACCTGGCCATGCTGTTGTTTTCCAATGTCGGCAGGGTCCTGTCCTGCGACCGCATCCAGCAAGCCGTGTGGCGGCATGAACTGGCGCCGCTGTCGCGGGCACTGGCGGGACTGATCTCGCGCCTGCGCAAGACCCTGCGCATCGGCATCGCCAACGGCATCGTCATCACCGTCGTCTACGCGCACGGCTACCGGCTCGACGTACTGGAAGGGGGCGCCGCGCCCAGGCTGCCCGCGGCGGACCGCCGGGTCACCAGGCGCAGGCAGCCGGACCGCTAGACCGACAGCGTCGCGGCCAGCGACAGGAAATCCAGCACGGCCATGCCGGTTGCCGAGCGCTTGGCCTCGCGCTTGGCCGCCGCCGCCGCGGCGCCGATATGCTGGCTGCCCAGCCGCTGCAGGCCCGCCACGCCCTCGCCGCTCACACACACCACGCCAACCGCCATCGACACTGGCGCAAAGAAGACCGGCCGCCCGTGGCGGTCTTCGCCATGCATGCCGCCGGCGCTGCGATCGGCGGGCGAATACATGGCGCGCGCCGCGTCGTTGAAGCGCCGGATCGCAGCTTGCAGGCGCGCGGCCCAGTCGCTGCTCTGGTACAGCACCAGGAAGTCGTCGCCGCCCACGTGGCCGAGAAAATCGCGTGCGGGATCACAGGCCTCGGCCAGGATGGCGGCCGCGCCCTTGAGCATTTCATCGCCCTTCCAGTAGCCATACTTGTCGTTGAAGGGCTTGAAGTGGTTCAGGTCGACATAGCATGCGCGGAACTCGCTGGCGGCTTCGATCAGGCGCTCGATATGCTGGTTCAGCGGGATATTGCCGGGCAGGAAGGTCAGCGGATTGGCGTAGCGCGCCGCCTCCATGCGTACTTCGGTGATGGCCCGGATCAGGTCAGCGCCGGTGCCCAGGCCGATATAGCGGCCCTGTTCGGTAATCACGAAACCATCGGCAAGCGAGCGCGTGTTCTCGCCGGACAGGATCTGCGCCATCTCCTCCAGGCTGGCGCGATGGTCAAAGCAGGCCGGCTCGCGGTTGGCCATGGCGATGCAGGCCTTCTTGCCATACAGCTCGCGATGGAACGGCGCCGCGTAGCGGTCGATAAAGGCCTGGCGGCTGATGATCGCCAGCGGCCGGCCTTCGTCATTGACGACGGCCACGGCCTGCAGGTCGGGCTGGTCCTGGAAGACGCGCAGCACCGCATCGTTGCTGGTGGCAGGCGACACCGTCGGCGCAGGCCGCAGCAGGCGCCCGGCGGTGATGCCCGACCAGCCTGAGCGCACCATTTGCGGAAACACGGCGATATGCCTCGAAGCCAGCGTCTGGTGCACGTGCTGCGGCGCCTGCGCGGCCGGCCGCGCCGAGGGCCGGCCCACGTAGTAGCCCTGGGCGCCGGCCACGCCCAGGTCGCGGATCACGGCGAGCTCGTCTTCGTCCTCGATGCCTTCGGCGATCACGCGCCCGCCAAAGGCGCTCATCACGCGCAGCAGCGCGCGCAGGATCTCCAGCCGCCGCGAACAGGACGCAATGCCCCGCACCAGCGATTTGTCGATCTTGACGAACTGCGGCGACAGGTGCGCAAGCAGGTCGAGGTTGGCATGCCCGGTGCCGAAATCATCCAGCGCGTACTGCATGCCAAGCTCGCGCAGCACCGCCATCGCCTGGGCAAAGCTGGCGGCATCGCCGATCGGGGTCTGTTCGGTGATTTCGATCACCAGGCGCGACGGCGCAATGCCGGCCTCCAGCAGCGCCGCCATCAGCCGCCCGCGCTCGGCCAGCAGGTGCCGCAACGTCATGGGGCTGAAATTGAGGAAGAGCTTGCCGGGCAGGTCCAGGCTACGCCAGGCGGCCAGCGCGGTGCGCGCCGCGTGGATCTCCAGCGCCATGGTCGCGGCAACGCCCTGCGCCAGCCGGAACAACGCGTCCGGGCTCGCCCAGGGCGAGCCAGCCGGGCCCCGGATCAGCGCCTCGTAGCCGAGGATCTCGGCATTGTCCGCCTGCACGATCGGCTGGAATACCGCATGCAGCGGCGGCAGCCGCGCATGCGCGAGCGCCGCCGCGATGGGGGTACCAGCTGCGACAGGTGCGCGGTCGTGCAAAGGCGTGGCGGCAGGCAGGCCTGTCATGGCGGGAAATCCGGGGATAGAGCAAGAGGGCGAGCGACATTGCATGACATGGATATGACAGCGTGATGACAAAAATCCTCATCCCATGTCACGCCGGCGTCACGTTGATGACCGACCATCCGTGCGCCGCCTGCGACCGTCCCGGACAGAGGACAGCGCGCGCGGCAATTCGGGTCAAAGCCCGGGCCGTGCATCCTTCTGGAGCCAGCACGCCCGTTTGGAGTCTTCTCCGTGTTGCAAGTCATCAAGACACGCCTGCCCGGCCGCAGCCGGGCAGCTGCCCCCGCTCGGCTGTTCACGCGGTTTTCCGTACGACTGGGCCACCTGCCGCTGGTGGCGCGCCTGTGCGGCGCCTTTGCCCTGGTGTACTTGTTCGGTGCCGCGGTCGGGTTGACGGGGATCGCCAACCTGGTGTCGATCAAGGCGCGCACCGACACCCTGTACCAGCACGACATGCACGGTGCCATCTCGGCCGAGCGCGCGCAGTCGGCACTGGCCACCCTTGGCCGTGCCCAACTGGCGCTGACCATGGCCACCAGCAGCACCGAGCGCGACGATGCCGCCGCCGACGTCGCGCGCAGCCTGTCGCAGCTCGATGCTGCGCTGGCCGGCGTACGCCAGGCCGCAGCGGCACAGGCCGCGCCGCTGCTGCGCGAACGCCAGCGCACCGGCGAGCTGGTGCAGGCCTACGTGGCGCTGCTGCGCAAGCAGCCGCTGGACTCGCTGCAATTCGACAGCGCGGTCTCGGTCGACGGCCACTTCGTTACTGAACAGCTGCAATCCCTCAGCCGGCAGGTGGAAGCCGTGCGCCAGCAGCAGGAACAAAAGGCCGCCGCCACGGTGGCCAGCGTGGCGGCCAGCCAGCTGCGCGCGCAGGCATGGATGGCCGCCCTGCTCGGCGCCAGCCTGCTGGCGGCCGCCGCGCTGGCGTGGATCGCGGCGCGCAGCCTGCGTGCCGAACTTGGCGGCGAGCCGCGCGACGCCGCCGAGATCGCTCGCCGCATAGCCGCCGGCGACCTGACCGCCACCATCGCCCTGCGCCCGTCGGACCACAGCAGCATGCTGCACCACATGGCCGGCATGCGCGACCAGCTTGCCGGCGTGCTGGCCCGTATCCAGGCCAGCGCCCAGGAGATCACCGCGGCCGGCCAGCAGATCGCCGAAGACAACCACGCCTTGTCGGCGCGCACCCAGCGGCAGGCCAGCGCGCTCGATGCCACCACCGGCAGCATGCAGGCACTGGCCGCACGCGTGGCCGACGCGCACGCCCAGGCCACCGAATCGAGCCAGATGGCCAGCCAGGCACGCGCCGCCACCGATGCCGGCGCTGCCGTGGTGCAGCAGATGCGCGGCGCGATGGATACGCTGCACGGCCACTCGCGCCATATCGCCGAGATCGTCGGCGTGATCCAGGGCATCGCCTTCCAGACCAATATCCTGGCGCTGAATGCCGCCGTGGAAGCGGCCCGCGCCGGCCCCGCCGGCCGCGGCTTTGCGGTGGTCGCGCAAGAAGTGCGCGCGCTGGCCCAGCGCAGCGCCGATGCGGCGCGCGAGATCGGCGGCATCGTCGGCACCGCTACCCACGAGATCGAGCAAGGCGCGCGCCTGAGCGCCAGCGTGGTGGCGGCAATGGACCGCATCGCGGCTACCGTCGGGCACAGCCATGCGCTGGCCGAGACCTTGCGCACGCTTGCCGACGAGCAGGCCGGCAGCGTGCAGGCCGCCGGACAATCCTTATCGCAGTTGCGCCAGACCGCCCAGCAGAACGCGGCGCTGGTCGATGACCTGGCCAGCCAGGCAGCCCGGCTGGACCAGCAGGCAGCGGCACTGGCCGACGATGTGGCCCGCTTCCGCTTCTAGTGCGTGTCATCTTTGTAACGGGCAGATGTGTCTGGGCGAAACATTTGTCATGGCGACGTAACCGGCATTTACGTCTACCCCGATAAAGTTACAGATCTGTTGCAACTGAACTGGTGCCGGTTACGTGTCAGCCTGCCCGTGGCGAGTAATCTTGGTTCACACCAACTGAACTGTCACCCGCACAGGAAACCATGGCTGAACGACTCATCATGCTGGATGTACCCGGCGTCCTGTATTCCGACCGCTCCCGCACCCGCCTCGGCGGCATTCCGGATTCGGGCACGCTGCGCGACGTCCGGTTCTTTGATCCTGTCGCGCTGGGGTTCGTACGCAGGTTGTTCGGCGTGGCCGGCGCCCGCGTGGTGGTGTCCGACGCCTGGCGCCGCGGCACGCCCGCGGCAATCCTGCAGCAGCTGGACCTGCAGGTCGAAGCCATGACCCCGCCGGCCGCAGGCGGCCATGGTGCGGAAATCGAAGCCTATTTCGCCCAGGGCGCCAAGCCGGTCCACTACGTGATCATTTCGTGCGCCGCCCCGGAGTCGATGCCCGAGGCCATGCGCGAGCACCTCGTGACCGTTGACCCGGCTGCCGGGCTGACCCTGGAGAACTTCCAGCAGGCGCTCGGCATCCTGGGGGTGGCCTGCCCGTCCACGGTGATGCCCGCACCGAAACTGGATGCCGGCCTGAAGGCCAAGCTGGCCCAGCTGCAGCAACTCGCCCGGGAGAATCCGGCCCGCTTCGGCAACGCGCTGGCACCGGCACGCGAGCGCACGCCCGTCCACGCCTGATCCGCACCAGCAGCACATCCCGACGGGGCGCTCCAAGGCGCCCCGTTTGCATTGCTGCGCCCGCCACGTGCCGGCGATCCCGTATCATGCTCGGTTTCACCGGAACACAGTCAGGACGCCGCCATGCCTCACCTCGTCATCGAACTCACCGAAAACACCCGCCTGAACTGCTCGCAGGAAGAGTTGCTGGATGAAGCCAATGCCGCCCTGCTGGCCTCCGGACAGTTCCAGGAGGCGGACATCAAGTCGCGCTGCATCACGCTGTCGACTTACCGCCAGGGTGTGGACGCGGTCGAGCGGGCCTTTGTCCACGCGCGCCTGTCGATCCTGGACGGCCGCGACACCGCCGTGCGCCAGGCGCTGGCGCAGGCCGTCTGCAACGTGATCGCCGAAGCGGTGCGGGCCGGCTCGGGCACCGGCCAGGACGTGCAGGTCTCGGTAGAGGTCTGCGAGATGGCGCGGGCAACCTATGCCAAGCAGGTGGTGGCCTGAGTTGGCGGGCCGGATGGTCGCCGCCAAATAAAAAACCCGCGGCCATTGCGGCCGCGGGCGGAAGCTTCAGGAAGATTCCGGAAGCTCTGTCATGGGGAGCGCCCCCGCACCCATGACCTGACCGATTCTAGGGGGGCGCCCGTCCTGTCCATTTGACGCAGGTTAAACTTGCTCCAGTCGGATCCGGTTGCGGCCAGCCTGGCATGAGTCACCGGGCGGCCGGCATCAACCTGGGTCGGTTACCTCCTGCGGGGCAACGGCAGCGCGCACAGGCGCCAGCCCGTCCCTGCCCTCCGTGCCATGTGCGTCGTCGGCCAGCACTGACCGCACAATCTCGGCAAACGCCGCGTCCGCTTCCGGCATCGGCAGCAGCATCCACACGTGGAACATTCCCTCGCCCTCGTGATACCGAAGCGGCAAGCCTTGCTCGCCGGCCATCTGGCGGAACTTCCTGCAGTCGGGCAGCAGGATGTCATGGGTCCCGATAAACAACGTGGTGGGCGGCAGCCCGCGCAACACGCCGTGCATGGGACTGACCTGTGGCAAGGTGACAGGATCCGCGCCGGCATAGACGCGCCCGCATTCAATGCCCCCGGGGCGTGACAGCATCGGGTCGAACGGCTCCAGGGCATCGATGCCGGGATTGTCGCCGGTGGCATCCAGGAACGGCGACAGCAACACCAGGCGCTGCGGCAGCGGTTGGCCGCTGTCACGCAGCACCTGTGCCAGCGCCAGTGCCATGCCGCCGCCAGCGGAATCGCCCATGACGGTCAGGTCTGCGCCCGGATAGCGCTGCTGCAGCACCTGCCACAGCGGCACCATGGCCGCGAACACGTCGCGGTGGGTATGTTCAGGCGCCAGCGGATAGACCGGCACGGTCACCGCGCAGCCCAGCGCGTCCACCAGCTTGCCGATGAAATTCCAGTGCTGGCTGACGATATCGAAAACATAGCCGCCGCCGTGCAGGTAAAGGACATGACGGGGTTTACCGTGCGCAGGCCCGTTCCTGGGCTGCACGGTGTAGACCTCCATCCCGGCGATCCGCTCCTCGCTGACCGCTTGCCGCGCACGCAGGCGCCGGGACGGATAGGCGCGCCCAACAATACGGCGCCGCCGGATTTCATCATGGAGCGCCTGGGCGCTGGCAAACCGCTGCTTGCGGCGCACCAGCCGCAAGGCGATCCGCCACAGCTGGCTTTGCAGACTCGGCATCGTGTCTCCCCCGCGCCGGTCTGTCGCCGGCGGCTGAAAATGCAGGAACGCGCGGCACGTATTGCGCTCGCGCAATAAAAAAGGAGCCGGCAAGCGGCTCCTTTCTTGTCAGGACAACGTGGCGCAGATCAGGCTGCGGCGTCCTTCAGCTTCTTCAGCGGACGGACCTTGACCTTGACGCTGGCCGGCTTGGCCGGGAACCAACGCTCTTCACCGGTGAACGGGTCCTTGCCGAAACGCTTCTTCTTGGCCGGCACTTGCTGCGCCGTGACCTTCAGCAGGCCGGGCAGCGTGAACTCGCCAGCGCCCTTCTTGTTCAGCGCGCCGATGATGGTGGTTTCCAGATGGGCCAGCACCGTCTTCACGGCCTTGGCTTCCAGTTGGGTCTGGGCTACCAGGTGAGCGACCAGGCTCGACTTGTTGAAGGTGTCCTTCAGCGGGCGCGCAACGGGCGCAGCGGCGGGAGCAGCCTTCTTGGCCGGCGTGGCCTTCTTGGCGGCAGCCTTCACGGGTGCCTTGGTTGCCGCGGCCTTCTTGGCAGCGGGCTTGGTTGCGGTCTTCGCGGTCGGTTTCGCTTTGGTCGCCATATCGATATTCGTAAGTTGAACAGATGGGTGTCGGCAGATGTTTCGCATTGCTTCTCAGCGTTGCGCAATCGTCTTCTCGATGCCCACTGAATCATAGCGGAAAGTACCGTAAGTCAAGGGGTTTTCGTGCAGGCGAAACGTAAAACCCCGTGAAAACCCCGGGTTTTGTCGCGGCTTTGCCTCAGTGGAAACGCGAATACGGCCTACGTCCCCCCGTTTTGGCGTTCGCGGCAGACGCTTCGGTGCCGGCGCGCGCAGCGATGCGCGAGCCGCGGCGCTACCGTTTGCGGCCTGGCCACGAGGGCTGCGTTCAGCCCGCATTCAGGCAATCTGATGCAAACTCCGGGCCATGAAGTTCAAATTCCCGGCCCTCCTGCACCCCTGCATGCTGGTCGCCGCGGCGCTGCTGGCGCTGGCGGCGATGCCGGCCGCGCACGCCGACAAGGACGCCGACCGCGCCCGCGCGGCCGTGCAGTCCGGCGAAATCCTGCCGCTGTCGCGCATCCTGGAAACGGTGTCGCGCCAGTACGAGGGCGACGTCATCGGCGTTGAGCTGGACCGCGACGACGGCATCTGGCAATACGAGGTCAAGCTGCTGTTGCCGGGTGGTTCGGTGGCCAAGCTCGAGTACGATGCACGCACGGCCGCCCTGCTCAAGGCGAAGGGGCGTGGGCTGGAAAACGCCCGCCGCAAACCCTGACCGACAGGAAACCCCCGATGCGCATCTTGCTGGTCGAAGACGAAGCCGCCCTCGCCGCCCAGGTCCGTGCCAGCCTGGCCGACGCCGGCTATGCCGTCGACGTGGCCGCGGACGGCCTGGATGCCTGCCACCTGGGCGAGCAGGAGCCCTACGACGCCGTCATCCTGGACCTGGGCCTGCCGCGGCTGGACGGCCTTTCGGTGCTGCGCCGCTGGCGCGCCGCGCAGGTCAGCGTGCCGGTGCTGATCCTGACCGCGCGCGACAGCTGGACCGAGAAGGTCGAAGGCATCGATGCCGGCGCCGACGACTACCTGGCCAAGCCATTCCGCATGGAAGAGCTGCTCGCGCGCATCCGCGCGCTGATCCGGCGCGCGCATGGCATGCCGGCGCCGGAGCTGCAATGCGGCCCAGTGCGCATGAATCCGCGCGCAGGCAAGGTCACCGTCGACGGCAAGCCGGTGGCACTGACCTCGCATGAATTCCGCGTGCTGGACTACCTGATGCACCATCCCGGCGCCATCGTCAGCAAGACCGCGCTGACCGAGCATATCTATGCCCAGGACTTCGACCGCGACAGCAACACCATCGAGGTCTTTGTCGGGCGGCTGCGCCGCAAGCTTGGCGTGGATGTCATCGAGACCGTGCGCGGCCAGGGCTACCGCATGCGGCCGCCGTCGCCACTGCAGCCCTAGATGCCCGCCCGCCTGCGCCGATCCCTTGCGCTGCGCCTGCTGGCAGTGGCGGCGGTCTGGCTGGCAGCGGCGCTGGGCGCCAGCGGCTGGCTGCTGTCGACGCTGTTCGAGCGCCACGTCAACAACACCTATGTGCGCCAGCTCGACCACCAGTTGGCGGGCCTGGCCGCGGCACTGGACTGGAGCGCCGACGGCAAGCTGGTCCTCACCCGTACCCCTGCCGATCCCCGCTACGAGCTGCCCTACTCCGGCACCTACTGGCAGGCGCGCGCGCCCGGCGCGCTGCTGCGCTCGCGCTCGCTGTGGGATACGGAAATGCCGGTGACGGTGGAGCGCCGCCTTGCCGGCGCCCAGGCCGACGTGCGCCCGGGCCCCAGCAACCAGTCGTTGCTGGTGGTGTCGCGGCAACTGGTGCTGCCATCCGCGGATACCCCGGTGGAGATCTCGGTGGCGCTGGACCGGACCGAGCTGCGTGCCGCGCGCCGCAGCTTCAACCGGACGCTGGCGTGGTCGCTGACGGCGCTGGGACTGGGGCTGATGCTGGCGGTTGCGGCGCAGGTGAAATTTGGGCTGGCGCCGCTGGCGCGGCTGCGGCGCGCGCTGGGCACGATGCAGGCGCGGCGCGAGGCACGCCTGGGCGGCAACTGGCCCGCCGAAGTCGAACCCCTGGTGGCCGAGATCAATGCCCTGCTGGCACGCAACACCCAGGCGCTGGAACGCTCGCGCCGGCAGGCGGCGGACCTGGCGCACGCGGTCAAGACGCCGCTGGCAGTGCTCGCCAACGAGGCCGCGGCGCTGCCGGGGGCGCCGGCGCAAGCCGTGGGGGCGCAGGTTGAAGCGATGCGCCGGCAGGTCGACCGCCATCTGGCGCGCGCCCGCGCCGCGGGCGCCGCGGCGGCGCGCGGCCAACGCATCGATGCCGGCGCGCCGGTGCGGGAGCTGACCCGAGCACTGGCGCGGCTGCACGCTGAGCGCGCGCTGGCGCTGACGGTTGAGGGCGCCGGGCACTTTGCCGGCGACCGGCAAGACCTGGTCGAAATACTCGGCAACCTGCTCGACAATGCCTGCCAGTGGGCGCGCACGCGCGTGCGCGTCACGCTGCAGGAAGCGGATGGCGAGCTCGAAATACTGGTCGAGGACGACGGCCCGGGCATGCCGCCGGAAGCGCAGGCACTGGCCACCGCCCGCTTTGGCCGGCTCGACGAGGCCGCTGCCGGCAGCGGGCTGGGCCTGGCGATCGTGACGGAAATCGCGGCGATGTACGACGGCAGCCTGGCGCTGGCATCGAGCCCGCTGGGCGGGCTGGCGGCGCGGCTGCGGCTGCCGGCGGGGCTGCCCTGATCAGTGCGCGCGGGCGGCCATGGCCTCGCGCGTGCCGCGTGCCAGCCCCAGCGCAAAGGCGGTTTCCGCCACCAGGAACAGCGGACCGATCAGCAGGCCGACCAGGTCGTCGACGAAGGCCGGCTTGCGCCCCTCGTAATAGTGGCCGATGAACTGGATCACCCATCCCACCACGAACAGGCCAAGGCCGATGGCAAGCCACCAGGCGGTGGGCATCGCCGCAAAGTGCGCGCCGGCATAGAGGAAGAACGCCAGGATGACCGCCATCGCCACCCCGAACACCAGCGACAGGCGCAGGTAGAACAGGCACGACAGGATGTACAGCAGCATCGCCGGCGTCAGGTAGGCAGAGCCGTCGCCCAGCGTCAGCGCCGGGCGCGCCAGCAGCGTCGTCACTGCCAGCACGATCATCGGAATGCCGATGAAGTGCGTAAAGACGTTGCGCGGGTCGCGATGGTAGGCGGCGTAGTTGGCCAGGTGTTCGATCAGGGTTTTCACGGGGGTATCTCCTTGTATGCGCAGGCGTGCGCGTTCCGCGCCGCAAGGGCGGCCGGACGCTGCCGCCTGCTGCTGCGCGGGGGGCGCGATGTGGATTTATAGTAGTGGGCGCGCACCGTGCGGTCTGTCAGGTTTTTGACAGTCCGGACCGTCGCTGCGTGCCCTTGTGTGTCCCTGCTGACACCCGGCACAACCCCATATGAAAGGAGACCGGCATGGGACTGGCGCGCCCGCCGCAACACCCTCAACCGCAACTCGCCGGCACACTGCCCGCCCCGGTACCGTTGCGCGACGATGCGCTTGCTGCCGTACGTGCCGGTGCCTGGTTCAGCCAGTTGCCGCCCGCACTGCGCCAGGCACTGCTCGATGACGGCAGCCTGCGCCGGCTGGTGGCCGGCGAGACGCTCTTTGCCCGCGGCGACCGTTTCGACGGCCTGTATTGTGTCGCCAGCGGCACCATGCAGATCCACGCCAGCGGCGAATCGGGCAAGGCGGCATTGCTCGGGCTGCTGGAACCCGGCACCTGGTTCGGGGAGATCTGCCTGTTCGACGGCCTGCCGCGCACCCACGACGCGCGCGCGGTCAGCACCACGACACTGTGGCATGTGCCGCGCGCCAGCCTGGAGCAGCGCCTGGCGCAGCAGCCGGCATGGTGGCAGGCCTTCGGGCAATTGCTGGCAGCCAAGACGCGCCAGGCCTTCAACTATGTCGAGGAAGCGCAGTTGCTGCCGCCGGCGGCCCGCATTGCCCGGCGCCTGGCCGCGATCGCGCATGGCTACGGCAACCTGCCGCAGGCCCAGGCCACGCAGCGCGTGCGCATCCCGCAGGAGCAGCTGGCGCAGATGCTGGGCCTGTCGCGCCAGACCGTGAACCACGCGCTGCGCGAACTGGAAGCGCGCGGGCTGCTGCGGCTGGAGTATGGCGGCATCGAACTGCTTGACCTGCCGGCGCTGGAAGCGCTCAACTGAACGCATCGCACCGGAGCCCCGCACATCATGATGACCCTGGATGCCCCCCAACTGGATGCCTGGCTGGCGCGCCTCGGCATCGCCGCCCCGCCCTCGCCCACGCTGGAAGCGCTGGATATCGTACTGGCCGCGCACCTGGCCAGCATTCCGTTCGAAAACGTCGATCCGCTGCTGCGCCGGCCAGTACGGATCGAGCTGGATGCGGTCTTCGACAAGCTCGTCACGCGCCGGCGCGGCGGCTACTGCTTTGAACTCAATACCCTGCTGGCGGCCGGGCTGGGCGCGCTCGGCTACGCCGTGACGCCGCTGGCCGCGCGCGTGCGCTGGGGCGTTCCCGACGACGTGCCGACCGCGACCTCGCACATGCTGCTGCGTGTGGAGGTGGCGCATCGCAGCTACCTGGCCGATGTCGGCTTCGGCGGCCCCACGCCATACCGGGCGATGCCGCTGTCCGAGCCGGCCGATGACAGCTTCCCCTACCGTCTGGCGCCTTCGCCGCCGCAGACCTCCGCCACCGCGTTCCACAGCTACGACCTGGAGGCGCGCGGCGATGCCGGCTGGATCAAGGTCTACCGCTTCGACCTGACGCCGCAGCCGTGGATCGATTTCGTGCCGCGCAACTGGTATGTATCGACGCACCCTGACAGCGTATTCCTGCAGCGGCTGATGGCCGCGCGCACCGACGGCGACACCCGCGTGACGCTGGCCGACGGCGACCTGGCCGAGCGCGCACCGGACGGCGCCGTGCGCCGAACCCGGCTGGCCTCGCCCGAGGCCGTGGTGCGGGCCTTGTCGGATCGCTTTGGCGTGCTGCTGGACGATGAGCTGCGGCGTGGCCTGGCCGACGCCCTGCCAGCGCTGCTGGCGCCCGCAACGGCATCCTCCGGCACCTGAGGCGCCATTATTCTGCTATGCAGCATGCCTGCCATGCACGGCGCGCATTGCCCGCAGAAAGAATCCTGATATGGCCGGCGCGCGGCACCCGGGCCTGTGGACTGAGGCCAGCGGCGCCACCATAATGTCCCGGCGATGCTGCCTGCGGGCGCGTCGCCAGGACAAAGCCGGCCCCTGACGCCGGCGCAGCCATACAGGAGACTCCATGTCATTGTTTGATCTGACGGGCAAGGTTGCCATCGTCACCGGCTCCTCGCGCGGGATTGGCCGCGCCATCGCCGAGCAGATGGCCGTCCAGGGCGCCAAGGTGGTCATTTCTTCGCGCAAGATCGAGGCCTGCCAGGAAGTGGTGGATGCCATCAACGCCCGCCACGGCGCCGGCACCGCGATCGCGGTCCCTGCCAATATTTCTTCGAAGGACGACCTGCAGCGCCTGGTCGACGAGACCAACCGCGCCTTCGGCAAGATCGACGTGCTGGTCTGCAATGCCGCGTCCAACCCGTACTACGGGCCCATGAGCGGCGTGTCGGACGACCAGTTCCGCAAGGTGCTGGACAACAACGTCATCTCCAACCACTGGCTGATCCAGATGGTGGCCCCGCAGATGATCGACCGCAAGGACGGCTCGATCATCATCGTGTCGTCGATCGGCGGCCTGCGCGGCTCGCCCACCATCGGCGTGTACAACATCTCCAAGGCCGCCGACTTCCAGCTGGCGCGCAACCTCGCCGTCGAGTTCGGGCCGCACAACGTGCGCGTGAACTGCATCGCGCCGGGGCTGATCAAGACCGACTTTGCGCGCGCGCTGTGGGAAGATCCCGAGCGCTACAAGCAGTCCACCCAGGGCGCGCCGCTGCGCCGCATCGGCGAACCCGTCGAGATCGCCGGGGCGGCGGTCTACCTGGCGTCGGCAGCCAGCACCTTCATGACCGGCCAGGCGCTGGTCGTGGACGGCGGCGTGACCATCTGAGCGTCTGGCCCCAGCGTTGCGGGCGCCGGCCTTGAGGCCGGCGCCCGCCGCTTTCCTGCATTTCCCTCAACCTGCAGTGCAGTTCCGGGAGGCAGTCATGTCGAGCAATCCGCAGTTGGCCGGCACCTGGCCGGTCATGTCGCTGGCCGAGGCCCACGCCCGGCTTACCGCGCCCGGCGCGCCGTTCGAAACCGAAACGCGCGTGATCCGCGGCATCCCCACCACCGTCTGGAAGAACGCACCGCCCACGCTGCGCGAGCTGTTGCTGAACACGCGCGCGTTTGCCGACCGCACCTTCGTGGTCTATGAGGACGAGCGCGTCTCCTACGATGCCTTCCGTCGCGCCGCCATCGCCCTGGCCCATGCACTGGTGCGCGACGGCGTGCGCAAGGGCGACCGCGTGGCCGTAGCCATGCGCAACCTGCCTGAATGGCCGGTGGCGTTCTACGGCGCGCTGTTGGCCGGCGCCATCGTGACGCCGCTCAATGCCTGGTGGACCGGGGCCGAGCTGGAGTACGGCCTGGCCGATTCGGGCAGCCGCGTGGCGATCGTCGATGCCGAACGGCTCGACCGCATCCTGGAACACCTGCCGGGCTGCCCGGCACTGGAACGCGTCTATGCCTCACGTGCCGGCGGCACCGCGGCCGAGCCGTGCGTGGCCCCGCTGGAAAGCGTGATCGGCAGCCCGGCTGACTGGGCCGCGCTGCCAGACCAGGCGCCGCCGCAGGTCGATATCGATCCGGACGACGACGCCACCATCTTCTACACCTCGGGCACCACCGGCAAACCCAAGGGCGCGCTCGGCACGCACCGCAACTCCACCAACGTGGCGGTTGCCGGCAGCTTCAGCCCGAGCCGCAACCTGTTGCGCCGGGGCGAGCCGATTCCCGCGCCGGACCCCGCCGCACCGCAAAAGGCCATGTTGCTGGCGGTGCCGTTCTTCCACGTCACCGGCTGCATGGCGGTGCTCAACGGCGCCATTGCCACCGGCGGCAAGATCGTGCTGATGCACCGCTGGGACGCGCTGCGCGGCATGGAGCTGATCGAGCGCGAGCGCTGCACCGCGGCCGGCGGCGTGCCCACCATCGCATGGCAGATCCTGGAGCATCCGGAGCGCGGCCGCTTCGACCTGTCCTCGCTGGAGAACGTCAACTACGGCGGCGCGCCGGCATCGCCCGAACTGGTGCGGCGCATCGGCGAGGTATTCCCGCTGGCCGCTCCCGGCATCGGCTGGGGCATGACGGAAACGTCGTCCACCTTCACCAGCCACAGCGCCGAGGAATACGTGATGCGCCCGGACAGCAGCGGCCCGGCGCTGCCGATCGGCGAGATGAAGGTGGTGGACGGACACGGCCGCACCTTGCCGCCCGGCGAGACCGGCGAGCTGATGGCGCGCGGCGCCAATGTCGTGCGCGGCTACTGGAACAAGCCCGAGGCCACGGCGCAGACCTTTGCCGACGGCTGGCTGCGCACCGGCGACATTGCGCGGCTGGATGAGGAAGGCTACGTCTATATCGTCGACCGGATGAAGGACATGCTGATCCGCGGCGGCGAGAACATCTACTGCATCGAAGTGGAAAGCACCCTGTACGAGCATCCCGCGGTGATGGATGCCGCGGTGGTCGGGCTCGCGCACAAGACGCTGGGCGAAGAACCGGCCGCGGTGATCAGCCTGAAGCCCGGCATGCAGGCGAGCGAGGCCGAGCTGCAGGATTTCGTGCGCACCCGGCTGGCCGCATTCAAGGTGCCGGTGCGTATCCTGATTTACCAGGAGATGCTGCCGCGCAATGCCAATGGCAAGATCCTGAAGTCGAACCTGCGCAAGCTGTTCGACGCTGCCACCTGAGCTGCGGCAGGACAGCCGACTCGACAAGAACAACAAGGAACAACAAATTGACGGAACAAGCAAAGCGTGACCACTCCCCGTCCGCCCCGGTGCGGGCAACTATCGCGGTGGCACTCGCCGCCCTGGTGGCTGGCTGCGCCGCCGGCGGCACCAACCTGTCCGCGGTGCCGGAACTGCGCCCGGGCGTGCCTGCCGGCTACCTGGCCGCCGATGTGCGCCCGGACAGCCTGAAGCTGCTGCCCGCGCCGCCGGCGCAAGGCTCGGCAGCGCTGGCGCTGGATGAGGACGCCGCGCGGCAGGCCGGGACGCTGCGCGGTTCACCGCGCTGGCAAGTGGCTGGCGAGGATGCCGTGTTGACGTTCCCGCAGGCCGCCAGCGCATTCTCCTGCGCGCTGGGCGTGCCGGTCAGCGAGAAAGAAACGCCGTACCTGAACATCCTGCTGCGCCGCAGCCTGGTCGATGCCGGCCTGTCCACCTACAAGGCCAAGGACCACTACAAGCGCACACGCCCCTTCGTTGCCAACAAGACCCAGATGTGCACGCCGGCCGAGGCCGCCAAGCTGGAAAAGGACGGTTCGTACCCGTCCGGCCACAGCGCCATCGGCTGGGCCTGGGCGCTGATCCTGGCTGAGGTCGAGCCGGAACGCGCCAATGACATCCTGGCGCGCGGGCGCGCGTTCGGCCAGAGCCGCGTGGTCTGCAACGTGCACTGGCAAAGCGATGTCAACGAGGGCCGCATGATGGCCGCGGCAACGGTGGCGCGGCTGCATGCCGACCCGACCTTCCGCGCCGACCTGGACCGGGCCCGCCGCGAAGTGGCGGCGGCACGCGCCAGCGGCGCGCGCCCGTCGCGCGACTGCCAGGCGGAGAGCGCGGCGCTGGCCCCCTGATCCACCGGGTGCCGGGGCCGGCTGCTGCACGGGTTACTTCACCGGGATGACCGTGCCGGCCGGCACCGGCACGGCGGTGACGCTGTTCTGCGGGCTGCCGCTGACAATGCGGTCGGAGTATGTCAGGTACACCAGCGTATTGCGCTTGCGGTCGACCGCGCGCACGACGTGCAGGGCCTTGAACAGGATCGACATGCGTTCGGAGAAGACGTTGTCCTGTTGCCGGATCGGCCCCTTGAAGGCGATCGTGCCCACCTGCCGGCAGGCGATCGATGCCTCCGGCGGGTCTTCGGCCATGCCCAGCTGGCCCTTGATGCCGCCCGTGCGGGCGCGCGACACATAGCAGGTCACGCCGTCCACCTGGGGGTCGTCATAGGCTTCGATCACGACCTTGTCGGAGCCGGTCATGCGGAAATTGGTGCTGACGCTGCCGATCTCCTCGGCGTGGGCGCCCGAGGCGGCCGCCAGACAGGCGACGGCCAGGACCGTGCGGATGCGATTGCAGTTGCGCTTCATGGCGGGGGTCGGTATTCAGGTCACCGACGACTTGATGTCGTCGTGACGTTTTTCCATTTCCTGGCGCAGCGCGCGGCGCTGCTGGGCGGCGGCAAAGCGCTGGCGCTCCACCTCGTCGCGCGGCTCCAGCGGCGGCACCTCGGCCGGCGTGCCGTTGTCGTCCACGGCCACCATGGTGAAGTAGCAGCTGTTGGTATGGCGCACCAGCTTGCTGCGGATATTTTCCGTCACCACCTTGATGCCGATTTCCATCGAGCTGCGGCCGGTAAAGTTGACCGAGGCCAGGAAGGTCACCAGCTCGCCCACGTGGATCGGCTGGCGGAACACCACCTGGTCGACCGACAGCGTCACCACGTAGCGGCCGGCGTAGCGGCTGGCGCAGGCATAGGCAACCATGTCCAGGTACTTGAGGATGGTGCCGCCGTGGACGTTGCCGGAGAAGTTGGCCATGTCCGGCGTCATCAGCACGGTCATGGAAAGCTGGTGGGACTGGTCGTTCATGATGCGGGTACGGATTGCGGGGGCGGGATTTCGGGGGCGAACCTGCGATGGCGGCATTGCCTGAGGGCACGCCGGAACGCTGGCGCCGGCAGTTTAACCCGGATCGTGCCCGCCGTTGCCGGCGGCGGCCCGGTATCGGCAGGCGGGGCCGTGCCAGGCAACAAAAAAGCGGCCTGCAAGGCCGCTTTTCACGCTGTGGACGCAAACTGCTTACTTCTTCTTGTTCACCGCGTCCTTGAAACCTTGCCCGGCAGAGAACTTGACCGTCTTGGCGGCCGGGATCTTGATGGTTTCACCGGTGCGCGGATTGCGGCCGGTGCGGGCGGCGCGTTTGCCGGCGCTGAAGCTGCCAAAGCCCACCAGCGTCACCGAATCGCCCTTTGCCACTGCCTTCTTGATACTGTCCAGCGCTGCGTTGAGCGCGCGCTCGGCGGCGGCATTGCTCAGTTCTGCTTCCGCGGCGATGGCCGATACCAGTTCACCTTTATTCATGGCTGATTTCCCTTGTTGGTCGTCGTCACCGATGTGCGTGCCTCGCGGCAAAGCCATCGATCGGCGCAGTCTAATCTGCCCGTCGCGCGTAGAGCAATCCCCAGTGGCACCAATGCGACAAAAAAACCCGCAAATCCTTGATTGAGGCCGGTTAGCGGGCAATTTTCCACGCTTTTCCCGCTTGCCAGAAGCCGGCTTTGCCGGGCCGTCCCGCAGCGCGGCAACGCCAGACCGGCGCGCGCCTGGGGCAAACCAGCAGCATAGGACAAATTCCCACAAATGGGGCGTCGCACCATAACGGTTCAGCCAGCGCCGCCGTTGCGCGCCATTTCGGCGCATCCGCACTATCACGGCGATCCCAGCGGCAACGCTGCCAACAGCGCCGCC
This sequence comes from Cupriavidus sp. FW306-1B-F12B, assembly GCF_058781795.1. Lineage (NCBI taxonomy): Bacteria > Pseudomonadati > Pseudomonadota > Betaproteobacteria > Burkholderiales > Burkholderiaceae > Cupriavidus > Cupriavidus sp. FW306-1B-F12B. The sequence continues at coordinate 398,214 of NZ_JBYSXC010000001.1, forward strand.
CCTGCCCGTGCGCGGCATTCCGGTGCGGTTTTACCCGACAAGGTGCACGTGGCACCAGGATGCGGCCATTGCTGGAATGCTTTTTGCATACCCACGCTCCCATTTTGAGCATGAGGTCACTATGGACAACTGGAAGACCGGCACCGACGCCCTGTTTATCCTGCTAGGCGCCATCATGGTGCTGGCCATGCACGCCGGCTTCGCCTTCCTGGAACTGGGCACGGTGCGCAAGAAGAACCAGGTCAACGCACTGGTAAAGATCCTGGTGGATTTTGCGGTTTCGACCATCGCCTATTTCTTTATCGGCTACACCATTGCCTACGGCGTGCAATTCATGTCCGGGGCCGAAACGCTGGCACAGAAAAACGGTTACGAACTGGTCAAGTTCTTTTTCCTGGCGACATTTGCCGCGGCCATTCCGGCGATTATCTCGGGCGGTATTGCCGAGCGTTCGCGCTTCAACCCGCAACTGGTCGCCACCTTCGTACTGGTAGGTTTTGTCTATCCGTTCTTCGAAGGCATCGCCTGGAACCAGCGCTATGGCGTGCAGGACTGGATCACGCGCGTGGCCGGCGCGCCATTCCATGACTTCGCCGGCTCGGTGGTGGTGCATGCGCTGGGCGGCTGGATCGCGCTGCCCGCGGTGCTGCTGCTGGGCGCGCGGCGCGGGCGCTACCAGAAGGACGGCCGCATCAGCGCCCATCCGCCCTCAAACATCCCGTTCCTGGCGCTGGGCGCCTGGGTGCTGGCGGTGGGCTGGTTCGGCTTCAACGTCATGAGCGCGCAGACGGTCGACAAGGTCAGCGGCCTGGTGGCGATCAACTCGCTGATGGCAATGGCCGGCGGCACGCTGGCGGCCTGGGCGGCCGGACGCAACGACCCGGGTTTTGCCTACAACGGGCCGCTGGCCGGGCTGGTGGCGGTGTGCGCTGGCTCGGACCTGATGCACCCGCTCGGCGCGCTGATCACCGGCGCGGTAGCCGGCGCGCTCTTTGTCTATATGTTCACGCTGGCGCAGAACAAATGGCATATCGATGACGTGCTCGGCGTGTGGCCGCTGCACGGGCTGTGCGGCGCCTGGGGCGGCATTGCCGCGGGCATCTTCGGGGCCAGGGCGCTGGGCGGGCTGGGCGGCGTGTCGCTGGGCGCGCAGGCGATCGGCACCGTGCTTGGCATCGTGGTGGCGCTGGCCGGCGGCACCCTGGTATATGGCGCGCTGAAGAAGTTGGTGGGCATCCGGCTGGATGCCGAAGGCGAATTCAACGGTGCGGACCTGACCTTGCACCGGATTTCGGCAACGCCGGAACGGGAAACCAACTGGTAATGGCTTTCGGGCCGTCCTGATTTAAATAGACAAGCTGCGCGAAGCGGCTTGTCTTAACAATAATTTGCTTGCACTTCCGGTACGGCGTCTCAATAATTGCCGTGCCCATGTATTGCGCCGCAACAGCGCGCAGGGCTAGCACATCGCTGCCGGCTGAATCGGGGGATGTTGTGCCGGCGGCCGGCCGGACACCAACATGAAAGGAATACGCCGATGGATGCCACTACCTTCGATAACCTCAAGGCCCTGGTCGTCACCTACGCGACGGAATTCGGGGTCAAGATCCTGGCGGCCCTTGCCTTCTGGGTCATCGGCCGCTGGCTGATCCACTTTGTCGTGCGCATGGTGCAGAACGCGCTCGGCAAGCAGAAGGTCGATCCCACGCTGCTGCGCTATGTCGGCTCGATCGTCACCGTGACGCTGAACGTGGTGCTGGTGATCGGCATCCTCGGCTTCTTCGGCATCCAGACTACGACCTTCGCCGCACTGATCGCCGCCGCTGGCGTGGCCATCGGCATGGCCTGGTCGGGGTTGATGGCGAACTTCGCTGCCGGTGCGTTCCTGGTGGTGCTGCGCCCGTTCAAGGTGGGAGACTTCGTGACGATCGGCGGCGTGACCGGCACGGTGCGCGAGATCGGCCTGTTCGCAACCTCGCTCGACACGCCGGACAATGTGCAGACCGTGGTCGGCAACAACAAGATCTTCAGCGATACCATCCAGAACTTCACCGCCAACCCGTACCGGCGCGTGGAACTGAAAGCGCAGCTTGCCGGCAGCACCGACACCGCCCATGCGGCAGCGCTGCTGAAGGGCCGCATCGCGGAAATCCCCAACGTGCTGGCCGAGCCCCCGGTCGACGTCGAGATCCTGGAGTTCACGCTGGTCGGCCCGGTGCTGGCGGTGCGTCCGTACTGCCACAACGACCACTACTGGCAAGTCTATTTCGATACCAACCGCATCATCCGCGAGAGCTTCGGCCAGGCTGGCTATGCCGCACCGATGCCGGCGCAGATGGTGGTGGTGCAACAGGCGGCTGTCGAGCAGGAGGCCGCCGTGCAACAGGCCGCCTGACGGCGGCTCGCAGCCAGTGTCAACGGCGGCCTGAGCGGCCGTAGTAGCGCATCAGCACCGCGCCCGCGCCGCAGGCCGCCATCACCACGCCCAGCGGCAGCGCGGTGCCGTCGCGCCACAGGCTGACGGCCGCGCCGCCCAGCGTCCCGAGTGAAAACTGCAGCGTACCCATCAGCGCCGAGGCCGTGCCGGCGCGATGGCCCTGATGGGCGAGCGCCAGTGCCGACGCATTCGGCGATACGCAGCCGAGCGCGCCGATAAAGACGAAAAAGCCCGCCAGCAGCACCGGCAGCACCGCCATGCCTGCAAGCGCGGCAACTGCCAGCGCCAGGCCAGCTGCACAGGCCGCCAGCAGCGCGCCCCCGAGCACCTGGTCGAGCGAGCAGCCGCGCACCAGCCTGGCGTTGAGCTGCGACATCGTAATCAGGCCCAGCGCATTGGCGCCGAAGACAAAGCCATAGTGCGACGGCGCAATGCCGTGCAGCTCGATCAGCACGAACGGCGAGCCGGAGATATACGCGAACATGCCCGCCGAGCCGAAACCCGCAGACAGCGAATAGCCGAGGAATTCGCGATCCCGCAGCAGCTCGGCATAGCTTTTCGCCACCGTGCCGAGCCGCAGCGGCGCCGCGTGGCGCCGGTCCAGCGATTCCTCCATGCGCAGGTGGACCAGCAGCAGGATCAGCATCCCTGCCACCGCCAGCACCCAGAAGATCGCACGCCAGCCCGACACCGAGAGAATGGCGCCGCCGACGATCGGGGCCAGGATCGGCGCAACCCCCATCACCAGCATCAGCGACGAGAACGCGCGCGCCGACTCATGCGCCTCGAGCCGGTCGCGGATCACCGCGCGTGCCATGACCATGCCGGCGCAGCCGCCCAGCGCCTGCAGGAAGCGCCACAGCATCAGCGACTCCACGCTGCCTGCCAGCGCGCAGCCCACCGCGGCGGCCACGTAGAGGCACAGGCCGACATAGAGCGGCGGCTTGCGCCCGAAGCGGTCGCTGAACGGCCCATAGAAAGCCTGCCCCAGCGCCAGCCCCACCAGGAATGTGCCGAGGGTCAGCTGCACCTGGCCGATGTCCACGCCGAGATCGCCGGCCAGCGACGGAAAACTCGGCAGGTACATGTCGATCGACAACGGCGCGATCGCCATCAGCGAACCGCAGATCAGCAGCCAGGCAGGAAAGCGCGCGGCCGAGGCAGCGCTGGTGGAACGGAGCATGGGAAGTATCCGGGGGAACGGCGTTGTCATGCACGGCCAGCCTGCTTGCGCCGCAGCCCGCGCCTGCAACCCGTGAAAAGCCGCAATTGTTGCACAGCATAACGAAAGCGGTACGGCACTGGCGTAGCGGGTTTTGAAACAGTCGTTCAGAAAAACTGCCCTGCCAAGGTCGGGTTCGATGATGCTGGCGAAGTTGGCGCGATTGGTGAATAGTGGTGTCAGGTCATTTGCGATCAGCGCGAATCCGGCGCTGCGGATGCTCTTGCGGGGTGGCGCGGCTTTCACCTGTGGCAGGGTGGAGGGTACAATGCCAGCCTGTCGGCGCAAGCCACACCGTCGGCCACGCAGAGACGGACGACAGTATCGGTCCCGGCAACGTTAGCCTGCATGAGAATACGACACACGCCGCTTTCCGCTTCGCTAGGCCCGGCCGCACTCGCGGCCGCGCTGCTGTTGCCGCTGCCCCAGCCCGGCAACGCCGCGCCGGTGCAGGCGCGCAATGTTGCCGCCTCGGCGCCGGCCCCTGCGATCGATGAGGCCGACCCGCTGTCACGCATGCTCAAGGGCGCTGCCACCGGCCAGAACACCGGCGCCGCCGGCGTGCCTGAATTGCTGCGCAACACCACGCGGCCTGACAACGTGCTGGCACGCGCCTGCCGCCAGCTCAACGACGCCCTGCCAATCGAAATTGACGGAGAAACGCGGCTGCGCCGCTGCCAGTCGATCCCCGGCAAGCATGTGCTGTTCCAGCTGGAGCTCACCAACTACCGCGGGCCGATGCTGGACCTGGCCAGCTTCGAGGTCAACTACGCTGCGCCCCTGCAGCGCAATATCTGCGCCAACCGCGACGTCGAGATCCTGACCAAGCTTGGCATCAGCCTGATGTTCCGCTACATGACGCGCAAGGACCGTGGCGAGCGCCGCATCGGCGATGTCTACATCAACGCGCCCATCTGCACGGCGGCGCTGCGCTAGCCAATACAAACAAGAATCGATTGCAATTGATGCGGCACGGCACGCCGCCCGCGCAAAAGAAAGACGGCACGCAAATGCGGGCCGTTCTCGTTTGGGTCAGTATCGCTCAGGCAGCGCGCGGACGCAGCGGCAGCACGTTGGCCGCGCGTCGCACCAGGATGCGCGTGTCCTTCCAGCCGGCATCGGCCAGCGGCGAGCCCCACACCAGTTCATGCAGGCGTGCCAGTGCAAACGGATTGCCCAGCAGCACATGCTTCTGCGCGGGGGTCAGCGCGCGCGGGCCATGCGTGAGCGCATGCTCGACCAGGGCCTCATGGCGCTTGCGTGCCGATTCCGGCTGCACCACGCGCGGCGTGGCGGTCGCGCACATCAGCGCATTGGTAACCGGATCCACCACGGCGTCGACAAAGTCAGGCGTTTCGGCCGCGGCTTCGACATGCTGCTGCGTCTCGACGATCTCGCGCGGTACCTGCGTCTCCTCGGGGATCATGAAGAGGCCCGCATTGCGCGAGGCGCGACCGAACGACACCCGCGACAGCATCACCGACAACGGGATCGACAGCGCCAGCGAGCCCACGATCGGCAGCAGCCACAGCACGTAGGACGGGTTCAGCCAGTACACCAGGCCACCCCATGCCAGGCCCAGGGCGGTGTGCCAGCCGTGGCGACGGAATGCTTCGCCCCAGCTGGTCTCGGCGTCTTCGCGCGGGGGCGACTTCCACGAGATGCCCCAGCCGCTGTACGCGGCGATCACGAACTTGGTGTGGAACAGCATGCGCGTGGGCGCCAGCAGCGCGGACAGCATCACCTCGATCAGCATGCTGGCAACCAGCTGCACCGCCCCGCCATAACGGCGCGCCTGCTTCAGCAGCAGCACCACGCTGGCCAGCTTGGGCAGGAACAGCAGCGTGGCCGTGGCGGAGAACAAGGCCAGCGCCTTTTCCGGATGCCATTCGGGCCAGGTCGGGAACAGCTGGTATTGCTGCGTGAAGTACTCCGGCGGCACCAGCGCGTGCTTGGCGAGCATGGCCGTGGACAGCAGCAGGAACAGCAGCCACAGCGGCGCCGACAGGTAGGCCATGATGCCGGTCAGGAACACCGCGCGGTGCACCACGTGGAAGCCCTGCTTGAGCCACAGCCTGAAGTTCATCAGGTTGCCCTGGCACCAGCGGCGGTCGCGCTTGACCTCGTCCAGCAGGTTCGGCGGCAGTTCTTCGTACGAGCCTTCCAGGTCGTAGGCAATCCACACGCCCCAGCCGGCACGGCGCATCAGCGCGGCCTCGACAAAGTCGTGCGACAGGATCTCGCCCGACAGCGGGCCGCGGCCGGGCAGCGGCGCCAGCGCGCAGTGCTCGATGAACGGATGCACGCGGATGATGGCGTTATGGCCCCAGTAGTGCGACTCACCCAGTTGCCAGTAGTGCAGGCCAGCCGTGAACAGCGGCCCGTACACGCGCGTTGCGAACTGCTGCACTCGCGCGTAGAGGGTCTCGCGGCCCACTGCCAGGGGTGCGGACTGGATGATGCCCGCCCCGGGGTTGGCTTCCATCAGCCGCACCAGCGTGGCCAGGCAGTCGCCGCTCATCACGCTGTCGGCATCGAGCACCACCATGTAGCGGTACTTGCTGCCCCAGCGGCGGCAGAAGTCGGCCACGTTGCCGGTCTTGCGCTTCACGCGGTGGCGGCGCCAGCGGTAGAAGATGCGGCCGAAACCGCCGACGGCGCGGCACAGCTCCATCCATGCGTCATGCTCGGCGGTGCGCAGGTCCGGGTTGCCGCTGTCCGACAGCACGATGAAATCGAAGTTGGACAGGTGGCTGGTGCGCGCCAGCGATTCATAGGTGGCGCGCAACCCCGCGAACACGCGCGTCACGTCCTCATTGCAGATCGGCATGATGATCGCGGTGCGCGCCTCGGGCGCTATCGGCCCGTCGGGCGCGGCCGAGCGCGAGATCAGGTGGCGGTCGCCGCCCTTGGCCAGCACCAGGAAGCCCATCATTGCCGTCCAGAAGCCGGCCGACACCCATGAGAACAGGACGGCGAACAGCACCAGGATGGCGATCTCGAGCGGATCGGTGCCGTGGTACGGCAGCACGTTGCTCATGAAGTAGGTGGCCAGCACGGTCTGGATCACCACCAGGCCCAGCAGGAACCAGCGGCGGTGCGAGCCGGCCGGATGCCATTTGCCTTCGGCATCGGGACCGTCGTGCAGCGTGTCCCAGGTCTCGGGCACGGGCGGGCGGCCCAGCATGCGGCGCCAGGTATTGCGCAGCCAGCCGGTGACGATATGCGGCGGCCACTGGCGCGGCACCATCGAGCTGCGTTCGGGCTCGGGGCCGGTGTCGACCTTCACGGTGCCGTCTTCGCGCCGCTGCAGCAGCGGCGCGCCATCCACCTGGGGATTGCCGTATGCGATCGTAAAACGCCGGCCGACGGAGGCGTAGGCACTGCTGCCTTGCGCGGGCGGCGTGTCCTTGGCCGCCAGGCGCGACTGCAGGCGCGTGATCGCGTCCTGCGCATCGCGGCCGTCGGCGCTCACGGCGATCACGGGGGCAACCGATGCCACGGGCGTGACCGGTGCGACCGGTGTCGCTGCAGCGCCGTCCGCCAGCAGCTCGCTGCGTACTTCAGGCGATACCGGCAGGCGGTCGACATAGCGCTCGCATGCCGCCGCCTGGGCCGGTCGCTGCTTTAGCCTGGGGGTAAGATGTAGCTCCACGTCTCGGATAGGGTTGTATTGCCGTTGCGAAGATAGCCGCGCAACTCTACCGGCTTGGTTTCGTCCTTGCGGCGCATCACCATGGTCATGCGCCAGCCGCCGGTCGCCTCATTGCGCTGCACCGACGTTTTCAGCAGCTCACCGTTGGCATCGGCCGAAACCACCGGGTCGATGCGCACGTCCGCCGGCAGCTTGCGGAAGGCAGGGCCTTCGAAGTCCACCACCAGCGAAAAGCTTGTGTCTTCCTTGTTGCGGGTCTGGCCCTGCCCCAACCGGGTCTGGGTCACCCACGACAGCGGCGGCTGTTGTTCGCCGTCCTTCTGCCACAGCAGCCGGTACTCATAGTCGAAGGGTTGCTTCGGCTTGGGCGGGTTGTCCGGCACCCAGTACGCGACGATGTTGTCGTTGGTCTCGTCCGGCGTCGGGATCAGCACCAGCTCTACCCGGCCCGAACCCCAGTTGCCGCGCGGCTGCACCCAGCCACTGGGCCGGCGCTCATACCACGAGCCGATCTCCTGGTAGCTGTTGAAGGTGCGGTCGCGCTGCATCAGCCCGAAGCCCTGCGGATTGGTCGCCGCGAACGAGGTGACCAGCAAGCGCTTGGGATTGACCAGCGGGCGCCAGACCCATTCGCCGGTGCCCAGGTGGATCGACAGGCCGTCAGAGTCATGCACCTCGGGACGGAAATCCTGTGCGGGCGACGGCTGGTTCTCGCCGAACAGGAACATGCTGGTCAGCGGCGCCAGGCCCAGCTTGGTCACGTTCTCGCGCAAATAGAGGCGCGACTTGACCTCCATCGCGGTCTCGGCGCCGGGCTTGATGGTGAAACGGTACGCGCCGCTCATGCGGCGCGAATCCATCAGCGCGTAGATCGTGATCTCCTTGGCATTGGGGCCGGGACGCTCGATCCAGTATTCAACGAAGCGCGGGAACTCCTCGCCCGAATTGAGTGCGGTGTCCACCGCCAGGCCGCGTGCCGACAAGCCGTACCACTGGTCCTTGCCCAGCGCGCGGAAATAGCTCGCGCCCAGGAACGACGCCAGTTCATCCTTGCGCTTGCCCTGGTTCAGCGGATACAGGATGCGGAAGCCCGCGAAGCCCAGGCCCTTGAGCTTGCCGGCATCGACCTTGTGCGGGCCGTAGTTGAACGCGGACGGGTCGAAGCGGAATTCACGCACGCTGTTGCCCACCACTTCATGGATGCGCACGGGCTGGTCGAACACCATGCCCTCGTGGAAGAACGACAGCTCGAACGGCGCGCGCGTGCCGCGCCAGGCAAAGCGTTCCGGCTTGTATTCGATCTCGCGGTAGCGCTCGTACGACAGCTCGCGCAGCTCGCGCGGCAGGTTCTGCGGCGGCGCCTTGTAGGGCGAGGCTGCCAGCTGGCGCGCGCGCGCCGCCACCGTGTCGAAATCGAACGCATGGGCTGCCATGGCACACAGCGCCAGCGCGCCGCCACCAAGCCAGGCTGCGATCCGCACACCCGCCCGCGCCGCGCGGCGGCGGACTCCCGGCCCGGCGGCGGGCAAGGTATGGGTAATGGACAGGCGTGGCGTGGCGATCTGTGACATGTATGCCAGGGTAAGCGGTTGAATCGGGGTGACCGGCATCGGCGGTCGGAACGAAGGACGACACAGCAAGAGACGGGCCCGGCGCCGAGTGGCGAGGCCCGGACACGAGGCAGACGGCCCGCGGGGCACTGTGTCCGGTTTGTTGCGATGCGCAATAAACCATAACAATTCGAGACGTAAAAGTCACGTTTCGATCACGCAAGGTTTGAAACAAAATGTTGGCCAGGTTGCCCGAAAGCCGCTCCGGACAAGGCTTTGCGGGCGTCGGGGTCACACGGCCGCAAGCCCCGGCGAGGCCAATGCCTGCCGGCTGCGAGAATCTGGTGCGGATCGGGGCCGGCCGGCAGCCGGCCTTTTTAATACGGTGTTACTTTTTAGCGCCTTCGCTGTACGGATCAAACTTGCCGCTCTTGGCGCCTTCGGAATACGGATCGAACTTCCCGCTCTTCATTCCGCCCTGGCTATATGAGTCGAACGACTTCTGCGCGCCGCCCTGGATCGGCTCCATCTGGTCAGGGCGGGCACCCGGGTTCAGCGAAGTCACGTTGTCGCTTTTTGCGCCATCCGAGTACGGGCTGAATTTGTCCTGCTTGGCGCCATCGGAGTAGGTACTGAACTTGTCTTGCTTGGCGCCGTCGGTGTAAGGATTGAATTTGTCGGCCTTGCCCGTGGTCTGGGCGTGCAGCGTGCCGAATGCGCAGGCCAGGGCCAGGCCGATGGTCAGATAGCTCAGCTTCATGGGATCTCCTCTCGCAGGGGGAAAGGCGCTTGCCTTGCAAAGCGCACGGCAGGCGCCGCTGCCGGCCGACGCGAAGCGCGGGGGGCAACAATCAACGCTAGGTCAGCGGCTGGCACGTGTCAACCGCACCGCAGCGCTGCTGCGGCGCTGCATTGCGCTTACAATGCCACCCAAACGCCACCACGAAGCCACAAGGAATCGACATGCTGCCTCGGCCATCCGACCCCACCGTCAGCCCTGTCCGCCCTGCCCTGCGCGCCGCCGTCAGTGGCGCGCTTGGTGCCGCCCTGCTGTTTGCCGCTGCGGCGCCGGCGCAGGCGTACTTCGACAATTACCTGAGCGGCACCATCATCGGCACGCTCAATGACAAGGAAGGCGCGTCGCTGGCCAAGTCAGTACGCACCGCACTGAACGATACGGCCGACGGCAAGGCCGTTGAATGGACGTTCCCCGCGGCGGGGCGGCGCCAGCAGATCGACGGCACCATCACGCCGATCGAAAGCAAGACCGACAAGGGCCAGCCCTGCCGGCGCCTGAAGTCCGACCTCAAGCGCGGCAGCGCTGAAGAGCACTGGAGCGGCTGGTTCTGCAAGCAGCCCAACGGGCAATGGAAGTCGCGCCACGTGGCTGACTAAGCGGCGCCGAGCGCTTGCGCCGCCGGCGCTCATGCCGCGCGCGACGGCGCGCGATGCGGTCGCGCCGCCGGATCGACCTGCGGCGACCCGGGTTCCTCGTACCACCTGGTCCCGGGCACGTAGACGGTCTTGTCCGGCTGCGCCATGAAATGCGGCGACATGATCTGCACCCCGTGGGTGTTGAACTGGTCCTGGATCGCCGCGTGCAGGGCCGACAGCGCGTAGAAGCGATTGCGCGGATGGTCCAGCGCGCAGAACAACTCGTACTCGACGTAGAAGTCGGACAGCCCCCGCTGCAGCACGAATGACGTCGGCGACGGCGCAATATGCGCCGCCTCCGCCGCGGCTGCCAGCAGCATCGCATGGACCTGCCGCCAGGGCGTGTCGTAGCCGATCGTGACCGAAGTCGAGATCAGCGCAGCCTGCCAGCCTTCCTGCGCGCGGGGATCACGCACGCTGCCGTGCCGGGTGTAGTTATGGATGGCACTGCCGACCACCACCGCATTGGGCAGCGTCACCTCTTCATTGCGCAGGTTGATCACCTTCACCGAGAGCGCGTCCAGCGAGGCCACGGTGCCCACCGTATCGCCGATGCACACCATGTCGCCGCGCCGCAGCGCGCGCGAATACACCACCACCATGCCGCTCATCAGCTGGTTGACCACATTGGCCGATCCGAGTGTGACCATGAAGCCGAGCAGCACTGACAGCCCCTTGAAGACATCGCTGTCCGAGCCCGGGATATAGGGGTAGGCAAAGGTGAAGCCCAGCGCCCAGATCACCACCGCCGCCAGCCGCCGCGTGGCGCCTGCGGTTTCCGGATGCATGCCGGGCACCGTGATCTGGCCCTTCTGCACCGCCTTGAAGATATTCGACACCAGCCGCTGCACTGCGCGGGTAATCAGCACGATCACCGCCACCGTGACCAGGCCCGGCACCGACGACACCATCGACAGCGCGATCTGTGACAGCAAGCCGACGACAAAGGCGCCCATACGGTCGCCCATGGGCTGGGTCAGCGGAAACTGCTCGAGCGCAAACTCCAGCCAGGCAAAGGCCAGCACCAGCACCAGCCCGATCGCCAGGATCTGCACGATGCGCGCCACCAGCTGGTAGAGCGCGCCGGTCCAGTCGAACTGGCCGCCGACACGCTGCGCCAGGTGGCGCTCCAATGCCACGTGCAGGCGAGCGCGCAGGGCCACGCCGGCTCGCGCCACGCCCCATGTCAGCGCGGCCAGCACGGCCAGGCCAAGCAGGCTCAGCGCGGCGCCGCGCAGCAGGTTGGGCCAGTGCAGGTGCGCGCGCCGCGCGGCAATGGCCTGGCGCAGGCCCGCCGCGGTGCGCGTTGCGGCAGCCTCAAGCGTAAGGTGATCCTCCGGGGAGAGGTCTTGCGAGGTCAGCGCGAACAAGAGCCGGTCGCCCAGCCGGAAGGCGACCATCGGCGCATCGCCGAACGTGCCGCTGACCTGCCCGAGCGGCAGTGCCAGTTCGCTTTCCGTCAGGTCGTCGAATACCAGCTGCGCGCGCGAGACGCGCATGGCCGGGGTGGCTCCCGCGATCTCGGCGCGCATGGTGGTGATGGGCCGGTCCATCAGGCGCAGCTCGACCGCAGCGCCGCTGCGCACGGCAATCGGAGCCGGCACGGCCGCGGGCTCGGACGCCGGCGCAGCCAGGCTGGCTTGCATCCACAGCGCGCCTATCACCCAGCCCAGTCCCGCCATCCAGAATGCCGTCAATCGCCGCCACCGCCGCCACACCGCTAGCGTTGCCATAAGACCGCTCCCGTCCGAGTTGGCCTGCGCCGGCGCGAGGGCTCCACGCCCTGCCCGGCACAATGCCCGCAAGCATAGCGTGCGGCGGCGCAGGCGCAAAGCCGGCGCGGCGGCAGCCGCCTGCGGCAGCGGACGAAAAAAAAGGAGGCCGAAGCCTCCTGGTTGCGATCCGCCCGGACATGCCCTGCTCTATCCCCCCGGAAGACACGCAACGCGTGCCGCGGGGCTGTCCTGCGCACGGCGGGTCCGCGCCATGCAGGCGCGGCCGGCCATTATCTGCGTGGCGGCATGGCAGTCACGGGCGCAGCCTGCGTCCCCGCTCGCCGGGGAGCCGTGCGCCCGCCGCCATCATCAGCGCGCTCAGGCGCCTTTGTTCTTCGTCGGATCCTTGGCCGCAGGCGCGTGGCTCTTCTTCTTGCTGCTGGTCTTCTTGGCCTTGGCCTTGCTGCTGTCTGCCTTGGCCGGCGCGGCCTTGTCAGTCGACGCTGCCGCCGGCGTGGCCGGGGTGGCAGGCGTCGCCGGAGTAGCCGGCGTCTGCGCCATCGCGCCCGCACCGAACATTGCCATCGACAGCATGACGATCCATTTCTTCATTTCCGTCTCCTCGTTTGCCCTGCGGGTAGGTATGGCAGGGATGCCTGCCATGACGGGCGCTTTTGGCTCGCGCCCTGTCACCAGCATCAACGAGGAAGGTTTGCGCGCCGTTGACCGGGACAAACCCTGATAGGGAGCTGGACCGGCAGCCGTGGGGCGCCGCTCGCCGCCAGGCTTACCGGCACAGCTTGCGCAGCAACTCTCCGGCAATCGTGCCGGGGCCGGCGACCTGGAAGGTGCCGTACTGCGGCGCGCGGATTGTATAGAGCGAGTCGCCGCGCGCAAAGCGCTTGCTGTAGAGCGTCTGCTCGATCACGGCGAACATGGACGTGGCGCAGTTCAGCACCATGCGCTTGAGCGACGAGCGGATCGGCTCGCCGCTGGCAGTGCGGATCACGCCCGACGGCGAATTGCGCATCACCACCACGCCGACTTCGGTGCCCTGGCGGCGCACCGCGGACTGGTCGAAATAGGAAATCACGCCGTTGGCACCCATCAGGGGAAGCCATCGTTGCGGATCGGGGGCGGCGGGATCGGGTGCCGCGACCAGCCGGCAGCCTTCCCTGGGCGTGGACCGGAATACCGTGCCGGTGCCGGCGGCCTGGCACTCGTACAGGCCAGCGGCGGCAGCCGGGCGGGTGGTGCTGGAGGGAACGGGGGACGGTGCCGGCGCGGCGCTGCCTTCGGCATGCGCCAGCGGCGCGGCCAGTCCGAGCAGGCAGCCAGCAAACGTAGCTGCGTGCCTAAAAATGCGGAACATCATGGAATTGCCCTCATATAGACGGGAAAAAGCGATCCGCATTGTCGCACACGAAGCACGCATCCCGGCGCGTTTGCATGCCGAAGATGCGTGCAGGCGGCGACTTTTCAGTCGTGCAGGCGCCGCCAGGCCACCAGGTCCTCGATGGTCAGCACCGGCAACTGATACATCTCGGCAAAGGCCAGCGCCTCCGGCCGGCGTGCCATGGTGCCATCCGGGTTCATCAGCTCGCACAACACCGCGGCCGGCGACAGGCCTGCCATGCGGGCCAGGTCGACCGAGCCCTCGGTATGGCCGCGGCGCACCAGCACGCCGCCGTCGCGCGCCACCAGCGGAAACACATGGCCCGGGCTGACCACCGCATCTGTGCCTGCATCCCCGGCAATGGCGGCGCGGATGGTGGTGATGCGATCGGCGGCGCTGACACCCGTGCTGACACCTTCGCGGGCCTCGATCGATACCGTGAAGGCGGTGCCGTACTGGCTGCGGTTGTGCTCGACCATCGGCCGCAGGCCGAGGCTGCGCACCTTGTCTCCGGTCAGGCACAGGCAAACGATGCCGCTGCATTCGCGGATCATCATCGCCATGCTGGCGTTGGTCAGGCGTTCGGCGGCCAGGATCAGGTCGGCCTCGTTCTCGCGGTCGTCATCGTCGAGCAGCACGACCGGACGGCCTTCGCGCATGGCGTCCAGCGCCTGCGCGATGCGCGCGGCCAGGGAACGTGGGTCGGCACCGGCGGCAAGATCCGCGGACACCTCGGGTGCAACAGCTTCGGTGGAAAGGCTAGGCATGAAACGCTCCTTGTTCAGCATCAATGGGCGTTCCAGGGGAAGGATCAACGGAGTTGCAGCGCCGCACGCCGCGCCTGAAGCGCACGCACGAGCAGCCGCGCTCGGCGCAAGGCAACAGCGAACCGCAAGGCCAGGCAAGGCGCCGGGCCGCGCGGGCAAGCTCCGCCCATCTTCTTTCATCCGGACTATGACCGTCGGCCCTGGCCTCTCACCAGGTCTGCTGACCTCGCACGGGAATGCGAGCGCTCGCGGGCTCGCCGGACACGCACTGCGCGCCGCGGCATACCGCCGGTGGGGACTTTCACCCCGCCCTGAAGACGTAACGAACCGGCGCGGCCTTGTAGCCGGCGCCGGCCCGCGAATGTTAGCACGATTACTTTTTTTCTTTGTCCCAACGCAGAGCGCCGGACGGGCGCTCGACCACGCTTGAACAAATCCGACCATCGCAACGTGGCCTCTCGTGTACTACAAATAAGGCAGGGAGGCAGCGCATGTGCAAGCGGGCGCCCGCCGTGGCGGCCGGCTCATGCCTTGCCGGACAACAACGCAGCACCTCTTCATCCGTGCTTCCCATGCGCCGACACGAACAAGAAGCCAGACAAGACCGCCGTGTGAGTTGTTCCTCGTTCCATCCACCCCCGCCCTGCCGGCATGCGTGGCAACAGCGGGTGCGCCGCACCGTCGCCGCGGGCCTGCTTGCCCTGCCCTTGTGCCTGGCAGCGACGGCACGCGCCGCGCCTGCCGTGCAGCTTGGCTACGGCTTCGACGATGGCCACGACGTGCAGAAGGCGGAGGTCGCCATGTTGTGGGATTCGGGCTTTGCGTGGGGCAATCCGCAAGGCTGGCAGGTCGACCTGCAATGGGAGGTCAACGTTGCGCGCTGGCGCAGCAGCAGCGACAACCAACCCAACGACCTATGGGAGTTTGGTGCCTCGCCGGTGGTGCGGATCGCATGGTGGCGCCACACCTGGGTGCCCTTCCTCGAGCTGTCGGTCGGGCCGCGCCTGCTGACCAGCACGCACACCTCGGCCAACCACGACATTTCCACCGCCTTCCAGTTCTCGGAGTACGCCGGGATCGGCTTGACGGTGGGCAAGGACCGGCGCTTTACCGCGGGCTACCGCTTCCAGCACCTGTCCAATGGCGGCATCAAGGACCCCAATCCCGGCACCACCTTCCACGTCATTTACCTGCGCTACCGCTTCTGACGGCGGCCGCTGCAGCCCCGGCCTGCGCTTCAAACAGGGTGCGGGTGGCGTCGTCAGCCGGGAAGAAGCACTCGATGCGCAACTCCTGCAGCGTGATGTCCTGTGGAATGCCGAGCGTGGTCAGGGTCGAGAACAGCGACGCGCGGAACGCGCCCGCATGCAGCACCACCGGCAGCAATGGCGCCGGCGGGCCATCGGTGCCGTCGTCCTCGGGAAGCAGCGCGCCGCCCGGCCCGACCATGTCAGGATGCCAGGCGGCGATGCGCCCGAAGATCTCGCGCGCGGTCTGGTCGTGGGCCTGTACCTGCAGCTCCTGCCACACGCGCCGCAACAGGTAGCGCCCGACCTGGCGCGCGTTTTCGATTACCGGCCACAGGCCCTCCGGATCAAACACGGTCAGCATCAGGTTGATCCTGTGGCTGCCTTCCGTGAGCGATGCCGGCGCGCGCCCGCCCAGCAGGGTCTCGAGCATGCGCCGGTAGGCCGGGTTGGCATCCACCAGGTTCCAGAAACGGTCCAGCACCACGGCGGGGTACGGCTCCTGCTTGGCCAGGATCAGCGCGATCGCCTGCTGCACCATCTGCAGCGGCGGCGAAGCCAGCGCGTGTTCGCTGTAGGCCGGGGCAAAGCCGCCGGCCAGCAGCAGCCGGTTGCGCTGGCGCAGCGGCACGCCCAGGCGCTCGGCCAGCGCCAGCACCATTTCACGGCTGGGGCGGGCGCGGCCGGATTCCAGGAAGGAGATGTGGCGCTGCGACACCCCGGCGGCCAGCGACAGCGCCAGCTGACTGTAGCCGCGCCTGCTGCGCCAGTAGCGCAGCAGGCCGGGGAAGTCGAGGGTAGCCTCCGAGGCTGGGGTCAGCGTGTCCATGGCATGCATTACAGCATGCACCGCGGCGTATGACCATTACCTTGCAGGTAATGGCTCCGATTCAGTCATCGCCTGCGGAGCGCCGGGCCCCGCCGCGCGCACCGCGTCGATCAGCAGGCGCATGGCCGGCGTCGCGGCCCGCCGCCGGCGCAGCAAAATCCCATAGGGGACCAGCCGCCCGCGCATCGCCACCGGCAGGACTGCCAGCGCACCCAGGGCGACGAAGTACTCCGCGATCGCGCCCGGCACGACGGCAATGCGGTCGCTGTCCGCCAGCAGCGGCAGCGTGCCCATGATCGACGAGGTCTCGATGATGTCTTCCGGCAGCGCCACGCGGTTGTCGCGGAAGGTCTGGTCGATGATCTGCCACATCGGCACCGCCGCTGGCGGGATGATCCAGGGATAGCCGGCCAGGGAAGCCAGCTTGACGCCGCGCTTGCCTGCCTGCGGATGGCCGGCGCGCGCCACGATGGCCAGCGACTCTTCGAACAGTGGCTCGAAGTCGAGATCGTCGGCCACCGTGCCTTCGGGAATGCGTCCGATCACCACGTCCAGCGCATCCTGCCGCAGCGCCTGTACCAGCACGTCGCTGGTATCGACCTGCATCACGATATGCAAACGCGGATAGCGCGCCTTGAGCGCGTTGATGACGGCCGACAGAACGGAAGGCACCGGGGCCAGGATCGAGCCGAGCCGCACCTTGCCCACCTCGCCCGCGGCGATGGCGGCAAATTCATCGTGCAGGGCATCCAGGTCGGCCAGCACCACGCGCGCATAGCGGATCAGCGCCTCGCCGAACACCGTCGGCTCGATGCCGCGCGCATGCCGCGTGAACAGCAACGTGCCGACCACGCTCTCGAGCTCGTGCAATGCCTTGGTGACGGCTGGCTGGGACAGCGCCATCTGTGCCGCGGCGCGCCGCAGCGAGCGGTGCTCGGCAAGGGCCAGGGCCAGGCGCAGATGCCGCATATGCAGGCGTTTGCGCAGGGTGGCGGCACTGGAGAGGGTGGCTGGGAGGTCTGGCATGGTGGCCGGGCTGCGGCGAAGATTGGACTTATAGCATGCTTGTGCTTGCCGCTGGTTCTAGGCCAGCTCGGACGGCCTTGGAACATTGATCCGATAGAACCTGACCGCATTGCCAGCCAGCACGCGCTGCCTGGCCGCGGTGTCCGGCAGCGCCTCGCACACGGTGCCGAGGATCGTGCCCAAGTCCGCGCTCAGGCCCGACACCGGCAGGTTGCTGCCGAACATCGCCCGCTCATGC
Source organism: Cupriavidus sp. FW306-1B-F12B (assembly GCF_058781795.1). Classification (NCBI taxonomy): domain Bacteria; kingdom Pseudomonadati; phylum Pseudomonadota; class Betaproteobacteria; order Burkholderiales; family Burkholderiaceae; genus Cupriavidus; species Cupriavidus sp. FW306-1B-F12B. The sequence continues at coordinate 415,730 of NZ_JBYSXC010000001.1, forward strand.
CCGAATATCGCCAGCACCTCGCGCACGATGCGGCGGTTGCCCTGCGCATCCCAGCGCCCGCCGGCCAGCCCGAACTCCGACAGCTTGACCGACACATTGGCGCAGGCAGCCAACGCCTCCATGCCGGCGCGCCAACTGGCCAGGCCCTCCTCCGAGCGGTCCAGCGGCAGGCCCGCGTGATTGAGCGCGATCGGCACACCCGGCAAGGCGGCCGCCACCCGCGCCGCCTCGCGCAAATGCCAGAACGGTACCCGCAGATCCCACGACAAGCCATGGCGTTCCAGCCGCGCCAGGTCATCCAGCCAGGCCTGGTCCTGCATCGACCCGGGCCGCCCTGCCACCGACTCGCCCGGCGCCGACGCCGTCAGCGGTTTGCACCGGATCCCCCTGACCCGCGCGAAACCGGCCTGGCGCGCCAGCAGCTCCGCGCATCCTGGAGTGCCGAACGGCGCGTAGGCCACCACCGCGGCAGCCATGCCGGGGCGCCAGGCCTGGCCGTGCAGCCACGCGGTCTCGTCGACGGCTTCGCGGCGGTCGCGTTCGGCCTCTACGTGCACAGTGGCCAGCACTGTGACGGCGCTAGTGTCATGCGCGTACTGCGCCTCAAGGTAATCGCTGCGCAGGGCCTGGTAATCGCCGAGAAAGAAGCTCTGCGGCCGGTATTCGTCCTGCAGCCAGGGATAGCGGCCGCGCCCGAGTTGCCACAGGTGGTGGTGGGCGTCGACGATGGCCAGGCCTGCGGGCAGCGCGGCAGTTGTTACCCTGCTCATCGGCACCGCCTCGGCAGCGTGGCGGCCAGGGCGCCGGCCAGCACCAGCGCGGCGACCAGCAGGTAGACACCGGCACCCGCGCTGACGCGCTCGATCAGCACGCCCGCGGCATAGGGGCCGCAGAATCCGCCCAGGTTGCCGAGCGCATTGATCACGCCGCGCGCCACGCCCGCGTGCTCGGCGGCCAGCAGCCGCGGTGGCAAGGTCCAGAACACCCCCGCGGCGGACTGGAGGAAGAAGCCACTGCCGACCAGCAGGCCATAGGACAGCCAGGTATTGTCGTGCCACCAGACCGAACCGGCCAGGCAGGCGGCGAAACCCAGCAGCGGCCAGACCACGAAGACCTTGCGCCGGCCGGTGCGGTCGGACAGCGAGGAGATCGCGAGGATGCCGGCCATGGTGCCCAGGTAGGGCAGCACGGCCAGCATGCCGACCTGCCCCATGCCACCTCCGGTCAGGCCCTTGAGGATGGTGGGCAGCCACAGCGTGTAGCCGTAGATCCCCATCTGGTAGAGAAAATTGACGGCGATCAGACGCCAGATCACGTCCTGCGACAGGATGCGCGCCAACACCGCCCGCGTGCCGCCCGCGCCCTGCACCACGTTCGCGCCAGCGGCGGCTGCCTGCTGCTCTTCCTCGCGCAGGCGGGCCAGCAGATAAGCCTTCTCTTCGGCCGAAATCCAGCGCGCCTGCTCGGGCCGGTCACTGGCCAGTTTCCACCACACGCCGAGGCAGGCCAGCGAAATCAGGCCTTCCACGATAAACAGCCAGCGCCAGTCGAGCGCCGCGATCACCAGCCCCGACAGCGGCGCGGTGATGATGCCGGCGATCGGCACGAACAGGATCACCAGGGCGTTGGCGCGCCCGCGTTCGTGGTCGGGGAACCAGTTGCCGACCATGGTCAGCACCACCGGCAGCATGCCGCCCTCGGCCACCCCCAGCGCAAAGCGCAGAACCAGCAGTTCGGTCTCGTTGCGCACCAGGCCGGTCAGCACGGAAATGACGGCCCAGGCCAGCATCGACCAGGCGATGAAGTTGCGCCCGCTGCCGCGCACGGCCAGCTTGCCGCCGGGAATCTGCAGGAACAGATAGCCGACAAAGAAAATGCCGCCGGCCAGGCCGGCCATGCTGGCGCCGATACCAAGCGCGTCGCCCATCCCGCCCGGCATGGCGAAGGCGATATTGACGCGATCCATGTACGAGACGATGCAGACCATCAGGATCGGCGGGATGATGCGCCACCAGCGCTGGGCGGGGATGCCGGTGGCAACGGTGAGAGGTGTCGCGTCGATGGCGACGGACGTGCCGGCGCCGGCTTGGTCCAAGCCTTTCATACTCTGTCTCCGTATGGATTTCCGGGTATAGGCCGCTGGCATCTGCGCTGCCTTCGCGGCCTTGAACGCCCGCTGACTACCGCGGCGGCAAGGCCAGGATGGCAAGACCGTCCGGTTCCTTGCCGGTGGTGAAGGCATGGCGCAGGGTCAGGCCAGGCAGGTCAAGCTGGCCGACGGTGTGGTCGTTGAGCGCGATATAGGCGCGGCTCGGGTCAGCCGGATGGAAGGCGAGCGCGATCGGCTTGGCGCCGGTGTCGACCCGGCCGGTTTCGGCGAGCGTGTCGGGGTCGAAAATGCGGATGCTGCGCTCGCCGTAGTTGAGCACGAACAGGCGGTCGTCCGGCGACCAGTAGATGCGGGTGGGATCCTCGCCGGTCGGCACCGTGCGCACCGCTTCCATCGTGCACGCGTCCAGCCGGGTCAGACTGTGATCGTCGCGGCTGGCGACGTAGAGCGCCGCTTCGTCGCGGCTCAGGCAGCAGCCCTCGGGGCGCCTGCCGGCGTACGCCGCGCGCGGAGTGCGGGTGGCATCGTAGGGGTGGACCAGCGTCACGGTATGCGACAGCAGGTTGGTCACGTAGGCACGCTCACCATCGGCCGACAGTACGAACAGATGGCTCTTGACCCCGCCCGCGGGCACGGCGCGGTCCGGGACTGGGCGCTCCAGCGGCGCTTCGAACACCAGCAGCATATTGTCGCGCTCGCTCAGCGCGTAGACGCGTCCTTGCCGGTCGATCTGCAGGCCATGGATACGGTGATAGGGCGAGCAATCGAGCTGAGCCCTGACAACGCCGCGCATCAGGTCGACCGCGATCACCGCGGCGCCGCCGTCGCCGGCGTGCGCGAAGGTCTGCACGCCATAGTGGCCGACGTAGCCGCACAGGCGCTCGCGGTCCACCACGAATTCATGCGGATAGTCAGGCAACTGCACACTGAAGCAGCGCTCGCCGCCATCCAGTTCGTAAGCGCTGAAGCTATGGCCGAATTTCTCCACCAGCACGGCCGTCCATTGGCTGTCCATTCTGTCTCCTTGTGATTCGCACGCCTGTAGGCTCCAGGCTGTTCGGAAGGCGGCACAGGTGCTGCCATGGACGGAAGTCTGGCGCAGCCAACGATAACTATCTATTGAATATTAGGTATCGAGCTATCTCCATTAGTTATCGCCACGCCAGGCGAAGGCGCCACCATCACCTGCACCGGGGAACCGCCGAGCCGTCATGCGCGGATGGTATGCTTGGTGCTTTCAACTCACACGCATAGGGCGCGCACCCTGATGGAAATTGCCATACTGCTGGCGCTGATTCTGCTCAACGGCCTGTTCGCGATGTCCGAGATCGCGTTGGTCACGGCCCGCAAGGCACGTCTGCAGCGCCAGATCGAGAACGGTGACCGCGGCGCGATTGCCGCGGTCCAGCTGGGCGAGGATCCTACGCGCTTCCTGTCCACGGTGCAGATCGGCATCACGTCGATCGGCGTGCTCAATGGCGTGGTCGGCGAATCCACGCTGGCGCAGCCGCTGGGCCTCTGGCTGCAAGGCTTCGGCTTGTCGCCGAACACCTCCGGCTATGTGGCGACCGCCATCGTGGTGGCCGGCCTGACCTACTTTTCCATCGTGCTGGGCGAACTGGTGCCCAAGCGCCTGGGCCAGATGGCCCCCGAAGCCATCGCGCGGCTGGTGGCGCGCCCGATCGGCTGGCTGGCCGTGGCCTCCACCCCGTTCGTCAAGCTGCTGTCCAGCTCAACGCGGCTGGTGCTGCGGCTGCTCGGCACCAAAGTCGACCGCGGCCCGGGTGTGACCGAGGAAGAAATCCACGCGCTGCTGGTCGAGGGTTCCGAAGCCGGCGTGATCGAACAGCACGAGCACACCATGGTGCGCAACGTGTTCCGGCTGGACGACCGCCAACTGGCATCGCTGATGGTGCCGCGCGGCGATGTCGTGTACCTGGACGTGGAAGAGACGCTCGATGAAAACCTGCACCGCATCGAGGAATCCGACCACTCGCGCTTTCCGGTCGTGCGCGGCGGCATGCACGACATCATCGGCGTGGTCAGCGCGCGCCAGTTGCTGGCGCGCCGGCTGCGCGGCGAAGAAGCCGACCTGAAGGCCGCGGCGCAGCCCGCGGTGTTCGTGCCCGAGAGCGTGACCGGCATGGAACTGCTGGAGAATTTCCGCGGCTCCGGCGGCCAGATGGCCTTTGTCATCGACGAGTACGGCGAAGTGCTGGGCCTGGTCACGCTGCAGGACCTGATCGAGGCCATCACCGGCGAATTCAAGGCCGACGCCGCCGGCGAGGAATGGGCAGTGCAGCGCGACGACGGCTCGTGGCTGCTCGACGGCCTGATCCCGATCCCGGAACTGAAGGACCGCATCGGCCTGCGCCAGGTGCCGGAGGAAGAAAAAGAGCGCTACCACACCCTGTCCGGCATGCTGCTCCTGCTGCTGGGCCGCCTGCCGCAGATCGCCGACAGCGTGCAATGGGGCGACTGGCGCTTCGAGATCGTCGACATGGACGGCAAACGCATCGACAAGGTGCTGGCCTCGCGCCTGCCCCCGCAGGAAGGACCTGAGGAAGAGACCACCGGCTGATCAGGCCAGCCCATCCGCCGATGCCCTGATTCCGGCAGTGGCGTCAATCCTGGATCACAGCCGATGACGGCCATATTGATCCATATCAAGTTGCAGGTTGCGACCAAGTCACCTTGGCGCAATTTGCAATGTTCCGCCCCCTCCCCTTCGCTTATGATCGGCCTGTGCGGCCCGCATGCGGCCGTGGCAGGCTGGATCACCAAGGCCTGACGACAAGCGCCGGCGGCCGCCCCAGCGGCCAGCCGAACGACCAAATCCGCTACCGGGGAGACGCGGACATCGCGAGGCCATCAACCGGCTGTCCGCAAGACCATCCATGCATCCTGATGCCGATGACATCGCCGCGCCAGCGGCCGCGGGCGCGATACAGCCTTCCGCCCTGGTGTCCGCGCTTGCCGCACGCCGCTCCGGCACCGGGCAGCCGGCGACCATCCTCTCGATCCGCCTGGACCGGTTTGCCAGCGCCTGCGAAACCCTGGGCCCCCGGCGCGCGGCCAGGCTGCAGGCCATCGTGCAGGCACGCATCGCCTGCCTGCTGCCGCCCGGCGCCATCATGCACTGGATGGCGCCGGCAGACCTGGTGGTCATTACCGCGCTGCCGGACGGCGTGCCCGACCCCGGCCCGGTGGCCAGCCGGCTGGCCGACGAGCTGTCCCGGCCGTTCGCGCTGGAGGGCTTCGAGCTGTTTATTTCGTGCAGCATCGGCGTGGCCACCGACCATCCGGATATCCCGGCTGAACGCAGCCTGCAGCAGGCCCTGGACGCCATGCTGCAAGTCGACCGACGGGGGGGCGACGGCCTGGCACGCGCCGACAAGCCCGCCACACCGCCGACCGCGCCCCTGCTGGCTGCCCTGCCCGACGCACTGGAGCGCGGCGAGCTGAGCCTGCAGCTGCAGCCGCGCGCCGACTTCGCCAGCGCCGTTGTCAGCGGCTACACCGTGCGGCTGCGCTGGCATCATGCGGCGCTGGGACGCGTGGCGCCGCAGGATTTCTTGCCGGCGGTGGAGTCGCTGGGGCTGGTCGGCCGGATTGGCAGCTGGCTGCTGGAAAGCGTGCTGCCACTGGTACGCGCCGCCGAAAACGTGGCCCCGCTGCAATTCACCCTGCTGGCCTCCAGCGCGCAGCTGCACCGCCCGCAGATGGTGGAGGCGCTGGCCCATGCCCTCGACGCGGGCGGCATCGCGCCGAACCGCCTGTGCATTGAAGTGTCGGCCAGCGCCGTGCCGGCCGACCCCGACATCATTGCCCGCTTTGCCGCGCTGCGCGGGCGCGGGCTGCAACTGGCACTCGGCGATTTCGACGACAGCCCGGGCTGCCGCCGCTTGCTGACGGCGCTGCACCCGGACAGCGTCACGCTGGACGCGCGCCGGCTGGGCCATGCACCCCGGGCCGGCGAATCCGCCAACCGTGCCGAGAGCCTGCGCGCCGCCTGCAGGCTGGCCCGCAGCGCCGGCGTGTCGGTCTGTGCCAAAGGGATCGAGACCCGCCAGCAGCTCGAGGCGGTGCGGGCCTGGGGCTGCCACAGCGTGCAGGGCTACCTGCTGGCGCAGCCATTCCCCGCGACCTGGCTGCTCCAGACCCATGCGGCAATCCAGCAGCGCGCCCGGGAGCTGCTGGGGCCCCACGCCTGAGTACCGGCTGGCGTTGCGGGCCGTTGCACGATTTACAAATTGGCACATACCAGATGGCAAACCCGCTCACAGCAGCGGTAAAATCGGCGCAAATCCCTCAATCCCTGAATCTCTCGATTCTTAAAATCCTCAAAAGGAGCCCGGCGTGAAGAAAGGTTGGATCTGGTGCGTTTTGTTTGCCACCCTGTTGGCTGGCTGCAACACGATGGCGGGGCTCGGCCAGGACATTCAGCGCGGTGGCCAGAAGCTCGAAAGCTCGGCGGACCGTCACAAGTAAGCCGCCAGCCCCCCAAGTCTGATGCGGCCCGGACCGCGTCGATATGAAAACGGCACGCCGCATGGCGTGCCGTTTCTCTTTGCGCTGCCGCTGCTCAGCGCTTGTTGCGCAATGCCCTGGCCTGCTCGGCCAGCGTGCGGATGCGGCCCCAGTCGCCGCTGGCGACCGCGTCCTTGGGCACCACCCACGAACCGCCCACGCACACCACGTTCGGCAGCGCCAGGTAGGTCGGCGCCAGCGCGGCGTCGATGCCGCCGGTCGGGCAGAAGCGCAGCTGCGGCAGCGGGCCGCCCAGCGACTTCAGCATCGGCACGCCGCCCGCTGCCTGCGCCGGGAAGAACTTGAGGAAGGTGAAGCCGGCTTCCAGCGCCGCCATCGCCTCACTGGCAGTGGCCACGCCCGGCAGCAGCGAGATGCCGGCGCCGTGCGCGCCCTCGGCCAGCGCCGGGGTCAGGCCGGGCGAGACGGCAAACTGTGCGCCCGCATCGCGCACGGCGTGCAGCTGCTCGACGTTCAGCACCGTGCCGGCACCGACGCAGGCCTGCGGCAAGGCTGCCGCCACCGCCTTGATCGCTTCCAGTGCCACCGGCGTACGCAGCGTGATCTCAAGCAGCGGCAAGCCGCCGGTGACCAGCGCCTCGCTGACGTGCAGGGCCTCGTCGACCGAGTGGAATTCCAGCACCGGGATCACCGGCACGTCGGCAAGGCGTTGAAGCAGCGGGGAAGTCTGGTTTTGCATGGCTGTCTCGGAATAGGAAGTGCAGAAGCAGGGTTTCAGGGAAGCAGGAGTTCAGGCCAACGGGATCATGCGATCACTGACACCGACTGCGCCAGCCGGCCCAGCACGGTCTGGGCGTCGGGGATCGGCGCCACCGCGCCGTAACCGGTGGTAGACAGCGCCGCCGCCACGTTGGCATAGCGCGCCGCCTCGAACGGATCGGCACCCGCGGCCAGGCGCGCAACAAAGCTGCCGCCGAAGCAGTCGCCCGCGCCGGTGGCATCGACCGGCTCGACCGGATAAGGCGGCACCAGCGCGCGCGACTCTGGCGTGGCCACATAGGAGCCCTCTTCGCCCAGCTTCAGCGCGACCAGGCCGATGCCGCAGCCCAGCAGGTAGTCGACGATGGCGTCGCGGTCGTCCAGCCCGGTCAGCACGGTGATGTCATCCCAGCTGGGCAGGCACACGTCGGTCAGCATGAGGGCCTCGCGCATGATGCCGCGCGCGCGCGCCAGCGACCACAGCCGCAGCCGCAGGTTGGTGTCCAGCGTGACCTTGGTGCCGGCCTTGCGCGCATGCTCCATCGCGTCCAGCCCGGCATCGCAGGCGCTGGTGCTGATGGCCAGGCTGATGCCCGACAGGTGCAGGTAGCGCGCCGCGGCGATCGCGCCCAGCGGCAGATGCTCATGCTGGTAGCGGCTGGCGGCAGAGCCTTCGCGCAGGTAGTCGAAGCGGTGGCCGTGGTTGTCGTGCGAGACAAAATAGACCCCGGTAGGCGCGCTCGGGTCGACGCGCACATGGCGGGTATCGACCCGCTCCTGCGTCCACAGCGCGCGCAAGCGCTCGCCGAAGGTGTCGGCGCCGACCGCGCAGATATAGCCGGTGCTGGCGCCCTGGCGCGCAGCGGCAATGCAGAAGTTGGAAGTGTCGCCGCCAAAGCCTTGCAGGTAGCGCGACGGATCGTCGGGCTGCTGGTTGAACTCCACCAGCGGTTCGCCGTAGGCCAGGATGTCGATGCTCATGGGGCCGTCTGCCTCAGAAGAAGGTTTGCACGATGTCGATCACGCGCATGTCGCGGTCCAGCACCGGGATATGGCGCCACTTGTCGAAAGTCAGGCACGGGTGCGAGATATCGAAAGCGATCATGTCGCCGACCTGAACGTCGTCGCCCGGCTTGACCTGCAGGTAGGCGTGCTGGTCCATCATGCCGGTGACCTCCCAGTGCGCGGGCACGTCCACCGGCGCCTCGGTGCCGGGCCGGTACAGCCGCGCCGGGATTGGCATGCCGGCGTCGAAGGCCGCATCGCGCTTGCCCATGCCGATGATGACGCGGTCCGGTTCGGGGATCGACTGCACATAGGCCCACAGCTGCAGCGCCGGCAGCAGGCCCTCGCGCATCTTCTGCGCGACCGGGTTGCTGGCCAGGATGCGCTGCTGCGCGGCGCGGTAGATGCCTACGTCATGCGTCAGGTAGCAGCCCGGGCGCAGCACGATGTCGATCGGCGCGCCGATCTCGGTGCGCGCGAATTCCTCGGCCACCACGTCGTACCAGGCCGAGCCCGCGCCCGACATCACCACCGGGCTGCGGCCGAAGCGGCCTTCCTGTGCCAGTTGCCGCGTCACCGCCACGGTGCGCTGCAGGAACTTGCGGATATCGGCTTCTTCCTTGAGCACGCCTTCATAGATCTCGACGCCGGCCAGCGACAGCGCCTGCGGCCAGCGCGCCAGCGCGTCCAGCACGGCCTGCTGCTGCGCATCGTCGCGTACGCCGGTGCGCCCGCCTTCCACGCCCAGTTCCAGCAGCACCTGCAGCTTCTGGCCGCGCTCCTGGAAGAACTTGCCGAGCTGGTCGACCAGCGCGGCAGAGTCCACCAGCGCGAAGAATTCGAAATCCGGATCGCGCAGCAGGTCAGCGATGATTTCCATATTGCGCCGGCCCACCAGCTGGTTGGCCATCAGCACGCGCTTGACGCCGTGCGCATGCGCGGCAGCGGTCTGGTGCGCGGTGGCCAGCGTGATGCCCCACGCGCCGGCGCCGAGCTGGCGCGCAAACAGCTTGGGCGCCATGGTGGTCTTGCCATGCGGCGCAAGCTGCACGCCGTACTCGTTCATGAAGCGGCGCATCCACTCCAGGTTGTGCGCAAGCCGGTCTTCATAGAGCACCGCGGCCGGCAGGCTCAACTCTTCCTGCAACAGGTTCCAGCCGGTCTGGCCGGCCGCATCCGGGGCGATCGGGGCTTCCATCCGGCCCAGCGCCTTGTTGAGCGGATCGATCACGCCGGCCTGATACTTTATTTCATGCATGCTTGTCATCACCCTGAAAAAATCTGATTGACGTAATGATAGCCCTGAAAATAAGATATTTCATCCTTGTTATAAAGTAACACGCAGATGCCCGGAAGGGCTAGCCGGGACCACGCGACTGGCATCCGCCACGTGCGCCAATCACTGTTATAGCCCCTGCCCGCGGACACTGCAGCTTCCGTCACATTTCGATCCAACCCGTCTTCACACCAGACCTGCCGCCCATGACCGCGCCCTTCGACATCCTGACCCGCATCGCCGAGCGCGGCCCCGCGCTGCGCCTGGCCGAGCAGAAGGTGGCGCAGGTGGTGCTGGAAGACCTGGCCGGCGCGGCCGCCGCCAGCATCAATGAGCTGGCGCGCAAGGCCGGCGTCAGCGAGGCCAGCGTGACGCGCTTTGCCAAGGCCATCGGCTGCCGCGACGTGCGCGACCTGAAGTTGCGCCTGGCGCAGGCCACCGCGGTGGGTGCGCGCTTCCTGCAGCCCGGCAGCGTTCCCGCCGGTGAAGCCACCCCGGCCACGCTCGCTGACAGCATCCACGCCGACATCCTCACCGCGCTCGAAGTCAACCGCGGCATGATGGATGCGCAGCGCATCGAACAGGCCGCGCGCCTGTTGCTTGGCGCACGCATGGTCTACGCTTTTGGCATGGGCGGCGGCTCGTCGTTCATGGCCGACGAGGCGCGCCATCGCCTGGCGCGCCTGGGCCAGCCGGTGGCGAGCTACCAGGACGCCCTGCTGCAGAAGATGGTGGCGGCCACGCTGGGCCGCGACGACGTGGTGCTGGCCTTCTCGGCCAGCGGCCGCGTGCCGGAGATGCTGGCCAGCTGCGATATCGCGCGCGAGTACGGTGCCCGCCTGGTGGCCGTGACCGCGCTGGGCTCGCCGCTGGCCGCGCGTGCCGACGTGCTGCTGCCGGTGCGCACGCTGGAGACGGATTTCATTTTCAAGCCGTCGGCATCGCGCTACGCCATGCTGATGGTGCTGGACGTGCTGGCCACACAATGCGCGCTGTTGCAGCCGGACCAGAGCAAGGAGCGCCTGCGCCGGCTCAAGTACGTGCTGGACACCCACCGCGGTGAAAGCGGCCCCGCCAGGGGCCCCGACAGCCGCCAGCCGCTGGGAGACTGACCATGCCACACCTGTTCGATACCCTGATCCGCTGCGTCACCCTGATCGACGGCTCCGGCGCCGCCGCGCGCCTGGCCGACGTGGCCCTGCGCGACGGCCGCATCGCCCGCCTCGATGAAGCCGGCGCGATCGATCCCGACGCCGCCTCGCATGTAGTCGAAGGCGACGGCCTGGTCCTTGCACCGGGCTTTATCGACGTGCATACGCACGACGACACCAACGTGGTGCGCCAGCCCGAGATGACGCCCAAGCTGTCGCAGGGCGTGACCACGGTGGTGGTCGGCAACTGCGGCATCAGCGCCGCGCCGGTGACGCTGGCGGGCGAGCCGCCCGACCCGATGAACCTGCTCGGCCATGCCGACGCCTTCCGCTACCCGGATTTCAAAAGCTACGTCGATGCGGTGGAAGCCGCGCAGCCCGCGGTCAACGTTGCCGCGCTGGTCGGCCATACCGCGCTGCGCAGCAACCATATGGACCGCTTCGACCGCGCCGCCACGCCGGAAGAAATCGCGGCAATGCGCGCACAGCTGGAAGAAGCGCTGCAGCACGGCGCGCTGGGCCTGTCCACGGGCCTGGCCTACGCCAATGCCTTCAGCGCGCCGACCGATGAGGTGCTGGCGCTGGCCGAACCGCTGGCCAAGGCCGGCGCGCTCTACGCCACCCACCTGCGCAGCGAGTTCGCCGAGATCCTCGACGCCATGGACGAGGCCTTCCGCATCGGCCGCCATGCGCGCGTGCCGGTGGTGATCTCGCACCTGAAATGCGCGGGCGTGGCCAACTGGGGCCGCAGCACCGAGGTGCTGGACGCACTCGACGGCGCGCAGCGCTGGCAGCCGGTGGGCTGCGATTGTTACCCCTACACCGCCAGCTCCTCCACGCTGGACCTGAAGCAGGTCACCAGCGACTTCGACATCATGGTGACCTGGTCCGAAGGCGCGCCCGAAATGAGCGGCCGCCTGCTGGCCGATATCGCCGCCGAATGGCAGGTCGACCTGCACGAAGCCGCGCGCCGGCTGATGCCCGCGGGCGCGGTCTACCACTGCATGGAAGACGCCGACGTCGACCGCATCCTGAGCCATCCGGCCACGGTGGTCGGCTCGGACGGGCTGCCCAACGACCCGCTGCCGCATCCACGCCTGTGGGGCGCCTTCCCGCGCGTGCTGGGCCACTACGCCCGCGACCGCGAGCTGTTCCCGCTGACGGTGGCCGTCAACAAGATGACCGGCATGTCCGCCGAGCGCTTCGGCCTGCAGGAGCGCGGCTTCGTGCGCGAAGGCTACTGGGCCGACCTGGTGCTGTTCGACGCCACCACCATCCGCGATGCGGCCAGCTTTACCGATCCAATGCAACCGGCCGAGGGCATTGCCGCGGTCTGGGTCAACGGCGAGCTGTCATGGCAGCAGCGCCAGACCACCGGCGTGCGCGCCGGCCGGTTCCTGCCGCGAGGCTCGCGGCCTGAGTTCGGCGCCGCCTGACCGGCGCGCTGCCCTCCTTCCTTCCCATATCCAACACATCCCAGGAGTACCCATGGACATCAAACGATTCGGCGTCGAAGGCGGCACCGGTACCGGCGGCCAGCACATGCCCTTTGCCCGCGCGGTCGCGGCCGATGGCTGGCTCTACGTCTCCGGCCAGGTGCCGATGGTCAACGGCGAGGTCATCGACGGCGGCATCGTGCCCCAGACCCACCAGGCCATCAAGAACGTGCTGGCCATCCTGGCCGAGGCCGGCTACGGCCCCGAGCACGTCGTGCGTTGCGGCGTCTGGCTGGACGACACGCGCGACTTCGCCTCGTTCAACAAGATCTTCAAGGAATACTTCGGCGCCAACCCGCCCGCGCGCGCCTGCGTGCAGTCGAGCATGGTGGTGGACTGCAAGGTCGAAGTGGACTGCATCGCCTACAAGAAGCCGGCAGCCTGAGCCTGCTGCCTGCGGATTGTGTACTCCCCTCTCCCAACCGCGGAAGAGGGGAAAAACTAAAAACTAACCCCTGCCGCCACAAGCGGCCTTTTTTCCACACAAGGAGACTATATGGGTGCCGTCACCGGAACCACGCTCTTGGTGTATGCGCTGATCGCAGTGATCGCACTGGTGGTGCTGATCGCGCGCTTCAAGCTCAACCCCTTCATTACCCTCGTGGTCGTTTCGGTGCTGCTCGGCTTTGCCGTTGGCATGCCGATGGGCGACATCGTCAAGTCCTTTGAAGCCGGTGTCGGCGGCACGCTGGGCCATATCGCGCTGGTGGTCGGCCTTGGCACCATGCTCGGCAAGATGATGGCCGAGTCCGGCGGCGCCGAGCGCATCGCGAACACCCTGATCGATTTCTTCGGCGCGAAGAACGTGCATTGGGCGATGGCCACCATCGCCTTTATCGTCGGCCTGCCGGTGTTCTTTGAAGTGGGCTTCGTGCTGCTGGTGCCGATCGCCTTCAACGTGGCCAAGCGCACCGGCACGTCGATGGTGCTGGTCGGCATCCCGATGGTGGCCGGCCTGTCCGTGGTGCACGGCCTGATTCCGCCGCACCCGGCCGCACTGCTGGCGGTGACCGCCTATGGCGCCGACATCGGCAAGACCATCATGTACGCGCTGATCGTTGGCATTCCCACCGCAGCCCTCGCCGGCCCGCTGTTCGCCAAGCTGATGGACCGCTACGTCAAGCTGCCCGAGATCAACCCGCTGGCGGACCAGTTCACCGAAGAGGATGAGCGCGTCAAGGCATCGCACGAGTTGCCGGGCTTCGGCATCACGGTGTTCACCATCCTGCTGCCCGTGATCCTGATGCTGATCGGCAGCTGGGCCGACCTGTTCACCACGCCCAAGACCTTTGCCAACGACTTCCTGAAGCTGATCGGCAACTCGGTGATGGCGCTGCTGATCGCCGCGCTGGTGAGCTTCTACACCTTCGGCAAGGCGCGCGGCTTCAACCGCGAGACCATCCTCAAGTTCACCAACGAGTGCGTGGCGCCCACCGCCATCATCACACTCGTCGTCGGTGCCGGCGGTGGCTTTGGCCGCATCCTGCGCGACTCGGGCATCTCCAACGCCATCGTCGACGTCGCCACCGGCGCCAACGTGTCGGTGCTGGTGCTGGGCTGGCTGGTGGCGGTGATGATCCGCATCGCCACGGGCTCGGCCACGGTGGCCATGACCACCGCCGCGGGCATCGTCGCGCCGATCGCCGCCAGCGTGCCGGGCACCCGCCCGGAACTGCTGGTGCTGACCACCGGCGCCGGCTCGCTGATCCTGTCGCACGTGAACGACGGCGGCTTCTGGCTGGTCAAGGAGTACTTCAACATGACCGTGACCCAGACTTTCCAGACCTGGTCGGTCTGCGAGACCATCATCTCCGTGGTGGCGCTGCTGCTGACGCTGGGCCTGGCCACGCTGATCTGAGCGTTACCTCCCGCGCCCCGGGGGCGCGCCGGGCGGCCCCGGCAGGCCCCGGTATCAACCGGGATTGGCTTGCCTGCGCCACCATCCCAACTTCATGGCCGGCCGTGGCTGCCTTCGACGGCATGGGCGCGGTCTACGAAAGCCGCACGCGCATTTTCAAGAGTCGGCGATTTCTGGATCCGCTGCATGGATTCAAACTTCGCCCGCCCCTGGAAATGCGACATCTCTCATCGATTCCCCTGCACCGACAGCAAATACTGGTGGCGTCATCGGATCACCGATGATCGGGTGTGGAAAGCCCGGATGTCTGACGAGGACAGGCGTTGCGCTTGCAGCATGCAACGCCTGTGTGCTCGCATGGTTCCATGGCGGGCCAAGCGAGGCAGCCGCAAGGCTGGCCGGTTCCACCTCGTCAGACCGGTCTTTCCACCCTCGTTGACTGGCCCGCCGCCCTCACGTGGAAAGGAGTGGCGCGCACTCACTAGTGAGGAATCAATGACGACGATCGATGAAATGACTAACGAATGCCTGCAGCAGGTTCGCGCTGGTATTAACGGCGTTCTCGTACTTCTGGATCACGAAAGCGAACGCTCGGAGGGCTGCTTCAGCGCGCTTTGCCTGCTTGGCATGGTGAAGGCGCAGCTTGATGGACTGCTGGCCGAACGGGAGCGGATGCTGTAGCGGCTCGTTGGTGTGACGGGGCAGTCACCGTCACACCATCCTGCAGGCAACCTTGCCTAGATGCTTTTTTTGATGCACCATAACATCAAATCTGAGGCGAGGAGCATGCTATGCGCACGACCGTCACTATCGACGACGCCCTTTATGAACAAGCACTAGAGATAGCCGACCCTGGCATGGACAAATCTGATCTTTTTCGTGAGGCAATCAAGACTTTCGTGCGGGTGCAAGCAGCCAAGCGCCTCGCGGCGCTGGGTGGCACCGCTCCCGACATGGAAGATGTGCCACGTAGCCGCATCGAACCCGAATCGAAATGAGCGTGCTCGTCGACACCTCTGTGTGGGTGGATCATTTCAAGAACCGCAATGACGCACTGGTCAGTCTGCTCGTGTCGGATCAAGCACTGACCCACCCCATGGTCCTGGTTGAACTAGCCTGCGGGACGCCCCCGGCACCGCGTGCGCGGACACTCGGTGACATCGGGCTGTTGCAGCCCGCAAGGCAAGCGAGCTTGTCAGAGGTAATGGCGTTCATCGAGCACGAAAAATTGCATGGACTCGGTTGCGGCCTGGTGGATGTCTCATTGCTGGCTTCCACTTTGATCACGCCAGGCGCACGGCTATGGACACTGGACCAACGTCTCAACGACTTGTCAGTGCGTTTTGGTGTGGCGCATCGACCCAAGCTTCACTAGGTCACGTGAAGCGCCGCGACTCTATTCAGCAACGAGGCACTGGCTGCTGAAAGCGACCGGCAGGTTAACCTGCACCAGGTTCGCGACGTTTTTTTGGCCACGTCATACCCCGACCACACTCATCAGCGCATCCAGCCGCGCCTTGTCTGCCAGCAACACAGCGCTGTCCGACGCATGCACCACCCTTCCCCGGTCCAGCACCATCGCCCGCTGCGTCATCGCCAGTGCCAGCCGCGCATTCCGTTCCACCACGATCGCCGCCATGTCCGACTGGCCGATCAGTTGCCGGATCACCCGCCGCAGTTCCTGCATGATGATCGGCGCCGAGCCTTCCATCGGTTCGTCCAGCATCAACAGCGCCGGGTTGAGCATCAGTTTGTCGCGCAACTGATCAACGCAACGGTTTACAAGGGTCCGCCCGCAGCCTAAGGTCAACCAGTAAGTCACTTGCCGGGAACCATCCCATGTCGATCGACCGCCGCTCCTTCCTCAGCCTTGCAGCAGGCCTGGCCGCTACCGGCCTCGGCCCTGTGCTGCCGGCTCATGCCGCCACCGTCGCCGCCCCCTTGCGCCGCAATATCCCGGGCACCACCGAAGCCCTGCCCGTGATCGGCATGGGCACCGCCGACACCTTCAACGTCGGCACCGGCGCCGACGAACGCAAGCCGCTGGCGGAGGTGATGGGCCTGCTGCTGCAGAGCGAAGGCTCGGTCGTCGATACCGCGCCCAGCTACGGCAGCGCCGAGGCCGTGACCGGCGACCTGCTGCGCGCGGCCAACGCCCGCAGCCGGGTGTTCCTGGCCACCAAGATCTCGGCCAAATCCGGCGCGCCCGCGCAGGCGCAATGGGCGCGCTCGCTGGCCGACCTGCATGTAGACAAGGTCGACCTGCTGCAGATACACAACCTGATCGACTGGCAGGCCAACCTGCGCTGGCTGCGCGAGCTGAAGGAACAGGGCCGCATCCGCTACCTGGGCATCACCCATTACCGCGAGGACGCGCACGAGGCGCTGGAGAAGATCGTGCGCAGCGAGCGCGTGGACTTTGTCCAGATCAACTATTCAGTGGCCGAGCGCAATGCCGAGCGCACGCTGCTGCCGCTGTGTGAAGCACGCGGCGTGGCGGTGCTGATCAACCGGCCATTCCAGGACGGACGCCTCTTTCGCGCCGTCAAGGACCGCCCGCTGCCGCCGTGGGCCGGCGATATCGACTGCGGCTCGTGGGCCCAGCTGTTCCTGAAGTTCATCGTCAGCCATCCCGCCGTGACCGCGGCGATCCCGGCCACCTCCAAGCCGCCCAACATGGCCGACAACCTCGGCGCCGGACTGGGCCGCATGCCCGATCCCGGCCAGCGCGAGCGCATCGCCGCGCTGCTGCGCTGAGCCGTACCGATCGTGGACGATCCCGCGCGCGACCCGCCTGCCGGCGGCCTGGCCCGGCTGCGGCGCGGTTTCGGCATCCGCCCCGGCGAGGGCGGCGCCGTGGTGGCCGGCTTCCTGTTTTTCTTCTGCCTGTTCGCCAGCTATTTCATGCTGCGGCCGGTGCGCGAGACCATGGGCATTGCCGGCGGCGTGAAGAACCTGCAGTGGCTGTTCACCGCCACCTTTGTCGTGATGCTGGCCGCGATCCCGCTGTACGGCGCGGTCTGCGCGTGGCTGCCGCGGCGCCGCTTCGTGCCCTGGGTGTACGCCTTCTTTATCGCCAACCTGCTTGGCTTTGCGCTGGCCACTCGCGCCCTGCCTGACAACGTCTGGCTGGCGCGCGTGTTCTACGTGTGGCTGTCGGTGTTCAACCTGTTCGTGGTGTCCGTGGCATGGAGCCTGATGGCGGATGTGTTCCGCCCCGAGCAGGCGCGCCGTCTGTTCGCACTGCTGGCCGCCGGCGCCAGCGCGGGTGGGCTGGCCGGCCCCGTGCTGGGCGGCTGGCTGGTGCCGCGGATCGGCCTGACCGGACTGATGCTGCTGTCGGCCGCGCTGCTGGCCGCAACGCTGCCCGGCGTGGGCTGGCTGTTCGGCTGGCGCCGCCGCGCCGGCGCGGGCGTGGTGCAGCCGGGCGAAGCCCCGGCCGGCGCGGCGCAGGATCCGGCCAACCCCATCGGCGGCGGGCTGCTGGCCGGGCTGTCGCTGCTGCTGCGCTCGCGCTACCTGCTTGGCATCGGCCTGTTCGTGATCCTGCTGGCCACGGCCAGCACCTTCCTGTATTTCGAGCAGGCGCGGCTGGTGGCCGAGGCCTTCCCGGAGCGCACCCGCCAGACCCAGGTCTTCAGCGCGCTGGATGCTGCCGTGCAGGCGCTGACCATCCTGGTCCAGCTCTTCTTCACCGGCCGCATGGCGCGCCGCTATGGCGTCACCGTGCTGATGACCGCGGTGCCGCTGGCGGTGACCTGCGGCTTTCTCGTACTGGCGATGCTGCCGACCTTCGGCGTGCTGGCCGGCGTGATGATCCTGCGGCGCGTGGGCGAATACGCGCTGCTGCGCCCCGGGCGCGAGATGCTGTTCACCGTGGTCGATCCCGAGACCAAGTACAAGGCCAAGAACGTGATCGACACCGCCGTCTACCGTGCGGGCGATGCGGTCAGTGCGTGGGTCAAGACGGCGATCGATGCGCTGTCGGGCCATCCCGCCACGGTGGCGCTGGCTGGCGCCGTGCTGGCGCTGGTGTGGGCGGGGCTGGGCTGGTGGCTGGGGCGGCGGCATGAGGGTCAACTGGCCCCGCCGGATGCCAGTCCGCGCCGTGCCGTGGGGAATACCGCTGCACGCTAATGCCCAGGACAAGGGTTTTCCCGGTTGACGCTGTGCCTGCGAAGCCATACATTGGCCACGCAGATCTAGATAAGAGACCATCTGTAAGATGGTCTCTTCGCGCCTTGCAGTTGCTGCGGCCTCTTACAGAACAAATAAGAGGAGACCGCCGTGCAACACTCTGCCATCAAGATTCGTGGCATCGATGATGTCATTGCCTACATAGATTCCTGCCCAGGCATTCGCGGCAGGGCCGGTGTCATCTGGTGGCTCGCACTCGGCGGGCTATTCCTTGATGCATTTTCCAATTCTGCACTGAGCGCCGGCCTCGGGCCGATGACGCGCAACCTTCAACTCGCGCCGGCAAAAGTCGCCCTGTTGACCTCGTTTGCTTCATGGGTGGCCATTGCCTTCAACCCTATCGGCGGCTGGATGGCCGACCGCTGGGGCCGCGTCCGCCCGCTGATCCTCGCCAAGGTCCTGGCTGTGGCCGGCGCATTGCTGGTGGTGTTTGCCCCCGGCTTCGAGGTGATCCTGGCCGGTCGCTTCTTTGTCGGCGCGGCCTACGGCATCGACTTTGCCATCGCCATGGCGGTGCTGGCGGAGTTCACGCCGGTGAAACTCAAGAGTCGGCTGAACACGTGGCAAGGCATGTGGTACACGGCCGTCTGCTCTAACCTGTTACTGGCACTGCTGTTCTACTCCTGGGACGTTGGCGACACGATCTGGCGCTACTCGGTGGCAGCCACCGCGGTCTTCGGCGTGATCATCCTGCTGCTGCAGGGCCTGTTCCTGGTGGAAAGCCCGATCTGGCTGGCGCGCAAGGAATTGCTCGATGCCGCCGCACATGCCATGACGCGCATCTACGGACGTGAGTTCGTTGCCGCACCGCCCGCGGAACGCATCCCCGTCCTCAACCAGGCGCGCCGCGGCCTGGCCAACGTGCTGCTGATCTTCCGCGGCGTCTACCTGCCGCGCACCGTGCTGGCGGCCACTGTGCAGATCGGGCAGTCGATCCAGTACTTCGCGATCGGCTGGTACCTGCCGCTGATCAGTGCGGCCCTGTTCGGCAAGGACTTTGTCTATGCGACGATCGGCGCGCTGGTCTTCAACGTCTGCGGCATCTTTGGCGGGTTCCTCTCGCCCTTGATAGGCCGCAAGCTGGGCCTGCGCCGCGCCTCGGCGTTCGGCTTTGCGGCGGTATTCGCCATGCTGCTGATCCTGGGCCTGTTCAACGGCAAGATGCCGATGTGGATGGCAGTGGTCGTTCCGTCGCTGTTCATTCTGTTCCACTCGGGCGGACCCGGCGCAAATGGCAAGAGCCTGTCGTCACTGTCTTTCCGCAGTGAACTGCGCGCGGGCGCCAACGGCATCATCGGCGCACTCGGTGCCATCGGCGCTGCACTGGGCCTGCTGGTGTTCCCGCTGTTCCGCGCACAGTATGGGCTGGAGACCACCTTCCTGATCCTGTCCGTGGTCCCGCTGCTGGCCAGCATCATCTGCTTCGCGATCCGCTGGGACCCGACCCGCACCACCATCAACCCCGACAATGAAGCCGATGCCCCGCAGTTCAAGGGCGATGTGCCGGACGCTCCGGGCTTCATGAATCCCGCGATTGAAAAGGCCCGCCCATGACCCAGCGCAGAAATGTCATCCTTGCAATCGATGAGGGCACCTCAGGCACGCGGGCAGCGGTGGTGGCCGCCGACGGTCATGTCATGTGCCTCGAGTACACCACGCTTGAGGTCCGTTCCCCCTGCCCCGGCGTGGTCGAACAGGACGCCGACGTCCTGCTCGACAAGACCCTGGCGGTTTGCCGCGCCACCCTGGCGCAAGCCGCTCGCGAAGACCTGACCGTCACCGCCCTCGCCATCGCGACCCAGCGCGCCACCGCGGTACTGTGGGACACGCAGACCGGACGTGCGCTGGTACCCGCCATGGCGTGGCAGGACACGCGATACGCAGCCGATCTCGACCAGCTTGCGCCGGCATGGGACGCGACTCTGCGCGAAGCAGTCGGCCGCCCCACCGGTGTGCGCTCGCCTTACCTGTGGGCGGCGCGGCACCTGCGTGACACGCCGGCTGTGGCTGACGCCTTCCGTGCGCGCCGGCTCGCCTTCGGCACCATCGACAGCTGGTTGCTCTGGCACCTGTCGACGGCACGCACGTGCATCACCACGCCGACCAATGCCACCTCATGCAACGCCTACGTGCTGACCGGGCATCGCTACCAGCTCGACTGGATCGACGCGCTTGGCTTTCCGCGCGAGCTGCTGCCTGAGCTGCGCCAGGATGCGGACGACTTCGGCCGCACGCGGCCGGACGTGCTGGGGATTGACGTGCCGATCCTCGCTTGTGCCGGGGACCAGCTCGCCGGCGCAATCGGCCTGGGATGCCTCGATGCCGGCCAGGCGATGTGCCTGCATGGCACCGGCAGCTTCGTCGACCTGGTAGTCGGTCCGAACCTTCCCGCACGCAGCGGCAAGTCGGACAGCACCCTGACCATGACCGCACGCCGGCAGCTGGGCGTGTCGCATTTCTCCGTCGAAACCTTTGTCGCCACCACCGGCTCCGCGCTCAACTGGGTCTGCGACAAGCTCGGCTGGTTCGAGAATGCCAGGCAAATCAGTGCGCTGGCCAGCACTGTTGCATCGTCACGAAGCGTGACCTTTATTCCCGCGCTGACCGGCCTGCGAGTCCCACGCATGCAGCCTGAAGCGCGCGCAGCATTGACCGGTATCTCGATGGCAACGACGCAGGCCGAGATGGCCTTTGCCATCCTCGAAGGCATTGCCCACTCGGTGACTTCCTGCATCGAGGCCAACCGGGAGATCGCGGGCGTGCCAGTGTCGGAACTGGTGGTCGGCGGCGGCTTGTCCGGCAGCGATGCGCTGCTGCAGATGCAGGCGGATCTCAGCGGAATTTCCATCCACCGCATGAAGGAGACCGACCGCGCCAGCCTGCGCGGCATCGCTTACCTTGCCGGCTCGTCCGGCCTGCTTTGGGATTCCATGCAGCAGGCCCGGGCCACCACGACCCCGGACGCGGTGTTCGAACCTGCGATCAGCGCCGATGAGCGCGCCCAGCGGCGCGCGCTCTGGAATGCGCGGGTGGCATCCGAGCTCAACCATGCGGACGCGCTTGCGGTCCATTAACCAGGAGCAACAACAGACATGGTGATTTTTCCATCCCGCAGCGCTAACCGCGAGCGCGCCGCCATGACCAGCACCGAGCCATTGCGGCTGATGCGCCGGGACCTGCTCGACCGCCTGGAGGCGGATGCGTTCGACATCCTGGTGGTCGGCGGCGGCGTGACGGGCGCCTACGCCGCGCTGGATGCCAGCTTGCGCGGCTATCGCGTGGCGCTGGTTGAAAAGTGCGACTTCGCCGCGGGGACCTCGTCCAAGTCATCAAAGATGGTGCACGGCGGCCTGCGCTATATCGAGCAGGGCAATCTCGGCCTGGTGCGCCATTCACTGCTGGAGCGCCAGCGCCTGCGCCGCAACGCGCGCCATCTGGTGCAGCGGCTGCCGTTCCTGTTCCCGGTGATGGAGCGCAACGGCGTGTTCGACAAGCGCCTGGCCAAGGCCTTCGAAAGCCTGCTCTGGACCTACGACCTCGCCGGTGGCTGGCGCGAGGGAATCCTGCACCAGAAGCTGACCAAGGCCGAGGTGCTGTCACACTGCCCGACCTTCAATGAGGAACATCTGACCGGCGGCTACCTGTACTTCGATGCGCGCGTCGATGATGCCCGCCTGACACTGAACATCGCACGCACGGCAGCGTTCCATGGCGCGGCCGTGGTCAATCACGCGACCGTCGCCGAGATCACCCGCGACGGCCACGGCAAGGTGGATGGCGCCATTGTCCACGCCGGCGAGCGCGAGATCCGCGTGCGCGCAGGCGTGGTCATCATGGCAACCGGCGTCTGGCTGCGCGACTGGACCGGCCGCAGGAAGGGCGAGGCCAGGACCCTGCACATCCGCCCTGCCAAGGGCGTCCACGTTGCCATCCCGTGGCTGAAGATCCGCAATGACTGCACGGTGACGATCCCGGTGCCCGGCCGCAACCGCCGGGCAACCATCACGCGGTGGGGCAATGTGTCCTACCTCGGCACCACCGACGAAGACTATGAGGGCGACCTCGACAATGTCATGTGCACCCGGCAGGAACTGGACTTCCTGCTGGAGGGCGCGCGCTCGGCACTAAAGACCGACCTGACGCCGGATGACGTGGTGGGCAGCATCGCGGGGTGCCGCCCGCTGGTGGCGCCGCCCGGCGGCAAGACCCTGGAAATCAGGCGCAATCACGAGATTCATACCGCCGACGACGGCCTGGTGACCATCGTCGGCGGCAAGCTCACGACCTCGCGGCACATGGCAGAGCAAACCATCGATGCCGCGCAGAAGGTCATCGGCAAGCGCAGCAAGTGCCTGACCAGATCGGCCTATCTGCTCGGGGCGGCTGGCTATGACGCGCAGGCCATCGTCGCATCCGGCGGCATGTCCGCGCATCTGGGCGAGCGCTATGGCACGGAGGCGCGCTTTGTCAGCGACATCCTGCAGGCGGACGCCACCCTGGCCAGGCCGATCGTCGAAAGCCTGCCGTATACCGAAGCGGAAATCGTCTACGCCGTGCGTCATGAACTGGCCGGCACGGTTGACGACGTCTTGTCACGACGCATCCGCGCCCGCCTGATGGCGCGCGATGCCTCCGCCCGCGCCGCAGCGCGGGTGGGACAGATCCTCCAGGCCGAACTCGGATTGTCCGAAGCGGCCGTGGCGCGGCAGGTCAGCGAATACCTGGCCGCCGTCGCCCTCGAAAAATCCGTCCTCATGGGAGACTCAGCATGATCAGCAAGGAAGCCATCAAGCGCGGCTACAACCGCGGCAACTACGTCGTCGGCGCCCACACGCCGCCGGGCTATGCGGCGAACATCCAGGGCACGCCGGATGCGCCGGGCCTGCAACGCGACACCATTGCCGTCTGCGCGGCCGATGTCGCGGCCCTGCGCAAGGTGGCCGACGAGGTCCTGACCGATACCGCCGACGTCGTGGCGTGGACCCGCGACTGGTGGGCCGGATCGATGATCACGGAGACCGCGGGCAAGCCCGCCACGCCGCGCGGGGTCATCGTGCGCGCTTCCACCGTGGAACAGGTGCAGGCAGTCATGCGCATTGCCAGCGCCAGCGCCATTCCGGTCACCGTATCGGCCGGCCGCAGCAACGTCACGGGCGCTGCCCTGCCCGTGCGCGGCGGCATCGTGCTGGACGTGTGCGGCCTGAACCAGCTGGTCGGATTCGACAAGGACAGCCAGATCGTCGACGTGGAAGCCGGCATGTTCGGCGACATTTTCGAGGAGACCGTGCAGAAGGAATTCGGCATGACGATGGGCCACTGGCCTTCGTCGTACGCGATCAGCACGGTCGGCGGATGGGTAGCCTGCCGCGGCGCCGGCCAGTTGTCCACGCGCTATGGCAAGATCGAGGACATGGTGTTCGGCATGGACGTGGTGCTGGCCGACGGCAGCCTGGTCACCGTGGGCGGCTACTCGCGCGCGGCATTGGGCCCGGATCTGCAGCAACTGTTCATCGGGTCCGAGGGCATGCTGGGCGTGATCGTGCGCGTGCGCCTCAAGCTGCACCGCCTGCCCGACTACGGGCGCGCCATCGCCTATGGCTTCAAGACCTTTGCCATCGGCCTGGAGGCCTGCCGCGAGATCATGCAGCGCGGGGCCAACCCGGCCGCGCTGCGGCTCTATGACGAACTGGAAAGCGGCGTGCAGTTCGGACTGCCGGACACCAACGTCCTGCTGGTTGCCGACGAGGGCGCGCGCGAGATGGTCGATGCGGTGATGACGATCAGCGAGCGCGTGTGCCAGGAACTTGGTGACAAACTGGACAGCGAGTCCATTTTCGAGCGCTGGCTCGACACGCGCTACCTGACCGGCAAGAGCGCCGAGGGCTTCAAGCGCAGCCCCGGCTTTGTCGCCGATACGCTCGAAATGTCAGGGCCGTGGCGCGACCTGGCTGCCATCTACACGGACGTGGTCAAGGCCATCAATGCCGTGCCGGGCACCCTCGCCGGCTCCGCGCACCAGTCGCACGCCTATGTGGACGGCGCCTGCCTGTACTTCTCCCTTCGCGGCGAGGTCGCGGTGGAAGACCGCCAGAAGTGGTATCGCCAGGCATGGGATGCTGCCAATGCGGTGCTGATCCAATACAATGCGGCACTGAGCCACCACCACGGAATCGGACTGCTGCGCGCGCCATACATGGCCTCGTCGCTGGACACGGCGTTCCCGCTGCTGGCGGCGGTCAAGCAGGCACTCGACCCGCAGAATATCCTGAACCCAGGCAAGCTGGGTCTCAGTGACGTGCTCACCAACGAACCGAAGTAACCAGCATGGACAGGTCCCTCGGTGCGCGCCTGACGCGACACCCCGTCATCGGCACACTCTACGGTGTTGACCAGATCGACGCCATCTTTGAAAGCGTGGCCGAAGTCTGCATTGTCGCCAACGTGGAACTGCGCAAGCTGCAGCCCGTCATCGCCACGCTGGCCAGCGCCGGCAAGTACGTCATCGTCAATATCGACAGCTGCGAAGGCTTGTCGCAGGACAAGGGCGGGGTGGAGTACCTGGCCGACATCGGGGTGACCAGTCTGGTTTCCACGCGCGTGGCAACGATCCAGCGCGCCAACCGCGCCGGCATGGTGACGATGCAGAAGGTCTTTGTGACCGACCGCTCCACCTGGCCGCGCAGCGTCAAGGCGCTCGAACAGAGCGACCCGAACCTGGTGCAGCTGATGCCGGCGCCGATGCTGTCGCACCTGCCCGAAGCGGACCGCAAGGCGCTGCCGCCGATCGTGACATCAGGCTTTGTCTGCAATCGGGATGATATCCGCAGCGCGCTCGCACATGGCGCCGT
Source organism: Cupriavidus sp. FW306-1B-F12B (assembly GCF_058781795.1). Lineage (NCBI taxonomy): Bacteria > Pseudomonadati > Pseudomonadota > Betaproteobacteria > Burkholderiales > Burkholderiaceae > Cupriavidus > Cupriavidus sp. FW306-1B-F12B. The sequence goes on from NZ_JBYSXC010000001.1 coordinate 440,921, forward strand.
GGCCGTCTCCACCAGCGACCGCAAGCTCTGGAATCTGGAAGCGAGAGCGCTGAAGGCGTAAGACTCGCGCCTGGCGCCGCCTGGGCAGTTTCGCTGACCGCTGATCGGCCAAAACTGGCCCGCTGCGGCAGGAAGATCGTATAGTCTTGTCCTCGGACCTGGCTTGCCCCCGCGCCGCGCCGGCCTACGCCGCGCAGCCCGCAAGCCACCCCACATTCCTGATCCCGGAGGACTCCCCCATGAAAACCAAAGCCGCCATCGCCTGGAAAGCCGGCGCCCCGCTGACCATTGAAGACGTGGACCTGGACGGCCCGCGCGCCGGGGAAGTGCTGGTGGAAGTCAAGGCCACCGGTATCTGCCATACCGACTACTACACCTTGTCCGGGGCCGACCCGGAAGGCATTTTCCCGGCGATCCTGGGCCATGAAGGCGCGGGCATCGTCACCGACGTCGGCCCGGGCGTGACCTCGCTCAAGCCCGGCGACCACGTGATCCCCCTGTACACGCCGGAATGCCGCCAGTGCAAGTTCTGCCTGTCGCGCAAGACCAACCTGTGCCAGGCGATCCGCGCCACCCAGGGCAAGGGCCTGATGCCGGACGGCACCTCGCGCTTTTCCATCGACGGCAAGCCGATCTTCCACTACATGGGCACCTCGACCTTCGCCAACCACATCGTGGTGCCGGAGATCGCACTGGCCAAGATCCGCCCCGACGCGCCGTTCGACAAGGTCTGCTACATCGGCTGCGGCGTCACCACCGGCGTGGGCGCGGTGCTGTTCACCGCCAAGGTGGAAGCCGGCGCCAACGTGGTCGTGTTCGGCCTGGGCGGCATTGGCCTGAACGTGATCCAGGCGGCCAAGATGGTGGGCGCCGACAAGATCATCGGCGTGGACCTGAACCCTGGCCGCGAAGCCATGGCGCGCAAGTTCGGCATGACCCACTTCATCAACCCGAAGGACGTGGATAACGTGGTCGACCACATCATCCAGCTGACCGACGGCGGTGCCGACTATTCGTTCGAATGCATCGGCAACACGCAGGTCATGCGCCAGGCGCTGGAGTGCTGCCACAAGGGCTGGGGCAAGTCGATCATCATCGGCGTGGCCGAGGCCGGCGCGGAGATCTCGACGCGGCCGTTCCAGCTGGTGACGGGGCGCGAGTGGAAGGGCTCGGCCTTTGGCGGCGCCCGCGGGCGCACCGATGTACCGAAGATCGTCGACTGGTACATGGAGGGCAAGCTCAATATCGACGACCTGATCACGCACACGCTGCCGCTGGAGCGCATCAACGAGGGCTTCGACCTGATGAAGCGCGGCGAGTCGATCCGCTCGGTGGTGCTGTACTGAGGACGGCGCCGACATGGAACTGATCTCGCAACACGGCTGCCACGGCGGCGTGCAGCGCTTCTATCGCCATGATTCGACGGCGATCGGGCTGCCGATGCGTTTCTCGGTCTACCTGCCGCCGCAGGCGCAGGCAGGCGGCAAGGTGCCGGTGCTGTTCTACCTGGCCGGCCTGACCTGCACCGAGGAAACCTTCATGATCAAGGCCGGCGCGCAGCGTTTTGCCGCCGAGCACGGCCTGATGCTGGTGGCGCCCGATACCAGCCCGCGCGGCGCGGGCCTGCCGGGCGAGGCCGATGCCTGGGACTTCGGCGTGGGTGCCGGGTTCTATGTCGATGCCACCGAGGCGCCGTGGCAGGAGTACTGGCGCATGGAAAGCTACGTGGCCGACGAGCTGTTCGGGCTGGTCACCACCGCCTTGCCGGGCGATGCCGGCCGCGTCGGCATCTTCGGGCATTCCATGGGCGGGCACGGCGCGCTGGTGCTGGCACAGCGCCATCCGCAGCGCTTCCGCTCGGTGTCGGCGTTTGCGCCGATCGCCGCGCCGTCACGCTGCCCGTGGGGCCAGAAGGCGTTCACTGGCTATCTCGGCACGGACCGCGCCGCGTGGGCTGAGTACGACGCCAGTGAACTGATGGCACGCCAGAATGGGGCGCCCTTCCCGGCTGGCATCCTGGTCGATCAGGGACTCGACGACCAGTTCCTGCAAAGCCAGCTGCATCCGGAAGCATTCGCGGCGGCCTGCCAGGCCGTCGGCCAGCCGCTGACGCTGCGCCGGCATAGCGGCTACGACCACGGCTACTACTTCATCACCAGCTTTATCGCCGACCACATCCGCCACCACGCGGCGCAGCTCTAGACGCGCCGCATCAGCCTTCCGCCACCCGGCGGTAAGCGCCCGGGCGCGATCCGGTCCAGCGCCGGAACGCCCGGTGGAACGCGCCCGGCTCGGCAAAGCCGAGCTCGGCCGCGATATCCGCCACCGGGCGGCCGGAATGGCTGAGCGCCTCGATGGCAAGATCGCGCCGCAGCGCATCCTTCAGGTCCTGGTAGCTGACGCCCTCCTCCATCAGCCGGCGCCGCAGCGATGATGCGGACAGGTTCAGGCTGATTGCCAGGTCTTCAAAGGTGGGCCATTGATCCGGACGCTGGTTGCGCAGCAGCCTGCGCACGCGCGCGCCCACGCTGGCGCGGTCGGAGTACTTCACCACCACGTTGTGCGGCGCATCGCGCAGGAAGGCCTTCAGGCTGCGCTCGTCCTGGCGCACCGGCTGCTCCAGCAGTGCCGCGTCGAAGACCAGCGCCGTGGCCGGCTGCCCGAACGCCAGCTGGCGCGAATACATGACGCGGTATTCCGCGCTGTACTGCGGCTCGTCGTAGTCAAAGGCCGCCAGCCGCACCGGCACGCGCCGCCGCAACAGCCAGCTCATCAGGCCATGCAGCATGATCAGCATGGTTTCCTTGGCAAACACGCCGGGCTGCCGCCCCAGGTGCGCGCAGGGCGCGGTCAGCACCAGCGCGGCCTCGTCGCCGTGGCGCTCCAGCCGCACGCCGATATCGTCCAGCAGCAGCCGGAAGTACCGCGTGATGCGCTCCAGCCCCTGCCCCAGCGTGCGGCTCCCGGCCACCGCGTGGCACAGCATGGCAAAGCTGCCGCACTTCATGCTGCGCGAATCCTGCCCGAAGAACTCATCGTCCAGCGCCGCCGCCACGGCCATCCACAGCTCGCTGTAGCTGGCGGCCGAGACGCGTGACTGCGGCACCGCCAGCAGCGCCGGCGCAATGCCGGCGCCGCGCAGTACCGGATCGGGGTCGACGCCGCGTGCGCGCAGCCCCGCGATGGCGTGGTGGACGAAACAGATGGCGACACTGCCTTTTTCCATGGCGCTGAGGGTGGCAATCGAGTTCACGAAGATTGGCGGATTTTGGCATAGGAGCCGGCCTCCGGCGTTCCTACACTGCCCGCAGGTCAAACGCCGACGCGCATTCTGCCTGACTTGCAGCGCGGCTCCAAACGCCCACCCCTAACTGCCATGCACAGCGACTACACCGAAGAGCAAACCATGATCCGCGACAGCGCGCGCGCCTTTGCCACCGAACGGCTGGCCGCCGGCGCCGCGCAATGGGACCGCGACGCCCGCCTGCCCGACGAGGTCGTCGCCGAAATGGGCGCGCTGGGGCTGTTGGGCATGATCGTGCCCGAGGAATGGGGCGGCACCTATACCGACTACGTCGCCTATGCGCTGGCCATCGAAGAGATCGCCGCCGGCTGCGCCGCCTGCGCCACCATGATGAGCGTGCACAACTCGGTCGGCTGCGGGCCGGTCCTGCATTATGGTACCGATGCGCAGAAAGAACGCTACCTGGCGCGGCTGGCCAGCGGCGAGCTGATCGGCGCATTCTGCCTGACCGAGCCGCAGGCGGGCTCCGAAGCGCACAACTTGCGCACGCGCGCCCGCTTCACCGACAACGGCTGGGTGCTCAATGGCAGCAAGCAGTTCGTCACCAACGGCCAGCGCGCCGGCGTGGCGGTGGTGTTTGCCGCCACCGAGCCCGAGCGCGGCAAGAAAGGCATCTCGGCCTTCCTTGTTCCGACCGACACCCCGGGCTTCATCGTGCACGCGCCCGAGAAGAAGCTCGGCATCCGCGCCTCCGACACCTGCGCGATCACGCTGGAAGACTGCACCGTACCGCACGACGCACTGCTCGGCGAACCCGGCGAGGGCCTGCGCATCGCGCTGTCCAACCTGGAAGGCGGGCGCATCGGCATCGCCGCGCAGGCCATCGGCATTGCGCGCTCGGCCTTCGAGGCGGCGTGCCGCTATGCCTCGGAACGCATCCAGTTCGGCCGCGCCCTGCGCGAACACCCGCCCATCGCCAACATGCTGGCCGACATGGCCACCGAGCTGAACGCCGCGCGCCTGCTGGTGCACCGCGCCGCACGCATGCGCAGCGAAGGCGTGCCGTGCCTGTCCGAAGCCTCGCAGGCCAAGCTGTATGCGTCCGAGCTGGCCGAGCGCGTGTGCTCCAAGGCGCTGCAGATCCACGGCGGCTACGGCTATCTCGAAGACTACCCGGTCGAGCGCCACTACCGCGACGCCCGCATCACCCAGATCTACGAAGGCACCAGCGAGATCCAGCGCATGCTGATCGCGCGCAGCCTGTAGTCCCACCATCCCTTGCCAACAGAACCAGACCTTCCGGAGACAACCATGAGTGCCGTGCCCAAGACCGACAATGCCGTGCCGACCGTGCCGCTGCTGATCAACGGCGAATGGGTGGATTCGTCCGCCACCGAATTCCGCAACGTGGTCAATCCCGCCACGCAGGAAGTGCTGGCACGCGTGCCGCTGGCCACCGCCAGCGAGGTCGCCGCTGCCGTGGGCGCCGCGCACCGCGCCTTTGCCACGTGGCGCCACACGCCCATCGGCGCGCGGCTGCGCGTCATGCTGCGCTTCCAGGCCCTGATCCGCGAGCACAGCAAGCGTATCGCCGCCATCCTGACCGCCGAGCAGGGCAAGACCCTGGCAGATGCCGAAGGCGACATCTTCCGCGGGCTGGAGGTGGTCGAGCACGCCTGCTCCATCGGCACGCTGCAGCAAGGCGGTTTTGCCGAGAACGTGGCCGCCACCGTCGACACCTACACGCTGCAGCAGCCGATCGGCGTCTGCGCGGGTATCACGCCGTTCAACTTCCCGGCGATGATCCCGCTGTGGATGTTCCCGATGGCGATCGTGTGCGGCAATACCTTCGTGCTCAAGCCTTCAGAGCAGGACCCGCTGTCTACCGTGGAGCTGGTCAAGCTGGCGCTGGAAGCCGGCGTGCCGCCGGGCGTGCTGAACGTGGTGCACGGCGCCAAGGACGTGGTCGATGCGCTGTGCACGCACCCGGACATCAAGGCGGTGTCGTTCGTCGGTTCGACCGCTGTCGGCACCCACGTCTACAACCTGGCCGGCGCGCACGGCAAGCGCGTGCAGTCCATGATGGGCGCCAAGAACCATGCGGTGGTACTGCCCGATGCGCACAAGGAGCAGACGCTGAACGCGCTGGCCGGTGCAGGCTTCGGCGCGGCCGGCCAGCGTTGCATGGCCACCTCGGTGGTGGTGCTGGTGGGGGCGGCACGCGACTGGGTGCCCGACCTGGTCGAACGCGCCAGGACCCTGAAAGTCGGCGCCGGTGCCGAGGCTGGCACCGATGTCGGCCCCGTGGTATCGGTGGCGGCAAAGGAACGGGTCCTCGGCCTCATCGCCGCCGGCGAGCGCGCAGGCGCGACGCTGGTGCTGGATGGCCGCGGCGTGGAAGTGCCGGGCTATCCGCAGGGCAACTTCATCGGCCCGACCATCTTTACCGATGTCCGCACCGACATGTCGATCTACACCGAAGAGATCTTCGGGCCGGTGCTGGTGGTGATCGGTGTCGATACGCTGGACGAGGCCATCGCCCTGGTCAACCGCAACCCGTTCGGCAACGGCACCGGCGTGTTCACGCAGAGCGGCGCCGCGGCGCGCAAGTTCCAGAGCGAGATCGACGTGGGCCAGGTCGGCATCAACATCCCCATCCCGGTGCCGGTGCCCTACTTCAGCTTCACTGGCTCGCGCGGCTCCAAGCTGGGCGACCTGGGGCCTTACGGCAAGCAGGTGGTGCAGTTCTATACCCAGACCAAGACGGTGACGGCGCGGTGGTTTGACGACGCCACGGTCAACGATGGGGTGAATACCACCATCAGCCTGAAGTAAGCACGCCGCATTCAAGCACGAACCGGAAGGAGACCCCATGCATATCGCCTTCATCGGCCTGGGCAACATGGGCGCGCCCATGGCGCGCAACCTGCTCAAGGCCGGTCATACGCTGACCGTATTTGACCTCAACGCCGCTGCGGTGGCATCGCTGTGCGCCGAAGGCGCCGCCACCGCGGACTCCGCCCGCAAGGCCGTGGCCGAAGCGGACTTTGTCATCACCATGCTGCCCGCCGCAGCCCATGTGCGCAGCGCTTACCTGGGCCCGGAAGGCGTGCTGGCCGGCGTACGCGCGGGCGTGCCGCTGGTGGATTCCAGCACCATCGACCCCGCCACCGTGCGCGAACTGGCCGCCGCCGCCGAGGCAAACGGCAATGCGCTGGCCGATGCGCCGGTCTCCGGCGGCACCGTTGGCGCGCAGGCCGGCACGCTGACCTTCATGGTCGGCGCCACCGAAGCGCTGTTCGCCCAGGTGCGCCCGGTGCTGGCCGGCATGGGCCGCAACCTGGTCCACTGCGGCGGCACCGGCACCGGCCAGGTCGCCAAGATCTGCAACAACCTGATCCTGGGCATCTCCATGATCGGCGTATCCGAGGCCATGGCGCTGGGCGTCAAGCTCGGCATCGATGCCAACGTGCTCGCCGGCATCGTCAATACCTCCACCGGCCGCTGCTGGGCCTCGGACACCTGCAACCCCTGGCCCGGCGTGATCGAGACCGCGCCGGCCGCGCGCGGCTACAGCGGCGGCTTTGGCGCCGACCTGATGCTCAAGGACCTGGGCCTGGCCAACGACGCCGCGCGCAGCGTGAAGCAGCCGCTCTTCCTGGGTGCGCTGGCGCAGCAGGTCTACCAGGCCGTGAGCCATGCCGGCGACGGCCAGCTCGACTTCTCCGGGGTGATCCGCCAGTACCTGTCCGCAGCCGACAAGGAGGCCAAGGAATGATCGAGTTTGCCCTGCAAGGCCACGTCGCCACGCTGACACTGAGCCGCCCGCCCGCCAACGCCTTCACCGCCGAAGGCCTGCAGCAGCTGCGCGAGCTGGTGGCAAAGATCGACGCGAACCCTGAAGTACGTGCCGTGGTCGTCACCGGTGCCGGCGAGAAGTTCTTCAGCGCCGGCGCCGACCTGAACGGCTTTGCCGAGGGCGACCGCGCCCATGCCCGCGTGATGGCGCAGCAGTTCGGCAGCGCCTTCGAAGCCCTGCAGAACGCGCGGCCCGTGGTGATCGCCGCGGTCAACGGCTATGCCATGGGCGGCGGGCTGGAATGCGCGCTGGCCTGCGATATCCGCATCGCCGAGGAACAGGCGCAGATGGCCCTGCCCGAAGCCGCCGTCGGCCTGCTGCCGTGCGGTTGCGGCACGCAGACGCTGCCGTGGCTGGTCGGCGAAGGCTGGGCCAAGCGCATGATCCTGACCAACGAGCGCGTCGATGCCGCCACGGCGTTGCGCATTGGTCTGGTGGAGGAAGTCGTGCCGCGCGGCCAGGCGCTGGCCACGGCGCTGGCGATGGCGCAGCGCGCCGGCAACGTCAGCCCGCGCGCCGCCGCCCACAGCAAGCGGCTGGTGCACCTGGCGCGCCAGGGCGTACCGCGCCAGGCCGCGCTGGCGCTGGAGCGCGAGCGCTTTGTCGACCTGTTCGACGATGCCGACCAGCGCGAAGGCGTCAACGCCTTCCTCGAGAAACGAACGCCGCAATGGCGCAACGCCTAGGAGCCCGCCATGCGCCTGACTGAAGAGACCAAGGCCGCCAACCTGGATGCCGCCGAGCCGGAGGTGCTGTTCCAGGTCGTCAACGGTATCGGCATAGCCACGCTGAACCGGCCGCGCCAGCTCAATGCCCTGTCGTACCCGATGATCGTCGCGCTCGGCGCGCAGATGGAAGCCTGGGCGCACGACGACGCCGTCCGCGCGGTGGTGCTGCGCGGCGCCGGCCCCAAGGCCTTCTGCGCCGGCGGCGATATCCGCGCGCTGACCGACAGCTACCGCGACGGCACCCCGCTGCACCGGCGCTTCTTCATCGACGAATACACGCTCGACTACCGCCTGCACCGCTACCCCAAGCCGCTGGTGGCGCTGATGGACGGCATCGTCATGGGCGGCGGCATGGGCCTGGCGCAAGCCGCGCACCTGCGCCTCGTCACCGAACGCTCGCGCGTGGCCATGCCCGAAACCGGGATCGGCCTGGTGCCGGACGTGGGCGCCAGCCATTTCCTGTCAAAGCTGCCGGTGGAGCTGGCCTTGTACCTGGGGCTGACCGGCGTCACCATCGGCGCGGCTGATGCGCTGCTGTGCGGACTGGCCGATGCGGCAGTGGACAGCGCCACGCTGGCCGGGCTGGAGCAATCGCTTGCCGGCATCGCCTGGGGCCATGACACGCTGGCAGACCTGCGCCACGCGCTGGTGCGCGAGCACGTGGCCAGCGCCGCCGACGCCCCGCTGCTGCAAGTGCTGCCGGCACTGCTGCAGCATTTCCCGGCGCACGCGACACTGCCCGAAATCCTGGCCGGCCTGGCTTGCCAGGACGACCCGGCCTACGCCGCATGGGCCAGCCGCACCATCGATGTACTGCGCACCCGTTCGCCGCTATCCGCCTGCGCCACGCGCGAATTGCTGCTGCGCGGCCGCCGCATGGACCTGGCCGACTGCTTCCGCATGGAGCTGGCGGTGGTGGTCAACACCTTCACGCAAGGCGATTTCATCGAGGGCGTGCGCGCGCTGATCGTCGACAAGGACAATGCCCCGCACTGGCGTGTCACCGGCTATGACGCGGTGGATGATGCCGCCGTCCAGGCGCTGTTCCGGCCGTGGTGGGCGCCGGGCGAGCAGCCGCTGCCCCTGGGCCCGCGCGGCTGAGCGGATGCGCTGCCGTGAGCCTCGACGCGCTGCTGGCGCGCAGCCCCTGGGCCGCGGCACTGACCCCGGCGCAACGCCAGCGCGTGCGCGCCGAGCTGCGTGAACGCACGGTGCCGCAAGGCGCCTATGTCATCCGCAAGGGCGACCGGGCCGACAGCTGGCTAGGCATCGCCGAGGGCCTGGTCAAGGTGCATTGCGCATCGCCCTCCGGCAAGCGCGCGACGCTGACCGGCGTGCCAGCCGGCGGCTGGCTCGGCGAAGGCTCCCTGCTCAAGCGCGAGGCGCTGCGCTATGACGTGGTGGCGCTGCGCGATTCCCGCATCGCCTGCATGCCGGGGGCCACCTTCCGCTGGCTGCAGGAGACCAGCCTGCCCTTCAACCGCTATCTGCTCGACCAGCTCAATGAACGGCTCGGCCTGTTCATCGCGACCGTCGAGCATGAACGGCTGTACGGCATCGAGGGCCGTGTGGCGCGGGCGCTGGCTACGTTATTCCATCCGGTGCTATGCCCTGGCCTGGGCCCGGCGCTGCATCTGACACAGGAAGAAGTCGGCCTGCTCGCGGGGATCTCGCGCCAGCGCGCCAATGCGGCGCTCAAGGTGCTGGAGAGCGAAGGCTTGCTGGCGGTCGAGCACGGCGCGGTGCATGTGCTCGACCTGGAGGCACTGCGCCGCTACTGAGGCGGCGCCCGTTCATGCCTGCGCCGCCGAGGGCGGCTTCACCAGCCCGTCCGCCCGGAACATCGCCTTGATGCCGCGCACCGCCTGCCGGATGCGCGATTCGTTCTCGATCAGGGCAAAGCGCACATACTCGTCGCCATAGTCGCCAAAGCCGATGCCCGGCGACACCGATACCTTGGCCTTGGCCAGCAGCTGCTTGGAGAATTCCAGCGAGCCCAGCGCGCGGTACGGCTCGGGAATCCGCGCCCAGATATACATCGACGCCCTCGGGATCTCCACCGGCCAGCCCGCTTCGATCAGCCCGCGCGCCAGCACGTCGCGGCGCGACTGGTACTGCGCGGCGATCTCGCTCACGCACTGCTGGTCGCCCTCCAGCGCGGCGATGGCCGCGATCTGCAGCGGCGTGAAGGTGCCGTAGTCGTGATAGCTCTTGATGCGCGTCAGCGCCGCCACCAGGTCCGGGTTGCCCACCATGAAGCCCACGCGCCAGCCCGCCATGTTGTAGCTCTTGGACAGCGTGAAGAACTCCACCGCGATGTCCTTGGCGCCCGGCACCTGCATGATCGACGGCGCCTTCCAGCCATCGAAGACGATGTCGGCATAGGCCAGGTCGTGCACCACGAAGATATCGTGCTTGCGTGCCAGCGCAATGACGCGCTCGAAGAAGTCCAGCTCCACGCATTGCGCGGTGGGGTTGGACGGAAAGCCCAGCACGATCATCTTCGGCTTGGGATAGCTGCCGCGGATGGCACGCTCCAGCTCGGCAAAGAAATCGATGCCCGGCACCAGCGGCACCGAGCGGATATCCGCGCCGGCAATGACCGCGCCGTAGATATGGATCGGGTAGCTGGGATCGGGCACCAGCACCGTGTCGCCGCGGTCCAGCGTGGCCAGCATCAGGTGCGCCAGGCCTTCCTTGGAGCCGATGGTGACAATGGCCTCGGTATCCGGGTCGATCTCGACGTCATAGCGTTCGCGGTACCAGTGCGCGATCGCGCGGCGCAGCCGCGGGATGCCCTTGGAGGCCGAATAGCCGTGCGTATCGGGCCGCTGCGCCGCTTCCGTGAGCTTGGCCACGATATGCGCCGGCGTGGCGCCATCGGGGTTGCCCATGCTCATGTCGATGATGTCCTCGCCACGGCGGCGGGCGGCCATCTTCAGCTCGGCGGTGATATTGAAAACGTACGGGGGAAGGCGATCGATGCGCGCAAAGCGGCGCTTGCCAGAAGCGGCAGTCATGGAGGGAGTCCTTTACGTAAGCGCCCGGAACCGTCCGAGCGACGTCGGCAGCCGTTGTCTCGGCTGCCGGAGACTCATGTTAGCGGGGATGCGGCGAATGCACAACGGTCACGTGAGGCCGCGCGAAAGATCAAAGCAGCTTGCCGCCCGGCGGACGCGTCGGCCGGTCCGCCGGCAGGTTGCGCACGATGCAGTCCAGCGCGCGCGAATCGGACTTGCCGCCAAGCGCCGCGCTGACCGAATCCCGATACTGCGTAGGCGAGATGCGCTGGTAGTAGAGCCGCGAGGTCAGGTCCAGCCAGTATACGTAGTTGTCGTCGTCCCTGCTGCCACTGGTGCGCAGCCAGTCGCTGATATTGCTGGAGCCAACCACCATGTTGGGGCAAGCGGTCTGCAGCGAATCGAGATAGTCATTGAAGCCCTTGGCCTGGATATTGCGCACGGAGTCCGGCGCACAGGCCGCCAGCAACGCTGCGCAGGCGGAGGCCAGCGCGAAGCGCCGGCTGATCGTGAAGCGGCGAAAGATGGACGAAGGCTGCACGGCAGGGTCTCCCTGGCGGATGGCGGTGGCACTATCTTACCGGCACCCCGCCCGCTTCAGTCGTCCAGCGTCTCATGCACCGCCGCATCGCCGCGCTTCCAGTAGGCCGACGCGCGGATGCGGCGCTTGTCGATACCGCGTTCGCTGACCAGGTACTGGCGCACCGCTTTCATCGCCGCCGCTTCACCAGCGGCCCACACATAGCCCTCGCCGCGCGGCAGCGTGAGCTTGCGCAGCGCCGCTTCCAGCAGGCTGCCTTCCAGCGCATCGCCACGATGCAGCCAGTGCACATCGCATTGCGCCTGCGTCGGCAGCGGAATCTGCGCCGCGTCATCGCCCACTTCCACCACCACGATGGCGCGCGTATCGGCCCCGAGCTCTTCCAGGCGCCGCGCGATCGCCGGCAGCGCGGTATCGTCGCCGATCAGCAGGTGCCAGTCGAACGCCGTGGGCACCACGAACGAGCCGCGCGGGCCGCCCACGCCCAGGTACTGGCCCGGCTGCGCCTGCGCCGCCCAGGTCGACGCGGGACCATCGCCATGCAGCACGAACTCGATATCCAGTTCCTGCTTCGCCCCATCGTAGCGGCGCGGCGTGTAGTCGCGCGCGGCCGGCCGCGGCTGGCCTTCGGGGAAGGTGATGCCGTCAGTGGTGACCTGCGGCAGCACCGGCTTGTCAGCGCCATCCACCGGGAAGAAGACCTTGACGTGGTCGTCGAACGACGCCGAGATAAAGTCCTGCAGATCGGCGCCACCCAGCGTCACGCGCAGCAGCTGCGGCGATACCTGCGTGGTGCGCACCACCTGCAGCAACCGCATCTTAAGAGGATGGCGCACGCGCTGCACAGTCAGGTCGCGTGCGGAGGCTTGGTCGTTCTCACTCATGTTGGAATTCCTTGGAATTAAACCCGGCGTCTGCCGGGTCAGGTTGCCGATGGCCGCAGCCAGCGTCAGTGCCACGCGTCAGGCCTTGCGGACCGCTTCGATCTCAGCCGCCGCGCGCAGCAGGATCTCTGCGATGCGGCGCTGCTCGTCGGCGCCCGCATCGCTGCGCAGCGCAATGGCACGCTTGATCGCGGCGCGGGCCTGCATCAGTTCGGGCAGCCAGCCGCCCTGCTCCGGCTCGGGCTGCGGCTCGCCGCTCATGGCGCGCCGCATCCACTCCACCTTGCGCGCCACGTGGCGCAGCTTGGCGATCATCACCTCGACCCGCTCGCGGTTGGCCGCAAGGTGGGCCTTGCCGGTCTCGGACAGCTGGTAGCGCTTCTTGTTGCCTTCCGTGTCGACGGTGGCGTAGCCGACTTCTTCCAGGTAAGTCAGGGCCGGATAGACCACGCCGGGACTGGGCTTGTAGAAGCCGTTGGTACGGCTCTCGATCGCCTTGATCAGTTCGTAGCCGTGGCTCGGCTTCTCTTCGAGCATGGCTAGCAGCAGCAACTGCAGGTCATCGGCGCTGAACTTGCGGCCCCGGCGCCAGCCTTCGCCATCGAAGCTGCCGGGGCCATCGGGGCCGCCAGGGCCGAAGCCGTCGTCATGGCCGCCGCCCCAGAAGCCGCCGCCGTGGCGGCCCATGGCGTGGTGGGCGAAGTGACGCTCAAAGTGCGGCACAAGGCGCATCAACAGGTGACGGCCGTGGCCTGAGATGCCAAAAGGGTGGGAATGATGGCGCATGACTAGCCCCGATATGTCGTAAAACATATCTTACGATATATATCGTACGAGCGGAAGTCAAGGCGACGCGGCAGTCCCCGCCGCGTGGGGATTACCTCATGCGGTACCAGTGGCAGCCATCGGGACCGGTCTCCCGCACCGCCTCGCCCCGCTCCAGCAGGTAGTTCAGGTGCGCAATGCTCTCGCCGGTAGCCATCCCCAACAGCCCGCCGCTTCCGGTGATGGGGCGCGAGAACAACTCACCGAACACATCCACCGCCCGCTTCGGCTTCCCCAACGCCCCACGCAACCGATCCAGCGCCTGCAACTGGCTCGCCCGCAAATAGTCAATCCGCGCATGCAGCCCACGGAACGGTTCGTTATGCGCCGGCAGCACCAGCACATCGTCCGGCACAGCGGCGCGCACCTTGTCCAGCGAAGCCAGCCAGTCCTGCATCGGATCGGCATCGGGCTCGGTCGGGAACACCGAGACGTTGGAAGAAATGCGCGGCAGCACCTGGTCGCCGGACACCAGCAGCTTCAGCGCCGGGCAGTACAGGCAGCCATGTTCGGGCGAATGACCCGTGCCGACGATGACCTGCCAGTCGTGCGCGCCGATGCGCACGGTGTCGCCATCGGACAGCCGGTGGAAGCTCTCGGGCAAGGCGTGGACATATTTGCCGAAGCCACCGAAGCGGGTGCGGTACACCTCGATCGCTTCGTCGTCCCAGCCAGCCTTGCGATAGAACTCGGTCGCGTCATCGGGCGCCGCTCGCCCCGTATCCGCCGCCAGCACACGGCACATCAGGTATTCCAGCCGCGTCATCCACAGCTGGCAGTCGAACTTGCCGGTCAGCCACCCGGCCATGCCGATGTGGTCGGGGTGCATATGGGTCACGAACAGGCGCGTCAGGCCGCCGGCCAGCGGGCCGCTTGCGGCGAACAGCGCGCGCCAGGCCTGGGCGGTTTCCGGGGTCTGCAGGCCGGCGTCGACGGCGGCCCAGCCATTGCCGTCGCGGATGGCCCACAGGTTGATGTGGTTCAGGCCCAGCGGCATCGGCATGCGCAGCCACAGCACACCGGGCGCTACCTCGCGGGCGTGGCCGGGTTCGGGGGCGTCACCGCAGGGGTAGTCGAGCTCGGGTTTTTCGAGGGAGATGGGGGCAGCTGCGAGGGCGATGTCGGGGGATTGGGCGCTCATCGGTATCTGGGCCGGTGGGCCGGCCGTGCTGTGCGCGGTGGCCGGTGCGGCAATGCCCCGGCTCCGCGCGTTCTGGATAGCTGACACCTTAGCCCAGATGGGCGATTCCTGCTACGCGCGCCCTGCCCGCGTTGCGTGGTGTGGCATAGCGGTGAGCTATCGGGCCGGCGCCGGCAGCACCTTGCCGGGATTGAGCAGGTTCAACGGATCGAGCGCCTGCTTCACCTGCCACATCAGCTCCAGTTCCACCTGGGACTTGTAGCGCGTCAGGTCATCGCGCTTGGCCACGCCGATGCCATGCTCGGCCGAGATCGAGCCGTTTTCCGCATGGGCCATGCCGTCGACCAGCGCGGAGACCCGTTCATACCATTGCGCCAGGAACTCTTTGCCTGGCTGATCCCTGGGCCGCAGCGGGTTGAAGTGCACATTGCCGTCGCCCATATGGCCGTAGATCACCATGCGCGCGTCCGGCACCAGTTCCAGCACCCTGGCCGAGGCTTCCTCGACAAACGCAGCGATGCGCGACAGCGGCACCGAGACATCGCACTTGATGCTGCCGCCGGTGCGGGTCTGCGCGTCGGAGATCTCTTCGCGGATGCGCCAGAAGGTCTGGGCATCGGACAGGCTGGCGGCCACGGCGGCGTCCTGCACCAGGCCCTGGCTGAAGCCGGATTCGAGGATTTCCATCAGCGTGGCGTTGAGGCTTTCCGCATCGGTGCCGGAGGTCAGCTCGATCAGCACCATCCAGTCGTGCTTGGCCTGCAGCGGGGAAGCCACGTTGCCAAGATACTCAAGCACTAGTTCCAGCGCTGGCCGCGAGATCAGCTCGAACGCGGTCACGGCCTGGCCGGACAGGCGCTTGGCTTCGCCCAGCAAGGCTACCGCCGCGGCGGGGTCCTGCACGGCGACAAAGGCCACGGCGCTGCTGCGCGGCTGCGGCATCAGCTTGAGCACGGCGCCGGTGATGATGCCAAGCGTGCCTTCCGCGCCGACGAACAGCTGCTTGAGGTCGTAGCCGGTGTTGTCCTTGCGCAGGCCGCGCAGTGACGAGTAGATGCGGCCATCGGGCAGCACCACTTCGATGCCGAGCACCAGGTCGCGCATATTGCCGTAGCGCAGCACCGCGGTGCCGCCGGCATTGGTGGACAGGTTGCCGCCGATCTGGCATGAGCCTTCGGAGCCGATGCGCAGCGGGAACAGGCGCTGCCCGGCCTCGGCGGCGCTGCGTGCCGCGCTCAGTGTGACGCCGGCCTGCACGGTCATGGTGTCGTTGATGGTGTCGATGTCCAGCACCCGGTTCATGCGGCTGAGGTTGACCACCACGGCGGTGCCACTGTCGTCGGGCACGGCGCCGCCCATCAGCGAGGTATTGCCGCCCTGCGGCACCACCGGCACGCGCCGGGCATGGCACCACTGCAGCACCTGGCTGACCTCTTCCGTCGATGACGGCAGCACCACTACCTGGGCCTGGCCGCAGTAGATGCCGCGGTAGTCGGTGACGTAGGCCTGCGTGTCGGCGTCGCCGCTGCGGCAGGCGCTTGCACCAACGATGGCCTGCATCGCGCGCAAGGTGGTGTCTGGGGTCGGGGTTTCGGCTGGCATGTGTGTAAGGCGAAGGAGATACGGGTCAGTACGCGGCGGAAGGCTTGTCTGCGGCGGGAGCGTCAGAGGGCTGTTCGCGGAACGATGCGGCAAGCTTGCGCGCGGCGTTGGCGTACAGCATCACGTCCACGCCGGTGGCCACGAAGGTGCAGCCCAGGTCCAGGTAGCGGCGTGCCAGTGCCGGGTCCGACGTCAGCGTGCCGGCGGCCTTGCCGCTGGCGATGATGGTGCGCATCGCGCCTTCGATGGCGGCCTGCACCTCCGGGTGTCCGGGGCGGCCGCGGTGGCCCATCGACGCAGCCAGGTCGGCCGGGCCGATAAAGACGCCGTCGATACCATCCACCGCGCAGATCGCTTCCAGGTTCTGCAATGCGGTGACGGTTTCGGCCTGCACCAGCAGGCAGACTTCATCGTCGGCCACATCGAGGTAGTCAGTGCGGGCGCTCCACTGCGAGGCGCGCGCAATCGCGCTGCCCACGCCGCGGATGCCTTGCGGCGGGTAGCGCGTGGCGCTGACCGCCATGCGGGCCTGTTCCGCGGTATCCACCATCGGCACCAGCAGGCTGCGCGCGCCGATGTCGAGCAGCTGCTTGATCAGCGGCACTTCACCGGCCACGGCGCGCACCACGGGCTGGACCGGGTATGGCGCCACCGCCTGCAGCGCGTGCAACGTCGAGCGCAGGTCGTTGGGGGCGTGTTCGCCGTCGATCAGCAGCCAGTCAAAGCCTGCGGTGGCCGACACTTCGGCCAGGTACGGCGTTGCCATCGACAGCCACAGGCCGATCTGCGCCTGGCGGGCGGCCAGCGCGGTCTTGAAGGGATTGTTTGCGGGCATGGTGTGTTCCGGTTCGATGATCGCTGGGCCCGGCGCTTCAGCCGAGCTGGCCCTGGCAAAGGTACTTGGTATGCATGTAGTCGTCCAGCCCGTGGCGCGAGCCCTCGCGCCCGTAGCCGGATTCCTTGACGCCGCCGAACGGCGCCGCCTCGGCCGCGATCGCGCCCTCGTTGATGCCGACCATGCCGGTTTCCAGCGCCTGCGCCACGCGCCAGATGCGGCGGATGTCGTTGGAGTAGAAGTACGCAGCCAGGCCGAACGGGGTGTCGTTGGCGTCGCGGATCACCTCGGCTTCATCGCGGAAGCGGAAGATCGGCGCGACCGGACCGAAAGTCTCTTCGCACGACAGCTCCATCGCGGGGGTCGCATCGGCCAGCACCGTCGGTGCGTAGTAGTGCGGGCCATCGGCGGTGCGCACGCGCTTGCCGCCGGTGACCACGCGCGCCCCCCGGGCGACGGCGTCTTCCACGTGGCGTGCGATCTTGTCGACGGCGCGGGCATTGATCATGGGACCGATCTGCGCGGCCTCTTCCGTGGCCGGACCGACATGGAGCGCGCCAACGCGCTGTGCCAGGCGCTCGACAAAGGTGTCGTGCACTGTGTCGTGCACATAGACCCGGTTCGGGCACACGCAGGTCTGGCCGCCGTTGCGGAACTTGGACGCCATCAGGCCATCGACCGCGGCATCGAGATCGGCATCCTCGAAGACGATGAAGGGCGCGTTGCCGCCCAGTTCCAGCGACAGCTTCTTCAGCGTGCCCGCCGATTCGCGCGCGAGGTGCTTGCCCACGGGCGTGGAGCCGGTGAAGGTGATCTTGCGCACGCGGCTGTCGGCCAGCCAGGCGTCGACCACGCCCGGCGTGCGCTCGCGCGATGCGGTGACGATGTTGAGCACGCCCGCGGGCATGCCGGCCTGCTGCGCCAGCCATACCAGCGCCAGCGCGGTCAGCGGGGTGTCCTCGGCGGGCTTGGCCACCACCGTGCAGCCGGCGGCAAGCGCCGGGGCGATCTTGCGGGCAATCATCGCCAGCGGGAAGTTCCACGGCGTGATTGCCGCGACCACGCCCACCGGCTCCTTCAGCACCAGCAGTTTGCGGCCCGGCACGGCTTCCGCGACGATATCGCCGCAGATGCGCGTGGCCTCTTCGGCAAACCACTCGACATAAGACGCGCCATACTGCACCTCGCCGCGTGCCTCTTTCAGGGGCTTGCCCTGCTCCGTCGAGATGATGCGCGCCAGGTCTTCCTGGTGCGTGAGGATCAACGCATGCCAGCGCTTGAGCAACTGGGCGCGTTCGCGCGCGGGCCGGCGGCTCCATGCCGGGAAAGCGGCAGCGGCGGCATCGACGGCAAGGCAGGCATCGCCGGCATCGCTGTCCGGCACGTTGGCAAAGGTCTCGCCGGTGGCCGGGTCGGCGACCGGCAGGCGCGCGCCAAGGCCGGCATCGCACCACCGGTCGTCAATCAGGTTCTGGCTGCGCAGCAGCGCTTGTTCGGAAAGCGTCAGCATAAGTGTGGAGGAAGAAAGATTGGCGGAAGGCGGCTCAGCTGACGATGCCGAGGTGCCAGGGCACGAACTCGTTGTCGCCCAGGCCCAGCGCTTCGCTCTTGGTCGGCTCGCCGGAGGCCGCGCGCAGGATATGTTCGAAGATCCGCTGGCCCATCTGCGGCACGGTCAGTTCGCCGTCAAGCACCAGCCCGCAGTTGATGTCCATGTCTTCTTCCAGGCGGTGGTACATCGCCGAGTTGGATGCGAGCTTGATCGTCGGCGCGGGCTTGGAGCCGAACATCGAACCGCGGCCGGTGGTAAAGCAGATCAGGTTGGCGCCGCTGGCGATCTGGCCGGTGACGGCCACCGGGTCATAGCCGGGCGAGTCCATGAACACAAAGCCGGCCTGGTCGATCGGCTCGGCGTATTCGTACACCGCCTGCAGCGGCGTGGTGCCGCCCTTCATGGCCGAACCCAGCGATTTCTCGAAGATATTGGCCAGCCCGCCCTGCTGGTTGCCGTGGCCGACCACGCCGTTGAACTGTGCGTTGTGGCCGGCGGTGTAGCGCTCCCACCAGGCCAGGCGGTCCAGCAGCTTCTGGCCGACCTCGGGTGTTACCGCGCGGCGCGTGAGCATGAACTCAACGCCATGGATTTCCGGCGTTTCAGACAGGATGGCGGTGCCGCCATGGCGCACCAGGATATCCATCGCCGCGCCCAATGCCGGGTTGGCGCTGATGCCGGAAAAACCGTCCGAGCCGCCGCATTCCAGCCCGATCTTCAGGTGGCTGGCCGATACCGGCTGGCGCACCGCGGTATTGGCCGCGGGCAGCATCGATTCGATCGCGCGGATGCCTGCGGCAATGGTCGCACGCGTGCCGCCGCTATCCTGCATCACCAGCGTGTGCACCGCGGGGCCGGGCTCAAGCCCCTGCGATTCCACCAGTGAGGCCACCTGGTTGCGCTCGCAGCCGAGGCCGACGATCAGCACGCCGGCCAGGTTGGGATGGCGCGCATAGCCAGCCAGCGTGCGGCGCAA
Organism: Cupriavidus sp. FW306-1B-F12B; assembly: GCF_058781795.1. NCBI lineage: Bacteria > Pseudomonadati > Pseudomonadota > Betaproteobacteria > Burkholderiales > Burkholderiaceae > Cupriavidus > Cupriavidus sp. FW306-1B-F12B. The sequence goes on from NZ_JBYSXC010000001.1 coordinate 460,128, forward strand.
CACGTCGAAGTGCTCGCTCGGCGACGACATGCCGCAGCCGCTGGTCTGCGCGAAGGCGACCACGCCATCGACATTCGGATACGCTGCCAGCCGCTCCGCTGTGAAATGCGCGGCGATCTGGCGGATCACGGTAGACGAGCAATTGACCGAAGACAGGATGCCGATGAAATTGCGCGTACCCACGCGCCCGTCCGGTCGCACAAAGCCGTTGAAGGTGGCGCGCCGGGCCTCGGGCACGTAGTCCACCGGCCGCACGTCCTGGCAGAACGCCGGGTCGCGGTAGAAATCGACCAGGGTCAGGTTGTGCGAATGCACGTGGTCGCCCTGGGCGATATCGCGCGCGGCCACGCCGATCACGGTGTCGAACTTGCGCACCGGCGTGCCGGCGGCGATGGCGCAGGCCGCGATCTTGTGGCCGGCCGGCACCTGCGCGCGCACGCGCACGGCGGGGTCGGCCAGCTGCTGGCCAAGGCTGAGGTCGCTGCGGGCGACCAGCACGTTGTCGTTGGCGTGCAGGCGGATGACGGGATTGGGATTCACTTGGACTTGGCCTTCGGCGGCGATCAGCCTTGCTGCAGCAGTTCTTTCAGCTTGAGGCGCTGGATCAGCTGGGTTTCCTGGTCATAGACGCTGGCCACGTACTTCTTGTAGTCAGGACCGTCCAGGTACATCACGGGCGCATCCAGTCGCGCCGCCACCTGCTTGAACTCGTTGCTGGCCACCGCGGCGCGGAAGGCGTCGCGCAGCTTCTTTTCCACGGCGGGCGGCAGGCCTTTCGGGGCGCCGATGCCGTTGGGCGCTTCCACCACCACGTTGTAGCCCAGCTCCTTGAGCGTCGGCGTGTCCTTGAAGCGGGTCGCGCGCTGTTCGCCCCAGGTGGCCAGCAGGCGCAGCTTGCCGGCTTCCACGTGCGGCGCCCACGAGCTGGAATCGGCCAGCAGGTCGACCTGCCCGGCCAGCACGTCCTGCAGCGCGGCGGCGCCACCCTTGTAGGCGATCGCGTTGAACTGGATGCCCGCGGCCAGCGCGAACTGCTCCATGCCGACGTGGGTCGCGCCGCCGATGCCGGCGTGCGCATAGGTGATCTTGCCGGGGCTGGCCTTGGCGGCGGCCACCACGTCCTGCAGCGTCTTGTAGCGCGAGCTGGCCGGCACGGCGATGCCGAAGGTCTGGCCCGAGGTGCGCGCCAGGTAGGTCAGCTCGGTGCGCGGGTCCAGCTGCAGCATGCCGAGCTGCGCGAAGCGCGTCACCGAGATCGGGATCTGGCCGATGGTGTAGCCGTCCGGATTGGCGCGCGCCAGGGCCTTGGTGCCGATCATGCCGGAAGCGCCGGCGCGGTTCTCGACCACGATCGACTGCTTGAGAATGCCGCTCGCCACCTGGCACAGCGCGCGCATCGACTGGTCAGCGGTGCCGCCGACCGGCCATGGGCAGATGAAGGTGATGGGACGCTCGGGATACTCGGCGGCCAGCGCCCGCGCGGCAGGCAGCAGCACGCCGGCAGCGCCCGCGGCGGCACCCGCGGCGGCTCCGATGAGCAGGCAGCGGCGCTTGGAATCGATGGGGAATCCTTGGGTCATTTGCGGGTGTCTCCGATGTTCTGATTATCGGCGGGACCGGCGCAGCCAGCCTCGTCATGCCCGCATTCTGTCGCGCCTCAACATAACAATCCAATCAAAGAACGGCATTGCTTCATAACCTTAAGGTTAGATAGACTGGTAGCATGGTCCAGATCGATCGCGCGCTGCGCTCCAATATCAAGCTGCGCCACTTGCAACTGCTGGTGGCGCTGGATGAGTTCCGCCACCTCGGCCGCACCGCGGAGTTCCTGTCCGTGAGCCAGCCGGCGGTGTCCAAGGTGCTGACCGAAGTCGAAAGGATGCTGGGTCTGTCGCTGTTCACGCGCTCCACCCGCGGCACCGAGCCCACCCCCGCCGGGGAATCGCTGGTGCGCTTTGCGCGCTCGGTGCTGGCCCAGTACGAGCAGACCCGCGACGAGATCGCCGCGGTGCAGAGCGGCGCTTCCGGCCGCATCCGCGTGGGCTCGATGGGCGCGGCGCTGCCGGTGCTGCTGGCGCAGGCCGTGGGCGCGCTCAAGGACCGCCACGCGCGCGCCACCGTGCTGGTGGAGGAAGGCGACCTGACCCACCTGCTGCCCAAGCTGCGGTTGCGCGAGCTGGACCTGATCGTGGGCCGGCTGGAGCCGGGCTATGCGGCGCCGGACCTGCTGACCGAAGCCCTCTATGAAGAACCGATGGTGGTCGTGGTCCGCCGCGGCCACAAGCTGGCGCGCAAGGCCCGCCCCAGCTGGGCCGACCTGGCGGCGATGCCCTGCGTGCTGCCGCCGCCGTGGGCCTCGCTGCGCGTGAAGATCGAGCAGGCCTTCTATCGCCACGGCCTGCACCCGCCGCAGGATGTCATCGAGACCTCGTCCTACCTGGCGCAGGCCACCTTCGTCGGCCAGCGCGGCGCGGCCGGCTTCATGGCCGAGTCGGTGGCGCTGTCGTTGCAGAGGAAGGCCGGTTGCACGTGCTGAAGATGGCCGTGCCGGTCGACCTGCCCCCGGTCGGCATCATCACGCTGCGCGAACGGGCGCCCTCGCTCGGCACCGACCAGCTGCTGGAATGCCTGCGCGAGGCTGCGGCGCAGGTCAGGGCCGTCTAGCTGGCACGCGCCATCAGCACCGGCACCGACGTGGCCAGCAGCGCCACGCCGGATACGGTCAGCAGCGTCAGCACGACCTTGCGGAAGGTGGCCTCGCTGATCCCCAGATAGAGCCGCGTGCCCAGCAGCGTTGGCACCAGCATCGCGGGCGCCACCACCAGGAACATCGGCAGCATCTCGCGCGTGACGATGCCCTTGCCCACATAGGCGGCCATGGTCATGGCCAGCGTGGCGAGGTTGAAGTTCTGGATCACCGCGCGCTGTTCGTCCTTGTCGAAGCCGCGCAGCGTGCACCACAGCGTGGGGATCACGCCAGTGAAACCACCGATGCCGCCCATCACGCCGCCGGCCGCACCGGCAACGCCGTCGGCCACGCGCCCGCCCACGCCGATATGGGGCAGCTTGCGCACCATCAGCATGACCGGGCACCACAGGGTCAGGAAGCCGCCGAGCACGACCTTGAACCACAGCGCGTCGAGCATCGGCAGGATCGCCACGCCCAGGGGGATGCCGGCCACGCCGCCGGCCACGAACGGCCACAGCCGCCGCCACGACAGCCCGCGCCGCACCGACACCGCCGCCAGCAGCTGGCCGGTAAGCGCGCCGAACACGGTCATGGCCGACGCCAGCTGCGGCTCGATCGCCCAGGCCCAGAACGACATCGCCACCATGCCGAAGGCAAAGCCGGACAGCCCCTGGACAAAGCCAGCCACGGCGGCGCCGGCGATCACGATCAGCAAGGTGGAATCCATGGCAGGCGGGGCCGCGTCATACGATGGCGGACGCGATGTTCAAAGGCTTCTGGGAAGCGCATGACTATGCACTTCTTTGCCCTGCTTGTCAGCCGCTGTCTCTGCTGCGCCGCGCAAAACTGATACGGTATTTTTTCAATGAGGTGATGCTGTTCCGTTCGTGCCGGCTCCGTTAGCATGGTCGCCATCGACAAGGGCATCGGGCCGCGCGAAGCGGCGCCGGCGGTACCGGGTGCGGCGATATGTCACCCGTACGCCACCGGCAGCAACAGTGCCCTTTGCTGCGCGCGCGGCGTACACTACGCTTTACCGCACGCGCCTACGGCCCGCGCCCCGGCGCGCCCTGCCGACCGGCCCCGGCCTGCCAGACGGCAGTGCCGCGCCCGTCACAGGCGTGCGCCAGGCCAGCGCCACGGAGAACAACATGTTTGGTTTGACCGCGCTAGACCTAGCCCGCACGCAGTTTGCCTTCACGATTTCTTTCCACATTATTTTCCCGGCGATCACCATCGGCCTGGCCGCCTACCTGGCGGTGCTGGAAGGCTGCTGGCTGCGCACGCAGCGCACGCATTACCGCGACCTCTACCACTTCTGGTCCAAGATCTTTGCCGTCAATTTCGGCATGGGGGTGGTGTCCGGGCTGGTGATGGCCTACCAGTTCGGCACCAACTGGAGCTTCTTCTCCGAGTTCGCGGGCAGCATCACCGGGCCATTGCTGACCTATGAGGTGCTGACCGCGTTCTTCCTGGAAGCGGGCTTCCTGGGCGTGATGCTGTTCGGCTGGAACCGCGTCGGGCCGGGGCTGCATTTCTTTGCCACGGTGATGGTGGCGCTCGGCACGCTGATCTCCGCCACCTGGATCCTGGCCTCCAACAGCTGGATGCAGACGCCGGCGGGCTTCGAGATCATCAACGGCCGCGTGGTGCCGACCAACTGGTTCGAAGTCATCTTCAACCCGTCGTTCCCCTACCGCCTGGTGCATATGAGCGTGGCGGCGTTCCTGGCCACGGCGCTGTTCGTCGGCGCCTCCGCCGCCTGGCACCTGCTGCGCGGGCGCGACAACCCCGCCATCCGCAAGATGCTGTCGATGGCGATGTGGATGCTGCTGATCGTCGCGCCGATCCAGGCCGTGATCGGCGACATGCACGGCCTGAACACGCTCAAGCACCAGCCCGCCAAGATCGCCGCGCTGGAAGGCCACTGGGAGAACAAGGGCAATGAAGGCCTGCCGCTGCTGCTGTTCGGCTGGCCCGACATGGCGCGCGAAGAGACGCGCTTCGCGGTCGAGGTGCCGCGCCTGGGCAGCCTGATCCTGACCCATTCCTGGGACGGGCAGATCAAGGGCCTGAAGGAGTTCGCGCCGCAGGACCGGCCCAATTCCACCATCCTGTTCTGGTCGTTCCGCGTGATGGTGGGGCTGGGGCTGCTGATGATCCTGCTGGGCGTGTGGAGCCTGCTGCTGCGCCGGGGCGAGCGCATGTACCGCTCGCGCGGCTTCCTGCATATGGCGCTGTGGATGGGGCCCACCGGCCTGATCGCCATCCTGGCCGGCTGGTTCACCACCGAGGTCGGGCGCCAGCCGTGGGTGGTCTACGGGCTGCAGCGCACCGCCGACGCGGTGTCGCCGCACGGCGTGCCCGAACTGGCAACGACGCTGGCGATCTTCGTGGTGGCCTACTTCTTCGTGTTCGGCGTCGGCATCGCCTACATGATGCGGCTGGTGCGCAAGGGTCCGGCGCTGGAAGAAGCCAAGCCGGAAGGCGGCCCCGGACGCGGGCATACGCCGGCACGGCCATTGTCAGCCGTGGATGACGACGAAGCGCTCGCCCCCGCCACCACTGCACGCACCCGGAGCTGACACCATGGGCATCGACCTCTCGCTTCTCTGGATCTTCATCATCTTCTTCGGCGTGATGATGTACGTGGTGATGGACGGCTTCGACCTGGGCATCGGCATGCTCTATCCGTTCGTGCCGGACCGGCATGACCGCGACGTGATGATGAACACGGTGGCACCGGTCTGGGACGGCAACGAGACCTGGCTGGTGCTGGGCGGCGCCGGGCTGCTGGCGGCGTTCCCGCTGGCGTATTCGGTGGTGCTGAGCGCGCTCTACCTGCCGCTGATGCTGATGCTGCTGGGCCTGATCTTCCGCGGCGTGGCGTTCGAGTTCCGCTTCAAGGCCAACGACCGCGAGCGCCCGGTGTGGGACGCCGCCTTCATCCTGGGCTCGGGCACGGCCAGTTTCTTCCAGGGCGTGGCGCTGGGCGCCTATATCGACGGCATCAAGCTGGAGGGCCACCGCTTTGCCGGCGGGCCGCTGGACTGGCTCACGCCCTTCCCGCTGTTCTGCGGCGTGGGGCTGATGGTGGCCTACACGGTGCTGGGCAGCACCTGGCTGATCATGAAGACCGAGGGCGACTTGCAGCAGCGCATGATCAAGCTGACCAGCTCGCTGGCGTGGCTGCTGCTGGCGGTGATCGCCGTGATCAGCCTGTGGACGCCGCTGACGCATCCCGAGATTGCCGAGCGCTGGTTCAGCCTGCCCAACCTGTTCTGGTTCTCGCCGGTCCCGATCCTGGTGGCGCTGTGCATGCTCATGCTGATGCGCGCGCTGCGGCATGAGCCGGATATCTCGCCGTTCATGTACGCGCTGGGGCTGGTGTTCCTGGGCTACAGCGGGCTGGCGATCAGCGTCTGGCCCAATATCATCCCGCCGGGAATCTCGATCTGGGACGCCGCCGCGCCGCCGCAAAGCCAGGGCTTTGCGCTGGTGGGGGCGCTGTTCATCATCCCCTTCATCCTGATGTACACGGTATGGGCCTACTACGTGTTCCGCGGCAAGGTACGCCACGGCGAGGGCTACCACTGATGGCTATGGATACACGGCGCTCGGGGACAAGCACCGGCACCTGGCTGCGCCGCATCGGCTGGCTGGTGCTGATCTGGGCCGCCAGCGTGGCGGCACTGGGCGTGGCCGCGTGGGTGCTGCGGATCATCATGCAGGGCGTCGGCTTGCGCAGCTGACGCCCCGTCAAGGGCAACGCCGTTTTCAGAGCTGGACCGAGGCCTCGCCGATGCCATCGAACTCCGCGGTCACCAGGTCGCCTGCCGATGCGTCCAGGATGCCGACCCAGGTGCCGGTAGTGACGACCGTGCCGGCCTCTACACGTTGCCCGTCGCGCGTGGCATGGCGCAGCCAGGCGGCCAGCCCAAAGGCCGGATCGCCCAGCGCGTGGGTGCCGCGGCGCTCGGTGGTTTGCGTGCCGATCCGCACCCGGCAATGCTGTGCCGCCCAGTCCCGCGCCGCATAGTCACGCCATTCGCCAAGCACCAGGGCGCCGTGGGACTGCAGGTCGGCCAGCTTCAGCAGCGCGGGCGCGGCAAGATACTGCCGCCAGCGCGAATCGACGACTTCGATCGACACCGCCATCGCATCGATCAGCCCGGCCGCGCCGGCGTAGTCGAGGGCGGCAGCCTGCGCGGCGTCAACGCCCTGCCCCAGCCGCAACGCAATCTCTGCCTCGATGCCGCGCCATGTGAAAGGCCAGTCGCCGGCATGCGCGGGGCTGGTCCAGACCCCGGCAGGCGGCAGTTCGGCATGCGTCAGCACCGCCTCGCGCGAGGCACCGCCGGATTTCCAGTAGCCGGCGCCTGACACTTGCCAGCCAAGCGCGCGGGCCACGGCCGACTGCACGGCGTAGGCCTGTTCCGCATTCTCAAGCACGGTGGCGAATTGCTCTGCATCGGCGCAGCCCTGTTCGCTACGCGCGCTGAGCAGGGCCTGCGCGACCCGATCGATATTGGAAGATGTCATGCCTTGGGTATTTCCTTGAATGAGGGATGAATATCGCCCGGTATCCCGCTCCCGGCAAGCGCGCGCAGCACGCTGCCGGGAACGGGCCGGTCTCAGGAGCCGCTGGCGCTGGCCGCGGTGCCACTGACCGCAGGCGCGGCTTCGTCGTCGGCGGCGGTCTCGCCCATGGCGCGGCCGAAGGTTTCCGGCGCGAACTGCACGGCCAGCGCAAACACTGCGTACATCGCCGCGAGCATGCTGAACATGCCGCCAACGCCGTAGGTTTCGAACACGCGCCCGCTGATCAGCGGCGTCAGCGCCCCTGCCAGGGTGCCAAGCGCCAGGATCAGCGAGGTGCCGAACGCGCGGACGTGGGTGGGATACTGCTCCGGCGCGAAGATCCAGATCGACGTGTTCAGCAACACCACGCAGAACGTGAAGGCGGCACCGAACATCAGCACCAGGCCCACGTTATACGTCAGGAAGCCGAAGCACAACCCGGCCGCGCAGGCCAGCCCCGCGCCTATCGTCAGCACCCGCTTGCGCGGGAAGTGATAGCCGCAGTACGACGCCGCGAGCGCCCCGAACAGGCTGCCGCTCTGCATCACCATGGTGAAGAGAAAGCTCTTGGAGATGGTGTAGCCCTGCGACATCAGGATGGTCGGCATCAGCGTCAGCACCGAGATCTGCGCGCCGTACGTCATGGACACCGCAATCCCCAGCGCGATCGTGCGCCGTCCCAGGCGACCCTTGAAGATATCGCTCAGGCGCACCCTGGTGCGCGGCGCGTCGTCCTGGATCGCGGCCTTGATATAGGGCGTCGGCTCGCCGTCGAGCTTGCCCAGGCGGCCGGATGCGAGCACCGACAGCACCCGGTTGGCCTCGTCCACGCGCCCCTTGGACAGCAGGAAGCGCGGCGTCTCCGGAATAAAGCGCCGGTAGAACACGACGAAGAATGCCGGCAGCACCAGGCAGGCAAAGAGCCAGCGCCAGCTGTCCGGTCCCGGGAACATGGCGAATACCGCCAGGCCGAAAGCCGGCGCTAGCATATTGCCGAGGCCGCCGCTGCCCACGCTGACCAGGCCCACCGCGGTGCCGCGGAAGCGCGTCGAGCACAGCTCGGCCAGCATGGTCACGGCGATCGAGATCTCCCCGCCCAGGCCGATGCCGACGATAAAGCGGCCCGCCGCCAGCACGCCATAGTTCGGCGCCAGCGCGCAGATGATGGCGCCCAGCGTGAACAGCAGCAGGTTGGCGCTCAGCATCGTGCGCCTGCCGTAGCGGTCCGCGATATAGCCGGAGCCGATGCGTCCCAGCGCGGCGGCGCTGAAGGTCAGCGTATTGAGAAAGCCGATCTCCGCCACCGAGATGCCCCACTGCTCGCGCAGCATGGGGCCGATCAGGCCGACGGCGTTCTGTTCGAAGACATCGAACATCACCCCGAGCATGATCATGAAGATGATCTTCTTGTGCGACGCCGTCACCCCGATGCCATCCATGGCCCGGTCGAGCTCATGCTGCTGTGGGGAATTCGGCGATTGAACTACAGTTTCTGCGCCCATCTTTGTCTCCTCCTCGTTTCGAGGTTGCCGCGGTTTGTCCGCGACCTTGTCGCCGCCGTGTCCGGCTGGCGTTTGTCGAGCAGCGATAAAACTTCGTTCCGGCGCGCGCCTATTCCAGCGCGGGCGTCGAGTGCGGCGGCCGGCGCGCGCGCAAGGCCTGCTCGGCCGCATAGGCCAGCCGTATCAGCACGGGTTCGGTGAAGGGCAAGCCAAAGAACTCCAGCCCGACCGGCACACCCTGCGGTGCATTGCCGTCTGGCGCCGAAAATCCGGCCGGAATCACGATGGCCGGAAAGCCGGTGGCCGACGCGAGCACGCCATTGCGCTCTGCCTGGATCTCGCCGACCGGCGCCACCAGGCGCCGCTGGTGCGGAAATGCCAGCGCATCAAGCCGGTGCCGCGCCATCAGGCCCTGCAGCCGCTGGCGCAATGCCTGCTGGCGCTGCAGGCGTTCGCGGTACTCCCCTTCCCGCTCGCTCAGCGCTGCCGCGGTGTCGAGGGTTCCCGCCACGCTTGGATGGACCGAACCGGCAGCGATGATGTCCTTCATCGATCGCACCGGGACGCCGGGGGGCAGCCCCGCCAGGTAGGCATCGAGATCGCGCGCCATCTCGTAGTGGTGCACAAGCGTGGACGCGAGCAGCTCGTCCGGGCTGATCGCGTCTTCAATCGCGACCAGCTCGGCGCCTTGTGCCGCGATGGTCGCCAGCGCTGCCTGCATCACGGCGTTGACCGGACGGTGCACATCCTGATCACCGAAGAAATGCCGCAACACGCCGATGCGCGCGCCCCTGAGTCCGTCGCGGTCGAGGCTGGCGGCATAGCTCGCCGGGATGTGGGGCGCGCCCTGGCTGGTGACCGGGTCGGCCGGATCATGGCCGGCGATGACATCGAGCAGCAGCGCCGTATCGGCGACCGTGCGGGTGATCGGGCCGATGGTGTCCTGCGTCAGCCCGCAAGGGACCAGCCCGGCCCGGCTGATCAGGCCCATGGTCGGACGCAGGCCCACCAAGTTGTTGGCCGAGGCCGGCGAGCGGATGGAATTGACCCCGTCGGTGCCGATGCCAAGCAGGCCGAAGCTGGCGGCGATGCCGGCGCCGGTGCCGCCGCTGGAACCGCCGGGCGTGCGGGTCAGGTCATAGGGATTGAGGGTCTGGCCGGACAAGGTGCTGACGGTCTCGCCGCCGGAGGCAAGCTCGTGCAGGTTGGTCTTGGCCAGCACGATGGCACCCGCCTCGCGCAGCCGGCGGATGACGAAGGCATCGTCGCTGGACAGGTTGCCGCGCAGGCAGGCGGCGCCGGCGGTGGTTTCCATGCCGCCGCATTCGATGTTGTCCTTGACCAGCACCGGGATGCCATGCAGCAGCGCCAGCGGCCGCGTGGGGTTGCGGCCCGCCATGGCGTCGATGCGGCCGGCCTCTTCCAGCGCCTGCGGGTTGGGCTGCAGGATGCTGCGCAGGGCGGGGCCGCCCTGGTCATAGGCCGAGATGCGCGCGAGGCAGGCGCTGGCCAGTTGGCGCGCCGTCAGCCTGCCGTCGCGCATCGCGGCATGCGCGCTGGCAACGGTGGCTTCCACCACGCTGAACGGCGCGTGATGGCCGGGGCCGTCTGGCACCGGTTGGTACGAGTTTGTCATGAGAGCCTTCCATGCGCCGGCAAGGGCGCGAAGTGTTTGCGAGGTGATGGCCAGGCGGGGCAGCGGCACGGTGCCGCACCCCGCTTTGTCTCGCTATCGGTTGACCAGGCGGGCAGGTATTGTCCAGATGCAGAACGCACCCAGCATCAGCATCCCGGCAATCATGTAGTAGGCACTGTTGCCGCTCTGGGTCACGTCGCGCAGGTAGCCGATCATGTAGCCGCTGGTAAAGCCGGCAAGGTTGCCGATCGAGTTGCTCATGGCGATGGCCGTGGCCAACGCCGCGCCGCTGAGGAAAGCCGTCGGCAGGGACCAGAACAGCGGCGTGCAGGTCAGGATGCCGGCTGTGGCGATCGACAGGAACACCAGGGACAGCGCGGTGCTGTGCATGACCCAGGGCAACGCCAGGAAGCCGATCGCACCCATCATGCACGGGATGATCAGGTGCCAGCGCCGCTCGCGGTGCTTGTCGGCGCTGCGACCGAAGAAGTACATCGCGACAATGGCCGCCATATACGGTATCGCGCTCAGCATGCCGATATGGAGCGGGTCGCTGACACCGGTCGACCTGATGAACGTGGGCAGCCAGAGCGTGATGCCGTACTGGCCCGTGACATAGCAGAAGCAGATCAGGCTGATCAGCCAGACGCGCGGATCGGTAAACACCTTGCCGACGCGTGCCTGCGGGTCCACCGCCTTGACGTCTTCCGACTTGGCCAGTTCAAGGACCTGCTTCTCCGCGCTGGTCAGCCACTTGGCCTTGGCAATGGAGTTGTCCAGGTAGTAGAAGCAGAAGCAGCCCAGCAGCACCGCCGGCACCGCCTCGATGATGAACATCCATTGCCAGCCGCCCCAGCCAGCCACGCCGGCCATGCTGCCCATCAGGTAGCCGGACAGCGGGTTGCCGATGATGCCGGACAGCGGCGAGCCCATGCAGTAGATGGCCATGATCTTGGCACGCCGTTGCGACGGGTACCAGCACGACAGGTAGTACACGATGCCTGGCGTGAAGCCGGCTTCGGCCAGGCCCAGCAGGAAGCGCAGCGTGTAGAACTGGGTTGGCGTCTGCACGAAGGCAAAGCACGCGGAGAGTATCCCCCACGTGATCATGATCCGGCCGATCCATACCTTGGCGCCGAACTTGTGCAATGCCAGGTTGCTCGGCACCTCGAACAGGAAGTAGCCGATAAAGAAAATCCCGGCGCCCAGCCCGTAGACGGTTTCGCTGAAGCCCAGTTGCTGCGACATCTGGAGCTTGGCAAAACCTACGTTGACACGATCGAGATAGGCGATCAGGAAGCAGACCATCAGGAATGGCACCAGCCTCCAGCTCACCTTGCGATAGGTCGCATCCTCGAACGTCCTGATCTTTGTTCCCGCCTGCAGGGTTGTATCCACAGCGTCTCCTCTGTTTTTTGTCAGGTACGGCAGTGCTGCGCTGATCCGTTGCGATCAGTCCGGCGGGGGCGTTGCGCACGCGCGGCGCCCGCCCCCGTCTCGGAAGGCAGTGACTGCGTCAGGCGGCAGCCTTGAGCGACAGCGGCGTCGCGTGCGCGGCGAGATAGTCCATGGCGGCGACGGTGCCGCTGCCCGCGAGCGCGACGCCCGAGATCTTCAGGCCCATCTCGCAGCCGGCCAGCGTGGCCATCAGCGTGAGGTCGTTGCAGTCGCCCAGATGGCCGATACGGAACATGCGGCCCTTGACCTTGCCCAGGCCGGCGCCGAGCGACATGTTGAAGCGGTCATAGATGTTCCTGCGCACCACGTCCGCGTCGATCCCCTCGGGCATCATCACGCCGGTCAGCACCGGGCTGTAGACGGCCGGGTCCGCGCACTGGATCTCCAGGCCCCAGGCCTTGACCGCGCGGCGGCAGGCTTCGGCCAGGCGCTGGTGGCGGGTGAAGACGTTGTCCAGCCCTTCCTCAAGGATCATGTCGAGGGCTTCGGACAGGCCATAAAGCAGGTTCGTGCTAGGGGTGTAGGGCCAGTAGCCGGTCCGGTTCATCTCGATGATTTCATCCCAGCCCCAGAAGCTGCGCGGCAGCCGGGCCGTGCGGGAGGCTGCGACGGCCTTGGGCGAGACCGCATTGAAGCTGATGCCGGGCGGCAGCATCAGGCCCTTCTGCGAGCCGGACACGGTCACATCCACGCCCCACTCGTCATGCCGGTAATCGGCGGACGCCAGCCCCGAGATGGTGTCGACCAGCAGCAGCGCCGGGTGTCCGGCCGCATCGATGGCGCGGCGCACGGCGGCAATATCCGAGGTCACGCCGGTCGAGGTCTCGTTGTGCACCACGCACACCGCCTTGATCGCATGCGCAGTGTCGGCACGCAGGCGGGCCTCGATCATGTCGGCCTGCACCCCGTGGCGCCAGCCCTCCACGCCCGGCAGGCCGAGGAACTCGGGCTTGATTCCCAGGTTCTCGGCCATCTTCTTCCACAGCGTGGCGAAGTGGCCGGTCTCGAACATCAGCACCGTGTCGCCGGGGCTCAGCGTGTTCGACAGCGCCGCTTCCCAGGCCCCCGTGCCCGAAGCCGGATAGATCACCACCGGCTGCTCGGTCTTGAAGATCTTCTTGATGCCGTCCAGCACCTTGAGGCCCAGCGCGCCGAATTCCGGGCCGCGATGGTCGATGGTCGGATAGCTGATGGCGCGCAGGATGCGATCGGGAACCGGGCTCGGTCCGGGGATCTGCAGGAAGTGGCGGCCGGCGGGATGGAAGTTGAGATTCAGCATTTGACTCCTCCTGTTGAGTTTTGAATGCAAAATACTTTATCAGAGGAGTGACGGAAAAACAGCGGAGATTGCATGGAAATTCTCTAGCGTTTACCCGACAAATTAAGGGTTTACCTGCGTTTTTGAGTTCCAGTTGAGAGTCTGCTAAAATTGAACGCAACACGCGATAGGAATTTTGAATGCAAATTGTCGCCACTTCCGGCACGGATTCGCCGGCTCCGGTACTGCCCAGGCTCGAACGGCAACGTTTGCACGACACCGTGGTGGCCCACCTGCGCACCTTCATCGTCGAGGGCACCCTGGAACCGGGCAGGAAGCTCAATGAGCGCGAACTGTGCGAGACCCTGGGCATCTCCCGCACGCCGCTGCGCGAGGCCCTGAAGGTGCTGGCGGCGGAGGGGCTGATCGATATCTCGCCCAACCGCGGCGCGACCGTATCGCGCCTGTCCGGGGCGGAGATCCAGGACACGTTTGAGCTGATGAGCGGGCTGGAAGCCTTTTCCGGCGAACTGGCCTGCGAACGCATCACGGCCGTCGAACTGGCCGAGATCAAGGCCCTGCACTATGCGATGCTGGCCTGCCGGGCAAATGACGACCTGCCCGGCTATTACCGGATCAACCACCAGATCCATGACCGCATCAACCTGGCGGCCCGCAATTCGGCGCTGCGCCAGACCTATTTGTCGGTGAACCGGCGGCTGCAGGCGCTGCGCTTCCGCTCCAACTATCAGAAGCCGAAGTGGGACAGCGCCATCCACGACCACGAAGAGATGCTGCAGGCACTTGAGGCGCGCGATGGCAAGCGGCTTGCCGCCATCCTGCGCCAGCACCTGCTGGACAAGCGCGACGCGGTGCTGCTGATCCAGGCAGGCGATGCCGTTGGCACGCCCCAGGCATAGGACGCTGGCGCCACCCTCACCCCAAGAATCCGAATAGCCCCATCAGCATTCTTTGCCCCGCTGTCACCACGGTGACAACCCCGGTTCTTACTCTGCGAGCGCATTGCGGCAAACGCAATCCGCCACGCGGCACCTGCCGCCGGCGCACAACAACGCAGATGAACAGGGGAATCAGAGATGGCAGGGAACCTTGCACCGGGCAGGCTGGCGGGGATGGCGCGCGGCCGTGTGCTGGCCGCCACCATGATCGCCGCACTGGCGGCAACACTGGGCGGCTGCGGCGGCGGCGATGACGCCGCGCCGACAACCGCACCGAACGACACCACCATCAAGACCCCGCCGCCTGCCGGTGCCGGCGGCCCGCGCGTGCTGCTGGTCGGCGTGGACGGCGCCACCTATGCCCAGGTGCAGGGCGCGCTCTTGCGGCGTGAGCTGCCCAACCTGGCCCGGCTGAACCTGGTGCCCACCGCCACCGGCGGCATGCCCGGCACCATCACCGCGCAGCCGCCGCTGGACGCGCCCAGCTGGGCCACGGTGCTGACCGGCGCCTGGGCCAACCGCCACGGCATCGAAGACGATACCGGCAGCACCGCACTGCGGGCCCCCACCGTATTCCGCTACCTGCGCGCGGCCGGCAAACCCGGCCTGCAGCAAGGCGCATCCACCAGTTCGGGGGTGCTGCCGGGCCTGCTCAAGGCCGAGCAGGAAGCGGGCATGCTCGATACGCTGGTTGACTGCGCCGCGGTCGACAGCTGCGTCACGCAGAACGCCGTGCGGCAGGTGCAGTCCGGCTATGGCGTGGTGTTTGCGCAATACAGCGCGCCGGCACAGGCGGCGGAAGCCGGCGGCTTCGGCAACGGCGCCTATGCCACGGCGCTGGCCGGCATCGACAAGGCGCTGGGCGAGCTGCTCGGCGCCGTCGCCGCGCGCAGCCAGGGGCAGCCCGGTGAAGACTGGCTGGTGATGGTCACCACCAGCCACGGCCTGGATGCCACCGGCGCCACCACCACGGTGCCGACGGTGGAGAACCGTACCGCCTTCCTCGCCACCAACAAGGCGCTCAACGGCGCGCTGGCCAGACCTGGCGCGGCAGCGCCGGACACCCCGGCGGACCTGTCCGCGCTGCCGACCGAAGCCGATATCGTCCCCACCGTGCTGGCCCACGCCAGCGTGGCGCTTGACCCGGTCACCACGCGGCTGGACGGTTCGGCGCTGACCACTGCCACCGCCGGCGTGCGAGCCATCGGCGCCAGCATCAGCCAGTACAACGATGCCATCACGCTGAGCTGGCAGAACCCGACCGAAGCCTTCGGCGTCACCCGGGTGCTGCGCGACGGCGTGCAGATCGCCTCGCTGGGACCTGAGGCGCGGCAGTTCACCGACAAGGCCTTCAACATGGCCACGGGCCTGTACCAGTTCAACTACACGCTGGTGCGCAACGACGTGCCGGTGTCGTACCTGGCGCAGATCCACTACGTCAAGCCGGTCACGCTGGCGCCGACGCTGCTCAATGGGCTGGCCACGTATTTCAGCCTCGACAGCAAGCCGTTCGCCGACGCGAAGAACGCCGCCACGCTCGGCCCGTGGGTGGCAAGCCTTGACGGCGGCACGCTGGCTGCCGACAACTTCAGCGGCCAGTCGCTGCAGCTGGACTCGCGTGTCGACAGCTACAAGCTGGCGTACAACGCCGCCGATATCACGCAAAGCCCGCAGTTCACCATCGGCTTCTGGTTCCGCACCGACTGCAGCCAGGGCAACGGCACCGGCGAGCCCGTCCTGTCCAACAAGAACTACATCTCGGGCGGCAACCCCGGCATTGCCGTGGCGCTGTTCGGCAGCTGCGAGATCCGCTTCAACCTGGGCAGCGGCAGCGGCAAGCGCGACGACATCAACGGCATGAAGGTGTCGGCCAACCAGTGGGCCTACCTGGCGCTGTCGGTCGACGCGGCAGCCAGGCGCTTCAGCGCCTATGTCATCGATCCGGTGCTGGGCTTGCAGAAGACCGAGAACAAGGCAATCGCCAACACCGACGTGACCAAGCTGGCCGGGCTCGGCACCGGCTGGGGCGTGAACGACGATGCCACGCATAACTACGTGGGCAACAACCCCGGCGCGCTCAAGGGCGTGATGGGCTTCAACGACCTGGCGATGTGGACGCGCGTGCTGTCGCTGGACGAGCTGAAGGCCATCACCGGCGCACGCCAGCCGCTGTCCACGCTGAATCCATAAATCCGGCTGGAACCCGTTTCGTCATGGAACGAGTTCCTCACCGACCCTTCCCCCCCCGCCCGATCCCCTGCAGGAGATTGACACCATGACTTTCCGACCTTCCTTCCTGGCGCGGCCGCACTGGCTCGCCGCCGTGCTGATGTGCGCAGCGCTCGCCGCCTGCGGCGGCGACTCCGGCGACAGCCCCACCGGCTCGCCCAACGCGGCACCGACTACGCCGGGTGCCCCCGGCACCGGCGGCAACCCCGGCCAGGGGAATGGCAGCGACCAGCCTGGCGAGACGCCCGCCGTGAAGCCGCAACTGCGCTGCGCGCCCTGAAGCCGCACCGGCCCGTCTCCTCCTCCAGAAACCACCCGGCACAGAATCCATGAACCCGCAAAGCAGACGCAACTTCCTCAAGCTCGCCGGCGGCAGCGCCGCCGCCACCGCCGCGCTGGCGGCCTTCCCGCCGTCCATCCGCCGCGCGCTGGCGATCCCGGCCAACAATGCCACCGGCACCATCCGCGACGTCGAGCACGTGGTCATCCTGATGCAGGAAAACCGCTCGTTCGACAACTACTTCGGCACGCTGCGCGGCGTGCGCGGCTTTGGCGACCGCTTCCCGATCCCGCTGGCGGGCGGCCTGAACGTCTGGCAGCAGACCTATACCAACGGCAGCACCACCCGCACCGTGCTGCCCTACCACCTCGACAGCAGCGCTGGCAATGCGCAGCGCGTCAGCGGCACGCCGCACTCGTACCCGGATGCGCAGAACGCCTGGGACCTGGGCCGCATGAACAAGTGGCCGACCTACAAGCAGACCCAGTCGATGGGCTACTACACCGAGGCCGAGCTGGACTTCCAGGTAGCGCTGGCCAATGCCTTCACCCTCTGCGACGCCTATCACTGCAGCTTCCACGGCGGCACCAACTCCAACCGCCTGTTCCACTGGACCGGCACCAACGACCCCAGCGGCGCCAACGGCGGGCCGGTGATCGACAACAGCGGCGACTCGTTCACGGGGTCGGCCCCGGCCTATACCTGGAAGACCTACCCGGAGCGCCTGGAAGCCGCCGGCGTGAGCTGGAAGGTCTACCAGAACATGCCGGACAACTTCACCGACAACCCGCTGGCGGGCTTCAAGCAATACCGCGACGCCAACGCCGCGCGCGGCAACCAGGCCAACGGCAGCCCTTACCCGGCATACACCAGCGCCGACGACGCCATCAGCCCGCTGCTCAAGGGCGTGGCCAACACCATGCCTGACGGCGGCTTCCTGCAATCGCTGCGCGACGACGTTGCCGCGGGCAAGCTGCCGCAGGTGTCGTGGATCGTGGCGCCGGCGACGTACTCCGAGCACCCCGGGCCTTCCAGCCCGGTGCAGGGCGCCTGGTATACGCAAGAGGTGCTGAATGCCCTGACCGCCAACCCGGCGGTCTGGAGCAAGACCGTGCTGCTGATCAACTTCGACGAGAACGACGGCTACTTCGACCACGTACCGCCGCCGTGCGCGCCCGCCTACGACGGCGACACGCTGGCCGGCGCCACCACGCTCGACCCGCAACAAATCAAGCCGGAATACCACGTCGACAGGCACCCCTACGGCCCCGGCCCGCGCGTGCCGATGTACGTGGTCTCGCCATGGAGCCGCGGCGGCTGGGTCAACTCGCAGGTGTCCGACCACACCTCGGTGCTGCGCTTCCTGGAAGCCCGCTTTGGCGTGGCCGAGACCAATATCAGCAGCTTCCGCCGCGCCGTGGCGGGCGACCTGACCTCGGCCTTCAACTTCGTCAGCCCGAACACCAACCCGCTGCCCACGCTGCCCAACCGCGACAAGGCCAGCGCCGATGCCATCCGCACCGCGCAAGGCGTGCTGCCGCAAGTGCCGCTGCCTTCGGCCAGCAGCCAGCAGATGCCGCAGCAGGACACCGGCACGCGCCCGTCGCGCGCCCTGCCCTATGAGCTGCACGTAAGCGCCCGCGAAGACGCCCGCGACCAGCGCGCGGTGTGGCTGCTGTTCAGCAACACCGGCACCGCGGCGGCGGTGTTCCACGTCTACGACCGCCTGCACCTGGACCGCGTGCCGCGCCGCTACATGGTCGAGCCGGGCAAGGAACTGCATGGCAGCTGGGACGTCTTTGCCAGCGACGATGGCAAGTACGACCTGTGGGTGCTTGGCCCCAACGGCTTCCACCGCGCCTTCCGCGGCAACGTGGGGGCCGTGACCGCGGCGGGTGCCAGCGCGCCGGAGATCCGGGTCTGCTATGACATCGCCAACGCCGCGGTGTACGTGGACATGATCAACACCGGCAGCGCCCCCTGCACCTTCACCGTGCAGCCCAACGCCTACCGCACCGACGGTCCCTGGACCTACGAGGTGCCGGCCGGCATGCAGCTGCAGCAGCACTGGCCCGTGGCCCGCCAGGGCAACTGGTACGACTTCACCGTCACCACCGCGCAAGGCGGCTTCACGCGCCGCTTCGCCGGGCGCATCGAAACCGGCAAGGACAGCGTGTCCGATCCGGCGATGGGCCTCAACGGCTGACGCGCAAGTCGCCTGACGGGCAGCGCTGCGCCCGCCCCCCGGCCGCTCCGGCCGCGGGCGGGCGTAGCCGTTTTGTCACATTGGCCCGCTAGACTGCGCGGTCGTCCGGGACCTGTCCGGGCTGTCCCCCAACTTTCCTGCGGATGACCATGCTCGGCGACCTGCTGATGACCTTTTTCGAAGTGGCGCGCCAGGGCAGCATCACCATGGCGGCCAGGCAGCTGCGCATCAGCCAGCCCACCGTCACCGGCCGCATCCGCCAGCTGGAAGAGACCTACGGCGTGGAGCTGTTCCACCGCCGCGCCAGCCGCGTCGACCTGAGCGACGTGGGCGTGGCGCTGATGCCGGTGGTCGAGCAGCTGATGCAGCAGGAAGGCAATGCCGACTACCTGCTGCGCAACGCCGGCAACCTGCGCTTCGGCAACCTGCGCATCGGCGCCACCGGCCCCTACTACATCCTGCGCGCGGTGGCGGCGTTCCGGCAGCGCTACCCGGCGATCGACGTGAGCCTGGACATCGGCAATTCGCAGCAGATGCTGGAGGCGCTGTTCGAGTACCGCATCGACGCCGCGGTATCGTCGCACCCGGTGGACGACGACCGGCTTGCCTGCATCCGGCTGGCGACGGACCCGATGGTGCTGGTGGCCCATCCGGACCATGCGCTGGCGCGGCTGGCGCAGGTCGAGCTGCCGCAACTGCGCGGCTGCCACCTGCTGGTGCGCGAGCACGGCTCGATGACGCGCAAGGCCACCGAGACGGCGCTGGCCGCGTGCGGGCTGGAGTTGCCGCCGCACACCGTGATCGGCAGCCGCGAGGCCATCTACGAGGCCATCCGCCAGGGCCTGGGCGCCAGCGTGGTGCCGCTTGGCGAGGTGCCGCGCGACCCGCTGCTGCGCGTGGTGCCGTTCGCACAAGGCGCGCCGGTGCTGCATGAATACCTATACTGCCTGCAGAGCCGGCGCGAGACCCGGCTGGTCGGCGCCTTCCTGGACTGCGTGGCGCTGGACGAGCCGACCGCCGCCACCCACGCCGCCTGACACCCGCATGCCTGCCGCGCCAGATAAAGCGCCAATGCCGGTATCGGAAAACTTGGGTCCTTCATCACCGCGCGGTCACCACGCCGCGCCAAGCTTGCCGGTTTCGCCAACTGAGCTATCCCGCATGCCCGCTGCCCCCCGCCTCGCCCTGTTTGACCTCGACCACACCCTGCTGCCGCTCGACAGCGAGTATGAATGGGCCCGCTACCTCGTCGCCGTGGGCGGCGCCGAGGCCGCCGAGATCGATGCGCACAATGCACGCTGGCTGGCCGCCTACCAGGCCGGGCGCCTGGACTTTGCCGCCCATGCCCGCTTTGCGCTGGGCCTGCTCGCACGCCACCCGCGCCAACGCCTGACGCAATGGCGCGCGGACTTCATGCGCGAGGTGATCGTGCCCGCGATCCGGCCCGATGCGCTCGACCTGCTGGCGCGCCACCTCACCGCCGGCGACCTGTGCTGCATCGTCACCGCGACCTGCCGCTTTGTCACCGAGCCGATCGCGCGCCAGCTGGGCGTGCCGCACCTGCTGGCGGTAGAGGCCGAACATGACGCGCACGGCGAATTCACCGGCGCGCTGGCCGGCGTGCCGGCCTTCGGCCCCGGCAAGGTGCTGCGGGTGCTGGCATGGCTCGACACGCTGGGCATTGCGCACACGGCGCTGGCACAGGCCACCTTCTATAGCGACTCCCGCAACGACCTGCCGCTGCTCGAAAGCGTTGGCCACCCGGTCGCCGTCAATCCCGATTCGGCGCTGCGAGACGCGGCCGAGGCGCGCGGGTGGCCGGTCTTGCGCCTGTTCGGCACGGCCGGCGTGCCGGCCGCCTGAGCCCATGCACCCGCACGCCGGCTTCCCCGAGTACGACCAGCTGCTGGCCTTGCTGGATACGGGCAGCCACGTGCTGGATACGCGGGTGGTCTGCGAAACCATGGTGCAGGGCCATCGCTTCGGCGTCCATGTCGCCACGCTCGGCAGCCGCGATCCGGGCGCGCCGGCGATCGGCATCTTCGGCGGCATCCACGGGCTGGAACGCATCGGCACGCAGCTGGTGCTGGACTACCTGCGCTCGGTGCTGAGCCGGCTGGCGTGGGACGAGCTGCTGCACCGCGAACTGCAGTCGGTGCGGCTGGTGTTCATGCCGATCGTCAACCCCGGCGGCATGTGGGCCGGCACCCGCGCCAACCCCAACGGCGTCGACCTGATGCGCAATGGCCCGCAGGACGCCGATGCGCGCGTGCCCTTCCTCGCCGGCGGCCAGCGCATCGGCGCCTGGCTGCCCTGGTACCGCGGCCCGGCGGGCGCGCCGATGGAAGCGGAAAGCCGCGCGCTGCTGCGCGTGGTGCAGGAAGAACTGCTGCCGCGCCCGCTCAGCTTTGCGGTGGACTGCCATTCGGGCTACGGCTGGCGCGACAGCATCTGGTTTCCGTACGCGGGAACGCGCCGGCCGATGGCGCACCTGCCCGAGATGTACCTGCTCAAGACGCTGTTCGAGCAGGCCCACCCGCACCACGGCTACACCTTCGAGCCGCAAAGCCACCAGTACCTGCTGCACGGCGACCTGTGGGACCATGCCTATGACCTGACGCCGCACGGCAACCTGTTCCTGCCGATGACGCTGGAACTGGGCTCGTGGCTGTGGATCAAGAAGAACCCGCGCCAGCTGTTCTCGCGCGAGGGCATCTTCAACCCGATCAAGGCGCACCGCACCGCGCGCGTGCTGCGCCGGCACGTGAGCCTGTTCGACTTCCTGGGCCGCGTGGCCTTTGCGCCGGATCGCTGGCGGCCGCGCGGCGTGCAGCGTGACGACCTGCTGCTGCAGGCACGCGCACACTGGCAGACGGAGCCGCCGCCATGAGCCGATGGGTATTCTTGCGGGGACTGACGCGGGAATCGCGCCACTGGGGAAGCCTGCCGGCGCGTTGGGAAGCGGCCGGGCTGGGCCGTCCGCTGCTGCCCGACCTGCCCGGCAACGGCGCGCTGTCCGCGCAGCCGGCGCCGTGGAGCGTGCCTGAGATGGTCACCGCGGTGCGGCGCCAGTTGTCGGCCACCGGCGCGCACGGCCCCTACCGCGTGCTGGCGATGTCGCTGGGTGCGATGGCCGCGACCGAGTGGGCCAGCGCCTATCCGGAGGAAGTCGGCGGCCTGGTGCTGGTCAATACCAGCATGCGGCCGTTCTGCACGCCCGCACAGCGCCTGCGGCCGCGCAACTGGGGCAAGCTGCTGCGCGTGGCGCAGCGCTGGCAGGACCGCGCGTACTGCGAGCGGACCATCCATGCCATCACCTGTGCCCGCACCGATACGCTGGCACGCGATCTCGAGACCTGGCAGGCCATTGCCGCCGACGCGCCGGTGAGCCGCCAATCCGCGCTGGCACAGTTGCTGGCCGCGGCCCGCTATCACGCCCCCGCCAGTGCGCCGCGCTGCCCGGCGCTGCTGCTTGCCTCGGCGGCAGACCGCCTGGTCAACCCGGTGTGCTCGGCGCGCATCGCGCAAGCCTGGGACGCGCAGTTGCTGACGCACCACTGGGCCGGGCATGACCTGCCCCACGATGACCCGCAGTGGCTGTGCAATGCCGTCGCCGGCTCGGTGATACTGACACTAAGCGGCGGCTAAGGCCTGCTCCGCCGGCATGGCGCTGGTCAGCAGCGCCGCCGCGGCATCGAGCCGGTCCGGCGTGCCAAACAGCCGCGCACTGATCAAGCCGTTCTGCAACGCCCCGAACACCACCTGCGCCAGCTGCTGCGGCGGAATCGGATAGGGCGACTTGCGTTGCGCCGCGGCGCGCTCGAACAAGCTGGCCAGCCATTGCTCATTGAGCCGGATAAAGTCCTGCATCGCGGCGCGCACCGCGTCCGGCAGCATCAGCACGTCGGCCGACAGCATGCCCACCAGGCAAGCCTGGTCGGTGCCGGCACCCGCGCGCAAAGGCGCAAGGTATTGCCGCGCCTGCTCCGCGGGCGGCAGGCTGGCGTCGATCGCATCCAGGCGCGCCCGCCTGCGGGTGCCGTATTCGCGCACCGCTTCCCGCACCAGGTCGTCCTTGGACGGGAAGTAATAGTGGATGCTCGAGGTCTTGACCCCGACCAGGTCGGCCAGGTCGCGGTAGCTGAAGCCGTTGAACCCCCTGCGGCGGATCAGCGCCAGCGCATGTTCGACCAGTTGCTCGCGTACGGATCGGGTGTTCATGGCATCAACTCCTGGTCTTGCTGCCGCGCCGTTCAGGCCGGCAGCGATTGTGCGATCAGCGTGATGAGGGACCCGCTTGCGAAGCAAAGCCCTACCCATCCGCCAAGGATCAGCGCAGTGTCACGCCAACGCATGATCAACTCCTGAAGACGGGCCGCACCCAGGCGGCCCGGCGGGTTTCAATGGCCGGCAGCACGCCGGCCGGCTCTCAGGCGATGGCGCCGTCGGTATAGGGGTCAGCCTTGCCCACGCGCGCACCGTCGGTGTACGGATCGAAGCTGCGCGACGGTTGGGCCGACACACCACTGCGGTCCAGGCCGGCTACCGTGCGCGCGCCGTCGGTGTACGGATCGAACTTGCCCACGCGCGCGCCTTCGCTGAACGGGTCGAACTTGCCGCTGCGGTAGTTGTAGCCGTAGCTGTCAGCCGGCACGTTGGCCGCTACCGTGCGCGCGCCGTCGGTGTACGGGTCGGGCTTGCCAACGCGTGCGCCTTCGGTGAACGGATCGAACTTGCCGGCGCGGGCGCCTTCCGTGAACGGATCGAACTTGCCGGTGCGGGCGCCGTCGGTGAAGGCATCGGCCTTGCCGACGCGGAAGGCGTAGCCGTACTTGTCGCCGGCCGAGGTGCTGTCCTGCACGCTGGCGGCTTGCGCAACACCGCCCGCGAGCGCGGCGGCAAGGGTGGCGGCGGTAATCAGGGTCTTGGTGATCTTGGTCATGATGGGCTCCAGGGTGCGATGTTTCGGGATCGCGTAATTAGGTGTCAGTGGCTTTGCAGGTCGGTCTTTCGCTTCCACATCTACTGGTAGATAGATAACTGGTCCTGAAAAAATGACCGCCTCCGGTCATGCAATGGGACCGCCACGTTCTCGCCTTGTCTTGCTTGTTGCTGGCGGTGCAGCGCTTCCATGAGTCAAATACTATCTACTACTAGGTAGAGAGTCAAGAAAAAACATTTCTATCGGCCCGATAGCCTATGCCTTTCCTGGCTCTATCTCATTGTTTTAAAAGCGCTTATGACCGACCCCAAGGCGTCGGTGGCGAACCAGCTGGGTGTCAATAAAAAGCCGCCATGCAGCTTGCGCCACATGACGGCCTCAGACGCGCCACTGATAATTGCGCGAAAACCTTAGCCGGCGACGGCGGCCATCAGCGTATCGGCGGCGGCTTCCACCCGGTCGGAGGTCCCGAACAGGCGCGCCGCAATCAGCCCGCTCTGCAGCGAGCCGAACACCACCTGCGCCAGCCGCGCCGGCGGCACCGGGAACGGCGTGCTGCGCTGCGGCTGCGCGCGTTCCAGCAGGCCCGCCAACCATTGTTCGTTCATCAGGTAGAAGCCCTGCAGCATCTTGTGCACGGGCTCCGGCAGGCACAGCGTCTCGGTCGACAACATGCCGCACAGGCAGATCTGGTCCGAGCCGCAGCTGGCGCGGAACGGCGCCAGGTAGATGGCCGCCTGCTCGGTCACCGGCAAGCTGGTGTCGATGGAGCGGATGCGTTCGGCCAGGCGGGCGCTGTATTCCTTCACCGCCTCCTGGACCAGGTCTTCTTTGGTCGGGAAGTAATAGTGGATGCTGGAGGTCTTGACCCCCACCAGCTCCGCCAGGTCGCGGTAGCTGAAGCCGTTGAAGCCGCGGCGGCGGATCAGGACGAGGGTGTGCTCGAGCAGTTGCTCGCGTACCGATTGCGTTTTCATGAAAGCAGTTTATCTATGCGAAGATAGACGCTCAAGTTGAAATGCCCCGGGGCTGGGGTAATTCCCTAGCCTCGGGGCATGTTCTCAGGATGCTTTAGCCTGGCAGGACCTGCGCGGCGAAGGTGATCATCGAGCCACTCGTCACGCAAAGGACCAGCCATCCGCCAAGCAGCAGGACGCTGTTACGCAAACTCATGATGGACTCCATCGGACGGCAGTCAGCGTGACCGCCGCCGTAACGTTGTTGGCCGCCGGCCCCACAGCCGGCAGCAATCAGGCCAGGGCGCCGTCGGTGTAGGGGTCAGCCTTGCCGACGCGTGCGCCGTCCGTGTACGGGTCGAAGCTGCGGGCCGGCTCGGCCGACACGCCGCTACGGTCCAGGCCAGCCACGGTGCGGTAGCCGTCCGTGTAGGGGTCGGTCTTGCCGACGCGGGCACCGTCGGTGTACGGGTCGAACTTGCCAGCGCGAGCGCCTTCCGTGAACGGGTCGAACTTGCCGGCGCGGGCCCCTTCCGTGAAGGTATCGAACTTGCCGGCGCGGTAGCTGTAGCCGTACTTGTCGCCAGCCGAGGTGTTGTCCTGCACGCTGGCGGCTTGCGCCACGCCGCCTGCGAGTGCGGCGGCAAGGGTGGCGGCGGTGATCAGGGTCTTGGCGAACTTGGCATTCATGATGGGCTCCTGGGTGCGATGTTTCGGGATCGCGTCAATTCGGTATCAGTGGCTGTGGCAGGTCGCTTGTTCATACCGCATCTATCAGTAGATAGATTCCAGGTGCTGAAAAAATGACCGCGCCGGTCATGCAATGGGATCGCCACTTTTCCGCCCGTTCTTGCTTGCTTCCGGCGGTGCAGCGGTGCCATGGACTTAATGCTATCTACTACTAGGTAGATAGTCAAGGCAAAAGTTTTCTATCAAGCAGATAGCCCCTGCCGACACTGCAGATATGGACGGAAATCCACTTGGGGCATGCGTGCGAATGAACTTTTCTTCACCCGGACGCCGATGGCCTGCTAGCCTGAAGGGAACGCCATCCCGAAACGTCGCCATGCCTGAAGGCCCCCGCCCCGCTCAGCCGGCATCCCGCCATCGCTGGCTCGCCACCGCCGCGGCACTCGCCGTGGCCGCGGGTGTTGCGCGGCACCTACTGTTTCGTGCGGTGGAACGCAAAGCCTTTGTCACGCCGACGGATGAAACAAAGGATGCGGCAGCATCCGACATTTCAGCCCTGACGGTGCGCCATGCCACGTTCGCCAGCGGCGATCGCATCCTGCACGCCGCCTTCATGCCCGCAGCGGACCCCGAAGCGCCGGCGCTGATGGTGTGCCACGGCGACAAT
Organism: Cupriavidus sp. FW306-1B-F12B; assembly: GCF_058781795.1. Taxonomy (NCBI): domain Bacteria; kingdom Pseudomonadati; phylum Pseudomonadota; class Betaproteobacteria; order Burkholderiales; family Burkholderiaceae; genus Cupriavidus; species Cupriavidus sp. FW306-1B-F12B. Next base: position 486,181 of record NZ_JBYSXC010000001.1, read on the forward strand.
GAGAGCCTGCCCGACTGGGCCCCGGTCCAGGCCATGCTGGCCGGCGCGGGCATCGCCTCCTACGTCTTCGACTACAGCGGCTACGGCCGCAGCAGCGGGCGGCCAAGCGTGCGCCGGCTGCGCGAGGATGCGCTGGCCGCCTACCGGCAATTCCTGGCGGCCACGCCGCAGGCAAAACGGCGCGTGGTGCTGGGGCATTCGCTGGGATCGGGCATTCTGCTGGAGGTGGCACAGCGCTTCGACCCGCAGCCCGACGGCTATGTCATTGCGGCGGGCTTCAGTTCGGCGCGCCTGGCCGCGGTGCAGACCGGGCGCATACCCGCATGGGCCGCGTGGTTGCTGCCGGATCCGTGGAACAACGCTGCGCGTGCCAGCCGGCTGGAGCGGCCTCTGCTGGTGGTGCACAGCCGTGACGATGCCGTGATCGTCCCACCCCATGCCGAACGCGTGGCCCGTGCGGCCAGGCATCTGCATGCGCTGGTGATGCTGGACGCCATGCCGCATGACGCAGCCATCCTGCCGGAACATATCGAGGCATTCTGGCCGCCGATCCTGCGCTTTGTGCGCGCGCAGGACGGCGATGCCATGCAGGCGCTGTTGGCAGGAAACGACGCGAAATATGAAGGCGATCCGCCTGGCAACGCGGATCAGGCAGGCACATCGACCAGTCGCACAGGCACATTGGCGACAGCAAGCGGCGAGCGCAGGCAGTAGGGTCACGGGACGGCCGGACCATGGCCGAACAATCTACCGCAGACGTCCGCCACCGGCAATCATCCTTGTGGGCGAGGCGCCACGGCGAGATGCCCGAGAGACTTTTTGCCGAATTCTTGTCTATATTGGTCCCCATGGCACGAGCATCGCTATTTCGCCGTTGACAGCACTGGAGGTACTGCCATGCGTTGGCTTGCAAACCTGTTCAGTCCGCCGACCCCGGAGAAAATCGCCGAGAGGGAACTGCAAGACATGAGGCTGACGCTGTTCCAGGCCGAAAGGCGCTTGCTCGAAGCGCAAATGCAGGTGGCCTACTACCGCGACATGGTGGCCTTCCTGGAAGACGTCGCGGCCAAGGGCGTGGAGGACGTGGTCGACAAGCGCCGCGCGACGCCGCCTGCGATGCCGGAGCTGCCGGCACGCACGCCTGGCCTCACCACGGTCCCTATCGTTCCGTCCGCGGCCTGACGCAGCCGGGGCAGGCCCCGACCTGTGCGATACTCGCGCTGCCTGGCGCCCGTGCGGCGCGCAGGCGCATATCCACAGGAACCAGCCCCATGAGCGAACTGCTGCCCGCGATCGAATTCGAAACCGCGCCCAATCCCGCCTGCGCCGTCATCTGGATGCATGGGCTGGGCGCCGACGGCAGCGATTTCGCCCCGGTCGTGCCTGAGCTGCGCCTGCCCGCAGCGCCCGGCGTGCGCTTTATCTTCCCGCACGCGCCGGCTATCCCCGTGACCTGCAACGGCGGTTATGTCATGCCGGCCTGGTATGACATTTATTCCCTCGATGAATCCGGGCGACGCGCCGATGAAGCCGGCATCCGTGCCTCTTGCGAAGCCATTCGCGCACTGATTGCGCGCGAGAACGCCCGTGGCATCCCCACGCACCGCATCGTGCTGGCAGGCTTCTCGCAGGGCGGCGCGATTGCCTACACCGCCGGGCTGAGCCATGCCGAGACGCTGGCCGGCATCGTCGCGCTGTCCACCTACATCCCTGCGCCGGCAGCGCTGGCGGCCGAGGCCAGCGCCGCCAACGCCACCACGCCCGTGTTTGCCGCCCATGGCACGCAGGACGACGTGGTGCCGCTGCAACTGGGCGTCGCCGCCCGCGATTTCGTGCAGGCGCGGCAGCACCCGGTGACCTGGAACACCTATCCGATGGGCCATTCGGTCTGCCTGGAAGAGATCGCCGCCATCGGCGCCTGGCTGGCAGCGCGCTTTGCGCAGGCAGCCACCGCGCAGTCCTGATCCGCTCCCTGACAAGATGATTGCCGGCTGCAGCGCCGCGCATCGCATTACCCTGCAAGCATGACCCTCGCCCCACTGCCCAGGATCGATTTCAATACCCGCAAGGCGCTGCTGTTCGCACTCGCCGCCGAACGGCTGTCGGCCTACTACGAACACCGCCAATGGATGACCGACGCCCAGGGTGCGACGCTGGCCGGCGAATGGCTGTCGCGCTCGAAGCTGCAGTTGCCGCTGTCCGAGCGGCGCCTGTTGTCCGAACTGAGCGACCAGTTTGCACGCCAGCTGGCTGAGACCCTGTCACGCGAGGCCGGCCTGTACGCCGCGCACGAGATGATGGAAGCCCTCGATCCCAACTACCAGTCTGCGTTTGCCTACGACATGCTGGAAGAATGCGAGCGGCTGCTGCATGAAAACGGCGTGACGGAATAGCGGGCCGGACGGCGGGCGGCGTTTGCAAAGATTGACAGTTGCATTGCGCGCGGGCGCGTAAACTTCGCGCACTGATGACACCCCCCTTCCCGCCTACCATGGAACGCAAGCACTGCCTGGCCTGGATCGCGCTGAGCATGATCGCAGCAGCCTTGCTGACACTGCTGTGCCTGATCCTGAATGACCACGCCGAGACCCAGGCCGCCAAAAGGGTCGAGCAAATGGCCGTCCGGGTGAAGCCCGCGGGCGCAGGCCTGATCCAGACCCACGCTGCGTCCCCGGCCGCTCAACAGCCGGAGCGGCTGTCGCAGGCCCTCGGCGCGCGGCGCTGAGCCGCATCGGGTGCGCCCCGGCCCGTAACTTCAGAACGACGACCAGTGGTTAAGAAGAACAACAGCACGTGCCGGAGCGCGGGCTTGAGTGTAGGCGCGGTGCCCACCGACGACTGCAAAGAATTGATAAGAGCGCGGTAGCCGACTACCCCTCGGCCGAAGCAGAGCCAGACCGGATAATCTTCACGCCGATATAAGGTATTCGAAATCATGACCGCTGACCAGGACACGCGCAGCAGGGGATGCCTGTCAATCGGCCGATGCAGGTGTATAACCGGTCAGTTGCATGCCATCGCCAGCATTGGATGGCAGGGCTGGCAGCATGGAACGCTGCGCGCAGCCTGCTCGGCAGGCTGCGCCACAGATAAACGGGGGGAGCCGCGCGCGGACGCGCACGAAGTGCGCAGGGTGGCCTAAGCCCCTGGCCATGCCGGCCACGCCGCGCCGGTCAGCGCGGCGAGCGCCGAGTAGGACGTCGCCAGGTGATACGGGGAGGTCGATGGCATGTCGGCGCGCATCACGCTGCCCGAGCGCGCCAGGCATTCATGCCAGCCGTGATCGTGCAGGAAGCGGCTGCGGAACTGCTGCGTCCAGGCTTCCAGCGCCGCCAGCGACTCCGGCGCGCCATGCACGGCGAGCGCGCGCGCGTATTCGGTCTGCGCCCAGATGCGCTGGGTATCGTCCAGCATGGTGCCGTCGGCGTTCAGTGCCGCGCTGACGCCCTGCGTCGACGGCACCACGCCGTGCCGCTGCGCGAAGGCAAAGGCCTGGCGCAGCGTATCGGCCAGCGGCAAGTCCCCGAACAGCGCCGGCGTGCCGGCCACCAGCGAGAACCACTCGAACTGATGGCCCGGCTCGATGCGGTTGCCGGGGCTGCCTTGCGGGAGCTCGGCAATGCAGCCGCTGGCCGGATCGACAAAGCGCTCATGCACCGCCATCGCGATCTCGCGCAGGCGTTCGGCATACCATTCGTCCCCGGTCGCATCCAGCGCGGCCAGGTAGGCCTCGGTCAGGTGCATGATGGGGTTCTGCAGCACGCCGGCACCCTTGGGCCGGAAATGCTCGGTAAGCGCGGCGTGGTACAGGCCCTGTTCGTCGCTGAAGAGGTCCTCGACGACATCGACGGTTTCATCGAGCACGTCGAGCGCGTCAGGATTGCCGCGCCGCGCATGATAGTTGGCGCAGGCGAAGATCACGAAGGCATGCGTATAGAGGTCGCGCGTGGCATCGAGCGGCGTTCCGGCCGGGTCGACGCTGTAGAGCCACGCGCCCTCGCCATTGCCGAAGTAGGCCTGCAGCGAGCCGAAGAGCGTGTCGGCATGCGCATGGTTGCCGGCCATTGAGAACACATAGAGCTGGCGGGCGCATGCCATGGCGCGATAGCGGGCCGGCGGCAACGGCGCGGCACTGGCGCCGTCGAGTGCCTCGTAGGGCAGCAGCAGGTCGCCGTTCCAGCCGCTGGCGGTCCAAAGCGGCAGCACGGTGGCATCGTAATGTGCCGTCAGGGCGGCGACCCCTTGGTTGAGCTCAGGCGAGATGGGCATGGTCTGGCGGAAAGTACAGGCGCGGCGAACGCCGCAAAGGCAGTATCTTGCCATGCCGCGGCCGCAAGACAGTCATGGCATTTGCGGCGAGCTCTTGCTAGCATCAATGGCGCCCACCCGCGAACGGGAGACACCCATGTCGACTTTGCCCCTCACGCTGACTGACGAGCACCGCACATTGGTGCTTCACGTCCTTGAAGATGCACCCGGCCAGTTCACCTGGCGCATCGTCATGGAAGAACGCTGTGGTGCCGCCGACGAGGATTGCACCGTCGCGGCGCCATCCACCTACGGTTCCCGCGCAGAGGCCGAGGCCGCCTGCTGGGCCGCCGGCAACGGCATACTGAACGGTCCGCGCGCCGCAGGCGAACTGCACGCCACCTGAAGCCCCCACGGCATCGCGCAACACTTGCACTACGTGCCGCGTGTCCTAGTCTGGAAGCGTGGCAGTGGCAACGCGGGGTATGCATTTACCTGCGGTTTTCCGTTCCGGCCACGCCCGGGCAACGTATGCTGCCCGGGGCGCTTCCTGCCACCTGCCTGTCATATTCCTGGCCTTAACTGACCTGGTCGCCATGCCGCCCCTAGAAACGGGCACGGTGGGCAAGGCCGCAGGAGCATGCAATGGATAAGCCGGTCGTCACGCCCCAGCGCTTCGTTGAACTGATGAACGAGCGCCTCACCAAGCATCCCCTCTTCCGCGAGGGTATGCGCGTCTATGCCATCCCGCAGCACACCGACCATCCGCGCAGCCTGGTCTGCGTGGGGCCGCGCGGCACCGAATGCGTGTGCGCCACCATCGAAAACATCGTGCGGGGTGAATGTGAGGTGTTTCCCGACATCGATCAGGACTGGCACCGCCCGCCAAAACCCGGCACCCCCGCCGAGTTGCGGGCGCGCTGAGTTGCCCCGGCGCGCCCGACGCCTATGCCCAGCGGATGGCATGACCAGAACGTGACCTACCGCGGCCACCGCATCCATGTCGCGGCGCTGCGCTATGGCGGCCAGCATGACGGGTGGTGGACGCTGCGCGCGGAGATCTGGCATCACGGCAACAAGCTGGCGCTGCCCTGCCCGGCCGCGCAGACGCGCTTTGGCTGCGCCACCGACGCCACGCGCGCCGGCATTGCCTGGGGGCGCGAGGCCATCGACACGCACATCGCCGGCCTGCACGATGCCGAGGACGCGGCGCTACACTAGCGCCGCTTCGGCCCATCAAACATCGATCGCGGAATCCGACTTCACCTTGCGGCGCAGCTCGAACTTCTGGATCTTGCCGGTCGAGGTCTTGGGCAGCGGCCCGAAGTAGACCGCCTTGGGCGCCTTGAAGCCCGCCAGCAGCGTGCGGCAATGCGCGATCAGTTCTTCCGCGCTGACGCTGGCGCCGTCTTTCAGTTCGACAAACGCGCATGGGGTCTCGCCCCATTTGGCATCGGGCTGCGCCACCACCGCGGCGGCCAGCACCGCGGGATGCCGGTAGAGCGCGTCTTCCACTTCAACGCTGGAGATGTTCTCGCCGCCGGAAATAATGATGTCCTTGCTGCGGTCCTTGATCTTGATATAGCCATCGGGCATGCATACGCCCAGGTCGCCGGTATGGAACCAGCCGCCGGCAAAGGCCTCGCGCGTGGCCTTCTCGTTCTTGAGGTAGCCCTTCATGCAGATATTGCCGCGGAACATGATCTCGCCGATGGTCTCGCCATCGGCCGGCACCGGCTGCATGGAATCGGGATCGAGCACCGCCACCTGCGACTGCAGGTGATAGCGCACGCCCTGGCGCGCCTTCCTGACCGCGCGCTCCTGCTCGGACAGCGCGCTCCAGTCATCCTGCTCGGCGCAGACCGCGGCCGGGCCGTAGACCTCGGTCAGGCCATAGACATGGGTCAGCTCGAACCCCATCGCCTCCATCTGCGCCAGCACCGCGGCCGGCGGCGGAGCGCCGGCCACCATGCCGCGCACCGGGCCGCGCACGCCCTCGCGCCACGCGGCGGGTGCATTGACCAGCGCGGTATGCACGATCGGCGCGGCGCAGTAGTGGGTCACGCCCTCTTCGCGCATCAGGTCGAACACCAGCCTGGGCTCGAACTTGCGCAGGCACACATTGACGCCCGCGCGCGCCGCAACGGTCCACGGGAAGCACCAGCCGTTGCAGTGGAACATCGGCAGCGTCCACAGGTAGACCGGGTGCTTGGGCAAATCCCACTCAAGGATATTGGACACGGCATTGATGGCCGCGCCGCGGTGGTGGTAGACCACGCCCTTGGGGTCGCCGGTGGTGCCCGAGGTGTAGTTCAGCGCGATGGCTTCCCACTCGTCGGCCGGCATGTGCCACGCGTAGTCCGGGTCGCCCGAGGCGAGGAAGGCTTCGTAATCGGTGTCGCCGAACGGCGCCTCCTGCGGGCCTAGCACGTCATGCACGGCGATGACCTTCAGGCCGGGGATCTCCAGCGCCATCTGGCGCGCCAGGTCGGCAAACTCGGTATCGGCCAGCAGCACACGCGCCTCGCCATGGCGCAGCATGAAGACCAGGTTGGTGGCGTCGAGGCGGATATTGAGCGCATTGAGCACGGCGCCCGCCATCGGCACGCCGAAATGCGCCTCCACCATGGCCGGCGTATTGGGCAGCAGCGCGGCCACGGTATCGCCCTTGCCGATGCCGGCACGCGCCAGCGCGCTGGCCAGGCGCCGTGCGCGCGCATAGGTGTCGCGCCAGTTCTGGCGCAGCGGGCCGTGCACGATGGCCAGGCGCTGGCCGTACACCTCGGCGGCGCGGACCAGGAAGTCGATGGGCGTAAGCGGCACGAAGTTGGCCGCGTTGCGGGCCAGGCCGCTGTCGAAATCGGTGGGCATTGCTTGTGTCTCCGCGTATCTGGCGGCGTTGGCGGCAGGGCCGCGCAACAGGCCGCGTGATGCTGTCGATGCGCTGCATGGGTGCAGCGATGTCCGGGGCGAGGTGACCATTGTCCGCGCCATCCGGCGCTGTCACTTTTTCTGGCACAAGGCTATCATCGCACACGCTGGCGCACTGTCGCCCAGACGACAAACCTGCCGCAAACCCGCGCCAGGCAAGGCTTACACGATTCTTACAGGGACCCGGCCCGAGCCGCACGTCCATGCCATGAGCGAACCTGCAGACCCGATTTCCGCCCCTGCCGCAGTCCTTGCCGGCCATGCCTGGTTCGGCGCACTGGCGCCGGAACACCAGGCGCTGGCCGCGCGCGAAACGCTGCTCCAGTCCTTTGCCGCGGGCGCCTTCATCGCCCGGCGCGGCGAGCCCTCGCGCCACTGGATCGGGGTGGACAGCGGCCTGATCAAGCTGGCGGTGTACACCCCCGACGGGCGCGGCTGCACCTTCTCCGGCGTGCCCGCCGGCGGCTGGTGCGGCGAAGGCAGCGTGATCAAGCGCGAAGACCGCCGCTACGACGTGATCGCGATCCGTGACTCGCAGGTGCTGCTGGTGCCGGGGCCGGTGTTCAACACGCTGCTGGCGCAGAGCCTGCCGTTCGCCAGCTTTGTCGTGCGCCAGCTCAACGAGCGCATGGGCCAATTCATCGCCACCGTGCAGAACGACCGCCTGCTGGGCGCCGATGCGCGCGTGGCGCAGGCCATCGCGCAGCTGTTCCACCCGGACCTGTATCCGCGCACCAGCCCCGTGCTGGAACTGTCGCAGGAAGAGATCGGCCTGCTGACCGGGCTGTCGCGCCAACGCGTCAACCAGGCGCTGCGCCGGCTGGCCGATGCCGGCATGGTCCACCTGTCCTACCAGAGCATCCGCGTGACCGACCTGCCCCGGCTGCGCCACTTCGGGCTATCCGAGCTGTAACGCCGCCGCCACCGGGCCCCGTGAACGATCAAGCGGACGATGCCCGCGGCCTTGCGCCGCCGGTGGAATCCTGCGACAGTTACCGGCCGCCCCCCCGCTCAGCTTCCGGGTTGTCTTCCGCATGCCGCTTGTCAGCCGTCACCACGTCCGCTTTGCCCGCCTGCGCTTCCCCTTTGCCGTGCAGGTACAAGCCCTGCACGGCACGGCCAGCCTGCGCGATGCCAATGCGCGGCGCGAGGTGCGGCCCGGCGACCCGTTCGTGGTTCACGCCTTTGCCCACTTCGACTGCGACTTGCCCGGCACGTGGCAGCACCCTTGCGCCATCGTCCTGACTGCCGTCCCGGACAGTGAATGCCCGCGCCTGGCCGGCAAGCCCGGCGACAGGCCCTGGTCGCGCCGCTTTGCCGGCCTGGTCTTTTCCCGCCCCGATACCGACTGGAATGTCGAGCGCCTGGCCGCGCAATGGCAGGTGCCGGCCCGCCAGGTGCGCGCCCGGCTCTTCGCCGAAGGCGAGGCCCTGCACCCGCTGCTGCGCGAGCAACGCGCCGCCCATGCCCTGCACGCGCTGGCCGCCGCCGGCCCGGTGCCTTCGCTGGACGTGGTGGCGGCGCATGCCGGCCTGCGTTCCGGCAGCGCGCTGGCGCGCAGCTGGCAGAACTGGTTCGGCATCGATGCGGCGCGCCTGGTGGAAGATTGCCGGGCAGGCAGCCGCACCACAGTGCCAACTGCCACCTGGCCCGGACTTGTGCCGACGGCTGCCTGACGCAGCGGCCTGCGCGTCACACGGCGCGGAATTTGTCAACCACCGCAACGAAGGTTGGCGACATTTGCGCCCTTCGCCGCTGACCGAGCTGGTCACCGCTTCGCTGGCACAGGGCAACACCAACGCCTTCTTCGAGCAGTTTGATGCGAACGCGCAAGCCAGGCTCAAGTCCGACAACGTAACCAGTGCCATCGGCGCGGTGCGCCTGGTGCTGACGGGCGTGGTCGACCTTTCCGGCATCGACCCGGTCAAGGACCCGCTGGTGGCAGCCAACGGTGCCAACGCGGGCAATGCGCAGGACAAGCTGCTGGACCAGCTGGGCGATCGCCTGGAAGCGTCCAAGACCACGCTGGCCGAACTCTCTTCAGCAGTCGCGTCCAATGCCGGCGCAGCGGCAGTCCAGACCGCATTGCAACCGGCAGCGGCAACCTGCGCCGGGTTGAAGACCGGCAAGTACCATGTGATCGGGCTGGGCACCGCGGCCGCTGAAGCCGGAGAGATCGATGCTGCCGCGCTGAAGCTCCAGATCGGCGCCGAGGCGGTCCCATTCACCGCCGTCACGGCGGAAGCCTGCCGCTTCACGGTGCCGGGCGAGAACAGCACAACCAACACGGCGCTGGTCTCCAAGTCGGGCCTGGGCGTAGTGCTGCCGCCGGCAGGCACCCTGTCGGACCTGCCCACCCTGCTGGTGCCGGCCCAGTCCATTGCGCTGACCGACCTGACCGGCGACTGGAACGGCCTCGGCATGGAGCGTGACAACAACACGACGCCGTATGCACCGCGTCGCGTGACTTTCAGCATCGATACGGCAGGCAAGGTGGCCAAGGGGGCGGACTGCTCTGGCTTCGACACCTGTGAAGCCTGGCTGCCGAATGAACTGCCGACGGTCAGCACCAACGCCGACGGCAGCTTCAAGATCACCGACAGCTTCGGCGCCCAGTTTGCCTATGCCTTCAAGGGCACCGATGGCCAGGTGACCGTCATCATCACGCACGACGACGGCTTCATGATCGCCGCCAAGCAGATCGCACGCACGCTGCCAGTGGTGGGCTCGGGCGGCTCGTACTGGGATTCGGTCCTGTACTCCGGCATGGCCCCCGTATTGAACGGCCCGACGGTGTGGTCGACCACGATCGAGGCGGTCGACGCCCAGAGCGGCAGCTACACCCGCAAGCGCCTGGAAGACAACCGTCTGGACGTCTGGAAGGTGAACAGCCCGGCCATTGGCCTGCGCCATCGCGCCGCAACCAGCAATGCATCGGCAATGATTTCGCTGATCCCGGGCAATACCGGCCTGACCCTCGGCATCGCCGTGAACGGATCGTTCTACGATATCTCGGTCGGCCGCCCGTAACCTCGCCGCCAACGGTGAATCCGGGCACCCCGTGCCCGGACACGAACCAAGCCGGTGCCGCCTTGCGGCACCGGCTTTTCTTTTTCCAGCGAGACCAATGCAGCCACGGCAGCCAGGCACGTGACAGCCATCCCGCAGCATTGCCGCAGCAGCCTCTGCCACACACTCCCGACACTTTGTCAATCGCCTGAACTCGGGTTGGCCCCATCCCCCCTATCACGCAGACTCGCCTCGCGGGGCGGGTCAACCACCCCGTGGGCGGGGCCTGCATGAGCTGGATATCGACCACCGCAGGACTCCACCAGAACAAAAACCATACAGGGCGAAAACGGGATGAAAACAAAACAACTGTTCTTGACGGGTCTGGCGACGGCGGTCCTGTCTGCATGCGGAGGCGGCGATGGCGGTTCGACCGCGCCGACCACCACCACGGCGGCACCTGCCGCGACCAAGATCAGCGGCACCGCCGCAGTTGGCGCCGCACTGGGCAATGCCGCCGTGCAAGCCAAGTGCGCATCGGGCAGCGGCACCGCCACCACCGCGGCGGACGGCAGCTTCACCATCAGCATCGAAGGCGCGACGCGCCCCTGCGTGCTCAGCGTCACGGCGCCTGACGGCACCACGCTGCATTCCGTGGTCGAAGCCGGCACCGGCACCACCGCGACGGCCAACATCACGCCGCTGACCGAACTGGTCACCGCTTCGCTGGCACAGGGCAATACCGATGCCTTCTTCGAGCAGTTCGATGCGAACGCGCAAGCCAGGCTCACCTCCTATAACGTAACCAGTGCCATCGGCGCCGTGCGCCTGGTGCTGACGGGCGTGGTCGACCTTTCCGGCATCGACCCGGTCAAGGATCCGCTGGTGGCAGCCAACGGCGCCAACGCCGGCAATGCACAGGACAAGCTGCTGGACCAGCTGGGCGATCGCCTGGAAGCGTCCAAGACCACGCTGGCCGAACTCTCTTCGGCAGTCGCGTCCAATGCCGGCGCAGCGGCAGTCCAGACCGCACTCCAACCGGCAGCGGCCACCTGCGCCGGGTTGAAGACCGGCAAGTACCACGTCGTAGAACTGGGCACGCCGATTGGTGAAACCGGCGAAATGGACGCCGCCACGTTGCAGTTCAAGCTGGGCACCGACGTGACCACCTTCACCGCCGACGCATCGGAAGCCTGCCGCTTCACCGCAGGCACCGACACCGTGCTGGTCTCCAAGTCGGGCCTGAGCGTGGTGCTGCCTCCGGCTGGCACGGTCAACCGCCTGCCCGCCCTGCTGATTCCTTCCCAGGCACTGACCCTGGCCGACCTGGCCGGCGACTGGAATGGTCTTGGCTATGAGCGCGATGGCCCGTCGCCGTACGCGGCGTCGCGCGTGAACTTCAGCCTGGATGCCGCGGGCAAGGTGACCGCCGGCGCAGATTGCTCGGGCCTGGATTCGTGCTCGGCATGGCTGCCGGATGAATTTCCCACCATCACGCTCAACCCCGATGGCGGCCTGAACGTCACCGACCAGGACGGTGGTGCTGAGCGGGCCTACGCGTTCAAGGGCACCGATGGGCAACTGGTCATCGTCTTCACCCACGGTGACGGATTCATGATGGCCACCAGGCGGATCGCCCGTGCGCTGCCTGCCGTGGGCGCGACCAATGCGTTCTGGGACACGAGCATTCTTCCGGTGGACAGCAACTCCGCCACGCCCGATGGCATCAGCACGACGACAGCCTCCACAGTCAAGTTCACCGCGGTGGATACCCAGGCAAACACGTACACGCGCGAGCGCGACGACGGACGGGTGGACACCTGGAAGGTGAATACCCCGCTCGACGGGCTGCGCTACCGCGCCCCGACTCCCAACAACAGCGGCGGTAGTGAGGCCATCAGCATGTCGATTGGCAACACGGGCCTGAATGTGGCGATCGGCGTGAATACGGCTCGCCGGTTCTTCAGTATCTCGGTCAACCGTCTGTAACTCCGCTGCAAGTCGTCAGGCCGGACTGCTGCGTCCGGACAACGATTCAAGCCGGTGTCGCCTTGCGGCGCCGGCTTTTTTTTGTTGGGCTGCACAAGCCGGTGCTATCGCAGGAATTGCAGGCGGCGATCGATATGCTGCCGCGCGACTCGATCACGCAGGGCGAAGGCAACCCCGACCGTCAGGCGGCGGCCGCGGTAGAGTTAGCAGAACCCCCGCTCAGCCGGGGACCGGCGGGCGTCAGCCGCCCGAGTGCAGCGGGGACAGCGAATAGGCGAGCACCAGCCCCGCAACGATCGCCGGGGAACCCAGCCGGATCGCCGTGCTGCGGGACAGCACGCCCAGATACACATACAAACACACCAGCACCATCGCAGTCACATACAGCAGGCTGTCATAGACTTGCATGGATGTCTCCCTTGCCATTGTTCTTATTGCTTTACTTCGGTGGGCTGCCGACGGAGCGTGATGCGGGGGTCTTGCGGGAATGCGTGGGGACGCTCCGTCGCCAGCATGCTATGGCTGTCTGTTGAAATGATAGTCACCACTTCGACGGAGCGTGGCAATCATGGAAATCCCTTTGCGGCACCGCACCAGTCATGATGCAGCGCCGCAAGGCAAGGTCTTGATCGAAGGAACCGGGCGTGCGCAAGGCGCGCATCGCGCCGGTCCTCAATCCGCGGGCAGCATCTCAGGATTCCAGGCGATTTCCCACAGATGCCCGTCGGGATCCTGGAAATAGCCGGCGTACCCGCCCCAGAACGTGTCCTGCGCCGGCTTGACCACGCTGGCGCCCGCGGCCAGCGCCTGGGCCATCACCGCATCCACTTCCGCCTTGTCGCCGACGTTATGCGCCAGCGAGAAATCCGTCTGCGCGCGCGGTGTCACCTGCAGTCCGGTGTCATGCGCAAGACTGGTGCGCGGCCAGACCGCCAGCTTCAATCCGGCCTGCAGGTCGAAGAAGGCCACGGCGCCGTGCTCGAACTGCTCGCCGACAATGCCTGCGGTGGGCAGTCCCAGGCCGTCGCGATAGAAGCGGACCGCACGCTGCAGGTCATCGACACCCAGCGTGATCAGCGTAATCCGAGGTTTCATGGCGGGTTCCTCCTGTGTAGACCGGCAGCCTAGCGCTGCCCGAAAGCCGCATCGGCAAACAGGTCCTTCAGTTCGCGCGGCTGCGACCGCCAGTATTGCTTCGGCGCGTGCACGCTTGCGCCCAGCCGCGCGGCCGCATGCCAGGGCCAGCGCGGGTCATACAGCATGGCACGGGCCAACGACACCGCGTCGGACTCATGATTGGCGATGATGGCTTCGGCCTGCTCCGGCTCAGTGATCAGGCCCACCGCAATCGTCGGCAGGCCAACCTCGGCCTTTACGCGCTGCGCGTACGGCACCTGGTAGCCGGGCCCGAGCTTGATCGCCTGCTGCGGCGACACGCCGCCGGTGGTCACATGGATCGCCGCGCAGCCGCGCGCCTTCAGCGCCTTCGACAACGCCACCGTTCCTTCGATATCCCATCCGCCCGGCACCCAGTCGGTTGCGGAAATACGCATCCACACCGGACGCTCAGCCGGGAACACCTCACGCACCGCGTCGAACACCTCGATCGGGAAACGCATGCGGTTTTCCAGGCTGCCGCCGTATTCGTCGTCACGATGGTTGGCCAGCGGCGACAGGAACTGGTGCAGCAAGTAGCCGTGCGCAGCATGGATCTCGATTCCGTCCAGCCCAAGCCGCGCCGCACGCCTTGCCGCCGTGACAAAGTCATCGCGCACCTTGTCCACGCCGGCACGGTCCAGCGCGACAGGCGCGACTTCTTCCGCGCCATGCGGTACCGCGGAAGGCGCCACCGCATGCCAGCCACCAGGCGCATCCGGCGCGATCTGCTGCCCCCCATCCCACGGCGCCTGGCTCGACGCCTTGCGGCCGGCATGCCCCAGCTGGATCGCAATGGCGATCGGCGAATGCGCGCGCATCGCCTTGACCACGCGGCCAAGCGCCGCCTCGTTTTCGTCGGAATACAGGCCCAGGTCCTGCGGCGTGATGCGCCCTTCGGGCGAGACGGCCGTGGCTTCCACGATCAGCATGCCGGCGCCGGACAGCGCCAGCGAACCGAGGTGGATCATGTGCCAGTCGCCGGCGTTGCCGTCCTGCGCGGAATACTGGCACATCGGGGCGATGATGATGCGGTTGGCGAGGGTGAGGTCGCCGATGACGAGCGGTTCGAACAGAAGGCTCATGCGTGCTGCTCCATGCAGGGATCGGACAGGAAGTATCGATTTTAGGACGGCGCCGGGATTGCTGCCGGCCCGGCCACGCCGCTACGCCGCCAGCGGATCGCGCGCTGCCAGCCGCAGCCAGCTCGCGATCGCGGCCAGCCCGGCGAAGCCCGCGCCCAGCGCCAGGGCCAACCCCGGCCCGTGGTCCCCGGCAATGCCAAAGCACAGCGCCACCAGCGCCGCACCGGTGGCCTGCCCCAGCAGTCGCGCCGTGGCCACCACGCCGCTGGCGCCGCCGCTGCGCTCGCGCGGGGCGCTAGTCATCAACGCCTTGAGGTTGGGCGACTGGAAGAAGCCGAAACCCGCGCCGCAGATGCACATGCGGATGCAGATATCGAGCGCGCTAGGGTCGGCCGGCAGCATGGCCAACGACAGCATGCCGGCGCTGAGCACCGCCAGCCCCACGCCGCCGAGCACGGCCGGCGGGTAGCGGTCAGACAGGCGCCCGGCAAGCGGCCCGATCAGCGCCACCACGACGGACCACGGGGTCAGCAGGAAACCGGTCTCGACCTGCCCGCGCCCGAGCACGTGCTGGAAGTAGAACGGCAGCGAGACGAAGGCCAGGCCCTGCGCGGCGAAGGAGCACACCGCGGTCAGCGTCGACAACGCGAACATGGGCCGCCGGAACAGGTCCACCGGCAGCATCGGTGCCGGATGGCCACGCTCGCGCCACAGCAGCAGGCCGAACGTCACCACGAAGATGCCCGCCGCGGCCAGTGACAGGTGCAGCGGCGCGCGCTGCGCGCCTTCGCCCAGCGCAAGGACCAGTGCGGCAAAGGCAACCACGCTGAGCCCCGCCGCGACGCGGTCGAAACCATGCGCACTGCGCGGCGTCTGCGGCAAGGAGCCGCGCCCGATCGCCAGCGCCAGCAGGCCGATCGGCAGGTTGACGGCGAACAGCCACGGCCACGTGCCGAACGACAGGATCACCGAGGCCACGGTGGGGCCCACCGCGAACGACACGCCCACCACCAGCGCATTGAGCCCCAGCCCACGCCCGAGCCGGTGCGTGGGGAAGATCGCGCTGATCAGCGCCGTGTTGACGCTCATGATGGCCGCCGCGCCGATGCCTTGCAGCACCCGCGCCGCCGCCAGCGTCGGCAGCGACCACGCCAGCGCGCACACCACGGAGGCGGCCGTGAACAGCACCACGCCGCCAAGGTAGATGCGCCGGTGGCCCACCACGCCGCCCAGCGCCGCGAACGGCAGCAGCGTCGACACCATGGCCAGCTGGTAGGCATTGATCACCCACACCGACGCGGCCGGCGTGGCGCGCAGGTCTGCCGCGATCGACGGCAGCGCCGTGTTGGCGATCGCGGTATCCAGGGTGGCAAGGGCGACGGCGATGAGGATGGCGGCCATGCCGCGGCGCTCGCGCGAAGTCATGGCGGCGTCCGCGGTGGAAGCGGATTGGAGGGGTGCTGTGCTGGACACTGTCTTTACCGGTTGCCGCCATGACGGGACTAGTGGTGCAAGGGCTGCACACAAGGCATGGTGATCATCAGGTCAAGACGATACGGGAAAACCCTTCAACGTGCTGAAGGCGCGTTCATATGTATGCACATTTCGCCCCCCCGCCCGGCCAATGACACTGAGCATTGGCCGCCCGCCACGGCACGCGGTTACTGCGCCGACAGCCCGCCATCCACGCCGATGCTCTGCCCGTGGATAAAGCGCCCGGCCGGTGCCGCCAGCAGGACGGCAAGACCCGCGACATCGCTGGCCTCGCCGATGCGCCGCATCGGCACGCCCGCAGCCAGCCGCGCCTCGCGCTCCGGATCGCCCCACAGCGCGTCGCGGGAGAACTCGGTGCGCACCGGGCCGGGATTGATCGCGTTGACGTTGATGCCGGACGGCCCCAGTTCAAGCGCCAGGCTGCGTACCGCCTGGTCGATGGCGGCCTTGGTCACGCTGTACATCCCCAGGAAGGCAGAGCCACGCCTGGCGGCAATGCTCGACATGAAGATGATGGATCCGTCATGGCGATCAATCATCTGCGGCGCCAGGGCGTTCACCAGCACCAGGTTGCCGCGCACATTGCCCGCCATCGCCGCATCGAACACCTCGGGTCCCTGGCTCAGCATCGATCCGGGCTGGCCGCTCGCGGCGGCATTGAGCACCAGTACATCGACGCGCCCATACGCGGCCAGCGCCTGCTCCGCGAAGGCGCGCACGCTTTCGACATCGGCGATATCGCAGGCGATGCCGGTGGCGCGGATGCCCTCGGCCTCCAGCTGACTGGCGGCGTCGCGCGCCGCGCCT
Source organism: Cupriavidus sp. FW306-1B-F12B (assembly GCF_058781795.1). Taxonomy (NCBI): domain Bacteria; kingdom Pseudomonadati; phylum Pseudomonadota; class Betaproteobacteria; order Burkholderiales; family Burkholderiaceae; genus Cupriavidus; species Cupriavidus sp. FW306-1B-F12B. The sequence goes on from NZ_JBYSXC010000001.1 coordinate 502,899, forward strand.
GCATCGCGCCCGGACACCACCACGGCGGCGCCGGCCGCGCCAAGCGCGCGCGCCATTTCCAGGCCCATGCCACGGGTGGAGCCGGTGATGACGGCGACGCGGCCGCCAAGGTCGAAAAGGTTCTGCATGACTGATCACTCCTGTGAGGATTGGGAGCCGGCACCTGGACAGCACATCTGCACAAATGCGGCGAAAGGGAGACTGCACATAGATGATAACTGTCATCTATTGAATAAAGTATGGTCATCATCTAAACTCCGGTCAAGGCAGAAATCCCGAAGAGGTCTTCAGATGGCACGCGCATCACGCGAACAAACCGACAAGAACCGCGAGGCGATCGAACAGGCGTCGTCGCGCCTGTTCCGCGAACGTGGCCTGAATGGCGTCAGCGTGGCCGAGTTGATGGCCGACGCGGGCCTGACCCATGGCGGCTTCTATGGCCACTTCGCCTCCAAGGACGCGCTGGCCGCGCAGGCCTGCAAGCGCGCGTTTGAAGAATCGACCGCCCGCTGGGAACGCCGCCTGGCCCGCGCCGGCGGCGACCGCAAGGCCATGCTGGCCAACCTGGTTGAGCCCTACCTGACCGCCGCGCATTGCGCCAACCCGGGCGTGGGCTGTGCCGCCGCGGCGCTGGCCGTGGACGTGGCCCGCGAGCCCGCCGGCAAGCCCGTGCGCCAGGCCTACGTGGAAGGCTTGCGCGTGTTGGTGGACGACATGGCGCAGACCGTTGAAACCGATGACCCGCAAGCGCGCCACGATGAAGCGCTGGTGCGCATGGCGCTGCTGGTCGGCGCCCTCACGCTGGCGCGTGCCACCGACGGCGATCCGCTCTCCGACGAAATGCTGAACGCGGTGCGGACCCGCCTGCTGGGCAGCACCGCCTAGACCCCGTTTTCCCCAAGGCTGAAACACCCTCGCCGCCGTCAGACACGGCGGGGATGGCTTCGCTTTGCCCTTTGCCAACGCCTCCCGGACCCTGACAACGAGACCCCCATGTTCGCGCAAGCCCTTTCCAGCCGGCTCGACCGGCGCGGCATCCACTACGCGTGGCTGGTCGCCGCCCTGACCTTCCTGGTGATGCTCACCACCTCGGCCGCGCTTGGCCTGCCTGGCGCCTTCCTGAAGCCGCTGACCAAGGAGATGGGTTGGAACACCGACCAGATCTCATCGATCCTGGCGTTTCGCTTTGCATTGTTCGGGCTGATGGCGCCTTTCTCCGCCCTGCTGATGGATCGCTTCGGGGTGCGCAACGTGGTCTGCGCCGCGCTGGCGCTGATTGCCGGCGGCATGGCGCTGGCCACCGTGTCGACCGAGTTGTGGCAGCTCTTTGTCGCCTGGGGCCTGATGCTGGGCGTTGGCTCCGGGCTGACCGCGCTGGTGCTGGCGGCCGTGGTCGCCAACCGCTGGTTCAGCGCGCGGCGCGGGCTGGTGATCGGCATCCTGACAGCCAGCGCGGCGACGGGGCAGTTGGCTTTCCTGCCGGTGGCCGCCTGGCTGATCGAGCATATGGGCTGGCGCGTGGCCGTGCTGCCGGTGCTGGCTGCCTGCGCGGCGCTGGCGCTGCTGGTGTTCGCGCTGATGCGCAACCGCCCCGCCGATGTCGGCCTGGCCGCGTTCGGCGAGGTCCCGGCCCATCCGGCCCATCCGGCCACGCCGCCCGCCGCGCAACCCGTCATGCCGTTCACGCTGCGCGGGCCTTTCCTGGTGCTGCGCGATGCCGCCCGTACCCAGACCTTCTGGCTATTGGCCGGCACCTTCTTCATCTGCGGCCTGAGCACCAACGGGCTGATCCAGACCCACTTCATTGCACTGTGCGGCGATTTCGGCATGGGCCCGGTGCCGGCCGCCTCGGCGCTGGCGATGATGGGTGCGTTCGATTTTGTCGGCACCATCCTGTCGGGCTGGCTGTCGGACCGCTATGACAGCCGCAAGCTGCTGTTCTGGTACTACGCGCTGCGCGGCCTGTCGCTGTTCTGGCTGCCGCATTCAACCTTCACGCTGTACGGCCTGTCGATCTTTGCGATGTTCTACGGCCTGGACTGGATCGCCACCGTGCCGCCCACGATCAAGCTGGCGGCCACCGCCTTCGGGCGCGAACGCGCGCCGATGGTGTTCGGCTGGATCTTCGCGGCCCACCAGATCGGCGCGGCCGTGGCGGCGTTCGGCGCGGGGCTGAGCCGTACGCTGCTGCTGACCTATACGCCGGCGCTGTACGCGGCCGGTGCGGCCTGCATGGTCGCGGCGTTGCTGGCGCTGATGGTCAGCCGGACACGCGCGGCGGCGGCAACCGAGGCGGCGCGGGTCTAGTGTCCTGTTCCGTAGATAGCTTGCCAAAATGAAATCGCCCGGTCGGTCGTCAGGCTAGGCGCGAGGAGGCGCCATAGCCGTAGCTATGGCAACGACGAGCAACGACGCGTGGCAAGTTCGTCGTGGCGCTGTTCTGCACGGTGCCGACGCTGGCATAGAGCAGCGTGCGCTTGGACAGGCAACGTGCTGATCCGTGGCGCAGGTGCCCGGACCGGGCACGTGGGGACTTTCAATCCGGCAGGGGGCGCGCGTCAGCCTGATCGATACCGGCTCAGGGCACGTGCTGCTGGCCTGAGGAGGGGGAAGTGCAGATCCCGCGCCTACTGTGTGACGACCACTTCCACGCGCCGGTTCGCCGCGCGGGCGGCGGGGGTCTTGTTGTCCGTCAACGGCTCGGTGTCGCCTTTGCCGATGGCTTCGAGGCGTCCCTTGGCGACGCCCTGGCTGGCGAGGTATTCGCTGACCATGGCGGCACGCTCCTCGGACAGGGCCTGGTTGGACGGGTAGCGGGCGCTCTTGATGGGCTGGTTGTCGCTGTGGCCGATCACCTGCACCTTGCCCTGCAACTTATTGATTTCGCCCGCCACCTTGTTCAGCGCCGGCGTCAGCTTCGCGTTGACCTCGGCCCGGCCCGCGCCAAACATGTCGTCGCCGCGGAACACTACGGTGCTGCGTTGGTTGTCGTCCCTGACAGCTACCACGCCGCGCGCGATCTCGTCCTTGAGCAGCTCGGCCAGGCGCAACGCCTTCGGTGCCGGGGGCGAAGTCAGGTTGCCAATGGCCCCGATCTGTTGCACTACGTCACGCTCCTGGAGCATCAGCTGGTACTTGTAGTATCCGGCCAGGCCAGCGACGGCCAGAAGGCCCGCTGCGCAGGTCATCCAGACCGGGATGCCGCTCAGGTGATGGAAGCGGCCAGGCGGGGCGGGCTGCGAGTGGGAAGACAGTTCCTTGGGCAGCGGTCCGTTGTGCTTGCTGATCGCATCGAGCAAGCGTCCCCGGATCGCGTGCAGTTGCTGGTCACCGTCCGCCATGCCGCGATACCGCCCCTGAAACCCCAGCGAGAGGATGTGGTAGCAGACCTCGATGGTGCCGATGTTCTCGGCCACCGATTCCACCAACCGGCCCAGGATGAGGAACACCTTGGTGCCGCCCTCGCGGTCCTGGTGGAAGGTCGAGGCCAGGGCGCTGCCAGGCCATGCGCCCAGCGAAGCCGCACTGCCGCCGCCCCACTCGGTATGGCTCACGGCCTCATCCAGCGCGGTGCAGAGTGCGTAGTGCGCGGCGGTGGTGTGTTTGCGGTCGATGTTCAGTCGGTCGCACACCGCCTGGAAGGTGCGCAATTCCTGCTCCAGCAGGGTGCGCAGACGTTCCACCTCACCGCGCTTGTCCAGCTTGGGCGGGATGTCTGCCAGTGCGCGCAGCAGCGGCCTGGCGGCCTTCAGCATGGGACTGGGCGCGCCCTTGATCTCGGCGATGCGGGCCTCGATGGTCTTGGCTGAAGGGAGAAGCTTCGTGGCGGGCTCCTGGGCCTCCTGGCCGGTTACGGCCTGCCTGGCAGAGGAGCCTGGTTTCGGCGGCCGTGTCCGTTGCGGCGCGGGATCATCTTGGTCTAGCCATGCTGTCATGTTGGCGTTCCTTCAAGGATTGACGGATGCGGCATGAGCGGTGCATTTGCCATCATGCGCCCGTCACAGTCTTGGCATCGGGAATCCCGAGGGGATGACTCTTTCCATGGCCTTCCTGCCTTGATCGATGACTGCATCCCGGGCGGCATCCGCTGCGCGCCCTGCTGCGTCGCCCAATGCCCGCATCGCCCTGTCCTTGGTGGCATCGATTTCGCGCTCGACGGCCAGAGCGGTATCTTGCACCTTGTCCAACACGCCCTTTGCGCTCATGCCGAGGTGCCGCACTGCCTTGCTGTCGCCGACAAAGAATGTCCTGGCCCACCCGTAGCCGCCTGGTGCGTATTCGTGGAAATTCGGCACACGGAACCAGGCGCGGCTGTCGTGGATGTAGTTATCGAACAACTCAATGGCTGCCTTCTCACGCAAGGCAAAGTCGTCCACGGCCTTGGCAGCGGTCGTGGCCCTCAGGTAGAGGATCATCTCCGGCGCAGGTTCCACCAATACGTCATCGATGGGCCAATAACCGCGAACGGCAGCGCTTTTGGTCAAGATATCGTCGTCGACCATAACGAGCAGCTTCGAATCCGTGCGTGGACGCTCTGCGCGGGGGGTCGCCAGGTACTTGAAACCATTGGCGACCCGTTCCGCTGCCCCGATGGGTGAAAAGACCGGCCGGGCCATCATTTCCTTCCGCACGTTCAAGCTGGGCTGAAGTTCGGGGTGCAGGTATCCCAATAGCAACTGGAATTCCTCAGCCGCCTCCAGCAAGTCGGTGCGGTCATTGGTGACAAATTCGTCGGCACCTTCCCCAGGGCGGCAGTCGGCCGGGTCCTTGCCAACCGCCTCCGCCATCAGCGCATTCTCTCGCGCAGCGATGGCGGCATCGTTCGCGGCAACCCTGGCTTCCAGGGCTCGGCGCTTCGTCAAATCCGCCATGGACTGCGAAGTCGTCTGGGGAAACATTGCGCGGTCTCTGAGCTGCTGGACCTGAAGCTTCAACTGGATGTTGTCCTGTTCCAGCTTCTGGATTACCGGATCGGCCTTCCTTGTCTTATCCACGTCCGTGCGCAGTTGCTGGGGAGTCTTGCTGTCCTCGCGCTTGTTCGCCGGCTCCGCGCAATAGTGGTAGAACCCTTGGTTGGTAACGTAGGTGCCGGTGTGCCAGCGTGCGCGCAAGGTGCGCCATTGCAGGCTTTGCCGCAGGCCAAATTCCAGGGCCTTCTCCACGCCGTCGATGGCGGGCAGTGCTGCCCGCCAGTCGTTGAAAGCCTTGGCAACGGCGGGGTCGATGGCGAAATCCTGCATGTTGTTCGCACCCATCCGGTCTTCGTCGTTCGTGGCATCCACCAGCCGCAGCGGCACACCGACCTTCAGGGCCTCGATGTACATGTCATGCAGCGGAATCTTGCCCAACCGGTGCCCCTCGCCCTTGACCGACTTGCCCTGATCGCCCGGCGCGTAGCTGCCCCCCACGTCTGAGTGGACGCCTGGATAGGGCACCTCCAGCAGCTTGCTGTCGCCTGCCGGGTAGCTCTTCCCCTTCCGGATGGAATCCAGTGGGAAGCTCATGCGTTGTTCATGCATGGAGAAAAAATGCACGCACCGCCGCACCTGGACGGGAATGTTCAGGGCGCCGCCCCCTGCCGCCCAGAAATGCCCGTCGAAGTATTCCAAATCCACGGCGGATTGAAACGACTCGGGCGGGCCGACCGACGCGACCGTATCGAAGAGCCCCATGAAGTTGACTTCATAGTCGATCTTGCCCGCCAGCTTCCCGGCCTTGGCCCAGTAATTGATCAGCTTGCTGACGAACACCCGGGCGCCCGCCGCGCCGCGCGAAAAGCCGAACACGTTGATGTAAGCTTTCCTGATGAGGCGGTTGCGCTTGCATTGCCGAACCAGCGACTCGTGCAGGCTGCCGAGGTGCTTTTCCTTGGTGGTGAGCAAGGAGGAACCGAGGTTCCAGTCGAGTTTTTCACAGATTCTCTTAGCTTCGTCGTCCTTGATCAGGTCATCGCCGCGCACACCTGTCATTGCTTCGTGCGCGGCGTTCAGCACGCGCGTGTAACCCCAGGCACAGCGTTTGGCAAAGCCGCTCGCAAAAGCCTTGCCACTACTGCTATAGGTGTGTTCGCCCAGATCGGGAAAGAGCGTGCCGACTCCTGCAATGTAAGAACTGAAGATCCCCTGCTGCGGGCGGGTAGGGCAAGCCCTGAACAACCGCGCAACATTGGTGTGCGTCTTGTGGGTAGAATCCCGCCAGCGGGCAGGAGTTCTGACATCGTCATTGTTGTTGGTGCCATCGAAGAACAGGTTGATGTGAATCGTCTGTTCACAGTCGCCATGGGGATCGTCCACGGTGGTCTTGCCATTCTCGTAGGCCCGCTTTCCCTCGGGAAGGCGACCTTTATCCGTTTCCGGCATGGCAATGGGCAGGCGGAAAGCGGTCATCATTGGAACCTCTTCAGTGCTTGCTGGGTCAGGGCCTCGTCACGCACTCCCTTGACAATGAAGGGATCGTCGTCGGCAGGTCTGACGTTGAGATCGTTATGCCCATTGGCGTTGCCGTCTGCCACCATAACTTTCACGCGGTCTCCTGGCAGGAAAATCGCCCAAAAACCCGATGTACTTGCCGCATATTCCGGCACGGTGACCGTTGCAGTCAGCACCGCCAGCCCGCTTCTGTCCTTGTAGTCAAAGGGCTTGCGGTCGCGCTCCCATTCGATGCGTAGCTGCGTGCCGGGCTTCCATGGCTGAGGGATGCCGACGCAACACATCTCGCCAGGCTCGGCAGGTCCTTCTTTGTATGCAGGCCCCATGTTTCCGCCACCACCGTTCATTCCACGTGGACCCGTGACGTAATAGCTATAGATTGCATCGGACGAGTAGTTCAGACCGCGAGCGCTGCCGGGACTTACGTGCTCCTTCTCAACTCCAACGGCGGTTTTTGCCGCCAAGTCAGTCCGCGATTCCCCCGAGCATGCCGAAAGGGCTCCAAGCGCGCCCAGCAACACCAGCGCGGCGAACCATGAAGGAACGCGCTTCCGCATCAAGCTACTTTTTCTCATCGTTCTTCTCCGTTTGTTGATCGGCCTGCGTGACGAACACGCGGTTCCCCACGTAGTCCGGGACATCCGCTATGCAGGCGTTGAAGGTGCGCCCTCGCTCATTATTGAAATCTCTTCAGTGCTTGCTGGGTCAGGGCCTCGTCACGCACTCCCTTGACAATGAAAGGATCGTCATCGGCAGGTCTGACGTTGAGATCGTTATGCCCATTGGCGTTGCCGTCTGCCACCATGACTTTCACGCGGTCCCCTGGCAGGAAAATCGCCCAAAAGCCTGATGTTCTTGCCGCATATTCCGGCACGGTGACCGTTGCAGTCAGCACCGCCAGCCCACTTCGGTCCTTGTAGTCAAAGGGCTTGCGGTCGCGCTCCCATTCGATGCGTAGCTGCGTGCCGGGCTTCCATGGCTGAGGGATGCCGATGCAGCACATCTCCGCACCTCCGCCGGATGCCCCGTTCTTGCCCGCTGGACTGATATTCGGACCGCCACCGTTCATGCCACGTGGCCCGGTGACGCTGAAGCTATAAATGGCATCTGACGAGTAGTTCAGCCCGCGCACGCCGCCCCCATAGATTTCTTCCTTGGCGGCCCCGCCGGCGGCATCGGCCGACAAGTCAGACCGTGACTCTCCCGAGCATGCAGAAAGGGCACCAAGCGCGCCCAGCAACACCAGTGCGGCTTGCCATCGATGTGCGCGCTTCCGATTCAAGCTATTTTTTGTCATCATTCTTCTCCGCTTCTTGATCGGCCTGCCTGGCAATCACGCGCTTCCACACGTAGTCAGGAACATGGGCCATGCAGGTGTTGAAGCTGCCGCCCTCGTGCATCCGTTGTTCCAACGCACCGTACACCTCTGGATCTTGATCAAAGTCGGCGCCATAGCGGTACGAGTATTGACAGTACCCAAGGCGGTCGGCGGGCTCGATGAGCCGCCAGGCAGCCACGTGCTTGTAACGCGCAACGAAATCCAGGAAGCGCGGCAGGTAGGGACCATCGCCCGGTACGGTGCCGTCTTCAACGAGGCCCGCCAGCATCTGATCCGGCTCGCAGTGCGCCATGAAGTCATCAACCTGCTGCTCATCGAATGCAATGGCAACTGGTGTCGTCTCGAACTGATTGCCGTTCAGCGGCCCATCCAGTCGCTTCCACTCGGTCTCATGCCCGCGGTACTTCCACTGGAGAATGGGTGCCATCAGCTTGTGCGTCGTCTCTTCGCCCCACAGCGTCATGACCGTGCGCAGGTTGCGCGGATCGAAATATCGCACCATGGCGTTCAGCCCGTCGCCGAGGTCGGCGATCAGGAACTGCCGCAGGTGCGTGGCGAGCGCGTCGATGCCGACGCGGCTCCAGATCAGGGTCATGCAGGGGGCGAGCAAGTCCAGTTCGTCGAGCTTGGCAAGCCACGGTTCGCCTGCATCTGCAATGCGCGCCAGGAACAGCGAGGCGTCGCCCGCGTCTTCCTCGGGGAGGCCGGCATACACATTGCGGTGCTCGGTGGCCTCGCGCATCAGGTCGCCAATCAGCAGCGGGTGCTGGGCGCCGTCGGCGAGCGCGTAGATACAGACGGGGTTTGGTTCGGTTGTCATCGCCGTCCTCGGGTCAGCGCAGCAGCAGGCCCGTGTTGCGCCTGGCTGCCTTGAGCAGGCATTCCAGGCAGACCTGCTTTGTGCTCAGTTCCGTCGGGATGCTGTTCGGCCCGGTCAGCTGCTTGCTGGCGGCGTGGACGGTGAACCTGCCGTTGGTGCCATGCTCGATGTTGCCGTCCAGTCGCAGGTAGCTGCCGCCGCCTGCCAGCAACAGTTTCTGCCTGGCCTGGATGGTGATCTCGTCGGCGGTCAGGGTGATCTTGAGCTTCGCCAGCAGGTTGATATTGTTCTTCAGGGCCTGCAGGTCGATATCGCCCATGTTTGCAACCAGCTTCATGCCAGCTTCATAGGCGAACATGCGCAGCGCCTTGCGCACGCTGGCAAAGAAGCCGCCACCGGCGGTGACGGACAGGTGTTCCCCCGTGGTCAGTGCGGTGTCGCCGCCGCTGGCGATGTGGGTCGAACCCGCTGCCGTGGAGACGATGCCGGCGGGGCTGGCCGATACCAGATGTGGGGCGGTAAACTCCTCCAGTTCGCCTCCGCCCTGGATTTGCTCGAGCTGCTTCTCCAGCAGTTTTGCAACGTCGGTCTGTTCGCCGTCCTGGGCCTGGGCTTCAGTCGCCTTCTCCCCCATGGTGGCGGCAATGCCCTGTGCCTGTTCGAGCAACTGGACGACATCCCGCACATTCATCGCGTTGCCTTCGGCATTCAGGCGCGAAAAGGTGGTGATGAGCAGGCCAAGTGCGGCGCGCAGCGTCCCATGCGCGTCGGTGCGCAGTTCGAACCCTTCTCCTCGCTTGTCCTTGCGCCCCTCCCAACCCTTCACCCGGACATTGTGGCCCAGGGCCAGCAGGCTGTTCTGGTAGTCCGACCCGACTTGCACTTGCTGCTGGCCCTTCGTGTCGTCGTAGAGGGTCTGGTTGCGGCCTTCGCCGAACAGTTCCTTGCTCTGGTAGCCGGACAATGCATGCTGGCTGGGCAACTGCCACGGCGGCAGGTTCAGCCGGTTATTGACAGGCCCGATGATGATTGGCCGATCCGGGTCACCGCCCTCGTATATGACAATGACTTCCTGGCCGATGCGCGGCAGGTGCGTGTTGCCGAAGCGACCGCCCGATGAGAAGCCGGTTACGCGAATCCAGCAGGAGCTATTCTCGTCAAAACTACCGTAGCGGTCCCAGACAAACTGGCAGCGCACCCGTCCCAGATCATCACTCCAGATTTCCTGATTGGCCGGGCCGACGACCCTGGCGATGTGATGCCCGCCGATGTATGGCTTCTTGACCGGCTCGGGCCGGAAGATTTCGCTGGTGGGCTGGGCTTCGAACTCCACCTCGCAGCGCCATTGCTGGTCGCTGCCCGCGAACTCGCCCACGTCCTCGATTAGCAGGCGCGTGGCGAAAATCAGGTACTCGCGGTTGGCCTTTGCGCGCAGGAAGCGCTTCAGCGTAAAGGTGTGGCCCGGCGCCATTGCGCGCACGTTGCCCTGGCCGCGCCCGCGCACGCCGTGTTGCCGCAGGCGTTCCATGTTGATGCGCGCCAGCATGTCGCCTTCCTTGCGGGCGTCATTGCCGGTCTTGGGCTGAACGTAATCGCCTGGCCAGCTGTACAGTTCGTAGGTGGCATGGCTGGTCTCGCGGGGGTCTTCGACGGAGACGTTCAGGTCGGCGCGGGGCTGGTTGTAATCGTAATCCCCGTGCGCCCACGAGCCAGTAATCAGGCGATCGCGTACCTCGAATTGGTGGAGGTGTTCTTCGTCCACCCGGTCCGAGGATGGATGCCAGTTGATGGTGTGATACGCGGGGCTGGGGATGTTCTGGAAGGCGCCATTGCCATCCGTCAGCACCATGCGGTGATGGCCGTTCGTGTGCTCCCAATGGAAATTCAGGCCCCACTCTGCAAGCAGCCGGCGCACGAACTGGTAGTCGGTCTCGCCGGCCTGCAATTGATACTCGCGCTTGGGATACTCGATGAGTGAAAGCCGGCGCTCGACCGGAAAGGTATATCTGCTCAGCACCGCTTCCACGATTTCCAGGACACTCATGTTCTGGAACCGCTTGAAGGTGGAGGTGAGCGTGCCGAGCCAAAACCAGGGGCGCAAGGTCAGGCGATAGCGAATGCGCTCGTTTTCGTGGTAAGGGCCGCGCACGTCGGTGACGATCCCGGTAATCTCGCGCTTGCCCCTGCCGAGGCCGCCGTCCAAGCCGCTGCCGGAGCCGTCCAGTTCGATACTGACTGTCAGCTCCTTGCCTTGCATGGCTTCCAGGTCGACATCGCCCGCCGGGCCGTACAGGACATTGCGGTCGTCCGGCGTCTTGAGTTCCAGCTCATACTCGAACAGCGAATTGATACCCTCGGTGCCGGACAGTCTGGAAAATACTAGCAGCGGCTGTCCCAATAGTTCCGGCAACCCATCACCGGATACGGTAACGGTACGGGAGGAAATCGGTAATCGGCTACCCATGCGAAGCACTCCGTGGAGTTGAACGCTTTCGTGCCGAAAAAAAAGTGACTGGATACGCTGCGTCTCGCGGCACGCTATCGCTGCGGCGGTCATGGAATGACGGCGCTGCAACTTAAGATGGATAGTAAATATGGTGCTGTCGAAAAATAAATCAGGCGATTCTGATTTTGCGCTTCAAGAAGAGAAAAGCCAGAATTCAAAAAAACTGAATTCACCAGGGGAAAGCCTGCTCGCAACGGCATGCAAGCCGCGCCACCGCCGTGAAGAAGTGCGACAGCTGCTGGTCGGCCACGAAGAACATGGCGAAGAACACCAACCCCATGCCGCAGGCCGCATCCACGGCCACACGGGGCTCCGCAAGCAATGCTTCACCCTGGATCCTGAAAGCGTGGGTTCCGCCCCCTTCAGCCTTTGCCCTTGCCCCTGGTCGCTGCGGCTTTCCCCTGCGTGCGCCCGACGGTCCGTTCTGGCACCGCCGCCGGCTTCGCCGCCTGGGCCGACTTCATGAAGTTGCTTTCGCTGGTGGTCACACCCACGATCCGGGCGAGCTGCCGGCTTACGCTGATGTAGGCGTGGCCCATGCGGGCATCGAAATACAACGCATCGCCCCGCGCCAGGTGCAGCTTCTCGCCGTTGTCGAAATGGATTTCGATCTCGCCACTGAGCACATAGACAAACTCCTCGCCGGGATGGCGCGAGAAGTCACCGGGGCCCTCGATGCGGCGCGCATGCACGGTGCCGACCACCGGGCTCATCTGCTTGCCGACGGCCTCCGCGCCAAGAAATTCATAGGTCAGCGACGATCCCCGGTAGGTCACGCCCGCGCCGGCCCGGGTCACGACCGGCCCCTGGAACGGTGAGGTCTTCGTGCCGGCACCCGCGAACATCGAGCCCATGTCCATCTGCAGCGCCTGGCCCAGCGCAGCAAAATTCTCGTAGCCCAGCGCCAGTTGCCCGCGCTCCGCACGCGAGATGGTGGTGATCGAGACGCCCGACAGTTCGGCGAGGTGCGCCAGCGTCCAGCCGAAGGCCTTGCGCGCCGAGCGCAGGCGCTTGCCAAAGGCTTCGCGGTCGAGCGTGCGCGACTCGTCGTCATCGATGCCGATGCCGCTGCCGCGCCTCTGGGCGGTGTGTGGTTTCAAGCCTGCGTCCTTTTTTCCTTTGGACGGAATGCTAACAGAGCAGACCGTGCCAAGGCTCATCCCCTGCCGCCCACCTTAGCGCAAGATTTGCGTATCCGCAATTTGCATATACGCAAATTCTTGCCTACACTCACTCCCATTCCGAATGCACGAGCGCCCCGCAGGCGCTCTCCTGCCACCTGATCCATGCACCCGACTCACGCTGCCTCACCGATTCCAACCGACTATCTCATCATCGGAGGCGGCATTGCCGGTGCTTCCGTCGCGTACTGGCTCGCGCCCCATGGCCGCGTCATCCTGCTCGAACGCGAAGCCCAGCCTGGCTACCACTCGACCGGCCGCTCGGCGGCGTTGTTCATGGAAAGCTACGGCACCACCCAGGTCCGCGCGCTGACGATGGCAAGCCACGCCTTCCTGCAGGATCCGCCGCCGGGATTTGCCTCGCACCCGCTGCTCACGCCGCGCGGCGCGCTGATGGTCGCCGGCCCCGGGCAACAGCATTTGCTTGACGCGCACTGGGACGTGGTGCGCGCCGTCGATCCCGACGCCCGCCTGCTGAGTGCCGCGCAAGCGTGCGAGCGCGTACCGGCGCTGCGCGCGGAGCAACTGGTAGGGGGCGTCTATGAGCCCGGCGCCGCAGACATGGATGTGGACGCGATCCACCAGGGCTACCTGCGCGGCATGCGCCAGGCCGGCGGCAAGCTGGTGTGCGATGCCCAAGTCACAGCCATGGCACGTGTGCGGGACCACTGGCGCGTGGAGGCTGGCGGGTCGGTATATGCGGCACCGGTGGTACTCAACGCCGCCGGCGCCTGGGCCGACGTCATCGCGCGGCTGGCCGGCGTGCAGCCGCTGGGGATTGAACCCCGCCGCCGCTCTGCCTTCGTCTTTGCTCCGCCCCCGGATATGGACACCAGCGGCTGGCCCATGGTCTTCGGCGCCGACGAGGACTGGTACATCAAGCCCGATGCCGGCATGTTGCTGGGCTCCCCGGCCAATGCCGACCCGGTCGAGCCACAGGACGTCCAGCCCGAGGAAATGGATATCGCGCTCGCTATCGACCGCATCGAGACCGCGACCTCGCTCAAGATCCGCCGCCCCGCTCGCACCTGGGCCGGGCTGCGCTCCTTCGTCGCCGACGGCGACCTGGTGGGCGGGTTCGACGACGCCGTGCCGGGCTTCTTCTGGGTGGCGGGCCAGGGCGGCTACGGCATCCAGACCTCGGCGGCCATGGGCGAGACCTGTGCCGCGCTGGCGCGCGGCCTGCCGGTGCCGGCGCATCCCGCTTCGTTCGGCCTGAGCGCCGGGATGCTTGGGCCGGCGCGCCTGCGCCGCCTGGCCGCTCCCGCCTGAATCGCGTCTTCCCCCAACCGCCAATCCCCGACTGACCAGGAGCCAACCATCGTGCGTGTCTTCAGTGCCTCCCTCGCTACCGAAACCAACACCTTCGCGCCGATGCCCACCGGCCTGTCGTCGTTCAGGGATCGCGGCTACTTCCCGGCCGGCCAGCATCCTGACCAGATGACGTTTTTTTCGGGCCCGCTGTGGGCCGCGCGGATCCGCGGCAAGGAGCGCGGCTGGCAGCTGTGCGAAGGCATGGTGGCCGGCGCGCAGCCCAGCGGCACCACCACCCGCCATGCCTACGAAACCCTGCGCGAGGAACTGTTGGCCGACCTGCGCGCTGCGTTGCCGGTGGACATGGTGCTGCTCGGTCTGCACGGCGCGATGGTGGCCGATGGCTATGACGACTGCGAGGGCGACCTGCTGCAGCGTGTGCGCGCCATCGTCGGCCCGGACGTGGTGATCGGCGCGGAGCTGGACCCGCACTGCCACCTGACGCCCGAGATGACGGCGTACGCCGACGTGATGGTTGCCTTCAAGGAATACCCGCATACCGACGTGCTGGAACGCGCGCTGGAACTGGTCGACCTGTGCGCGGCCACGGTGGAAGGCAAGGTTCGCCCGGTGGCGGCGGTGGTCGATTGCAGCATGATCGTCACGGTCCACACCTCGCGCGAGCCGGCGCGCGGCTTCATCGACCGCATCCAGTCGCTGGAAGGGCGCGACGGCGTGCTGTCGATCTCGGTGGCGCATGGGTTTTCATGGGGCGATGTGCCGGGGATGGGCACCAAGGTGCTGGTCTACACCGATGGCAACCCGGCCAGGGCCGATGCGCTGGCGCGGCAACTGGCCGACGAACTGGTCGCCATGCGCGACGGGCTCACGGTGCGCTACCCGGACATCGATACCTCGCTCGACGAGGCGCTGGCCTGCGACGGCGGGCCGGTGGTGCTGGCCGACGGCGCCGACAATCCCGGCGGCGGTGCAGCCAGCGACTCCACCTTTGTCCTGCGCCGCATGATCGAGCGCGGCATCGGCAATGCGGCGGTCGGCCCGATGTGGGACCCGATCGCGGTGCGCATCGCCTTCGATGCCGGCGTGGGCGCACGCCTGTCGATGCGCATCGGCGGCAAGATCAGTCCGCTTTCCGGCGATCCGCTGGACCTGGACTGCACGGTCAAGACCCTGCTGCCCGACATGGTGATGACCGGGCTGTCCGACGCGCCGGTGCCGATGGGCGACTGCGCGCTGGTGGAAGCTAACGGCATCGACATCGTGCTGATCACGCTGCGCAACCAGGCCATGGGCACGGACATGTTCACCCAGCTGGGCTGTGACCTGGCGCGCAAGCAGATCATCGTGGTCAAGTCCTCGCAGCACTTCTACGCGTCCTTCTCGAAAGTGGCAAGGCACGTGATCTACGCAGGCGCCCCGGGTGCCGTCACGCTTGACCTCACGACCCTGCCCTATCGCAAAATCCAGCGGCCCAAGTGGCCCCTGGACAGCGCCGCGGCCTGAGCGCCGGCCGCCTTGCTGCGATCACGACAACAACGACAACGAAGAAAACGGAGACTGCACATGACACCAAACCGATCCCTGTCCGCCGCGCTCGCGGCGGGCGCCCTGGTCCTGGCAGGCGCCAGCCTTCCCGTGCTGGCACAGACCAAGACGCTCAAGGTCGTGGCGCATGCCGACCTGAAGATCCTCGATCCGACCTTCACCACGGCCTACATCACGCGCAACTTCGGCTACATGGTCTACGACACGCTGTTCGCGCAGGACGCCAAGGGCAAGGCGCAACCGCAAATGGTCGAGAAGTACAGCAGCTCGAAGGATGGCCGGCAGTGGAGCTTCACGCTGCGTCCAGGCCTGAAGTTCTCGGATGGCAGCGCGGTTACCTCGGCGGACGCGATCGCCTCGCTGCAGCGCTGGGGCGCGCGCGACAGCCTGGGCCGTGCCATAGGCGAAGCCGGCGCCGAGTGGAAGGCGGTCGACACGCGCACGTTCACGCTGACGCTCAAGGAGCCCTTTGGCATGGTGCTCGATGCGCTGGCCAAGCCCTCGGGCTTTCCCCCGGTGATCCTGCCGGAGCGCCTGGCCAGGATGCCCGCAACCGCGCCGCTGCCCGAGGTGCTGGGCTCCGGCCCCTTCATCTTCAAGCGCGACGAATGGGTGCCGGGCAACAAGGCGGTGTTCGTGCGCAACCCGCACTACGTGGCACGCAGCGAGCCCGCGAGCGGTCTCGCCGGCAGCAAGCAGCCCCGCGTGGATCGCGTCGAATGGCTCTACCTGCCGGACGCCAACAGCGCCATCGCGGCGCTCAAGCGCGGCGAGGTCGACCTGATCGAACAGGTACCGCCGGACTACATCACCCCGCTGCGCGGCGACGCCGGCATCAAGATCGGCTCGGGCGGCGCCTACCAGGGCGTGCTGGTGATGAACCAGCTGCATCCGCCATTCAACAACCCGAAAGTGCGCCAGGCCTTCCTGCAGGCGGTCAGCCAGGAACGCTTCACCGCGGCCATGGGCTATCCGCTCGACATGCGTATCAACTACTGCGCCACCTTCTTCATCTGCGGCGGCCCCAACGATACCGCTGCCGGCGCCGAACCGTACCGCAAGGCCGATCCGGCCCGTGCCAGGCAGTTGCTGGGCGCGGCGGGCTACAAGGGCGAAAAGGTGGTGCTGCTGGTGCCCACCGACATTCCCCAGCTCAACGCTGAAGCCCTGATGGCGGCACAGACCATGCGCAGCATGGGCATGAACGTCGACATGCAGAACATGGACTGGGCCTCCATCGGCGCGCGCCGCGCCAAGCGGGATGCGCCCGAGGCCGGAGGCTGGAATATGTACGTGACCGTCGCGGGCGAGTTCGATGCCGATTCCCCGATCACCAATGCCTACCTCGGCGCCGCCTGCGGCACCAGCCTGCCCGGCTGGCCCTGCGACAAGCCGCTCGACGCACTGCGCACGGCCTGGATCCGCGAGACCGTGCCCGCCAAGCGCAAGGAACTGCTCGATGCCTTCCAGAAGCGCGCCTATGAGGCGGTGCCCTATGTGAACGCCGGCCAGTACTCGGCGGCGTTCGCGGCGCGTGCCAGCCTCAAGGGCATCGACAGAATGTGGGCCGGCATGCCCACGGTCTGGATGCTCGACAAATAACCACGAAGCGCTAACCACGGGGGAAACACGACCATGGGCTACCTGCTCAGACGCCTGGCCGCGACGCTGCCCGTGATGGCAGTGGTGGCCGTGGTGGTCTTCCTGCTGATCCACTTGTCGCCGGGCGATCCGGCGGCGCTGATCGCAGGCGACCTCGCCACCGTTGACGACATCGCCAGGCTGCGCAGCGTGCTGGGGCTGGACCAGCCGCTGTGGCGGCAGTTCTTGCTGTGGCTCGGCCGGCTCGCCACCGGCGACCTCGGCACCTCCATCTTCACCCAGGTGCCGGTGGCGCAGTTGCTGGCGCAGCGGCTGGAGCCGACCGTCTCTGTCGCCGCGCTGACGATGCTGCTGACCTTGCTGGTCGCGGTGCCGCTGGGAACGCTGGCCGCGTACCGCGCGGGCAGCTGGGTCGACCGGCTGGTGATGCTGTTCGCGGTGCTGGCATTCTCGCTGCCGGTGTTCCTGGTGGGCTACCTGCTGGTCTACGCCTTTGCCATCCAGTTGCCGTGGTTCCCGGTGCAGGGCTATGCGCGCTTCGCCGACGGCGCTGGCGCATGGCTGCGCAGCCTGGTGCTGCCCTGCGTCAACCTGGCGTTGGTCTATATCGCGCTGGTGACGCGCATGACGCGCGCCACCGTGCTGGAAGTCCTGCATGAAGACTACATCCGCACTGCGCGCGCCAAGGGCCTGGGCGTGCTGCCGGTGCTCGGCCACGCGCTGCGCAACGCGGCGATCCCGATCGCCACCACCGTCGGCATGGGTATCGCGCTGCTGATCGGCGGCGTGGTCGTGACCGAGACCGTGTTTGCGATCCCGGGGGTCGGCCGCCTGGTGGTCGACTCGGTGCAGCGCCACGACTACCCGGTGATCCAGAGCGTGCTGCTGGTCTCCGCCGGGGTCTACGTGCTGATCAACCTGATGATCGACCTCAGCTACCGGCTGTTCGATCCGCGCATCAAGTACTGATGGCTCGCCGCGAGACCCGCTGACATGACCACTTCCCGACCCGCCACCGAACCTGCCGTACCGGCACCCGACCATGCGCCTTTCGTGCTGCCGCGCTGGCACTGGGCGCGCAAGCACCCCACGCTGATCCTGGGTGCGCTGCTGCTGGCGGTGATCGCCGTGCTCTCCCTCGGCGCGCCCTGGATTGCCACCGTCGACCCGCAGGACATCGACCCGCTGGCGCGCATGCAGCCGCCCTCGGCCGAGCACTGGTTCGGCACCGACGCGCTCGGCCGCGACGTATTCAGCCGCGCGGTCTGGGGCGGCCGCGTCTCCATGATCGTGGGCCTGTCGGTCGGGCTGCTCGCAACCGTGTCCGGGGTGCTGCTGGGCCTGGTCGCAGGCTTCGTGCGCCGCGCGGACTCCCTGGTGATGCGCGTGATGGACGGCCTGATGGCGATCCCGGGGATCCTGCTGGCGATCGCGCTGATGGCCGTTACGCAGGCCAGCCTGGGCGCGGTGATCATCGCCATCGCCATACCCGAGGTCCCGCGCGTGGTGCGGCTGGTGCGCTCGCTGGCGCTGACCCTGCGCGAGCAGCTCTACGTCGAGGCGGCGCATGCGGTCGGCACCCGCCTGCCGGTGATCCTGGTGCGCCACGTGGTGCCCAATATGGTGGCGCCGCTGATCGTGCAGGCCACTTTCGTGGCCGCCACCGCCGTGCTCACGGAAGCCGCGCTGTCTTTCCTCGGCGTCGGCGTGCCCGCCCAGATGCCTAGCTGGGGCAACATGATGGCCGAGGGGCGCAATTTCGTGGCCGTGGCCTTCCACATCATCCTGTACCCGGGCATCCTGCTGGCCGCGACGGTGCTGGCCATCAACCTGCTCGGCGACGGCCTGCGCGACGCGCTCGATCCGCGCCTGGCGCGGCAACTCTGAATCCGGGAGCGCAACCATGACCATCACGATGTCGCGCGCGATGTCCCATGTCAGGCCGGCCACGGGCGAGCCGCTGCTCGAAGTGGAGGACCTCCACACGCATTTCGACACGCTCACCGGGCCGGCCCGCTCGGTCAACGGCGTCTCGTACACCGTGCGCGCCGGCCAGACCCTGGGCGTGGTGGGCGAGTCAGGCTGCGGCAAGAGCGTGACGGCGCTGTCCATCATGCGGCTGCTGCCCACGCCGCCGGCACGCATCCGCGGCGCGGTGCGGCTGCGCGGCACGGACCTGTTGCAGCTCAGCGAACGCGAGATGCGCCGCATCCGCGGCAATCGCGTCTCGATGATCTTCCAGGAGCCGATGACCTCGCTGAACCCGGTGCTGACGATTGGCCGCCAGATTGCCGAAACCGTGCAGCTGCACCAGGGCGCGAGCCGCGCCGAGGCGCTCAGGCGCGCGGTGGAGATGCTGCGGCTGGTGCAGATCCCCGAGCCCGAGCGCCGCGTCAACGAGTACCCGCACCAGCTTTCGGGCGGCATGCGCCAGCGCGTGATGATCGCGCTGGCGCTGGCCTGCAACCCCGAGGTGCTGATCGCCGACGAACCCACCACGGCGCTCGACGTGACCATCCAGGCGCAGATCCTGGACCTGATGCGCCGCCTGCAGCAGGAACTGGGCATGGGCGTGGTGATGATCACGCACGACCTCGGCGTGGTGGCCGAATGCTGCGACCGCGTGATCGTGATGTACGCCGGGCGCAAGGTCGAGGAAGCCAGCGTCACCGAGCTGTTTGACCGCCCGCTGCACCCCTACACCCGCGCACTGATGGCATCGATGCCGTCGATGAACACCAGCAGCCGGCGCCTGGCCGAAATCCCCGGCCTGGTGCCATCGCCACAGGAAGCGCGGCGCGGCTGTGCCTTCGCGGCACGCTGCGCGCATGCCAACGCGCGCTGCGCGCGCGAGCTCCCGCAGCTCACGCGCCACCGCGGCGACCATGCGGTGGCCTGCTTCGCCGTCGAGGAAGGCCGCATCGAATGCAACCCACAAGCCCAGGAAGCCATCGCATGAGCACGACCTCCGCCACGCCAACGCCTCTGCTCAAGGTCGACCGCCTGAGGAAACACTACCTCGCACCGCGGCGCTGGCTGGCACCGGGCAGGCCGCCGATCCAGGCGGTGGACGGCGTGTCCTTCACCGTGGCGCGCGGCGAGACGCTCTCGCTGGTCGGCGAATCCGGCTGCGGCAAGACCACCACCGCCAAGTCGGTGCTGCGCCTGATCGAGCCGACTTCAGGCTCGGTGCAGCTCGACGGGGTGGAACTGCTGCGCCTGCCGGCAAGCGCCATGCGGCAGCGCCGGCGCGACCTGCAGATCATCTTCCAGGACCCCTATGCCTCGCTCAGCCCGCGGCTGACGGCGGGCGAAATCGTCGCCGAGCCGCTGCGCAACTTCGGCCTGCAGTCGCGTGCCGAGCGCAACGAGCGCGTGCAATGGCTGTTCAGCAAGGTCGGCCTGCGGCCTGAAGCCGTGCGCAAGTTCCCGCACGAGTTCTCCGGCGGCCAGCGCCAGCGGCTGGGCATCGCGCGCGCGCTGGCACTCAACCCGAAGCTGATCGTCTGCGACGAGCCGGTATCGGCGCTCGATGTTTCCGTCCAGGCGCAGGTGGTCAACCTGCTGATGGACCTCCAGGCCGAGTTCGGCATCGCCTACCTGTTCGTCGCGCACGACCTGGCCGTGGTGCGCCATATCAGCCACCGGGTCGCCGTGATGTACCTTGGCCAGATCGTCGAACTGGCCGACCGCGACACCTTGTTCTCCGCGCCGCGCCACCCCTATACGGAGATCCTGCTGTCCGCCGTGCCGGTGCCCGACCCGCGCAGGCCCGCGCGGCGCCTGCTGCTGCAGGGCGATCCGCCCAGCCCGGCCAATCCGCCAGCGGGCTGCCGCTTCCACACGCGTTGCCCGCATGCGCAAGCCCGCTGCAAGGAGCAGGCCCCCTTGCTGACCGAACGTCCCTCCGCCACCGGCATCCACCAGGTGGCCTGCCATTTCCGCTGACCGCTACGCTCCAGCCAAGGAAAGGAATCCCATGTCCGACCCCACCTCTGCACACGCCCCGCACTATGACCTGCTGATCACTGGCGGCACGGTGATCGATGGCAGCAAGGCACCCCGCTTCAGCGCCGATATCGGCGTGCGCGACGGCTGCATCGCTGCGATCGGCGACCTCGCCGGGCACACGGCCGAGCGCGTGCTGGATGCAACGGACCTGATCGTCGCCCCAGGCTTCATCGACGCGCACACGCATGATGACCAGGCGGTGCTGTCGCAACCCACCATGCCGTTCAAGGTTTCGCAGGGCGTCACCACCGTGATCGCCGGCAACTGCGGCATCAGCGCCGCGCCGCTGCGTGCCGATATGGATCTGCCGATGCCGCTGAGCCTGATCGACACACCGGCGCAAGGCCGCTTCACCACCTTCGCCGCTTACCTGGACGCGCTGCGCACCATGCCGAGCTCGGTCAATGTAGCCGCCATGGTCGGGCATTCGACCTTGCGCGCGGTCACCATGGCGGCGCTGGACCGGCCAGCCGATGCCAAGGAGATCGCCGCCATGCAGGCGCTGGTCGAAGAAGCCATGCAGGCCGGCGCGATCGGCGTGTCGACCGGCACCTTCTACCCGCCCGCCGCCATGGCGACGACCGTGGAGATCATCGAAGTCTGCCGGCCGCTCAGTGCCCGCAAGGCGCTCTATGTCACGCATATGCGCGACGAGTCCGACCACGTCATGGCCTCGCTCGACGAGACCTTCCGCATCGGCCGCGAGCTCGACGTACCGGTGGTGGTGTCGCACCACAAGGTGCAGAGGCAGGCCAACTTCGGCAAAAGCCAGGTGACCCTGCCCTTCATCCGCGAGGCCATGAAGCACCAGTGCGTGTCGCTCGACTGCTACCCATACACGGCCGGCTCCACCATGATCCGGACCGACCGCGGCATGCTCGACGGCCGGGTGCTGATCGCCGCCAGCGAGCCATACCCCGAATGCGCGGGCCGCGATCTCGACGACATCGCCAGGGAATGGGGCGTGCCCAAGGACGAAGCCGCGCGCCGCCTGCAGCCGGGCACCGCGATCTACTTCCAGATGGACGAGGACGACGTCCAGCGCATCCTTGCCTTCGACGAAACCATGATCGGCTCCGACGGCATCCCCGTCGGCGCCAGTCCGCATCCGCGCCTGTGGGGCACCTTCCCGCGCGTACTGGGGCACTACTGCCGCGAGGTCGGCCTGTTCCCGCTGGAGACGGCGGTCTGGAAAATGACCGGGCTGACGGCGCGCAACTTCGGCCTGCACCGGCGCGGCACGCTCGCCGTGGGCAATCATGCCGACATCGTCGTTTTCGATGCGGCCAACGTGCGCGATGCCGCCAGTTACGAAACCCCCACCCGGCCAGCCGAAGGCATCGACACCGTGATCGTCAACGGCGCCATTACCTGGCAGCACGGCGCGCACAGCGGGGCGCGCAACGGGCAGGTCATCACGCGGCCAGCAGGCCCTGAGGCGGGAAATGCGGCGCCTGCCTGAGGCCCGCAGCAAGGGGCCGCCGGAAGCGAAGCCGCCGGCGGCTCAGAACTTGGGAATGCGCAGCGTCTTGCTGACCATCAGCGTGCCCGACAGCGCGAACAGCAGCACCAGCGGATGCAGCACCGCCGGGCCCAGCACCCACGCGCCGCCCGGCAGTTCGCCGCCAAGCTGGCCTTGCCAGGCGCACCATGCCAGCACCGCGGTCAGCAGCACGCTGGTCGGGATCGGCGTGCCTTCGAAGTAGGCGACCTTGCCGCTGTCGCTGCCCTCTGCCAGCGATTCAGCGGTGACGTTGAAGCGCGCCAGCCGGCTGACGCCGCAGCAGACAAAGTAGATCAGCACGGCCAGGTCCCAGCCGCCGCGCATGCCGGCGGCAAAGGCCAGCGTGGCCGGCCCGACGCCGAACGAGATCACGTCGGCCAGCGAATCCAGTTCGCGCCCCAGCGCCGAATGCGCATGACGCCAGCGCGCGATGCGGCCGTCCAGCACGTCGAAGATAAAGGCCAGCGGCGCCAATGCCGCCGCCGTGTAGAAATGCGACAACTGCTGGTCGGCCACGTAGAACATGGCGAAGAACACCGACCCCATGCCGCAGGCCGCATTGCCCAGCGTAAAGACATCGGCCAGCTGCAGCTCGCGCAGCATCGAGAAATGGCGGGGACGTTCCGGCCGGGTGCTCATGGCGTGCGCTTACAGGACCTTGGCCACATGGTGCACGTTAGGCGGCGCGGCAAAGGTTTCACCGACCAGCGCGCGCCATTGCTGGAACTCGGGCGATTCGCGGAAATGGACCATATGGTCGTCCACCGACTCCCATTCCACCACCAGCGTGTATTGTTCCGGCTGCTCGATCGAGCGGAACAGCTGCACGCCGTGGCAGCCGCGCGAGCGCAGGAACAGCGGCGTGGCCTGGCTCACGCCCTGCTCCAGTTGCTTGTCCATGCCGGGCTTGATGGTGAGTTGTGCGATTTCCTTGATCATGACGGTTTTACCAATGGAGTAGATGCCGGGGCACCGGCGGGTGTCTGCTACCTTAGCACGATCGCGGGGCCACATGCCTGCTGCAAGCATTCCGTTACATGCGGCGGTTAGCATCGTCCACCCTGCCACTACCTGCCGATAACGCCATGCGATCGTCCCTGCGCAAGCGCCACCTCGCCCGGGCCGTCTTGCCCGCCCTAGCCTTGACCTGCCTGGCGGGCGCGCATGCTGCATCGCAACCATGCGGCACGCCGGCGACGCCGATCGCCGAGATCCAGGGTGCCGCGGCGGCGTCGCCGCTCGCGGGCAGCGTGGTGGAGGTAGAGGCCGTCGTCACCGCGGACTTCAGCGGTGATGGCGGCCTGCGCGGCTTCTTCCTGCAGGCCGCGGACGCGCAACGCCTGCACCGGCCCGGCGTGTCGGAAGGTCTGTTCGTCTATGCGCCACGCACCACGGCACGCGCCGGCGACATGGTGCGCGTGTCCGGAAGGGTCGAAGAGAAATTCGGGCAGACGCAGCTGGTGCTGTCCGGCGCGCTGGCGGTGTGCGCACGCAGCATGGCGGTGACGCCGCAGACGCTGACCTTGCCGGTCGCGGGCGAATCCGATCTTGCCGCGCGTGAAGGCATGCTGGTGCGCCTGCCCCAGACGCTGACGGTTGCCGATACCCATGAGCTTGGTCGCTATGGCACTCTGGCGCTAAGCGACGGCCGGCCCATCGCGCCGACGCAACAGGCCCTGCCGGGAACGGCCGCGCGGCAAGCCGCCGCCGCCAACGCCCGCAACCGGCTGTTGCTTGACGATGGCTCGACGCGGCAGTATCCCGCCGTGGTGCCCTACCCGCCACCGCGCCTGGCCGCCGACCACCCGGTGCGTGCCGGAGACACGGTCAGCGGCGTGCAGGGGGTGCTGGAAAAACGCCACGGGCAGTGGCGCCTGCGACCGGTGCCCGGAGCGAGCGCGCCGGTATTCCATGCCACCAACCCGCGCCGCGGCGCCCCGCCACGGCATCCGGCCACCACGCTGCGCGTGGCCGCCTTCAACCTGCAGAACTACTTCAACGGTGACGGCCAGGGCGGTGGTTTCGATGCTCCCGGCAACCGCGGCGCGCAGGACACCGAGGCGCTGGCACGCCAGGAAGCCAGGCTGCTCGCCGCGCTGCGGGGGCTGGATGCGGACGTGATCGGCGTGATGGAGGTAGAAAACGACGGCTACGGCCAGTACAGCGCGATCCGCCAGCTGGCCAGCCGGCTGGGGCCGGACTGGCGCGTGCTCGATCCCGGCACGCCGGCGCTTGGCAGCGATGCCATCGCGGTCGGCCTGCTGTACCACGCCCGCACCGCCGTGCCGGCCGGGCGCGCGGCCACCACCTGGCTGGGCGAGCGCAGCCGCCAGCCGCTGGCCGGCACCTTCCGCGCGGCGGCTGGCGGCACGCCGGTCACGGTCGTGGTCAATCATTTCAAATCCAAGACCTGCACCGAGGCCACCGGCGCGCAGGCCGACCAGGGCGATGGCCAGGGTTGCTGGAATCCCGCGCGCGCGCAGGCTGCCCAGGCGCTGGCCGAATGGCTGGGCGCGACGCCGACGGGCGTATCCGGCGCGGGCGTGCTGGTGATTGGCGACCTGAACAGCTATGCCATGGAAGACCCCATGCGCGTGCTGGCGCGCCGCGGCTATGCCGACATGGTTGCGGAATTCGCCGGGAAGCCGGCGTACAGCTACGTCTACAACGGCCAGGCCGGCTATCTCGATCATGTGCTTGCCGATGCCGCCGCGGCCCGGCATATCCTGGCCGTGCATGCCTGGCATATCAATGCCGACGAGCCTCCGGCCTTCTCCTACGCCCCGGCGCCGGGTGCGCCTGCGGTGTCGGGCCACTACGCGCCCGGCCCCTACCGTTCATCGGATCACGACCCCCTGGTGGTCGACTTCGCCAGCAGCCCCCGCGCCAGGTAAAGCACCACCAGCAGGTTGGCTGCCGCCAGCGTGCCATGTAGCCAGCTGGGGTGGACCAGGGCCTCGTACAGTTCCAGCGGAATGTAGATGCCGCCGGACCACACCCCGATCCAGTTGCCCCATGCAAGCCCGCGCCAGAGCCCGTACGCTTCGGCAAAGCGCATCAGCGCATAGACCGTGGCAGAGCCGCCGATGGCCCACAGGCGGGCGTTGTCGGGATGCGCAAGCAAGGACAGGAAGATGGTGGGATAGCGGCTGGCCGGATTGACATGCAGGCGCTGGATGATGGCTTCCGCGAGCGCCTGGGCGTCGCGGTGCAGCAGTGCGGCCAGGCCCAGGCCGGCAACGATCACGATCAAGCCCTTGCCTGCCTCGAACAATGCGATGCCCTTCAGGCCCAGTGCGCCCTGCTTTGCCATGCGGTGTCCCCGGTCGATGCAAGAATTGCAAAGCCGGTATTGTGCAACACCGGCAGGCAATGCCGGCATTGCGCCCGGTGCGCGCTGTCAGCGCCCGTATTCGCGCTCGCGCATGGGCCCGTCGGCATCGATGCCGCCGCTGGCGGCAATGGGGCCGTCCACGGTCAGCGGGCCGGCCACGCTCAGGTCGCCCCTGACCACCATGTCGCCATGCACCGTCACCGGGCCGTTGAATACCTTGAGATAGCCGCCGCCGTACGGCAGCCCCCGCGCGGTGGCTGGCCCGGTGAAATACGCGGCGGTGAGTGGGCCGCTGGCATAGACGTGGCCGGCGACAACCAGCTTGCCGTGCACCGTCAGCGGCCCCTGCACCTGCGCCGAACCGCCGATGGTGATCGGGCCGGATTCATGTGGCTGGGCGCGCACCGGGCCCGCCACGGCCAGCAGTGCCAGCGCCCCGGCCGCCGCCAGTCGCCACCACGGCCCACGGAGATCGAGGCGGAGCATTCGGTGCGACATGACGTAGCCTCCGGCCGCACCGCGCCTAGCGCTGCAGCTTCTGGTAAGTGCCGATCAACTCTGCGCTGGCCAGGATATGGCCCCGCATCGCCCGCTCCAGCGCCTCCTTGTCAGGCATCCCCAGGTCCGGCAACGCCACGTCCAGCGCATACAGCTTGAAGAAGTAGCGGTGCCGGCCGATCGGCGGGCACGGGCCGCCATAACCGGCGCGGTGCCAGTCGTTCAGCCCGTTGCGAGTGCCCGCGGGCAGCCCGGCCTTGCCGATGTCCGCCGGCAGCGCCTCGGCATGGGACGGCAGGTTATAGAGAAGCCAGTGGACCCAGGTCATTTTCGGCGCGGCGGGGTCGGGTGCGTCGGGGTCGTCGACGATCAGCGCCAGGCTGGCCGTGCCGGGCGGCAGGCCGGTCCAGGCAAGCGGCGGGGAAATATCGGCGCCTTCGCAGGTGTGCTCTGCGGGAATCTCGCCACCCGGGGCGAATGCGGTCGATTGCAGCTGGAACGGCATACTGGCCTCGCTGGACGCACTGAGGGATGGCTCCAACTTAGGCCGGATCGGTGTCCCACGCAAGGCGTCGCCGCGCGCTATGGCGGCGGCTGCGTCTCCAGCAGCGCCTTGAGCCGGCGCACGGCTTCGGTGGACTCGGCCTGGACGCGCTCGCGCAGCGTCAGCCGGTTGATCAGGGCGAAGAGCAGCGTAGGCGACCGGTAGCGGAATTCCCGCTCAATGCGCGTGCGTTCGGCCGACGGGGTCAGCGACGGCGTCATGGCGGGCGTAAGCCGGTAGGTGATGGTGCCGACCCTGCGCCCTTCGGCCACGCCTTCGATCGACCATGTGCGCGGCCGCTGGCTTTCGATGACAGTCCAGACCACCGCGCCACCGCGCTGCGCCACCATGAAGGTCTCGGTCACGCGCTCGCCCTGCCCCAGCGGATGGTCGGTCGCTCCCGCCACGCCGAGCGAGGCCGGATGCCACTTGGGCCAGTGCAGCGGCGTGGACACGTAGTCGAACACCTGCGCTGGCGGGCGCGCAATCACCACCTCGTCATGGATGGCGGTGCGGTCGGACCATGGCAGCGGCGCCAGCAGCATGCCCACGGTGATCGCGGCGAAGATCAGTCCCCAGAACGGTTTCCTGTGTCGAACAAGCATGGCGGCGGGACAGGATGCATCCGGGGCGCCCCCGTGCATCCTGTACGCATGGCGCGATGCTTCCAGTGTAGTGACTGGGAAGCATCGCGCCAGTCCCGCGCTGCTTAGCGGGCCTGGGATGCCGGCGCGCCCTCGGCCGCCGGCGCCGGCACGGCCGCCACCGTCTCCGGCAACGGGCCCCAGCCGCCGCCCAGCCGGCGGATCAGCGACACCGTTGCCGCAGCGCGCAGGCCGGCCACCTGGTTGGCCTCGCGCTGCGACTGCAGCACGGTGCGGTCGGCATCGATCACCGTCAGGTAATCGACCGCGCCGGCGTCATAGCGGCTGCGCGAGATCCGCGCCGCGCGCCGGGCGCCGCCAAGTGCGCCGTCCAGCGCGCCGGCCTGCTGGCTGAGCCAGCGCACGTCGGCCAGGCTGTCTTCCACCTCGCGGAACGCCACCAGCACGGTCTGCCGGTAGCCGGCCACGGATTCCTCGTGCGCGGCACGGGCACCGGCGAGGTTGGCGCTGTTGCGGCCGCCATCGAACACGGTCTGTGCGATGGTGGAGCCGATCAGCGGCCCCAGCGCCCAGGTGCGCGACGACCACTTGAACAGGTTCGACAGGTCCGCCGATTCAAAGCCGAACAGGCCGGTCAGCGTGATGCGCGGGAAGAACGCCGCCTTGGCCACGCCGATGCGCGCGTTGGCCGCGGCCATCTGGCGTTCGGCCGCGGCGATGTCGGGGCGGCGCTCCAGCAGTTCGGACGGCAGCCCGGCGGGAATCGCGATCGGCGCGGCGTCGAACGGGCGCGCCGGCAGCGAGAATGCCGCCGGCGGCACGCCGGTCAGCACCGCCAGCGCATGCTCCTGGTTGGCGCGGCGGCGCTCGATGCCGGCCAGGTCCGCGCGCGCGGTGCCGAGTTCAGCTTCGGCACGGGCGGGATCCAGGTCGGTGGTCTCGCCGGCGTCATAGCGCTTCTTCAGCAGCGACAGCGCATCCTCGCGCAGCCTGATGGTGGCGTTGAGCAGGTCGCGCTCGCTGTCAAGCGTGCGCAGCGCGAAGTACGCCTGCGCCACGTCGGCCTGCAGCGCCAGCTGCACCGAGCGGTACAGGTCCTCCGCGGCCTCGCCTTCAGCGCGGGCGGCGTTGACGCTGGACGCGACGCGGCCGAACAGGTCGAGCTCATAGCTGGCGAAGGCGCGCGCCTTCAGCACCGTCTGCGGCGGCACCCGCGTGCCGTCAGGCAAGCCTTGCGAGGCCGCCGACGGCTGTGCGCGTGTCGGGTCCAGTCCCACGCTCAGCTGCGGGTACAGGTCCGCCTCAGTGGCACCCGTGAAGGCCCGTGCCTGCTTCAGGCGGGCAGCGGCAATCGCCAGATCCTGGTTGGAGCTGCCAGCCGCGTCGATCAGGCGGTCCAGTTCGGCATCGCCGAAGATCTTCCACCAGTCGCCGCGATGCTGGCCTTCGGCCGGCGTCGCGGTCTTCCATTGCGCGCCTTCGGCCTGGGCGGCCTCGGCCTCCTTGAAGGCCGGCACGGTGGCCGTTTCGGGCACCTTGTAGGTCGGGGCCAGCGAGCAACCCGCAAGGATCAGCGCTGCAGCCAGGGTCGCCAGCTTAGGCAGCCAATTTGTTGTCGAAAATGCAGGGGCATTCATGTTGATCACCATTATTCAGCCGATGCAGCCAGTTGCGCGCCCTGCTCTTGCGTGGCCGTGCGGCGCTGGCCGCGCGTGGCCAGCAGGCGCAGCGCCACATAGAACACCGGCGTCAGGAACAGCCCGAAGAAGGTCACGCCGAGCATGCCCGCGAACACCGCCACGCCCATGGCATGGCGCATCTCGGAGCCGGCGCCGGTGGAGATCACCAGCGGCACCACGCCCATGATGAAAGCGAACGAGGTCATCAGGATCGGGCGCAGGCGCAGGCGGCTGGCTTCGATCGCGGCCTGCACCACGGTGCGGCCGTGATGCTCCAGCTCGCGCGCAAACTCCACGATCAGGATCGCGTTCTTCGCTGACAAGCCCACCAGCACGATGAAGCCGATCTGCGTGAAGATGTTGTTGTCGCCCTGCGTCAGCCACACCCCGGTCATCGCCGCCAGCAGGCTCATCGGCACGATCAGGATCACCGCCAGCGGCAGCGTCAGGCTTTCATACTGGGCAGCCAGCACCAGGAACACCAGCAGCACGCACAGCGGGAAGATCCACACGCCCGCATTGCCGGCCAGGATGTCCTGGTAGGTCAGCTCGGTCCATTCAAACTTCATGCCCTTGGGCAGGGTCTCGGCGGCAATGCGCTCGGCCGCGGCCTGGGCCTGGCCCGACGAGAACCCGGGCGCGGGCCCGCCGTTCATGTCGGCGGCGGTAAAGCCGTTGTAGCGCACCACGCTGTCCGGACCAAAGCCCTGCTTGACCTGCACCAGCGACGACAGCGGCACCATGTCGCCGGCGGCGTTGCGCGTCTTCAGCTGCAGGATGTCCTCGGCATGGGCGCGGAACGGCGCGTCTGCCTGCACCTTGACCTGGTAGGTCCGGCCGAACTTGTTGAAGTCGTTGACATAGGCCGAGCCCAGGTAGGTCTGCAGCGTGTCGAACACCTCGGTCACCGGCACGCCCAGCTGCTTGGCCTTGACGCGGTCCAGCTTGACGTCGAGCTGCGGCACGTTGACCTGGTAGTTGCTGAAGATGCCGGTCAACTCTGGCGTGGCGCGCGCCTTGTTGGCAAACGCGTTGGTGGCCTCGAACAGCGCGTCATAGCCCAGCGCCGCACGGTCCTCGATCATCAGCTTGAAGCCGCCGATGGTGCCCAGGCCCTGCACGGGCGGCGGCGGGAACACCGCGATAAAGGCATCCTGGACGGCCGCGTACTTCTGGTTCAGGTCAGCCGCGATCGCCGCGCCGGACAACTCCTTGGTCTTGCGCTCCTCGAACGGCTTGAGCGTGGCGAAGACGATGCCGGCGCTCGGGCTGTTGGTGAAGCCGTTGATCGACAGGCCCGGGAAGGCCACCGCCGATTCCACGCCCGGATGCTTGAGCGCGATATCGCTCATCTTGCGGATCACGTCCTCGGTGCGGTCCAGCGTGGCGCCGTCCGGCAGCTTGGCAAAGCCAACCAGGTACTGCTTGTCCTGCGCCGGCACAAAGCCCTTGGGCACCAGCTGGAACACGCCCCAGGTCAGCGCCAGCATCACCGCGTAGACCCCGAATACCGAGCCCTTGCGGCGGATCACGCCCTTCACGCCACGGCCATAGCTTTCAGCGCTGCGGCCGAAGAAGTGGTTGAAGCGCTTGAAGAAACCGCCGAACACGCGATCCATCCAGCGCGACAGCCAGTCCTTGGGCGCGTCATGGCTCTTGAGCAGAAGTGCCGACAGCGCCGGCGACAGCGTCAGCGAGTTGAACGCCGAGATGATGGTCGAGATCGAGATGGTCAGCGCGAACTGCTTGTAGAACTGGCCGGTCAGGCCCGTCATGAAGGCCAGCGGCACGAACACGGCGATCAGCGTCAGCGCGATCGCGATGATGGGGCCGCTGACTTCGCGCATGGCCTTGTAGGTGGCCTCCTTCGGCGTCAGCCCCTCTTCGATATTGCGCTCGACGTTTTCCACCACCACGATCGCATCATCGACCACGATACCGATGGCCAGCACCAGCCCGAACAGCGACAGCGCGTTGATCGAGAAGCCGAACGCATGCATCAGCCCGAAGGTACCGACGATCGACACCGGCACCGCCAGCAGCGGGATGATCGACGCGCGCCAGGTCTGCAGGAACAGGATCACCACCAGCACCACCAGCGCGATGGCCTCGAACAGCGTATGCGTCACCGCCTCGATCGAGTGGCGCACGAACTGCGTGGGGTCATAGACGATGCTGTAGTCGATGCCGTCCGGGAAGTTCTGCTTGAGCTCTTCCATGGTCTTGCGCACGTCATCCGAGATCTGGATGGCGTTGGAGCCCGGCGCCTGGAAGATGGGGATGGCCACCGCCGGCTTGTTGTCCAGCAGCGAGCGCAGTGCGTACTCAGACGCGCCCAGCTCGATGCGGGCAACGTCCTTCAGGTACGTGACGGCACCGTCTGCGGAAGTGCGCACGACGATGTCGCCGAACTCCTCCACCGTGCTCAGGCGGCCCTGCGCATTGACCGACAGCTGCAGGTCCGCGCCCGGCAGCGCCGGCGACTGGCCGATCACGCCGGCCGCCACCTGCACGTTCTGCTCGCGGATGGCCTTGACCACGTCGCTGGTGGCAAGCTGGCGCTCGGCCATCTTCTCGGGGTTCAGCCACACGCGCATGGCGTAATCGCCCGAGCCGAACAGCTGCACCTGGCCCACGCCCTGCAGGCGCGCCAGCCGGTCCTTGACGTTGATCACCGCGTAGTTGCGCAGGTAGGTCATGTCATAGCGGTCGTTGGGCGAGACCAGGTGGACCACCATGGTCAGGTCCGGCGAGCTCTTGACCGTGGTGATACCCAGCCGGCGCACGTCTTCCGGCAGGCGCGGCTCGGCCTGCGAGACGCGGTTCTGCACCAGCTGCTGGGCCTTGTCCGGGTCGGTGCCCAGCTTGAAGGTCACGGTCAGCGTGAGCAGGCCGTCGCTGTTGGACTGCGAAGACATGTACAGCATGTCCTCGACGCCGTTGATCTGCTCTTCCAGCGGCGAAGCCACGGTCTCGGCAATCACCTTGGGGTTGGCGCCCGGAAACTGCGCGCGCACCACCACCGACGGCGGCACCACTTCCGGGTACTCCGAGATCGGTAACTTGAACATCGATATGGCGCCAATCAGGAAGATCAGCACCGACAGCACCCCCGCGAAGATGGGGCGGTCGATAAAGAATTTAGAGAGATTCATCTTGGTCTCTGCAAAAACGCTCCCCTGGCGGTCCGCCATGGCGGGCACCATCTGCTGCTTTGGGAGCGAAAAAAACTAGGGGCGCTGGGTGTGCGGGTTCACGTGGTTGCCATAAGCGACGGAATCAAACATCGCTCAGGCCGGCTCCCTCTCCCCTCAGCGGGAGAGGGGAGCAAACCATCGGCTCGCATGACTCAGCTCACCGGCTTCACGTCGGCTTCGCCTTTCTCGCTCGCAGCCTGCTTGCGATCAGGCGCGTTGCCGCGCGGTTCCAGTTCGCTGCGGAAGGCCATGGCCACCGGCTTGGGCTGGACCGTATCGCCCGGCCGCACGCGCTGCAGGCCGTTGACGACGATGGTCTCGCCCGGCTTCAGGCCCTTGCGCACCACGCGCAGGCCGTCATGGTTGGGCCCCAGTTCCACTTCGCGGTAGACCAGCTTGTTGGTCTTGTCCAGCACCAGCACGAACTTCTTGCCCTGGTCGGTGCCGATGGCGCGGTCATTGACCAGCACCGCCGCATGCGGCGCGCCGCCGCCCAGCTTGACCTTGGCGTACAGGCCCGGCAGCAGGCGCCCGTCTTCGTTCTGGAACACCGCGCGCACGCGGATGGTGCCGCTGCGCGGGTCCAGGCGGTTGTCGACCGACTGGATCTTGCCCTCATGCGGATTGCCGTCCTCGTTGGCCAGGCCCAGGTAGACCGGCAGGTTGGGCTGGCCACCGCCGGCACCCGGCGCGGTGTAGCGCAGGTAGCTCTGCTCGTCGATCTCGAAGCTGGCATAGATCGGCGACACCGACACCACCGTGGTCAGGGCCGGCGAGGCCGTGCCCGCAGCCACCAGGTTGCCGACGGTGATCTCGGCGCGCGACACGCGCCCGGCGACCGGCGCGGTGATGCGGGTGTAGGCCAGGTTCAGGCGTGCGGTTTCCAGCTGCGCCTGGGCAGCACGCACGTTGGCGCTGGTTTCGCGGGCCGCGTTGATGCGCTCGTCGAACTCGCGCTTCGAGATGGCGTTGTCATCCAGCAGCCGCTGCGCGCGCGTCTGTTCGCTCTGCGCATGGGCGGCGCGCACCTGCGCCGCGCCCAGCGCGGCGTCGGCACGGGCGACTTCCGCGGCATAAGGACGCGGGTCGATGGTGAAGAGCGGGTCGCCCTTCTTCACCAGCGCGCCCTCGCGGAAGTGCACAGCGTCAATGGTGCCGCCGACGCGCGGGCGGATCTCGACGCGCTCCACGGCCTCGACCCGTCCGGAGAACTCATCCCACTCGGTGATGGTCTGGCCGACCACGGCGGCCACTTCAATCGCCGGCGCGGGCGGCGGGGTGTTGGCATGGGCTTCGCCGCCATGCCACGGGCGCAAGATCGAGCCGGCCACGCCGGCGCCCAGCACCACGACGATGGCGAGGGCAATCAAAGTACGTCGTTTCTGCTGCTGCATTTCTCAAACTCCTGGATCGGGTTTTCTTCAACCGGAAAAGCAAATGGCCGAACGCCGCCTGCCGGTCCGCGTGGGCGGACCGGAACCATGGCCAAACTGATGGTCGGACTTAGGACCGCTTGCGTGTTGCTGCGGTCCTGGCTCTGGCCGAAACAGAGCCGGCTGGCGGTTGTCTGGAGCGGCTCAGCCGGCGGGCTTGGCTCCAGGCCGGCTGGCGTTGGCGTCAGCGCGGCGTTCAGTCAGGGATGAGGTATCGTCGGCCGCGGCCAGACATCGCCGCAGGAACCGCGCACCTTCGTCGACCCATGCCTGACAGCTGTCATGGGCCTCTTCCACGCCGTCGCCGCAGGCGCCGGGCATGATCATGGCCTGGGCCGGCACGCCGGCCTTGCTCAAGCGCCCGGCGAAGGCTTCGCCTTCGGCACGCAGCGCGTCGTATTCAGCCACCTGGACCAGCGTGGGCGGCAGCCCGGCCAGGCGCGAGGCCAGCGCCGGGGCGGCATACGGATGCACCGTATCCGCCGGCGTCGGCAGGTAGTCGCGATAGTTGTCGGCCAGGCGCCGCAGGGTGTCCATCGGCACCTGCCCGCCGTCGAACCCCGCGCACGAAGCATGCTGCAGGCACGGGTCCGTCACCGGGCGGATCAGCCATTGCCCGCGCGGCTGCGCGGTGCCGCGGTCGCGCAGCATCTGCGCCAGCGCGATCGCCAGGTTGCCCCCGGCCTCCTCGCCCACCAGCGCAAAGCGGGCCTTGTCCAGCTTCAGCCGCCGGGCATTGCGCAGCACCCACTGCACCGTGCTGTGCGCGTCCTCCGGCGCCGCCGGGAACGGATGGTCCGGCGCCAGCGAATACGCCGGCGTTACCACCACCGCCGGCACCGTGGTGGCCAGGTCCTGCACCAGATGGCATGCGTGTTCCAGGCCGCCTTCGACGAAGCCGCCGGCATGCAGGTACACCAGCCAGGGCAGCAGCGCGGCGCCCTCGGCGCCCGGCGCCGGATAGCCCGCCGGGTAGCACACCCGAACCAGGATCTCGCGCCCGTCACTGGTCACCGTATGCTCGGCCACGCGCACCTGCCCCTGCCCGGCTGCCGTGGGGGCAGAGGCGGCGCTGGCTGCATCAGGGCGTTGGCCTGGCTTCTCGGACATGGCGTTGGCGCACGACGGAAACAATGCGCTTGAGTGTTGCGATGCAACGGATTATGGTGATTGACGAGGATGGGATAAAGCGAGAGATCGCCAATGCACTGTTCCGGGATTGGAATAATCGCAAACCGCCCCGCCATGCCACTGAAACCGCATATCCCCACGCATGACAAGGTCTTGGATTTTGTGATTCACTGCGGCTCTCGGCACGCGCGGCGGTCTGCCAGGCCGGTGCGCGCCCGATCAGAAATCCATGCCGGAACCCGCGCCCAGCCAGCGCGCAGTCCCTGTACCAGCCAGCCGGCAGACTCCCCACAACAACAACCAGCATGGCCACGTGCGTCACGAGCGCGCGCGGCACGCCGTTCGGATCTATCGTCGGAACCTCATCATGGACCGTCTCGTATCAATGCAGGCATTCACCCGGGTCGTTGACGTCGGCAGCTTTGCGCGCGCCGCGGAATCGATGGACTTGCCCAAGGCCACGCTGACCCGCCTGATCCAGAACCTGGAAACCCACCTGGGCGTCAAGCTGCTGCACCGGACCACGCGCCGCATCAGCGTGACCAACGACGGCGCGGCCTATTACGAACGGTGCGTGCGCATCCTGGCCGATGTCGAGGAAGCGGAGCAGTCACTGACGCGGCAGAACAACTCGCCGCGCGGCACGCTGTCGGTGGACACCACCGCGGGGCTGGCGCAGCTGGTGCTGGTGCCCCACCTGCACGAATTCTTCCAGGCCTACCCGGACCTGAAGCTGGACCTGACCATCAACGGCAAGCCGATCGACCTGCTGCAGGAAGGCGTGGACGTGGTGCTGCGCGTGGGCACGCCGGTCGAGGAATCCATGGTGGCTCGCCGCATCGGCCATGTGCAACTGGCGTTCTACGCCTCGCCGATCTACCTGAACCGCTTCGGCATCCCCCACGACCTGGCCGAACTGGCCCAGCACAAGGCGGTCAATTTCCTTTCCAACCGCACCGGCCGTGAGATGCCATGGCCCATGGCACGCGGCATGGAGCGCAGCGAGGTGCTGCTGCCGTCGGCCATCTCCACCAACGATGCCGATGTCTACATGGGCTGCGCGCTGGAAGGCCACGGCGTGGCACGGGTCTCGCGCGCCATGGCCGAGCCCTATGTGGCCAGCGGCCGGCTGGTGGAGGTCATGACCGACTGGCAGACCGAAGAACTGCCGATCTCGGCGATGTATCCGCAGAACCGGCACCTGTCGGCCAAGGTGCGGGTGTTCGTCAACTGGGCGGCGGACCTGTTCTCGCGCCACCCGCACTTTGGTGCGGCACAGCAGCGGCTGGCGGTCGCGGCCTAATGGCGTGATTGGCTAGTATCCGCAGTTAGTGCGGTATGTAGGACAAAACCGGAAATCGGCCTGGCGCCGGCCAGCCTATACTGTTTCTTCCGAAATCATGACAAGAAGAGGAGTCCGATGAAACAAGTGCTTACCCCCCTGGCGGCCTGCATTGCCGCGACCATTGCACTGGCCGGCTGCGCCGGCTCCGGCAAGACCTCCTCGTCTGCGGCCAGCGCGTCCGCCGCCAGCACCAGCACCGGCAGCAGCGCCAAGGCGACGGCCACGCTCCAGCCCAAGAGCGGCGCCAATACCGCCGGCACCGTGACCTTCCAGCAGCAGCCCGGCGGCGTGATGATGACCGCGGCGATCACCGGCCTGCCGCCCAACTCCGTGCACGGCTTCCACGTCCATGAGAAGGGCGACTGCTCCGCGCCTGATGCGATGAGCGCGGGCGGCCACTTCAACCCGACCGGCAAGCCCCACGGCCAGATGACCATGCCCGACCACCATGCCGGCGACATGAACAACGTCACCGCGGACGCCAGCGGCAACGTTCGCGTCAGCATGCTGCTGCCGGACCTGACCGTTGGCACGGGCGCCAACGGGGTGATCGGCCGCGCGGTGGTGGTACACAAGGACCCGGACGACTACAAGACGCAGCCGACCGGTAATGCGGGCGGGCGGATCGCTTGCGGGGTGGTGGCGGCTTCGTAAGGTAGGAATAGCGAACCAAGAACTCCTGCGAACCCGCCGGGGTTCTCCCTCTCCCGCAAGCGGGAGAGGGGAGCAAACCGTCGGCATGGAAATTCTTCCGCGCCTCAATACCCCTTGAAATTCGCATTCACCCGCTGCCGCAGGTAATCCCCCGCGCTGATCGGCGGATACTTGCCGCCCGGCCCTTCGATCATCGCACCGCGGTTGGCCTGGCAGAAGAACGCCATGCTGTAGCGCGGGCCCATGTAGTCATCCGGCGCGGGATTGCGCACGCGATGGAAGTTCGACGGCAGCCGGTCGTCGCTCCAGCGCATCAGCATGTCGCCGATATTGCAGGTGATGACTTCCTCGTCCGGCTCGATCGGGGTCCATGCCTGCGCCTCCATCTCCTTGCCGGGGCAGACCTGCAGCCCGCCCTGGCCGGGGCGCTGGAACAGCAGCGTCAGGCAATCGAAATCCGTATGCGCACCGGCGCGCCAGAGCTCCAGCTTGTCGCGCAGTTCGGGCGGGATCGCGTAGTAGTGCAGCAGCCGCAGCGTGCTCTGGTAGTCCGGCGCCCGCGGATCGTGCGCCTGCGTGAAGAAGTCGCTGGCAAAGCCGAGCTTGCCGGCGAAGCATGACAGCACCTTCATGCCCACCTCCCAGCATTGCGCCTCGAAGGCAAGCATGGTGGCGCGGAAGCCTTCCAGTTCGTCATCGCCGGGCCACAGCCCGGCCATGTGCGGGCGCGTGATCTGGTAGGACTCCTTCTGGTCCGGGGTGCCGGTCGAGGGGCGCACCTGCGCGCGGCTTTCCCAGCCGGCGTTGTTGGCCTTCTGCAGCGGGTATTGCGCCTTGACGGCGTCAGGCAGCGCGAAGAAGCGCTCGGTCATGGCAAAGGCTTCGCGCACGCTGGCCAGGTCGATGCCGTGGTTGGCGATCTGGAAGAAGCCGACGTCTACCGATGCCTGCCACAGTTCGTCAGCGATTTGCGGCTTGCGCCGCGCGTAGTCAGACAGGTCGATGCGGCGGATCTCGCGCCGGCGGGTTTCCGAACCGAACGCGCCCATGCGCGATTCGCGATGGAGTTCGGCCAGGGCGTAGGCGGTGTCTGGTTGGCTCATGGTGTTCCTTGTGCAAAGCGGATCAGGGATTGGCCCCTCGCCGGCACAGGCAGACCACCCATGGCAACGCACGCCGGGACAACGCGCTCCTGAGGTCGCCTGTGCCAGCCTGCGCGATGGCGCGGGGCACGGACTTCAAGAGCAATTCCCGGCCATCCGGCGCGCGTCTGCGACGCCCCGCGCGGATGGTGAACGCTTCTACTCTTGCCCGAGGTCATGCAGGTTCCGGGCCAGGGGTTTTGCACCGGGATCGCAGCGATTGCGCCGGGGCTTGCGCCGTGATGGCGCATTCGGGGCAACGGCTTGGTGCATGGCGCCGCGCAGCGCCCGGCACGGATCCTGCTGAAACCGCAGCGGAGTAGAAGCGTTCAGCGGCACGCCGCCCGGAAATTGCTCCCGATGATGTGCACGGTCCCCGCGCATGCCCTGGCCGCATGCCGGCGCGGCATGGTGCCGGCGTCCCGGGAGGCCACGCTCGCCTTCCGCACTCGCGCCACCCGCCCGCGCACGCATCGTCCAGTGACATTCGTTCCGGAGAAAGACATGCGTCGCCGTTCCTTCCTGCGCGCCACTGGCGCCACCGCCCTGCTTGCCGCCGCCCCGTTCGCGGTGCCCCATGTCCGCGCGGCGGGCTCGCTGCAGAAGTTCAAGTTCAATCTCGGCTGGAAGGTGGAAGCCTCGGGCGCGGGGTTCCTGCTGGCGCACCAGCGCGGCTACTACAAGGACGCCGGGCTGGACGTCACCATCGATACCGGCAACGGCTCGGCTTCGGCCATCAGCCTGGTCGCGGGCGGCGCCTATGACTGCGCCTCGGCCGACCTGGCGGCGATGATCGAATTCAACACCACCAATCCGTCCGCCGCGCTCAAGGCGGTAGCCATCCAGTACGACCTCAATCCGAACGCGATCCTGGTGCGCAAGGGCAGCGGCATCGTCAGGCCAGCGGACCTGGCCGGCAAGTCCATCCTGGGCCAGCCGTTCAATGCCTCGCGCAAGCTGTTCCCGGTCTTCGCCAGGGCGCAGGGCTTCGACCCCGGCGGCGTGAAGTGGGAGAGCGTCACGCCCGATATCGGTGACACGCGCTTCGTCAAGGGCGACTTCGATGCCGCCGCCTACTTCTTCTTCACCGGCCTGGTGAACCTGAAGGCGCGCGGCATGGGGCCAGAGAAGATCACCGTGTTCCGCTTCTCGGACTACGGCATGAAGTCCTACGGCAACGGGCTGGTAGCCAACCGCAAGAGCATGACATCCGATCCGGAGGTGATGAAGGCCTTCGTCAAGGCCTCGACCCGCGGCTGGCTCGACGCCATTGCCGATCCCGCCGCGGGCGGTGCCGCGGTCAAGGCGCGCGAGCCGCTGGCCGACCAGGCGCTGGAGACTGAGCGCCTGCGCCTGATTGTCGACGGCACCATGAAGACGCCCGACACCCGGCGCGACGGCTGGGGCGCGGCCACGCCGGCACGGCTGCAGGCAACGCTGGATGAAACCGTCGGCGCCTTCGGCATCAAGGCGCCGCTGACGGTGGCGGACATCTGGACTGACCAGTTCCTGCCCGCGCCATCAGACCGCCGCCTCAAGGCGTAAGGAGAGCACGCCCGTCTGTATATCGTCCCTGGCCTGGGCGATGCGCCGGAGCCCCGTGGCGCGCCAACACTTCCCGCTCCCGGTGCGTAATTAAGCCCGCGGCCCGCGCGGCATGGCAACATGGCGGCATTGCCGTAACGATCGGCCCCCGCGAGGGGTCCGACAGGACCCGCCATGCCATCGCCGACAGACGCCGCGTTCGCCCCCCACCGCCGCCTGCGCGCCAATTCGCTGCTGCTGTGCTGCGCCGCCCTGCTCGGCGGCTGCGCCTTGCCGCCGCTGGATCACCGCACCGAATCCTTTGCGCTGACGCCCGCCGAATCCCAGGCCACGCCGCTGGGCCAGGCGGTGGCCGGCGAAGTGGCGGGCCATCCGGGCCTGAGCGGCATCCATCCGCTCGACAATGCCTACGCCGCCTTTGCCGCGCGCGTGCATCTGGCGCGCACCGCGCAGCGCACGCTCGACGTCCAGTACTACATCTGGCGCGACGACCTGACCGGCACCCTGCTGCTGGAAACGTTGCATGAAGCCGCCGACCGCGGCGTGCGCGTGCGCCTGCTGCTTGACGACAACGGCATCGCCGGCATGGACGAATGGCTGGCGGCCATGGACGCGCATCCGCAGGTCGAGGTGCGGCTCTTCAACCCGTTCGTGATCCGCCACCCCAAGGCGCTCAATTTCCTGACTGATTTCCGGCGCCTGAACCGGCGCATGCACAACAAGTCCTTCACCGCCGACGGCGTCGCCACCATCATCGGCGGGCGCAATGTCGGCGACGAATACTTCGGCGCCACCGATGGCGTGCTGTTTGCCGACCTCGACGTGATCGCCATCGGGCCCGCGGCCGGCGACGTGGCGCACGATTTCGACCGCTACTGGTCGAGTGCGTCGGCCTATCCGGTGGACCGGCTGGTGCCGCCGGTCAGTGTCGAACGGCTGCAGGCGCTGGCCAGCAAGGCCCGTGCAGTCGAGCAGACCCCCGCTGCCGCAGCCTACCTGGCCGCGGTGCGCGACCTGCCTGACGTGCAGCGGATGCTGGACGGCACGCTGCGGTTCCAGTGGGCGAAAACGCGCATGGTCAGCGACAACCCGGCCAAGGCGCTCGGCGAGGCATCGCGCAACACCCTGGTGGCGCACCAGCTGCGTGAAATCCTGGGCGACCCGCAGCGCGAGCTTGACCTGGTCTCGCCCTACTTTGTGCCATCGACGGGCGGCACGTCCTATTTCGCCGACATGGCCAGGCGCGGCGTGGCGGTGCGCGTGCTGACCAATGCGCTGGAAGCCACCGACGTGGCCGCCGTGCATTCGGGCTATGCCAAGCGGCGCAAGGCGCTGCTGGAAGCCGGCGTGGACCTGTATGAGCTGCGCCGCTCGGCCGCGCCCGGCAAGAAGGAAGAGCGCGCCGGCCCCTTTGGCAGCTCGGGCTCCAGCCTGCATGCCAAGACCTTTGCCGTCGACGGCACCCGGGTCTTCGTGGGCTCGTTCAATTTCGACCCGCGCTCGGCCACGATCAACACCGAACTGGGCTTCGTCATCGACAGCCCGGATCTGGCTGGCCGGATCGAATCCACCTTCGCCAGCGTGGTGCCGCGCGCGGCCTACCAGGTCAAGCTCGATGAAACCGGCAAGCTGTACTGGCTGGAACGGCGCGACGACGAAGTCATCCGCCACGACACCGAGCCGAACACCAGCTGGTGGCGCCGGCTTGGCATCTGGTTCCTGTCGATCCTGCCGATCGAGTCGATGCTGTAGAACGGGTTCCCGGGAGCACGGCCCCTCAGATCTGGTCGAGCAGGCTGCGCACCACATCGGCCAGCCGGCCGGCGCGCTGGCGCCCCTTGGTGTCCAGCGCCATGCCGCTGCCGCCGGCCAGCGCCTTCAGGCCAAACAAGGCATCGCCCACGTCGCGCCAGGCCGGGTAATCGGCGTGGATTTTTTCCAGCGCGGCGGCGCCCGCGGCCACCTGCGCGGGTGCGGGGGTGCGGCCGGCGGCCAGGTCTTCCAGTGCCGTGGCCGCGTCCAGCAAGCCTTTGCGGTTCATCTCTGTCTCCCCCTGCAAGGTCTCTTTTGTCATGGCCGCCGCATGCGGGCAGCCATGACACTGTAGCAGCTTGCCGGGAGGGGCAACCAGGCGCCGGCAACGCAGGCCTGGCGCGCCGGCTCAGTTGCGCCCGATATCCTGCAGGATGCGGGTCATCAGGTACAGGCGCGGCACGATCGAGTCCAGTTCGATGTACTCGTCGCGGGCGTGATAGCCGAAGCCGGCCAGCCCGAAGCTTTCCACCACCGCGGGCTTGCCCGAGCGCGCGGCATAGCTGGCGTCAGTGGCGCCGCCAGTGCCTTCGGCCAGGGCCAGCGTGCGGCCGTCCAGCTCGGCGTAGATCTCCTGCGCGCGCTTGGCCAGCGCGCGGCCGCGCGCGTCGGCCACGAACGGCGGGCGGCCCTCTTCCATCGTCACCGTGGTCTGCGTCTCCGGCACCAGCTGGCTGGACTTGACCTTGTCCTGCAGCGCCACCTTCAGCTTCTCCGCGGCGCCGGCCGCGGTGGTGCGCACATCGCCGTAGGCGACGGCGCTTTCCGGGATCTGGTTGCGCACCGTGCCGGCCTGGGCCTGGGTCCAGTTCAGCTGCGAGCCCGGCACCTGGCTGGCGGTGTCGCGCGTCTGCTGCAACTGGTGGGCAAGTTCGATCAGCGCATTGCGGCCGCGCTCCGGCGCGGCGCCGGCGTGGGATGCGCGGCCCTTGACCTGCATGGTGGCAGTGGCGGTGCCGGAGGCGCCCAGCAGCAGCGACTCGGCCTTGACCACGTCCTTGGCCGCGGTGGGCTCGCACGACAGCACCACGTCGTGCTGCGCGGCCAGCGCGGCAATGGCTTCGCCGGAGCCGACCGAGCCGACCTCCTCGTCCGGGTTGAACAGCACCGTGATCTGCGCGTAGTCGCGCCAGCCCTGGTTCTTCAGGATCTCCAGCGAATGGAGGATCACGGCGATGCCGCCCTTGTCGTCGGCAATGCCCGGCCCGTAGAGCCGGTTGCCTTCCTCGCGGATGGGCTGCGTGGCCAGGGTGTTGTCCGGGTACACCGTGTCCATGTGGGCGATCAGCATGATGCGGCGCTTGCCGGTACCGGTGAAGGTGGCCTTGACCATGGTGCCCGGACCCTTGGTGACGGGCATGCGTTCCACCTTCGCGCCCAGCGCCTGCAGGCGCTTCTCGGTATAGCCGGCCATCTGCGCCAGCCCCTTCGCGTTGGCGCTGCCGGATTCGATCGACACCATCTCCTTGAGCGACTGCACCAGCGCGGGCTGGGCCGCCTGCGCGGCGGACAGCAGCGCGGCATCGGGCTGGGCGGCACTGGCCAGGGTGCTGGCCCCGGCAAGCGTCAGGGCGGCGGCAACGGCAACGTGGCGGACGGAAAACGGCATGGAATCTCCTCGGATTGGTCTTGTTGGTGCCATGCCTCGGCGCACAGGCAGCGCCGCGGCACAACTGCACGATGCTAGCCCTTGCCAGAACCTTAGGGGAGGATCAATATCGCCAATCCGGATGCCGATCCCGCCACGGCATCCTGCCCCCCACGCTTCGCTCATGCACCCGACCACGCCCCCTGGCATGCCAGCCGCAATCACGCCGCCTTCACAGAACATCCCGCTGCATGTCCGCCTGCTATGGTTGCCGCAAGCCATGCCGGGCAGCCTGTTCACCGCGCTCGACGTGCTCCGCACCGTGGCCGGCGTCGCCAGCCTGCAGCGGCCCGACGCCGCGCCCACGCTGAGCTGGCAACTGTGCGGCAGCAACGGGCGCACGCTGGCGGCAGACCTGCCGGGGCTGGTGGCCTCCACCCGGCGCACCCGCGCCGCGGACAGCCGCACGCTGCTGGTGATCCCCGCCCTGCTGGCCAGCAACGCGCTGCAGCTGGGCGAGATCGTGCAGCGCGATGCGGCGGCGCTGCGCCTGGTTGAGCGCCATGCGCAGGCCGGCGGCTGGATCGCCGCGTGTTCGTCGGGGATGGTCTTGCCGCTGCAGCTGGGGCTACTCGACGGCGCCAGGACCGGCGCGCCCTGGATGTTCCAGAGCTGGATGATGCGCCAGTATCCGCATTGCGACCTGGGCAGCGACCAGGCCATGAGCGTGCACCAGCGTGTGTTCTCGTGCGTGGCGCCGGCGCTGCAGGTGGAATTCATGCTGCGCGTGCTGGGCCACCTGCACGACCCGGACCTGGCACAGGCGGCGTCGCGGCTGATGCTGTTCCAGCCCGAGCGCCAGCGCAGCGTGCCGGCACTGGTGTCGCAACGCTGGCTCAGCCGCACCGCCGACAGCCCGGTGTATCGCGCCATCCAATGGCTGCAGGACCATGTGTCCGAGCCCTACAAGCTGGCCGCGGT
Organism: Cupriavidus sp. FW306-1B-F12B; assembly: GCF_058781795.1. Lineage (NCBI taxonomy): Bacteria > Pseudomonadati > Pseudomonadota > Betaproteobacteria > Burkholderiales > Burkholderiaceae > Cupriavidus > Cupriavidus sp. FW306-1B-F12B. The sequence continues at coordinate 546,598 of NZ_JBYSXC010000001.1, forward strand.
GGCCCAGGCGGCCGCGGTCAGCGAACGCACGCTGCTGCGGCATTTCCGCCAGGTTACGGGGCTGAGCCCGCTGGACTACCTGCACACCCTGCGCGTGGAGCGCGCGCGCATGCTGCTGGAAGTCACGCTGCACGGCACGCAGGGCATTGCGGAAGCCTGCGGCTACAGCGACGCCGCCGCGTTCCGGCGGCTGTTCCAGCGCACCACCGGCATGTCGATGTCAGACTATCGCGCCCGCTTTGCGCTGCGGGCGCGGCGGCGCTACTGGCGCATGGAAGATGTCGCGGTACGGCGCGGCACCGGGGAGTGACCGCGCCCAGGGCAGCGCTCAGGTGCGCAAGGCGATGTGGTTGACCACGTTCTCAACGCCCTGCACGTACCATGCGTCGCGCTCGGCCTGGCGCCGCGTGTCCTCGCTGGCGACGCAGCCTTCCAGCGTCACCACGCGGTTCTCGGTGCGCGCGCTGACCTGGCCGGCATCGATGAAGGGATCGGTCTCCAGCACCAGCATCAGTGCCTCGGTGATTTCATCGTCGCGGTCGGCTTCGGCGGGCGCTACCACCAGTTCATTGACCACGCAGCGGCAACCGCGCGACCACCAGGCCAGCACCCCTGCCAGGCGCATGTGCGACAGGCTGATCACCTGCCCCCACAGCGTGACCACGCCGTCGTGCACTTCCACTTCAATCCAGCCGCTGCGTTCGCCCACGGCTTCGCGCATGGCCTCGGGCTTGCCCTTGACGCGCGCGCAGATCTTGCAATTGCGGAAATCGATGGCATTGAGCAGGCGCTCGCACACCGCGTCGCGCAGTTCGCCGTCGCCTACCTGCATGCCGCCATTGGCCACGCGCAGGTGATCAATCACGCTGGTTACACCGTCCACGCGCCGTACCGTCGCCGCGGCCCTGGTCTTGTCGACGATATCGGCCACCTCGCCTTCCAGGATCAGCGCGCCGTCGGAAAGCCGCAACTGGATGGTGGGATGGAGGACATGACCCTGATAAGGCACATGCGCCAAGGCTGCGCGCGCCTGCGTCAGCACCGCTTCGCTACTCTGCATTTTGTTCGCCTCGCCCGATTGGTCTGGAGATGGAAGACGCGCGCCCCTGCCTGCAGGCGCGCCTGGCGCGGCACCGCAGGCTCCTTCACCCCCGGGGCCCGGCAACCGCTTCCTCATTATAGGAAGGCGGTCCGGGAACGGCTCAGGCCTCAGGCAGCGGCCGCCTCGCGCGCGCGCGCCACTTCCTGGTTGCGCAGGATAAAGCGCTGGACCTTGCCGCTGGGGGTCTTGGGCAGTTCGGCGACGAACTCGATCTCGCGCGGGTAGGCATGGGCGGCCAGGCGCTTGCGCACGTGCTGGCGCAGCGCCTCGGCCAGTTCCGGCGCGGCGCGATATTGCGGGTCCAGCACGACAAAGGCCTTGATCAGCTCGGTGCGCTCCGGATCGGGCTTGCCGATCACCGCGGCCTCGACCACGGCCGGGTGTTCGATCAGCGCGCTTTCCACGTCGAACGGGCCCACGCGGTAGCCAGAGGTGGTGATGACGTCGTCGGCCCGGCCGATGAAGCTGATGCTGCCGTCGTCATTCAGCTCGGCGGAATCGCCGGTCAGGTAGTAGCTGCCGGCAAACCCGCTGGTGGGCGTGCCGTGATAGCCGCCGAACCAGCACATCGGCGAGCGCTTCAGGTCCAGCGCCAGCGTGCCCGGCTGGCCCGGCGGCAGTTCGCGCTGCTCATCGTCCACCACCACCACGCGATGCCCGGGGCTGGCAAAGCCGGCCGCGCCCATGCGCACCGGATGCGCGAGCGCATGGTGGTTGCACAGCACCATGCCCAACTCGGTCTGGCCGTAGTGGTCGTGGATGGTCACGCCCAGCTCGCTGGCGAACCAGCGGATCACTTCCGGGTTGAGCGGCTCGCCCGCGCTGCTGACCGCGCGCAGCCGCCCGCGCAGCGGGCCTGACACGGCCTCGCCCGCGGCGATCAGCAGCCGGTATGCCGTGGGCGAGCCGGCCAGGTTGGTGATGCCGTACTTGCGGATCACACGGCATGTGCTCTCCACGGTGAACGGGCCATCGTAGAAGGTGGTGGGATGGCCCAGTGCCAGCGGGCCCGTGACCGCGTAATACAGGCCGTAGGCCCAGCCCGGATCGGCCAGGTTCCAGAAAGCATCTTCCGCGCGCAGGTCGACCGCGTCGCGCATATAACCGGCAAACGCGGCAATGGCCTTGAGCGGCACCAGCAGCGGCTTGGCCGGGCCGGTGGTGCCGGAGGTGAACATCATCAGGAAGGGGTCGTCGCCCCGGCGCGGCACCGGCTCGAACGACGCCGGCTGGTGTTCCAGTTCGGCCCAGAAGCTGAAGTCGCCGCGCACCAGGCCGCGGCCCTTGTCGCCGGCCACGGTGACGATGGCGGGACAGCCATCCACTTCATCCAGCTTGGGGCGGTTGGCGCCATCGGTGACCACAACCTTCGCGCCGGACGCATTGAGCCGGTGCTCGATGGCCTTGGGGCCGAAGGCCGTGAACAGCGGCTGGTACACCGCGCCAGCGCGCCAGGTGCCGAGAATCGTCACCAGCAGTTCCGCATTGCGCGGCAGCAGGCCCGCCACGCGGTCGCCCGGCTGCACGCCCTGCGCCTTCAGGAAGCCGGCAAACTGCGCGGACAGTGCCTGCAGCTCGGTAAAGGTCCAGCTGCGCGAATTGCCGTCGCGCCCTTCCCAGAACAGCGCGATACGGCCCGGCAGCGCGTGGCGGTCGCAGCATTCGACGCACGCGTTCATTGCCTCCAGGCTGCCGTGCAGTTGCCGTGCCACGGCGTCGTCATAGGAAAATCCGTCGAAGGCTTGGGCGTAGTCGCGCATGGTGTCTCCTGTATTCCGGCTGGTGCCTTTTGGTAGGTGGCCGCTGCGCGCGGGGTGCCGGCGCGCAACGGCTGCCGCAAGAGTGTGCGCGAGCGCCACGGGAGCAGGCAATAACCGATTCCGCCAGCGCGGCTGACGGTTTTTGCCATCCCTGCCGTGAGCCCTGACGCACCTCCTGGCACCCTTGACGCGGCACCGCCCGGCGCCGACGATACGGGCATCACCGCCAGGAGACAGCGCATGTGCACCAACTACGCCCCGGTCCAGAGCCGGATCCTGCGCGAAATCTTCGGCGTGGAACCGCCGCCGGGGCTGTACAAGGCTGAAACCTATCCGGACTACGCGGCGCCGATCGTGCGCGCCGCGGACGATGGCACGCGCAGTGGCGCACTGGCCTCGTTCGGCATGGTGCCGCGCCCGCGCATCCCCCCCGGCGCACGGCGCTTTGACACCACCAATGCCCGCAGCGAGACCGTGGGCGAACGCCCCGCCTTTGCGCGCTACTGGCGCCAGGGCCAGCTGTGCCTGGTGCCGGCCACGGCGTTCTATGAGTTTGCGTATCCCGAAGATGCAGCGCCCGGCGGCCCGCCCGGCAAGCCGGTGCGCTGGCGCGTCTGGCTCCCCGGCGAGCCGGCCTTCGGCATTGCGGGCCTGTGGCGCAGCTGGCCGGACCAGTCGCTGTCCTTCACCATGCTGACCATCAACTCGGCCCAGCACCCGGTGATGCAGCGCTTCCACAAGCCGGGCGAGGAAAAGCGGTCAGTGGTGATCGTGCCGCGTGAACAGTGGGACGACTGGCTCGCCTGCCGCGCTCCCGAGGTCGCGCGCACCTTCCTGAAGCTCTTGCCCGCAGACGCCATGCGGGCCGAACCGGCGCCCAAAGTGCAGGGAGCGCCAATCCCCGACTCGGAGTAAGCGCGCCGCTATCGCCGCCCCGGCCGCAGGCGCGCTTCCATGCAAGCCGGCTCAGAAGCGGTAGGTAACGCTGCCCACCACCGTGCGGCGCGCGCCGAAGTAGCAGTCACCGCGCGCCAGGCAGGTGGTCAGGAATTGCTTGTCGAACAGGTTGTTGGCATTCAGCGAGACGCGCAGCGGGCCGTGGTCATAGGCGATCATCGCGTCGTAGAGCGTGACGCCGCCCACCCGGTTCTGGTCGGCACCGTCATAGCTGGGGCCGACATAACGCATCCCGCCGCCGGCGACAAAGCCCGGCACGCCAAACAGCTTGAAGCGATAGTTGGCCCACAGCGACGCCATGTTCGACGGCGTGCTCGCCAGCTTCTTGCCCACCTCGGCCGGCGTGCCGTCGATCACGCGCGCATCCAGGTAGGTATAGGTTGCGATCAGGTCCAGCCGGCTGGACAACGAGGCCAGTGCCTCCACCTCGATACCGCGCGTACGTGCCTCGCCCACCTGGACCGAATCGGGAATACCGTTGACCACGCCGGCGGTCTTGCGGTTCTTCTCGCGCATATCGAATGCGGCAATGGTCAGCGTGGCGTTCTTGCCCGGCGGCTGGTACTTGATCCCTGCCTCCCACTGCGAACCGCGCAGCGGCTTGAAAGCCTGGTTGGCCTTGTTGAAGCCGGCCAGCCCCTGGAACGACTCGGAATAGCTCACGTATGGGTTGAGGCCGATGTCCGAGCGGTACATCAGGCCGGCACGCCTGGTCAGCTCGCTGTCGTCGCGGCTGGCCGAGGGCGTGTTGTCCTGCGCGGCGCGCGACCAGTCATAGCGCAGCCCCAGCATCAGCAGCCACTTGTTCCACGACAACTGGTCCTGCACGTACAGGCCGGTCTGCGCCTGCGTGGCGGGATTCAGGTCGCGCGTGCCCGGCAGGGTGAAATTGCCGTAGACCGGGTTGAACACATTGAGCGGCGCGGCCGTGCCCCCCACCCCGGCGCGCCCCGTGATCTCTGAGTGCTGGTAGTCGACGCCGGTCAGCAGCGTGTGCTGGACCGGGCCGGTGCGGAAGTTGGTCTGCGCCTGGGTATCGACCGCGAACGAGTTCAGCGTGGGCTGGTTCAGGTAGACCGTCCGGCGCATCAGCGTATCGCTGCCCGGCACCCAGCCGTGGCCGGCGCCGTTGAAGCCGGCCGCGTAGATGCTGCGGTAGTCCACCGTGCTGTGCGAATAGCGCAGGTTCTGCCGCACCGTCACGGTGTCGTTGAACTTGTGCTGGAACTCATAGCCCACCGACGCCTGCTCGGCGTTGTAGCGGTCGAAGCCAGGCTCGCTGATAAACAGGTGATCGGGGATCTGGCCGGCCGGGTTGGCATGCAGCGTGCCCCGCCAGGGGAAGAAGCCGACCGAGGTTCCGCTTTCATCGCGCTGGAAGTTGGCCAGCAGCGTGAGCGAGGTGTCCTGGCTCGGGCGCCACGTCAGCGAAGGCGCGACCAGGTAGCGGTTGTCCTTGACGTAGTCCACCTGCGTGTCGCTGTCGCGCGCCAGCGCCACCAGCCGGTACAGCCACTTGCCGTCCGCATCGAGCGGGCCGGTCAGGTCGGCCTGCACCTGCTTGCGGTTGTAGTTGCCGAACTGCACCCCGATCTCGCGCGCCGCTTCAGGCTGCGGGCGTTTGCTGACCAGGTTCAGGATGCCGCCGACCGCGCCCTGCCCGAACAGCATCGACGACGGCCCGCGCAGCACGTCGATGCGCTCCAGCGCGTAGACGTCGGGCCGCACGTTGTTGTAGAAGCCGACCTGGTTCAGCAGGCCGTCGCGGTACTGCGTGAACTCGGTGCCCCGGAACCGGCCCCAGTCGCCGCGGGCGTCGTTGCCGAACGGCCCGGCGTAGACGCCGGCGCTGTAGCCGATGGCCTGCTGCACGCTCTGCGCGCCCTGCGCCTCCATCCGGTCGCGTGTGATGACGGTGATCGACTGGGGCGTCTCCATCACCGGGGTGTCGGTCTTGGTGGCAGTGGCGCTGCGTTTTGCCACAAAGCCATGGACCGGGCCGGAGGCGGTTTCGTCATCGCTGCTGGCGCGGACCGTCACGGCCGGCAGTTCAGCCGCAGCACCGGCCGTTGCCGGCGCAGGCACTTCGCCGGATTGGGCAAACACGCCGCCGGCCTGCAGGCTCAATACAAGGGTGGTCAGCGAAAGGCCGCGCGGGGTGACAATCGCGGGGTAGGCAAAGCGCGGCTTTGCCTGCTTGGTCGGGTGGAAATACATCACTCAGGGATCGGAAGGTAGCTACCCCGCAGGCGCTGCGTGGCAAGTGGAAAAACTCTGATTACGAATGCGAATAATTCGTAATTACAAAGAATTGTAGCCTGAATGTGTCAGAAGCGAGACATTTTCTATGGGAGCCTCGGGCTAGCCGCTCCAGAGTGATATGGCTTTTGGCATTCCGACGGTGCCAAATTCATTTTTATTGCTGTAGCATAAATACAGCCGGCTACGATTTTGGCGCGAGACTATGAACAGGAAACCTGACCTCACCATGCCGACGCCCGCGGAGGACGCCGCAATTGCGCGCGGCATTGCCGGAGACCCCGATGCGGTGTCATTGCCGACGGAACAAATCAAGCGGCTGCGCCCGGCGCGCGAGGTACTTGAGCAGGTCGTGGGAAAAGAAAATGCCGATGCGCTGGTGAAACGCCGTGGCAGGCCGGCCAAGCCGGCTGGCGAGCGCAAGGTCAACCAGACCTTGCGGATCGATCCCGATGTACTGGACGCCTACAAGGCAACCGGTAGCGGCTGGCAAACGCTGATGAACGACGCACTGCGCGATTACGCCAAATCGCACCGGATGCTGCCTCGGCGCTAAGCCAGACGAAGAAGGCGTTGGGCAGTTCTCAGCCTCAGTGGCCAGCCCCCACGCCAATCAGCCGGCCTGCAGCCGGCCCAGCAACCGCCGCCCCGCCTCGATCACCGCCGCATCCGGCTGCATCTGGTAGCGCACGATCATGCCTTCGATGCACAGCATCGCTTCCTCGGCCACTGCTTGCGGCTGATCCAGGCCCAGGCGCGTGGCGATGTCGGCGACGAATGCGGCCAGCTCGGCCTTGTGCGCCGCGGCCTGTTCGGCCGCGCGCGCGTCGCCGCCCGCCTCGGCCACCACGTTGATAAAGGCGCAGCCACGGAAGTCTCGGCCGAACCAGTCCGCCAGCGCGTCGGCAATCACGTCCAGGTGCGGGCGCTCGGCCAGCCGGGCTTCCACGTCCTGCCGGAACCACGTCATCCACTCGTCATGGCGGCGCGCCAGGAACGCCGAAATCAACTCGTTCTTGGAGGCGAAATGGCGGTAGAGCGACATCTTGGCGACGCCGGATTCGGCAATGATCTTGTCGATGCCGGTGGCGCGGTAGCCCTCCTGGTAGAACAGGCGGGCAGCGGTGTCGAGGATGCGGTCGCGGGCGGAAGTCGTGGCCATGGTGGCAGCGTAGTCGGTAATGGGAGCAGCCGGACAGCGCCCTGCGGCGCCCGGCCTCTATAGGTTGATACTATGACAGACAGACCTGTCTAGCAAACCTGGCCCGCTCAGGCCTCGAGCTTTGCCTCCGCATCACGCAGCGCCGTACGCAGGCCCTCTTCCACCACCGGGTGGTAGAACGGCATGCCCAGCATCTGCCCGATGGTCAGGCCCTGCTGGTACGACCACGCCAGCAGGTGGGCGATGTTCTCGGCACGCGGGCCGGTCCATTCCGCGCCCAGGAAGCGGCCCGTGGCCTTGTCGGCATAGACATGCATCAGGCCCCGGTTCTTCAGCATCACGCGGCTGCGGCCCTGGTCCTCGAAGCTGACCTCGCCGGTCACGAACGTCCCTTCGGCCAGGTCGGCGTAACGCTGGCCGACCATCGCGATCTGCGGGTCCGTGAACACCACCGCGATCGGCGCGCGCCGGGCCAGCGGCTTCACTTGCGGATAGCTCGCGGCGTTCTCGCCCGCGGCCTTGCCCTCGTCCGCGGCCTCATGCAGCAGCGGCAGGATGTTGTTGGCGTCGCCGGCAATGAACACCGGCGCATTGCCGCACTGAAGCGTGCGCGTATCGAACAGCGGCACGCCGCGCGCATCCAGCGCCAGGCCGGCATGCTCCAGGCCCAGGCCGCGCACATTGGGCACGCGGCCGGTGGCAACCAGCGCATAGTCGAAGCGCTCGGTCACGCTGCGGCCTTCGCGGTCCAGGTAGGTCACCACCACCTGGTCGCCGTCGCGGGCCATGTCGGTCACCCTGGCGTCCGGATCGAGATAGAACTCGCCGTTGAAAGTCTTCGCCGCGTAGGCGCGGATCACGGGATCAGTCAGCGGCCCGAGCGAGCCGCTGACGCCGAACACGCGCACCCGCACGCCCAGGCGCGACAAGGCCTGGCCCAGTTCCAGCCCGATCACGCCGGGGCCGAACACCACCACGCTGGCGGGCAGGTCTTCCCACGCAAACACATCGTCATTGACGATCAGGCGGTCGCCGAACACCTGGAACGGCGTCGGCAGCATCGGCGTGGAGCCGGTGGCGATGACCACGCGGCTGGCACGCACGGTGGTGTGCCCATCCACTTCCAGCGTGGTGTTGTCGATAAAGCGGGCATAGCCGCGAATGCGGTCGGCTTCGGGGATGTTCTCCACGCCACGCACCACGAAGCCGACAAAGCGGTCGCGCTCGCTGCGCACGCGGGCCATCACCTCGCGGCCGTCGATGCGGACCTGGCCATCCACGTGCACGCCGAACGGCGCGGTGTGGCGCAGTTCGTGCGCGGCTTCGGCGGCAGCGATCAGCAGCTTGGAGGGCATGCAGCCCACCCGGGCGCAGGTGGTGCCGTACGGCCCGCCTTCGATGATCACGGCGCGCTTGCCCGCGGCAATCGCGGCACGATAGGCGGCAAGGCCGGCGGTGCCTGCGCCGATCACGGCGACGTCGGTCTGGATGGTGGTCATGGCGGTCAATTCCTTTGTCTTGATGGTGTCAAACTGGTGTCAATCAGCGGGATGGATGGGGCCGCCATGCCGCCGGGCAAGGCGACCCCATCGGGTCCGGCGACTGCCGGTCCCCGGGTGGGGGATGAAGGGGGAATCCGCTTACTTGCCCAGGTACTGCTGCAGCGCCTCGGCGCCGCCGATGAGCTTGCCGTTGATAAAGACCTGCGGTGCGGTCATCTCGCCCGACACGGCGCCCAGCACCTTGCCGCGCACCTTGTTGTCCAGCGGCACGTCGATATAGTCGAAGCCGTTGTCGTCCAGCAGTTGCTTGGCCTTGGCGCAGAACGAGCAGCCGACCTTGGAGAACACCACCACCTGGTCCGGCTTGCGCGCGTCCGGCGCGATGTGGGCCAGCATGGTGTCGGCGTCGGACACCTTGAACGGGTCGCCCGGCTCTTGCGGCTCGATGAACATCTTCTGCACCACGCCGTCCTTGACCAGCATCGCATAGCGCCAGCTGCGCTTGCCGAAGCCCAGGTCGGCCTTGTCCACCAGCATGCCCATGCCTTCGGTGAATTCACCGTTGCCGTCGGGGATCATGGTGATGTTCTCGGACTCCTGGTCCTTGGCCCATTCGTTCATCACGAAGGTGTCGTTGACGGACACGCACAGGATGTCGTCCACGCCGTGCTTCGCGAACACCGGCGCCAGCTCGTTGTAGCGCGGCAGGTGGGTCGACGAGCAGGTCGGCGTGAAGGCGCCCGGCAGCGAGAACACGACCACGGTCCTGCCGTTGAACAGCTCGCCGGTGGTGACGGTCTTCCACTCGTTGTCTTCACGCATGCGGAAAGCGACATTGGGAACGCGTTGGCCTTCACGGGATTGCAGCATCAGTTCACTCCTTGGTCTGGATCGGGTTGGTTTCGGCTGCGGGTTGCAGCGAAGGCCCCATTCTGTCGACCGGGATGTGATTTGTACAATTCATCGTTTTAACCACGGCGATTGTCTCACGCTATTGATACTGCATAGCCATTCCCTATTGCGCCGGCCATTGCACCTCATCCGCGCGCACGCAAAAGCATATTTTTTCCAGCAAGTACCGGCGAGTGCCCTATCATGCGGCATCCACTCAGACTCCCGTTTTGTCCGCAATGACCCGATATTGCCGCCTGCCGTCTCTCTGCCGATGGGCCCCGATGCTCGCGCTGTCGCTGATGCTGGCGCACCCCACGCAGGCGCAAACCCTGAAGAAGCCGGCCCTGGATGCGCTGGTCTCCGGCACCCGAACGGCGGCCCAGGCCGACCTGCAGGCATTCATGGCCGCCGCCGCCAGGGCCGAGCCTTCCGTCGCGCCGGCCGTGGCGGCGTGGCAGGCCCGGTCGCCGCTGGCCGGCGACAACCTGGTCAATATCGGCCGCCTGCTGGGCGTCTACAACCGCGTCCGCAACGAGGCCGCGGTGATCGACGCCATCGGCAGGATGGTGGCGCTGCGTACCGTGCGCGACGAGAAAATCCCGCAGCACGAGAGCCCCGCCATCATCGAGTTCGGCAAGATGATCGAGGCCATGGCGCGCGACTTCGGGCTGGCCTACCGCAATGTCGACAACCGGGTCTTCGAGGTCACGCTGCCCGGCGGCGGCAAGGATACCTTCGGCATCCTGACCCACGCCGACGTGGTGCCCGCGGTGGCCGAGGAATGGGTGCTGGAGGACGGCACCAAGCTGGATCCGTTCCGCATGACGCGCGTGGGCGACACGCTGTACGGGCGCGGCACCATCGACGACAAGGGCTCGATCGCCGCGGTCATGTATGCCATGAAGACCGTCAAGGAAAGCGGCGTGCCGCTCGAGCGCACCATCCGCCTGATGATCGAGACCACCGAGGAAACCGGCGGCGACGGCATGAAATACTACCGCCAGCACACCACCCTGCCCGAGTACAACGTCGTGCTCGACAGCAAATACCCCGCGGTGGTGGCGGAAAAAGGCGCGGGCACGCTGACCGTTTCCTTCGGCATCAAATCGGCGGACGACAAGAGCGCGCAAGGCAAGTCCGACCAGAAGGGACCAGCCATCGTTGCCATGCGCGGCGCGGCCTCGGCCAATGCCATCCCCGAGACCGCCACCGCGCGCATTGCCGGTGGCGATGCTGCCGCCGTGGCTGCCACGCTGGAACAGGCACGCGCTGAATTCCTGCGCCGCCACACCCCGCGCGGCAAGTTCTCCATCGACGTGAAGCGCGCCGGCAACGACGTGGAAGTGAAAGTCACCGGCGCCTCGGCGCACGGATCGCGCCCTGAGGAAGGGGTCAACCCGCTGCCGCGGCTGGCGCTGTTCCTGCAGGCCAGCGGCGTGCAATTTGCCGAGAACCACTACCTGAACGCGGTCCGCTACCTGAACGACCTGTACGGGCTGGATTACCTTGGCACCAGGATGGAGGTGGCCTACCGCGACCCGTTCATGGGCCCGCTGACCATGTCGCCCACGCTGGTGCGCGAGCGCGGCGAATATGTCGACGTGGTCACCAACGTGCGCATGCCACGCGGCCGCACGCCGGACGAGCTGGGCGGCAAGATCACCAAGCGCATCTTCGGCTGGGCCGCCACCCATGGCCCGGTCGAGATCAAGTACGACCAGGGCAACTGGATGGCGCGCGATCCCAAGGGCGCGTGGCTGTCCACGCTGCTGAATATCTTTGGCGATACCACCGGGCTGGAAGCCAAGCCGGTTTCCACCGCCGGCAGCACCACCGCCAAGCTGATGCCCAATGCCATCAACTTCGGGCCGGCCATGCCGGGAAAGAAGTACACCGCGCACAACGCGCGCGAGTACAAGGAAGTGGCCGACCTGAACCTGGATATGCAGATGTTCACCGAGATGCTGGTGCGGATCGGGAACCTGGACAAGATGCAGTAAGGCGTTCCCTCATCGCTTGTGTGCTCCCCTCTCCCGCGCGCGGGAGAGGGGAGCAGCCTCAAGCAGTTCGAGCGTCAGCGTTCAAACTGATACCCGAACAACCGTCACAACCCCAGTTCACTCAACCCCGCATGCTCATCCGGCCGCCGGCCCAGGGTCCAGTGGAACTTGCGGTCCGCCGCCTTGATCGGCGCATCGTTGATGCAGGCAAAGCGCCTGCGCATCAGCCCCGCCTCATCGAACTCCCAGTTCTCATTGCCGTATGACCGGTACCAGTTGCCGGAATCGTCGTGCCATTCATAGGCAAAGCGCACGGCGATGCGGTTGCCGTCGTGCGCCCATAGCTCCTTGATCAGCCGGTAATCCAACTCCTTCTGCCACTTGCGCTGCAGGAAGGCGACGATGTCGGCGCGGCCATTGACGAATTCCGCTCGGTTGCGCCAGGCGCTGTCGACGGTATAGGCCAGCGCCACGCGCTCGGGGTCGCGGCTGTTCCAGCCATCCTCGGCGGCACGGACCTTGGCGATGGCGGATTCAAGGGTGAATGGGGGCAACGGCGAACGGATTTCGGCTTGTGCGGACATGCGGAGGCTCCTTGGCGGAAACAGGGTGAATCAGGTAGGAAGAACAGCCTGCTCGATATGATACAGACCTGTCTCATTATTGGTAGACAGATCTGTCTTGTCAAGGCAGGATACTTGGCAGAATTCAAAAGCAAGACCCGGAGTGCGAGCCGCACGCGGGCGGCCTAAAGTTGGCACCATGCAAGCAAGAGACAGGAGACCCGCGGTGAGCATCAGCCAGATACAACGTCCCGAAATGGCCGTGGCAGGGCCGCGCCGGCCAATACCGCCAGCGCGCGGCACGGCGCGGGGGCATGGGCACGAAGCCGATATCGCCACCCGCGTCGATGGCACCGACTGGGCGGCCATTGCACGCGAGCTCGACGACTATGGCTGCGCCGCGATCCGCGGGCTGCTGTCGGCAGCCGAATGCGACGCGCTTGCCGCCGGCTATGCGCAGGACGCGTTGTACCGCTCTCGCATCGAGATGCGCCGGCACGGCTTTGGCCAGGGCGAGTACAAGTACTTCCGCTACCCGCTGCCCGACACCGTGGCCGCATTGCGCACGGCGCTGTATCCGCACCTGGTGCCGGTGGCCAACCGCTGGAACGCCGCCATGGGCATCGATGTGCGTTATCCCGCCGCGCACGCCGACTATCTTGCCCGCTGCCACGACGCCGGCCAGTTGCGCCCGACGCCCCTGCTGCTGCGCTACGGCCCCGGCGACTACAACTGCCTGCACCAGGACCTGTATGGCGAGCACGTATTCCCGCTGCAGGTCGCCATCCTGCTGTCCGAGCCGGGCCGCGACTTTACCGGCGGCGAGTTCGTGATGACCGAGCAGCGGCCGCGCATGCAGTCGCGAGCCGAGGTGGTGACGCTGCACCAGGGCGATGCCGTGGTCTTTGCCGTCAGCCAGCGCCCGGTGCAGGGCAGCCGCGGCAGCTACCGCGTGAACCTGCGGCATGGCGTCAGCCGGCTGCACGCGGGCCAGCGCTACACGCTGGGCATCATCTTCCACGACGCCACGTGAGGTATCCCATGACCCGTCCCACACAGCAACCGGAAGCCAGCACCATCGAACGCGACCCGCGCTGGGCCCGCGTGCTGGCGCGCGATCCGGGCGCCGACGGTGCCTTTGTCTATGCGGTCAAGACCACCGGCGTGTACTGCCTGCCGAGCAGCCCGTCGCGCCTGCCGCATCCGGCCAATGTCGAGTTCTTCGATAACGCCGCCGCGGCCGAAGCCGCCGGCTACCGGCCCAGCCGCCGTGCCGCCGCGCCGGCGCTGGCGGCCCGGCACGCGGCCATCGTGGCCGACGCCTGCCGCCGCATCGAGGCCGCCGACACCCTGCCCACGCTGCCCGAACTGGCCAGTGCGGCGGGCGTCAGCCCCTATCATTTCCATCGCCTGTTCAAGGCCGCCACCGGCCTGACACCGCGCGCCTACGCCGCCGCGCACCGCGCCAGGAAGCTGCGCGGGCAACTCGGCACCAGCGACTCAGTGACGGAGGCGATCTACGACGCCGGCTTCGGCTCCAACAGCCGCTTCTACGAGACCTCGGACGCAGTGCTGGGCATGACCCCGTCGCGCTACCGCGCGGGCGGGGCCGACACCGATATCCGCTTTGCCATCGGCCAGTGCTCGCTGGGCGCGATCCTGGTGGCCCAGAGCGAGCGCGGCGTCTGCGCGATCCTGCTGGGCGACGATCCGCAGACGCTGCTGCAGGACCTGCAGGACCAGTTCCCGCGCGCCAACCTGATCGGCGGCGATGCGCAGTTCGAGCAACTGGTGGCCCAAGTGGTGGGCTTTATCGAGGCACCTTCGATCGGCCTGGCGCTGCCGCTGGACGTGCGCGGCACCGCGTTCCAGCAGCGTGTATGGCAGGCCCTGCAGGAGATCCCCGCGGGCAGCACCGCCAGCTATGCCGAGATTGCCGCGCGCATCGGCGCGCCGCGTGCGGTGCGCGCGGTGGCGCAGGCGTGCGCCGCCAACCACCTGGCGGTGGCCATTCCCTGCCATCGCGTGGTGCGCAGCGACGGCAACCTGTCGGGCTACCGCTGGGGCGTGGCGCGCAAGCGCGAACTGCTGGAGCGCGAGGCGCAGGCCTGAGTGTCGCGCGCTCAGCGCGCCGCGGCTGCCTGCACCCGAGCCAGGTAGTCGTGGATCTGCGCCACCACGGCCGCGCCCTCACCCACCGCCGCGGCAACCCGCTTGGTCGAGCCCGCCCGCACGTCGCCGATGGCAAACACGCCCGGCACGCTGGTCTGCAGCGGATACGGCACCGCCGACGCGCAGCCCAGCTCGCCGCCGCCGGTGCGCACGAAGCCCTTGTCATCGACCTCGACGTTGCAGGTGCGCAGCCACGACGCATTGGGATCGGCGCCGATGAACAGGAACAGGTGCCGCACGTCCATCGTGACCGGGGCCGGGCTTTCCGCGCGGCATTCGTAGCGCACCGAGCTGAGCCATCCTTCCCCCGCCAGCGCGCTGATCTGCGCGTGCGTGTGCAGCGTGATATTGGGCAGCGAACCGATGCGGTCGATCAGGTAGCGCGACATGGTGGCGGCCAGCCCCGGCCCGCGCACCAGCATATGCACGTGCGCCGCGTGCGAGGCCAGGTAGACCGCTGCCTGCCCGGCCGAATTGCCGCCGCCCACCAGCATTGCCGGCTCGTTCTTGCACAGCTTGGCCTCCACCGGCGAAGCCCAGTAGTACACGCCACGCCCTTCAAAGTGCTCCAGCGCGGCGATGTCCGGGCGCCGGTACTGCGCGCCGGTGGCAATCACCACGGTGTGGGTCGGGATCATGCGGCCATCGGCCAGCTCCAGCCGGATCGGGTCCGCGCCGCAATGCAATGCCTTGACCTCCAGCGGGATGGCGATATGCGCGCCGAACTTCAGCGCCTGCACGAACGCGCGCCCGGCCAGCGCCTGCCCGGAGATGCCGGTGGGAAAGCCAAGATAGTTCTCGATGCGCGCACTCGCGCCCGCCTGCCCGCCCGGCGAGCGGCAATCGATCACCGCCACCGACAAGCCTTCGGAAGCGGCATACACGGCCGTGGCCAGCCCTGCCGGCCCGGCACCGACCACCACCACGTCATAGACATGGGCCGGATCGAACTCCGGCAACAGCCCCAGGCACGAAGCCAGCTGCCCTTCGTCCGGCGCGCGCAGCACGCGGCCGTCGGCGCAGATCACCAGCGGGAAGTCGCTGGCGGGCGCGTTGGCGTAGTCGAGCAGCAATGAGCAGTCGCGTTCCGCGTCGATGTCGATGACCGTATGCGGGTAGCCGTTGCGCCGCAGGAAGGCCTGAAGTGCCACCAGCTGCGGTTCGGTGCCATGGCCGACCAGCACCGGCCCGCTGCCGAATTCGATCAGCCCCACGCGGCGCAGGATCAGCGCGCGCATGATGCGCTCGCCCAGTTCGGCCTCGGCCACCAGCAGGGCGCGCAACCGCTCTGGCGTGATCACATAGCCCTGGGTATCGGTCACGGCCACGCCGTCGACCAGCGCCGGGCGGCCGCTGAGCGTGCCGACCTCGGCCAGGAAGTGGCCGGCGCCCTGCTCGGTGATCTGGTGCTCGCGGCCCAGGCCGTCGCGCCGCATCAGGCGCACGCGGCCGCTGCCGATCAGGTACATGCCCCGGCCCGTATCGCCGATGGCAAAGAGCTTCTCGCCCGCGCGCCAGCTCTGCGGCGTGCCAAAGCGGCGCACGCGCGCCATGTCTTCGGCGCCGAGCTGCGGGAACATCTGGTGCCAGCGTGACTCCAGCGTGGAATACGGCGCCTCCAGGGCGCCGCCGGCCTCCGGGCCGGTGTCCTCATCCGGGGCCATTGCCTCCGATTGCGAAATCGCCATGCTCCCTCCCCGTCTGGACCCGCGCCTGCCCCGGCGCATCTTCCCGGTTGCCGCCGCGCGGCCTATCGATAGTAGACGGCGGCGCGCAGAATGCGAGAATCGCACGGCGCAGTTGCGGATTGCGCCGGCTTGGGATTGAATGAGCGCCTCGGCGTGTCGGCATTCGCCGTCACCTTCAGCAAAAAACCAGTCTTGATGCAATCCAACCATGATTCCGACGCCAGCCAGGCTGGCGACCGCCCCGCCCGCCCGGCATTGCGCCCCCTGACGCCCGTTGAAGGCCGCGTGCTCGGCGTGCTGGTCGAAAAACAGCACACCGTGCCCGATACCTACCCGCTGTCGCTCAATGCGCTGGCCTCGGGCTGCAACCAGAAGACCGCCCGCGCCCCGGTGATGAACGTCAGCGAGGCCGAGATCCTTGAAGCCATCGATGGCCTCAAGGGCCTGAGCCTGGTCTTTGAAGGCAGCAGCAGCCGCGTGCCGCGCTTCGAGCACAATATGCAGCGCGTGCTGGCCGTGCCCAGCCAGTCCGTCGCACTGCTGGCCATGCTGCTGCTGCGCGGCCCGCAGACCGCGGCGGAGCTGCGCCTGAACACCGCGCGCCTGCACGGCTTTGCCGATATCTCGTCGGTCGAGGCCTTCCTTGACGAACTGTCCAGCCATGCGCCGCCCTTCGTCGTCCGGCTGCCGCGCGCGCCGGGTGCGCGCGAAAACCGCTGGATGCACCTGTTGAGCGGCGAAGTAAGCGCCGCGGCGGACGCCGACGACGCCGAGCGCACCACCGGCGGCGCCACCGCCTCGCCGGGCGAGCTCGAACAGCTGCGTGCCGAGCAGCAGGCCCTGACCGAGAAGGTAGCGAAGCTGCAAAGCCTGGTCGAACACATGGCCGGCCAACTCGGCATCCCCGTCGACGAGTTTCTCGACTGACGCCCCGCTTGCGTCATAGCTGACGGTACCAGCCACCCCGCTGCCAGCCAGCATTGGTGGTTGGTGGATATTCCTGGCGGTTAATTGCGCTATTAATTCGCGAAGACGATCCACAGGCTCAGTCCCTAGCGCGACAAACGACTTACCGTCCGACCTGCCCGATGGCCCGGATGTCGCCTATGCTTTGCTCAGGACCGCAGACTGGACAGGGAGACCGGCGCAGCCATGGACAAGACAGCCTTCGTATTTGCGGGCGGCGGCAGCCTGGGTGCGATCCAGGTCGGCATGCTGCGCGAACTGGCGGCATGGGGCGTGATGCCCGATATCGTGATCGGCGCCTCGGCCGGGGCCATCAACGGCGCCTACTTTGCCTGCAATCCGGGCGTGGCCGGCGCCGGCCGGCTTGACGCGCTGTGGCGCGGCATCCGGCGCTCGGACATCCTGCCGTGGAGCTGGCGCAGCGTGTGGAGCATGTTCGGCGGCAACCGAGGCCACCTGGTGGAGGCGGCCGGGCTGCGCGGACTGCTGGCGCAGCACTTCGGCACGCGGCGGCTGGAGGCAGCGGAACTGCAGCTGCACGTGGTGGCCACCGACATGCACAGCGGCGACGAGGTCTTGCTGTCCAGCGGCAGCATTGTCGACGCGGTGCTGGCCAGCGCCGCCATCCCCGGCGTGTTCCCGCCGGTGCAGTTCGAGGGCCGCACGCTGATCGACGGCGGCGTGGCCAACAACACCCCGGTATCCACCGCGATCGCACTCGGTGCCACGCGCGTGATCGTGCTGCCCGCGGGCTTCACCTGTGCCGAGCGCCGCCCGCCGCGCGGCGCGCTGGAGCATGCGTTCAACGCGCTCTCGCTGCTGGTGGCGCGCCAGCTCGTGCACGACCTGCAGCACTTCGCCGACCGCGCGCAGATCAGCGTGGTGCCGCCGCTGTGCCCGCTCGACATCTCGCCCTACGACTACTCCAAATGCGGCGAGCTGATCGACCGCGCCGCGGCCACCACCGCGCAGTGGCTGCAAGGCAAGGGGCTGGACAGCCAGCGCATACCAGGCGCGCTGGCGCCGCATTCGCACGACGAAGCGACGCCCAGCTGCAGCGCCGACATCCCGGCGGCGGCGCCCCACTGAAGCCGCTCAGCGCCGGCTGGGAGTACACGAACGGATTGTGCCGCGCCGCATACTGGCCGCCCTGGTACCGCCCTCGTCGACGCGGATCAAGGCAAGCCCACGCTGCCCGCGCGCCAGGCTGCCCTCTGGCCATTGCTACAATCCGACAGATGTCCACCCAAGCCGAACGCAGCGCCAGCACCCGCCAGTCCCTGATCGACGCCGCCGTGACCTTGCTCGTCGAGCAAGGCTATGCAGCCTTTTCAGAAGCGCGCGTGTGCGAACTGGCCGGCAGCAGCCGCGGCTCGCTGCGGCACCATTTCCCCGAAGGCCGCTATGACCTGCTGCCAGCCATGCTCACCTGGCTGCTGGAGCGCGAGGCGGCGCGCCTGGCCGCGCTGGGGCCGCTCAGCCCTTCGCTGTGCCTGCACCTGATGCTGCATATCCTGGCGACCCGCCCACAGCGGCATACCTCGCTCGCCATACTGGAGGTGTGGATGGCAACGCGTGGCGACGCGCGCCTGGCCACCGCCGTGCGCGCGCCGCTGGAAGCTGTGCCGCGGATGCTGTTCGGCCAGCCGCCGGACGCGCCGCCAGAGCCGGAATGGCTGGCGCTGCGCTGTTTCCTGCACGGCGCCACGCTGCACAGCTTCGCGCCGGACTACGACGGCCAGGGCTTGTCCGAAGCGGTGCGCTGGCTGATCGCGCGCCTGCCGGCCCCGGCGGGCCTGGACGCCTTGCTGGCGCGCATGCACGCAGACTAGTTGTAGAGCGCCGGATCAGGGCAGCCGCGCCAGCAACCGGTCGCCCAGCGTGCGCGGCAGCGCCAGGCGCCCTGCCTTGCCAGGCGCCGCGGCATCGAAGACCACGGCCTGGCCGTCCCAGCTGAGCCGCACCGGCCCGCTGCTGTTGAAGGTGCGCTGGGCCAGCACGCGGTCGCGCTCCACGCCGTAGATGCGCAGCAACACCCGCTCCCGGCCCAGATAGCAGTATTCCGCTGCGTACCGCGCGGCGGCATCCAACGACGGCAGGTGCCGGCAGTTATGCGCGCCGGCGCGCTCCCAGGCGCCGTGGCCATAGGCGATGGCGGTCCAGATACCGCCGAGCGCCAGCAGCCGCCCCGCGGTGACCAGTGCCAGGCGCTGCGCGCGGGCCTTGCGCCCGTCCGGGGTCGCCATCACGTGCGACACCGCGCGATACAGCGCCAGCCCCAGCAGCAGCATGGTCACCGCCGCCAGGTGGAAATAAAACGCCGACTCCGGCATTGACGCCATGATCTGACCCATGCCCGCTCCCGGAAAATATCGTCAAACTAACCGTCCAGCCGAAAATCAGAATCCCGCGTCCGCGCCGTCATATAAAAACGCACCGCATTAATCGGCGCCATTAATTCCAGAATATTGAAAATCGATGCCCTGATATATTCGAGCATAATCAACCGACCGCACCGGGCCAATCCGGTGTATTCCCGCACCGGGGCTGCCGGCGACCGCCGCGGTCTTATTTTTCCGATGGCAGCGCCGCCAGCAGGGCGAGCAGCCGCGCCACCGTCGGCGCCACGATCGCGGCCAGCGCAGCGGCGTGGGCCGCATCGCCGTCGCTGGCGGCATGCTCCAGGCGCTGGGCAAAAGCACGCAAGGCATGGCAGCCGACGTAGTGGGCAGATGCCTTGAGCCGGTGGGCGACGCTGCGCACCGTGTCCAGCGCACCGTCCGCGGTGCGCAACTGCGTCAGGTCGGCCTGCGCCGAGGTGACCAGGGCGTGCACCAGCTCAGCGGCAAAGGCGCGGTTGCCGAAGGTCTGCGCCGCGATGGCTGGCCCGATGCCCGCGGCCTCGCGAGGGGACAGCGCCAGGTAGCGCTGGCGGGCCAGCATGGCGACGATGGCCGCTTCGGTCACCGGTTCGCGCAGGCTGGCGATCACACCTTCGTCCGCGCCGGGCACCTGCACCGCGTCGGCCGGCAGCACCACGGCGCAGACCGGGCCGGTGGCACGCCAGGCGCGCAACAGGCTGTCGGGGATCTCGGTGGCGGCACCGGCAAGCACCAGGCCGATGTCTGCGGCGGCGTCCGGCGCGGGCGTGTCGGTGTGCACATCAAAGCCGAGATCGCGCAGGATCGGGGCAACCCCGGCGACCCAGCGCGTGTCGCCGGGCGTGGCAAGCAGCAACGCGCCGGTCATGCGCGGCTTCTCAATGCGAGTCGAATCACGGGCAGCATGCTAGCCGATCGCAATATGGTGGCGCCGCGCAAAGTCGATGACATCGACAATCGATTTTGCGCCGAGTTTTTCCATGGCCCGGGTCTTGTGCGTGCTGACTGTCTTGTTGGAGATAAACAGGGTTTCGCCGATTTCCTTGTTCGACATGCCCTTGGCAAGCATCTGCATGACCACCAGTTCCTTGTCGGAAAGACTGGCCAGGCGCGCGGCTTCGTCGGCGTGGCCGGCGTTGTTGCCGCGGTCGGTTTCCGGCATCACCGTATAGCCGGCCAGCACGGACTCGGTGCAGCGCACGATCTCGGCAAGTTCCTGGGTCTTGCTGACAAAACCATGCGCACCGGCCTGGCGCGCGCGTGGGGCAAACGTGTTCTGGTCCTGGCCGGAAATGACCAGGATGCGCACGGCGGGATGGCAGGCCCTGAGGCGGGGGATCACGTCCAGCCCGTTGATCTTCGGGATGTCCAGGTCCAGGATCACCACGTCGGGGGTGTACTGCCGCACGATCTCGATGGCGGCCTGGCCATTGTCGGCCTCAAGCACATGGGTGATGCCCAGCACCTGGGAAAAGTGCGTCTTTAGCACCACCCGCATGGGCGGGTGGTCATCGACGATCAGGATTGTGGTCAAAACTTGAACTCCATAGCAGGCACCTTGATGTCCGGGCGCCCGGGCACATCATTTTGCTCAGCATTTGTGCTGGAGGGCACCGGAAATTTCCGAGCGGGGGCCTGCATCTTCCGAAAACCCGGCCGAGGGGTTTTGCAAGCCTGGCGCAATGCGGACCATGGCAGTTGCGCATGCCCAATCATAACGCTGCCGCCACGGCGTGAAGAACGACGTCGCCGGACAATGGCAGGGGGGTATCCGAAGGTTTTCGACCCGCCCGCAGCGATGAGGTTTCACGATGCTGCCGCGTGCGTGCCTGGCTGATGCCGGCGTGCCGGCCCGCGAGAAGCTGCTCGGCATTGTCTTCGATATGTGACGTGACAGGCGTCAACAGCGCGTGATCCGGAAATTTCACCCCCAATCTCAGATTCGTCCTAATGAGATATCGAGGCTGAGCCCATAGAGTGAAAACTATCCAGCGACCGCTGCGCCAACCGCGCAGCGGTCGCTGCCACGTTTCACTGAAATTTGCCGCCCCGCTTGTCCATTCGTCCGCCCATCCATAGCGAATCGCCATCGGCCACCGCTTGCCCGCACCGCTTCACGCGCGTCTGGCGGCTGGCAAGTGCCGCCTTGCTGCTCGTCAGCGTATTGGTCTGCGCCGGTACCCAGCGGACGGCAGAACCCGAGCCAGCGCCCGCCGCGGCGCCTTCCCTGGCCGGCATGCCAGTCGCCTTGCCCGAGGCACCTGCCCTGCGGCCAGCACCGCCACCGCAAGCAAGGCCACAGGCGCACTGGCGGGTGCTGGGGTGGACGACCGGGCTGCTCTGCCTGCTGACGCCATGCCTGCTGGCATGGATCTTCATGCTGTACCGCGAGGTGCGCCGGCGCCGGGCCGCCGAGATTGCGCTGAAGGACAATATCGCGATCCAGTCGGCGCTGCTCGATGGCATTCCCCAGCCTGTCTACCTGCGCGATGCCTCGTTGCGGCTCATCACCTGCAACCGCAGCTATGAAGAACTGGTCGGCGCCACGCGCGACACCTTGCGCGGGCAGCCGCTGGACACGTCGATCCAGGTGCGTCCCATCGCCATCGACATGGCCGAGCTGGCTCGCGACTACCGCAAGGTGATCGAAGACGGCACCCCACTGCACAAGGACCGCTGCCTGCGCCTGGGCGGGCGCACCCACCACGTGCTGAACTGGCTGACACCGCTGCGCGGCGCCGATGGCACCGTCAAGGGCCTGGCCGGCGGCTGCGTCGACCTGACCGAACGCCACGACATGCTGGCCGAGCTGGCGCAGGCCAAGACAGAAGCCGAGGCCGCCAACCGCGCCAAGTCCACCTTCCTGGCCTCGGTCAGCCATGAGATCCGCACCCCGATGAACGCCATCACCGGCATGCTGGAGCTGACCCTGGCGCGTTGCCAGCTGGCCGAGCAGGAACGCCTGCAGCTGGTCACGGCGCACAAGTCGGCACTGGGCCTGCTGGCGCTGATCGACGACATCCTGGACCTGTCCAAGATGGAGGCCGGCAAGTTCAGCATCCACCCGGCACCCGCTTCGCTGCCCGGCCTGGTCAGGGACACGCTGCTGATCTTCGGACCGGTGGCCGCGCAGAAGGGCCTGCCGCTGACCAGCGGCATCGGCGCCGCCGTCGCGCCGCTGCACCAGGTCGATGCGCTGCGTTTCCGTCAGATCCTGGCCAACCTGGTGTCCAACGCGGTGCGCTTCACCGACAGCGGCACGATCCATGTCAGGCTTGACGCGCTGGCGCCTCTCGACGGCGTGCAGCAGGTCATGCTGACCGTCTCCGACACCGGCATCGGCATTCCCGCCGGCGCCCAGGCGCGGATGTTTGAACCCTTCGAACAGCTGCATGACCGCACCCGCCCCCATGCCGGCGGCACCGGGCTGGGGCTCGCAATCTGCCAGCGCCTGGCCAGCGCGATGGGAGGCCAGATCTCGCTGTCCAGCCAGCCGGGCCAGGGCACGCGCGTCATGGTGACGCTGCCGCTGACGCTTGCCGTCGCCACGGAACTGCCCGAGCCGGTGCCGCCGCCCGTGGCGGGCTGCGCACGGCGCCGGGTCAGCGTCCTGGTGATCGACGACCACGCGCCCAACCGGCTGCTGCTGCAGCGCCAGCTGGAACACCTGGGCCACCGCGTGAGCACCGCCTGTGACGGCCGCGAAGGGCTGGCCATGCTGGACCGGGCCAGCTTCGACGTGATCTTGTGCGACTGCGCCATGCCGGTCATGGACGGCATGGCATTCGCACGGGCGGTACGCGCACGCAAGGATGCGCACGGCAGCGTGCCGGTGATCGGCTGCACAGCAAGCGCCGTCGCGGTGGACCATGCCGCGGCGCTGGCGGCGGGCATGAATGCCGTGATCGTCAAGCCGGTTGGCCTGCAGGCGCTGGATGCGGCGGTGGCAAAAGCCTGCGCCAGTGGCCACCGGGTGCGCGAGATAGCCGTGCCAGTGCGGGTCAGCGCGCCCGACAGCCAGGCCGGCACGCATGACGAGGCCGCCCACTGCGGCGTCAAGCCCGGCTCGCGGCCGTCATGGTGTGCGGTGTGCCGGGCAATGAACGTGCAGTGCGACCGCCTCGACCAGCCGGAAGACTAAGCCCGCTCAGGCCTCCAGCGGCACCGCGCTGGTGCACTTGATCTCGTCCAGGCACACGCTGGACTTCACGCCGCTGACACCCGGGATACGCATCAGCGTATCGAGCAGGAAGTCAGACAGCGATTTCAGGTCCTTGGCGACCACCTTGAGCACGTAGTCGATATCCCCGGTCACCGAGAAGCATTCCTGGATCTGCGCCAGTTCCGCCACCAGGCGCTTGAAGTTGGACAGGTCGCGGATATGCCCGCGCTCCATCGTCACATGGATAAAGGCCACCACGCCAAAGCCCAGCGCCGCCGCGTCCAGCCGCGCCTCATAGCGTTTGACCAGCCCGGCCTCTTCCAGGCGGCGGTGGCGCCGCAAAGTCTGCGCCGGCGACAGCGCGATGGCCTCTGCCAGTTCCAGGTTGGAGGCCCGCCCCTGCTCCTGCAACACCCCCAGCAAGCGGCGATCGGTACGGTCCAGCTCGATCGATTGCACTTTGATTTCCTCACATCAGAGATTCACGCAATCAGATTTCATAATCTAGGGTTTCCCTGCCTGTTTTACGAAATCCAATTTTGCCGTCCGGAATATACACTGCATCCCAAGCAAGCGCACTACAGGCCTGTCCTGCAACAGGTTTCCGCCGAGCCGACTGACACCGGTGCGACCTCGTTGCCAAGTGCCGCCGCCACAATATTATTTCCCGCCCCTTTAGTGAGAAAGCCATGGCCGACCTGTTTGACAACCCGATGCAGCTGATGGGCTTCGAATTCGTGGAATTCGCCTCGCCCACCCCCAACGTGCTTGAGCCGCTGTTCGAGCAGATGGGCTTCACGCTGGTGGCAAAGCACCGCTCCAAGGACGTGGTGCTGTACCGTCAGGGCGAAGTGAACTTCATCGTCAACCGCGAGCCGCACAGCCACGCCGCCTACTTTGCCGCCGAGCACGGCCCGAGCGCCTGCGGCATGGCTTTCCGCGTCAAGGATTCGCACAAGGCATACGCCCGCGCGCTGGAACTGGGCGCGCAGCCGGTCGAGATCCCGACCGGCCCGATGGAGCTGCGCCTGCCCGCGATCAAGGGCATCGGCGGCGCGCCGCTGTACCTGATCGACCGCTTCGAGGAAGGCAAGTCGATCTATGACATCGACTTCGAGTTCATCGAAGGCGTCGACCGCCACCCGGTCGGCCACGGCCTCAAGCTGATCGACCACCTGACCCACAACGTCTACCGTGGCCGCATGGCTTACTGGGCCAACTTCTATGAAAAGCTGTTCAACTTCCGCGAAATCCGCTACTTCGACATCCAGGGCGAATACACCGGCCTGACCTCCAAGGCCATGACCGCGCCGGATGGTAAAATCCGCATCCCGCTGAACGAGGAATCGTCCAAGGGCGCCGGCCAGATCGAAGAGTTCCTGATGGCCTTCAACGGCGAGGGCATCCAGCACATCGCCTTCCTGACCGACAACCTGATCGAGGTCATCGACCGCCTGCAACTGGCAGGCGTGCCGCTGATGACCGCGCCGAACGACTACTACTACGAAGCACTGGACACGCGCCTGCCCGGCCACGGCCAGCCTGTGGAGCAACTGAAGTCGCGCGGCATCCTGCTGGACGGCACCACCGAAGGCGGCAAGCCCCGCCTGCTGCTGCAGATCTTCTCCAAGACCGCGCTCGGCCCGGTGTTCTTCGAGTTCATCCAGCGCCGCGGCGACGAAGGCTTTGGCGAAGGCAACTTCAAGGCCCTGTTCGAGTCGCTGGAACGCGACCAGATCGAACGCGGCACGCTCAAGGTCGAGGCCTGACCGGCATCGGCTTTCCCTGACCGGCAGCCCTTGACGGGCACAGCCGGGTCCGGAAACGCGCACACCACCTTCGCGGCAGTCACCCTGCCGCGCGGGTGGTGACGTCCCCCAGGCCCAAGCGTTCGACTCGATACAAGCCAGAAACGCGGGCCCGCATTCCATGAGAATGGGTAGAGGAAACAACTGAATGCATGCAAGCAGCAATGACGGCACGCTCAAGCGCGGCCTGAAGAACCGGCATATCCAGCTGATCGCGCTGGGTGGCGCCATCGGCACCGGCCTTTTCCTGGGCATCGCCCAGACCATCAAGATGGCGGGGCCCTCGGTCCTGCTGGGCTACGCGATCGCCGGCATCGTGGCGTTCTTCATCATGCGCCAGCTGGGCGAGATGGTGGTGGACGAGCCCGTCGCCGGCTCGTTCAGCTACTTCGCCGACAAATACTGCGGCCACTTCGCCGGCTTCCTGTCGGGCTGGAACTACTGGGTGCTGTACATCCTGGTGAGCATGGCCGAGCTTTCGGCCGTTGGCATCTACGTGCAGTACTGGTGGCCCGAGATCCCGACCTGGGTCTCGGCGCTGGCCTTCTTCGTGATCATCAACCTGATCAACCTGTCGAGCGTGAAGTCCTTCGGCGAGATGGAGTTCTGGTTCTCGATCATCAAGGTCGCGGCCATCATCGGCATGATCGGCTTCGGCGGCTACCTGCTGCTGTCCGGCAACGCCGGCCCGCAAGCGAGCGTGGCCAACCTGTGGCAGCACGGCGGCTTCTTCCCCAACGGCATGGGCGGCCTGGTGATGGCCATGGCCGTGATCATGTTCTCGTTCGGCGGGCTGGAGCTGGTGGGCATCACCGCGGCCGAGGCGGATTCTCCCGAGAAGACCATCCCCAAGGCCACCAACCAGGTGATCTACCGCATCCTGATCTTCTACGTGGGCGCGCTGGCGGTGCTGCTGTCGCTGTACCCGTGGGAGAACGTGGTCACCGGCGGCAGCCCGTTCGTGCTGATCTTCCACGCGCTGAACAGCAACTGGGTGGCGAACGTGCTGAACGTGGTGGTGCTGACCGCGGCGCTGTCGGTCTACAACAGCGGCGTGTACTGCAACAGCCGCATGCTGTACGGCCTGGCCCAGCAAGGCAACGCTCCCAAGGCGCTGCTCAAGGTCAACCAGCGCGGCATTCCGCTGACGGCACTGGCGTTCTCGGCCGTGGCCACCGCGGCCTGCGTGGTGATCAACTACTTCATGCCCGGCAAGGCCTTTGAGATGCTGATGGGCCTGGTGGTGTCCGCGCTCATCATCAACTGGGCGATGATCAGCCTGATCCACCTGAAGTTCCGCGCCGACAAGCGCCGCGCCGGCCAGGCCACGAAGTTCCAGAGCTGGGGCTATCCGCTCACCAACTACCTGTGCCTGGTGTTCCTGGCCGGCATCCTGGTGGTGATGTACCTGACGCCTGGCCTGCGCCTCTCGGTCTACCTGATCCCGGTGTGGCTGGTGGTGCTCGGCGTGAGCTACCTGGTGCGCCAGAAGAACGCGGCCGCCGCGCTGCAAAGCGGCATCGCCGCCCAGCAACTGCGCTGAAGCGGCAAGGCGGCGCCTGCAGGCTGCGGGCGCCGCCGGTTAGAATCCAGTCTGCGCGACGCCCCCTGCGCCGCGGCAGCTGCCCCCCGACCCAATTCCATCGCATCCCATGTTTGCACACATCGAGGCATTTCCCGGCGATCCGATCCTCTCGCTCAACGAGGACTTCCAGCGCGACCCGCGTACCGACAAGGTCAACCTGAGCATCGGCATCTACTTTGACGACGAGGGCCGCCTGCCGGTGATGCAGGCCGTGGCCAAGGCCGAAGCCGCGCTGCTGGCCGACATGGGTCCGCGCCCCTACCTGCCGATGTCGGGCCTGGTGGCCTACCGCAACGCGGTGCAGGCGCTGGTCTTTGGCGAAGACTCGCCGGCGCGCGCCGCCGGCCGCATCGCCACGCTGCAGACGCTGGGCGGCTCGGGCGCGCTGCGCGTGGGCGCCGATTTCCTCAAGCGCTACTACCCGCAGGCGCAGGTGTGGATCAGCGATCCCAGCTGGGAAAACCACCGCGTGGTGTTCGAGCGCGCCGGCTTCACCGTCAATACCTACCCGTACTATGACGACGCCACCGGCGGCCTGAAGTTCGACGCAATGATGGACGCGCTGCGTACCATCCCCGCGGGCAGCATCGTGCTGCTGCACGCCTGCTGCCACAACCCGACCGGCGTGGACCTGAACCAGGACCAGTGGCGCCAGCTGATCGCGCTGCTCAAGGCCAACCAGCTGCTGCCGTTCGTCGACATGGCCTACCAGGGCTTCGGCGCCGGCCTGGACGACGACGCCTTCGCCATCCGCGAGCTGGTGGCGCAGGACGTGCCCTGCCTGGTGGCCAACTCGTTCTCGAAGAACTTCTCGCTGTACGGCGAGCGCTGCGGCGGCCTGAGCGTGTTCTGCAACACCGCCGGCGAAGCCGCCAACGTGCTGGGCCAGCTGACCGGCGCGGTGCGCGCCAACTACAGCAACCCGCCCACGCACGGCGCGCGCGTGGTGTCCAAGGTGCTGACCACGCCCGAGCTGCGCCAGCTGTGGGAAGAAGAACTGGCCCAGATGTGCGGCCGCATCGCGCGCATGCGCGAGGCGATCCACCACAACCTGCGCGACCATGTCAGCGGCGAGGCCCTGTCGCGCTACCTGACCCAGCGCGGCATGTTCACCTACACCGGCCTCACCGCCGACCAGGCCGAGCGCCTGCGCGAGCAGCATGGCGTGTACCTGCTGCGCTCGGGCCGCATGTGCGTGGCCGGGCTGAACGAGCGCAATGTGGGGATCGTGGCCAAGGCTATCGGGAGTGTGCTGAAGGGCTGAACCTGACGGCAGACGGCATCACCAGGCGGCGCCTTCGGGCGCCGTTTTTTATTTTGCGGCGCATGGGACGCGCCAGCGTAATTTCTACAAACGCCGTGGAGTTTTGACTTTCCAGCCATGGCTTCCCCTGGCTTTCCTCAGGCCCATCGCCACGGCCATCCCCGGCACTGAACTTGCAGCCTTCCTGCATCCCAGGCACCGTCCCCAACCGTGCCAGAGTTCCCACAGAAGGCCCGCAAATGTCCGAAGACAAGGCCCCCGCCCAGTGCAGCACCGCCCTGCCCCCCGGCGCCGCCGCCCGCCCTGTCACGCTGCACATCAACGGCAAGCCCTGCACGCTGCAGCTGGAGCCCCGCTGCACGCTGCTTGACGCGCTGCGCGAAGTGATCCACCTGACCGGCACCAAGAAGGGCTGCGACCGCGGCCAGTGCGGCGCCTGCACGGTGCTGGTCGACGGGCGGCGCATCAACGCCTGCCTGACGCTGGCGGTGATGCAGGAAGGCCGCCAGATCACCACCATCGAAGGCCTTGCCAGCGGCGACACGCTGCATCCGATGCAGGCCGCCTTCATCGCGCACGACGCGCTGCAGTGCGGCTTCTGCACGCCGGGCCAGATCTGCTCGGCGGTGGGCATGCTGGCCGAGGCGCAGGCCGGTGAGGCAAGTTCGGTCCACCCGCTGCGCCCGGCAGCCCTGCCGCTCAGCGACGATGAGATCCGCGAGCGCATGAGCGGCAACCTGTGCCGCTGCGGCGCCTACCCCAATATCGTTGCCGCGGTCCGCGAGGTCTGCAGCCAGCACGGCAGCCGCTGAGGGCCGGGCATGAATCCTTTTTCCTATGAACGGCCCGAGTCCGTCGACGACGCCATGCGCCTGGGCAGCCAGCCGGGCGCGCGCTACGTCGCCGGTGGCACCAACCTGCTCGACCTGGTCAAGGCCGGCGTGGAAGCGCCACGGCTACTGGTAGACGTCAGCCGGCTGCCGCTGGCCCAGGTGGCAGCGCTGCCCGACTGCGGCCTGCGCATCGGCGCGATGGCCAGCAACACCGATGCGGCCAACCACCCGCTGGTGCGCGAACGCTATCCGCTGCTGGCGGGCGCCAGCGGGCAACTGCGCAATATGGCCACGATGGGCGGCAACCTGCTGCAGCGCACGCGTTGCCACTACTTCTACGATCCCGGCTTCCCCGCCTGCAACAAGCGCAAGCCCGGCTCCGGCTGCGGCGCGCGCGATGGCATCAACCGCATCCACGCCATCCTGGGCGCGAGCGAGCAATGCATCGCCGTGCATCCGTCCGATATGTGCGTGGCACTGGCCGCGTTGGAAGCCGTGGTCGTGGTACACGCCACCACCGGCGAGCGCCGCATCCCCATCGGCGACTTCCACCGGCTGCCTGGCGACATGCCGCAGTGCGACACCATGCTGGCGCCGGGCGAGCTGATCGTCGCCATCGACCTGCCGCCTTCGCCCTATGCCGCCCATGCCCACTACCTGAAGGTGCGCGACCGCGCCAGCTTTGCCTTTGCGCTGGTCTCGGTGGCCGCGGCGCTGGAAATCGACAGCAACACCGTGCGCAGCGCCCGGCTGGCGCTGGGCGGCGTGGCGCACAAGCCCTGGCGCGTCCCGGCGGCGGAGCAGGCCCTGGCGGGCCGCCCGCTGAGCGCGCACAGCGCCGCCGAAGCCGCGCGGCTGCTGCTCGATGGCGCGCATCCCTATGCCCACAACGCTTTCAAGGTGGGACTGGCGCAACGTGCCGTGCTGCGCGCGCTGCAGGTCGCCAGCCGGCCGCAAGGA
The DNA here is from genome assembly GCF_058781795.1 of Cupriavidus sp. FW306-1B-F12B. Lineage (NCBI taxonomy): Bacteria > Pseudomonadati > Pseudomonadota > Betaproteobacteria > Burkholderiales > Burkholderiaceae > Cupriavidus > Cupriavidus sp. FW306-1B-F12B. Next base: position 576,616 of record NZ_JBYSXC010000001.1, read on the forward strand.
GCCTCGGCATGAGCGTGACCGGCGCCCCCCTCGACCGCGTCGATGGCATCCCGAAGGTCACCGGCCGCGCCCGCTATACCGCCGACCATCCGCTGCCGGGCCTGGCCCATGCGGTGATGGTGACCAGCACCATCCCCTGCGGCGAGATCACGGCGATGGACACCGCCGCCTGTGAGCGCATGCCGGGCGTGCGGCTGGTGATGACACCCTTCAATACACCGCACCTGCCCAAGGGCGGCAAGGCCGCCGCGGACATTGCCACGGCCGGGCACGTCATGAACCTGCTGCAGGACACCGCCATCCACTACAACAACCAGCCCGTCGCCGTGGTCGTGGCCGACACCCTGGAGCAAGCGCGCGACGCCGCCCGCTGCCTGCCGGTGCAATACCGGCGCGCCGATGCCGTGCTTGACTTTGCGCAGGCCCGCGCGCAGGGATGCAAACCCGACGAGGCCGGATCGGCCGACAGCCGCCGCGGCGATATTGACGCCGGCCTGCGCAGCGCCGCCGCGGTGGTCGACGCGGTCTACACCACGCCGATGGAAAACCATAACCCGATGGAGCCGCACGCCACCATCGCCGCCTGGGACGGCGGCGAGTTGACGCTGTACGACGCGACGCAATACGTCACCGGCGTGCGCAAGGTCGCATCGGCCACGTTCGGCATTCCCATGGAGAAAGTTCGCGTGATCTGCCCATACGTGGGCGGCGGTTTCGGCGGCAAGGGCTCGGTTTGGTCGCACGTGATGCTGGCCGCGATGGCGGCGCGGCAGGCGGGCTGCCCGGTGAAGCTGGTCGTGGACCGGACGCAGATGTTCGGCACCGTGGGCACGCGGCCCCTGACCGAGCAGCACCTGGTCGCTGCCGCGGCACAGGACGGCGCGCTGAGCGCGATCCGCCACGACGTGGCCACCTGCACCTCGATGATCGAAGACTGGCTTGAATCCGCGGCGCTGATCACGCGCAGGCTCTATGCCTGCCCCAACCAGCAGACCAGCCAGCGGCTGGTCAGGCTGAACATCGGCACCCCCACTTTCATGCGGGCGCCGGGCGAAGCCACTGGCAGCTTTGCGCTGGAATGCGCGCTGGACGAGCTGGCGGAACAGCTCGGCATCGACCCGGTCGCGCTGCGCCTGCGCAACCACGCCGATATCGACCCTGAGACGCACCTGCCGTTCTCCAGCAAATCGCTGCGTGAATGTTATCGAGAGGCCGCCGAGCGCTTCGACTGGGCGCGCCGCAACCCCGAGCCGCGTTCGATGCACGCCGACGGCAAGCTGGTGGGCCAGGGCATGGCCACCGCGACCTATCCCACCTACCGTTCGGGCGCCAGCGCCATGGTACGCCTGCTGCCGGACGGCACCGCGCTGGTACGCTCCGGCTCGCAAGACCTCGGCACGGGCACCTATACGGTCATGACGCAGGTCGCCGCCGACGCACTGGGGCTGCCGCCCGGGCGCGTGCGCTTTGAACTGGGCGACACGGCCTTCCCCGAGGCCCCGGTGTCGGGGGGCTCGCAGTCGGTCGCCAGCGTCGCGCCTGCCGTGCAGCAAGCCGCCGCGGCCGCGCGCCGGCAACTGATCCGGCAAGCCGTGGCGGACCCGGCTTCGCCGTTGTCGGGCGTGCCGGCGAAAGACGTGGAGATCAGCGACGGCTGGCTGCAACGCCGCTCCGATCCGACGCAGCGCGAACCCGTGTCCGCGCCGATCACCCGCGCAGGTGGCCACGCGATTGAAGCGCGGGCCAGCGCCAGGCCCGGCAAGGAGCGGAAGCAATACGCAATGCACGCGTTTGGCGCGGTCTTTGCAGAGGTCCACGTCGATCCCGACCTGGGCGAGATCCGCGTCCACCGCATCGTCGCCAGCTATGGCGTGGGCCGGCTGCTGAACCGCAAGACCGCGCACAGCCAGCTCAAGGGCGGCATTATCTGGGGCATCGGCATGGCGCTGCATGAGAAAACCGAGCTGGATCCCGTCACCGGGCGCGTTGCCAATGCCAACCTGGCCGAGTACCACGTGCCGGTCAATGCCGACGTCGGCACCATCGACGTGACGGTGGTGGACGAGGACGATCCGCATATCAACGCGCTGGGCACCAAGGGCATCGGCGAGATCGGCATCGTCGGCGTGGCCGCGGCCATCGCCAATGCCGTATACCATGCCACCGGCCGGCGCGTACGGGACCTGCCGATTACGCTGGACAAGCTGCTGGACTGAGGCCCGCCCAGGCCCAGGGTGGTTGCGCTGGCCGCCATCCAATGGAAAGATGTCGCCCACGGGCTTCGTGCCCGCAACCTGACTGCCCGCCTGGCGGGCGTGGAGGCTGCCGTGACCGAGCTCTACCCCAAGCGTCCGTTCTCGTGCATTGCCCTGCTGCTGGCCGCCGGCGCCGTCCTGGCCCCGGCCCTGGCCAGCGCCCAGACCCCGGCACCGCTGGCGGAATGGCAGTTCTCCGCCGGCATCCCGCTACAGAAGCTGTTTGAAGACACCATCCCCGACTGGCAAGTCCGGCTCGGCGCCGCGGCCATGGTGCGGCCGCGCTACGACGGCTCGTCGGAATACATCCTCATCGGCGGGCCCAGCATCGATATCCGCTACCGCGACCTGGCCTTTGCCTCGATCGGCGAAGGGCTGGGCGTGAACCTGCTGCTGGGCAAGAACTGGCGCGCGGGGATCGCGCTGTCCTACAACCTTGGGCGGCGCGCAAAGGAGGACTCGCCGCACCTGGACGGCATGGGCAATATCAACCCGGCGCCGGAAGGCAAGCTGTTCGCTGAATACGCGGTCTCGAAGGAATTCCCGCTGGTGCTGCGCATCGACGCGCGCCGCAGCCTGGGCGGCAGCGACGGCTGGGTCGGCGATATCGGCGCCTATATGCCGCTGCCGGGCAGCTCCGAGAAATTCTTCTGGTTTGCCGGCCCCACCGTGACCCTGGCCGACTCGCGCTACATGAACGCCTGGTACGGCGTCAGCGACTCGCAGGCCCGCGCCGGACGGCCCGCCTACCATGCGCGCGGCGGCATCAAGTCCTACGGCTTCGGCGTCAGCGCGGTGTGGTATTTCAACAAGCACTGGTTCGCCACCAGCGACATCGCGATCTCGCAGCTGGCTGGCGATGCGGCGGACAGCCCGATCACGCGCAAGTCGACCAACGGGGTCTTCGACCTGTCGATCAACTACGAATTCTGACGCCGATAGCCGTCCGCCCAGTGCGGCTATCGCACAGTGGATGGCCCGCGCCCGCGATTTGGACGGTACCGCCACGGTTCTTCGAAACTGCGTCCCGCATAATTGCGCCGGCCGGAATATCCGGCCGCAGCATCCCGCCAGGGGATAGTCGAAGAAGCCAAAGAAGGAGATGTAGTTGAAGTCCAGCATCAAGCATCGCGTGGCGCGCAGCGCGCGTTTCGCCGCCATGGCCATTGCCGGCCTGGCCGCCGCCCACACCGCCCCCACTGCCCTCGCCGCCGAAGCGTGGCCGGCCAAGCCGATCAAGGTGATCGTGCCTTACACGCCGGGCGGTTCCACCGACACCGTCTCGCGCGTCGTGTTCGAAAGAGTCTCGCAACGGCTGGGCCAGCCGATCATCATCGAGAACAAGCCTGGCGCCAACAGCACCCTGGGCGTCGGCGTGGCCGCGCGCTCGGCGCCGGATGGCTACACCTTCGTGTCGGTGCTGGCCGCCTACAGCGCGAACATGTCGCTGTATTCCAAGCTCAGCTACAAGCCCACGGATCTGGTGCCGGTGGCGGAAATGGCCGAGCTGCCGCTGTTCCTGTTCTCCAGCAAGAAGCTGCCGGTCAAGACCGTCGCCGAACTGGTCGACTACGGCAAGAAGCACCCCGACATGCTGACCTTCGGTTCCAGCGGCGTCGGCAGCTCCGCGCACCTGACGGGCGAGCGCCTGGCGATGGAGTCGAAGCTCAAGCTGACCCATGTGCCGTACAACGGCAGTGCGCCGATCCTGCCCGCGCTGGTGTCCGGCGAAGTCTCGGTCGCCTTCGACCCGCTGCTGGTGCCGATGCCGCATGTGAAATCGGGCAAGATCAATGTGCTGGCCGTGGCCTCCGCCAAGCGCTGGCCGGGCGAGCCCAACATCCCGACCATGGAGGAAGCAGGTTTCCCCGGCTTCGTGATGAGCTCCTGGACCGGGCTGATGGCGCCTGCCGGCACGCCGCAACCGGTCGTGGCCCGCATGGCCAGGGAAATCGCCGCGGCCACGCGCAGCCCGGAGGTCGCGAAGAAGCTGACCGACCTCGGTTTTGTGCCGGTGGGCGGTACGCCTGAAGAGTTCCGCAAGCTGATCGAGCGTGATACCACGCGCTATGCGGAGATTGTGAAGGCGGGGAAGATTACGCTGGATTGAGGTTGTTGCCCGGCGGCTTATGTCTTGGCTGCCGGCGCAGCTTGGCCCACGCCTGCCATCGATTGGACCTTAATCTGGTCGAAGGCACATGCGACGCAGGATGGGCCAGCTAGAGGCGTTGCAACAGGTCCGGAAGGCTCCCGGAGCCACCGTTCTCGCCGCGATGGAGCAGTACATAATCTCCGCGTACCACAACGGCGACAGCCTGAAAATCAAGACGATATTGTGCGACGTCAAAAGAGATCATTCCGGTATGCAAAGAGCTTTTGTCTATTTCACCAATGTCAGGGAGAGGTGAGGTCCAGTCGCATTGCCTCACCGGCTCCTTGGGGACGTAGATGCGGAACGCCTACGGCTGCGAATCCCGCCCACGGCGCACACTGACCGCCTCGCCAAGCATGTCCAGCACTGCCACCGAGTCGTCCCACCCGATGCAGGCGTCGGTGATGCTCTGCCCGTATGTCAACGCGGACGGACTGTGCTGGCCCGGGGTGAACTTCTGTGCGCCGGGGAACAGATGGCTTTCGACCATCACCCCGAAAATGGAGCCACTGCCACCGTTGATCTGTTGCGCCACGTCCCGCGCGACATCGACCTGCCGCAGGTGTTGCTTGCTGCTGTTGGCGTGGCTGCAATCCACCATCAGCGAGTTGCCGAGCCCGGCCGCTTCCAGTTCCCTGCAGGCGGCCGCCACGGAATCCGCATCGTAGTTCGGGGCCTTGCCGCCACGGAGAATGACGTGGCAGTCCGGGTTGCCCTTGGTATGCACCGTCGCCACCTGCCCGTTCTTGTGCACGCCCAGGAAGTGATGCGGACGCGATGCGGCCTGGATAGCATCGATGGCAATCCTGATGTTGCCGTCAGTGCCATTCTTGAAGCCAATCGGCGCTGAAACGCCCGAAGCCAGCTCGCGGTGCACCTGGCTCTCGGTGGTGCGTGCGCCGATCGCGCCCCAGCAGATCAGGTCGCCTATGTACTGGGGCGAGATCACGTCCAGGAACTCACCGGCCGCCGGCAACCCGAGGCGATTGATATCGACCAGCAGGCTGCGCGCGATGCGCAGGCCTTCGTCGATGCGATAGCTTTCGTCCAGGTAGGGGTCGTTGATCAGCCCTTTCCAGCCCACCGTGGTACGCGGCTTCTCGAAGTACACACGCATCACGATCTCCAGCGACCCGGCGTGGCGCTGGCGCTGCTCCATCAGCCGCCGTGCGTACTCGAGTGCCGCCTGCGGGTCGTGGATCGAGCAAGGTCCCATGATCACAAGCAGCCGGTCATCCTTGCCGTGCAGAATGCGCGAGATGCGCTGGCGCGTCTGGGTGACCAGGGATTCGACCGGCGTGCCCCGGATCGGGAAGAAACGGATCAGGTGTTCAGGCGGAGGCAGCGGAATGATGTCTTCGACGCGGGCGTCGTCAGTCACGCTGGTGCGGTCCGGCGGCGCCTGCCAAGCTTCGGCAATGGTCAACGGGGATTTCTGTGGATCATTCATGGCTAGCTCCTGGAGAACTGGGACAGGAAGACCGCCGGCGGGTGCCAGTCAGGCGCAGCAGCGGAATCCGGGCAATATGTCGTTGCGATGCGGCAGGTAGCAATGGCGACGGATCCTGAAGGGCGGCCCAGGCGCGCTGGTACGCGCCAGCAAACGCCGCATCCAGCCAGGACCTGGCTGCCCCCCTCCTCAGCCCTCGTCGTTATGCATCCTCCCAAGACCACTGTCGTGATTATCAGCCCGGCGCAGCGCAATGCCAACCATGGAGATTGGCGAACCGCCAATCAGCGGTCCCAGTTTTTGCGGGGGAACTACTATGTCAGGCCGCCCGCCGAATGCCCATAGCCGGGCAAGACGGCAGCCGTTCACGCCCCGAAGCTTGGCTCGAATGCCGTCTGTGTCGCGTGCTGCGATTCGCGGAAGATCAAGCCGTAGACGCCCGGGTCGGAGCGGATTATCGAATCGATCTCACGGCATGCCAACCGAAGATCCGCACTTCCTTAAAATCGCGCTCGCCCACCGGACATGTCAAAGACAGCGCCTGCATTAAAGCGGCTGGCGTCCGAACATAGCCACGCTACCAGGTGCGCAGCCTCGGCCGGATCGCCCAGGCGCCCGGCCGAGCCCCTTTGCACCGCCGGTCACCAGCGCTGCCTTCCCCGAAAGATCATAGAAATTTGACACGGCATCCCCAGCGCGCCATGGCTGCGCAGAAGCGGTAGCGCCCACGGCAGACGCCGCCCCGCTTTATGACGCAGGCAACTGCCCTGAGCCTTGCCTCGTCGCGTCATCGGCGACAGGGCTTGCCATGCAGCCCACCCGCCGATCCCTACGCTACTAGCCCTCGTCGGGCATGCTCTGTTCGCTTCCAGACAAATACGTGCATGGTCGAAGGCGGCCACACAGACATGGTGTTCGCCGGCCGTCAGATGTCAGCGGAGTCCCTCTCGCGGTCGTCAATCTGCGCCACCGCGAAGGCTGAAGCTCAATAACGGCCCAGACCGTGACCAGCTAGCTGCCAGTCGACGTGTAGTGGCGCAGCCCGGTACGCCATGCGCCGATGGCCGCCAGGAGAAAAACGAAACCAGTCGAATTCGCCGGTACGCAAAAAGGTCTGCCCAGCACGTCGAAACCGCGCCCGATGGCATCGGCGATGGCGAACATGCAGTTCACCAGCCCGTAGAACAGCGCCACTTCGCCGATGCGCCAGCCCTGCACGTCGCCGAAGCGGTCGAACAGCGCCCAGACCGCGACCACCTCGATTCCGGTGACAAGGAACTGACCCAGCGTGACGCGTCCCGCTATCTAAGGTGAACGAAGGTCTCTTGTCGACCCTAAACAGCCTGTTGCACCCAGCTTGCCAGTGTCCCTTGACGACCACATATCAGGCACTGGAACATCCCGGTTGACTCGACACTCTGTAACTGGAACGCCTACAAAACGGAAAGCGATACGTGAGGGAGATTTTTCGGCGCCTGTCGACAGCCTTCCTTCTCCCGAAAGTGCGTTGTGAACCCTCGATGCTATGGCACAGACCGTCCCGCGGCATTGGTTTGTGCGGTGAGTATGCGCCCCGAAGTTTTTGAATGGCCTTCGCAAGGTCACTTGAGGATGGCAGACCGAACAGGCGAGCCTAATCTATGCTGAACAAAGACAATCGACGTCGCACCGTCGTGACTACGAACCAGCAGCGATCGCGTGCAACAATCGGATTCGCTTCTTATATTGCAACGGGCTCGACGCCATCACCGCCTTAAAAGGCGATGGAAACCGACAGCCTTACGACTCGCCCGTCAGGGGTCAAAGCCGGATGGCAGCGGCTCCCGCGGCGCGGGGCGCACGCCCCAACCCAGCGGCGGTACACCAGGACGCATAGGGTGCCCGGGCGATGAGTACTGCAGAATCGTGTCGGTGTCCAGATGGATCAGTCTTACGCGGTGGGAATGGTTCCACCGTCGATCACGTACTCTGCCCCGCTGATCGCCGCCGCACGCGGCGAGATCAAAAAGGCGATCAGGTCGGCGACTTCCGCCGGCTTGCACGGCCGCCCGAGCGGGATGCCACCCAGCGCATCCATGATGATCTGCTTGCCGCCTTCGTAATCCGTACCGGCCTGGCTGGCAAGCCGTTCTGCCAGCGCAACTGCCGCTTCGGTTTCCACCCAGCCCGGCGACACGCGCACGACGCGCACGCCCTTAGGCGTGATTTCCTTCGACAGACTCTTGCTGTACGTGGACAGTGCAGCCTTGGCGGCAGCATAAGCCGTGGTCGATTCCGGCAAGGGCAAACGATTCTGGATGGACGTGACGTGGATGATGACGCCTGCACGTTGCTCAATCATCTTCGGCAACAACGCCCGATCCAGTCGTACGGCCGGAAACAGATTGAGGTTCAGCTCTTTCTGCCATTCGGTTTCATCCAGCGCGGCAAAACCGCCTGCCGGGGCTGACGATCCGCCCAGGACATGGATGATGGCGTCCACGCCACCCAGCCGGTTTTCGATGGCCTGTGCTACGGTGGCGCAACCCTCCGGCGTAGTGAGGTCGGCTTCGACGAACATGGCGTCGGGAATGAAGTCCGGCTTGGCACGAGCCGTCGTCAGGATGCGCGCGCCGAGTTCGCCGAGCAGTTCGACGACGGCGCGGCCAACGCCCTTCGTGCCAGCCGTGACCAGCACACGCTTGCCCGTGAGTTCGCGGTTCGTGGTCATCAGCGGATCTCTAGAAATTCAATCTTGTGGTCCGTGAGCCGGAATGCATGTTTCAGGTCGGCGAGACCTCCGGGGAAGTTGCCAGCATATTGAGCCACGACAGTGACGCGGGCGTCGTCTTGCACGAACGTCAACGGCTCTACGCTATAGGCATACTTGCGCTGCGCTTCCGCCAGCCAGGTTTCGATTGCTTCGTGTCCCTGATACGTCTGGCCTTCATCGTGAACAACGGCCTTTTCGGAAAAAGCACGCCGCAGCGATGAAGGCGCGGCACCATTGCTCACCTGAAAAAAAGTGGAGACCGCATCGGGTAGTGAAATGTCCATGCAAGGAGCCTCTGATGGCAAAGTGTCGATACAGGAATTTTCGCTATAAACTTACTATTGAACAAGAACGCACGGAAAAGTAAGTTACCTACCTATGGGAAAGGAATACACCCCCGACACGGCCGCAGTTGGTGTCGAAGCAGTGCTTAAATTGCTGGAAGGGCGCTGGAAGCTGGTCATCCTGTTCCACCTTTTCGATGGCAAGGTGCAGCGTTTCTCTGATCTGGAGAAGCTCATCCCTGGTATTTCGCAAAAGATGCTCGCGCAGCAGCTACGCCAGTTGGAGGCGGACGGGATCGTGGCAAGAAAGCTCTATGCCCAGGTGCCGCCCAAGGTGGAATACCGGTTGACTGATTGGGGACAAGCACTCTGTCCCGCTCTGGACGCTCTTCTCAAATGGGCGGAGCAGCGCAACGAGTTGCTAAAAGCTGTCTGATGCCGAGTAGATTGCCCTAGGTAATCTCCGTTGATTGGCCGAGCAAGCCAAGCCGGATCAGACTCTCCGCGGTCGCAACAATGGCTTCATCTCTCGAACACGGCGACCATGCGAGTCTGCCCAACTACAGCCGTGTGCCTAAGGAAGAGCGCCGCGTGAGCTATCGCACTATAGCTATTGCGCGGGCCAACGGCCCTTCGACCGCTTTGAGCGTCTGTTGATGGAGTCAAAAGAGTCCTGGAACACGACACGATCAATGACCGCAATTGGCCGCAAGCGACCGCTCGCCGGCCGTGATGTCATCAAACTTCAGTCTGCTCCGCCATCTCAAGCGCGTCGTCGACCTCGATGCCAAGATATCTGACAGTGCTCTCGATCTTAGTGTGTCCAAGCAGCAACTGTACTGCGCGCAGGTTCTTGGTGCGCCGGTAGATCAACGAAGCCTTCGTTCGGCGCAACGTGTGTGTGCCGTACGCCGAATCATCGAGGCCGATCGAAGCGATCCATCGATGCACTAGGCGGGCGTACTGCCGCGTCGAAAGATGGGCAGAGGCGTGAAGTCGGCTTGGGAAAAGGTGGTCAGATGAACGGAGTCCTCGTATCCGAATCCAGGCAGCAACGCTGTCACGGGTCTGCTCGGTGATCTCAAACTGCACCGGTCGATGGGTCTTTTGCTGAGTGACTGTGGCTCGGGCGGCCACGTGCCCGCCGTTGCATATGTCTTGGACCAGCAATCGAGTCAGATCGCAAGCTCGGAGCTTGCTGTCGATGGCCAAGTTGAACAGCGCAAGCTCGCGCGCCTTCGAGGACATTTGGAGTCTGGTGCGGATCGCCCAGATTTCCTTGAGCTTCAAGGGCGGCTTCTGACCCGTAAGCTTCCCTTTGTTCCAAGGAACGTGAGGCGCGGCGGGGGAGTTTCGCGTATCCATGACGATCTCCTTTCAGGTGAAGGGAGATTCAGTTTGCGCCTGCTGTAACGGTCGCTGTCCGACCCACTCCTACCCTTCATTAAAGCTTGGCGAGTGACTCAAGTTGAGGCCAGAGCGGACGCCGAAGCGGCATGTCTCGGCAGGCAACGCTAAATGCCGAGGCTGCCTGCCAGGCGTTCGGCCATCTGCATTTGGCGAAATGCTTCCACAACGTATTCGATGAATACGCGCGTCTTGGTTGGTATCAGTGTGCGCGTAGGGTAGTACAGCGAAATGGCGCCTGCATCGGCATACCAGCGTGGCAGTAAGCGCACCAGTTCGCCACGTTCAATCCATGGCAACACATCAGGTACAGCCAGCAATGTTACACCGAGCCCCAGTAGCGCGGCTTCACGCATGGCGGCCGGGTCGCTCACCACAATGCGTTCGGGCATGGTCGCGGCAACCTCGTTGCCGGCGGCATCGCGCATGGTCCATTGGCGCGTGCGCCCTGTGCGTCCGGAGCGCATGACGATGCCATCCATGACGTTCAGCATGGATGGATCGGCTGGCAGCGTGCGTTCCCGCAGATACGCAGGCGACGCCACGGCGACGACATGCGCCGGTGCCAGTGCGCGCGACACGAGACCCGGCGCCAGCTCGAAGCCCCCGCCTATAGCCGCGTCGAACCCTTCGGCAATCAAATCGATCGCGCGATTCTCGAAATGCCATTCCGGGCGGATCGCCGGATAACGCTTCAGGAAATCGGGAAGCAACGGCAGCACGTAAGCCATGCCGAACGACGGGGCCAGGCTGACTTTCAGCACGCCAGCCGGTTCGCCGTGGTCGTTCGACATGGCGGCGATGGCGGCTTGCAGAGCGTCTAGGTTGCCGCCGATGGATGCAAGGAAGCGTTCGCCAGCCTCGGTAAGCGTCAGCTTGCGTGTCGAGCGCTGAAAGAGTCGCACGCCCAGATTGCGCTCGAGCATGGCCACGTTGCGGCTGACGGCCGCGGGCGTCAGGGCCAGTCGGCGACCCGCCGCCGAAAAGCTACCGGTTTCGGCACTGCGCACAAAGGATTCGAGGTTGGCGAGGGTTTCCATCCGACTCAGCTTACACGATCGCTTGAAGTTGATTCCAGTCATTCGCGACTAATCACCGGGGAATCGCACGCCCATACTTCGTTCACACCTTGTGATTCACCCAAACCGGAGCTAAAAATGACTCAACAGACGCTTTCCCTGGTCGGCAAGATCGCCCTAGTTACTGGCGGTTCGCGCTCCATCGGCGCCGCCATTGCCCGCCGCCTGGCCGCCGACGGCGCGTCCGTGGCGCTGACCTACACTGCCTCACCGGATAAGGCCGCCACGGTGGTACGCGAGATCGAAGCGGCCGGCGGCCGGGCCATCGCGCTCGCCGCAGACGCCGGCGATCCTGCCGCGGTGCGCCGAGCCGTGGCCGCGACGGTCGACGCATTCGGTGGTCTCGATATCCTCGTCAACAACGCTGGCCTGGGCCTGGGCGGCGCTATCGAGGACATCCCGTTCGACACCTACGAGCGCATGATTGCGGTGAACGTGACCGGCGTATTTGTGGCCACACAGGAAGCGGTGCGGCATATGAAGGCGGGCGGGCGCGTGATCCACATCGGTTCGTCGATGGTGCGCTACGCAGCGTTTCCCACGGCATCGCTCTACACGCTGACCAAGGGTGCAATTGCAGGCTTCAATCGCAGTCTGGTGCGTGATCTGGGGCCGAAAGGCATCACGGTCAACACCGTCCACCCTGGCCCGACCGACACCGATATGAACCCCGCCGGCGGCCCGGTTAGCGAGATCGTAGGGCCCGGCATTGCCTTGGGCCGATACGGGCAGCCACATGAGATTGCCGGCGTGGTGGCATTCCTCGCCGGCCCGGACGCAGCCTTCGTGACCGGTGCCGAGATCGTTGCCGATGGCGGCTTCACCGCTTGAACAAGGAGTTCGTCATGCAAGCAAGCTACGGAAAGACCATTGGCATCATCGGCGCGGGCGCGATAGGCATGGCGTTCGCCACGGCGCTGGCACGCCACGGCATCCAGGCAGTGGTGGCCAACAGCCGTGGGCCTGAAACGCTTCGGGATGCCGTGAAAGCAATCGGGCCTTCGATTCGCCCGGGCACGCGCGAGGAAGCCGCAGCGCAGGACATCGTGCTGGTGGCTGTGAACTGGTCGAAGCTGCCACTGGCACTGAGCGGGCTGCCCGAATTTGGCGGGCGGATTGTCGTCGACGCAAACAACCCAATTGAGGCCCCGCTGTTTCGCCCCGCGGACCTGCATGGCCGCTCTTCGAGCGCAGTGTTTGCAGACCTCGTGCCCGGCGCGCGTGTTGTCAAGGCGTTCAATCACCTGCAACCCGCGCTGGTGTCTGGCGATCCGCAAGCAGAAGGTGGCCGCCGCGTGTTGTTTTTATCGGGTGACGATGCGAACGCCAAAGCCGAGGTGGCCACGTTGATCGATCGTCTTGGGTTTTTCAGCATCGATCTCGGTTCGCTCGATGTGGGCGGAAGGCAGCACCAATTTCCTGGAGGACCACTGGCGGCGCTTAACTTGGTGACAATGCGCTCGACTTGAAAGGCGGGACTGGAAGCAACCGAAAGAGGAACTCTAACGGCGGCCCGGCAAGCTCCATATAGTGCACGCGTCCGCTGTGGCAGAGCTTCGGCCATTCAGTCTGAGAGCCCGGCCGTCGCTTTCTGGCCGAACTCGGAAGTCCGTCGGTCGCCGACCTCCGCCGCGGCGTCGAACTTCCGCTTCCGACCCGTTGAGGTCATTTTCCTCGACTTGAAGAACGTCCGCTCCGCTCGCCTGACCGGCCCTTCGGGGGCAGGATGTCAGGAAGTTGAGGCGGTCGCAGGAGCTTTCCGATGGACCGGGCAACGTGTGCATCGCTTCGTCCCGTCCGGAGCGCAGGCGCAGCAGGCTAACCTGGCGCGCAGTTCGATCACACGGCGCCAAGCAGCGCTTTCGACTCGAGAAACGCCTCAAGCCCGAATGGACGCCCCGCGACCAGGCGCGCCTTCGTCGATGCCGGTCCGAACCGGACCTATTTCGTCTTGAAAACAGCGCGTCGTTCTGCGCGCTCCGCCGCAAATTGGCTGCCAAGCGACGCATCTAGGTCCTCTCGCTGCACCTCGATCCCGCATTGCGGACACACACTGGCGAGACCCACATCGTGGCCGCACTCACGATGCACAAAGTGCATGGCGACTTCTTCGTTGTCGTCCTTGCACCACGTTTCTCCCCACGCCCGCAATGCGTAGATGACGGGATAGAAGGCCCACCCCTTTTTGGTCAGACGATACTCATAGCGCAGCGGCTTCTCTCTGTACGGTTGTCGTTCGACCATGCCATCCGCCTCGAGCGCCTTCAAACGCGTTGCGAGCATCTGAGGCGTTGCATTCGTCTGGATCTGTATCTCATCGAAACGCGTTTCGCCCATGTACAGCTCCCGTAGCACCAGGACTGTCCACCGGTCGCCGACGATATCCAACGAGCGCGCCACCGGGCACACCGTATTTGCCGTCTCGGTCACACGTGCCACGACTGATCTCTCATAGTTGGTATTAATTTCATAGTAACAGAACGCGATGTGAGTCACAGGGCTTTTCAGATCGCGCCGCGCGCGACGGAAGCCTGCCGCCCTCCAGAAGATCAGCCGGAAATCCCCGTATTTCTTGACACTATGATTTTCATAGTTATACTTCGTTGAACCGAAGCGTGAGACGTCTCGCATCCACCGAGTCAAGCAACTCGGCGCCACCGTGATACGCGACTTTGATCGCACATACCCTCTGAAAGGAGAAACGAAATGGCTAATCCTGTGTATCGCCCGGACCGAACCGGCCTTTTGCTGGTGGACCCGTACAACGATTTCCTCTCGGATGGCGGCAAGCTGTTCCCGATGGTCAAGGACGTCGCCAACGACGTCCGACTGCTCGACAACTTGCGCGCTTCGGTGGCGGCAGTACGCAAAGCCGGCATCCAGATCTTCTACGTGCCGCATCGTCGCTGGCAACCCGGCGACTACGACAACTGGGATCATCCGAATCCGACCCAACGTCTGGTGCAGAAGCGTCACACCTTCGCAAAGGGGACGTGGGGCGGCGAATGGCACCCCGACTTCGTGCCCCAGGACGGCGACATCATCATCCAGGAACACTGGGGCCAAAGCGGTTTTGCCAACACCGATCTCGACTTTCAGTTGAAACAGCAAGGCATTACGCACGTCATCGTCGTCGGCCTGCTGGCGAATACCTGCATCGAATCGACATCTCGCTTTGCCATGGAACTGGGCTATCACGTCACGCTCGTGCGCGATGCAACGGCCGCTTTCACCAAGGACATGATGCATGCCGCACACCATCTGAACGGCCCGACTTTCGCGCATGAAATCCTGGCGACTGCCGAGCTGATTGCTGCGCTCCCCGTTACGTCTCAAGGAGTGCAAGCATGACGCTCAATGGCAATCTGCTTATCGGCGCCCAGGAGGTGGGCGTAACCGCGGGCAGTATGAAGGCCCTGAACCCCGCGACGAATCTCGAGATCGAACCCACCTTCGCATTTGGCGACATCGCAGAAGTCGATCGTGCTGCTCGGCTCGCCGACGACGCATTCGACAGCTACAACAACACAAGTCTAGAAGTACGCGCCGCGTTCCTGGAACGCGTTGCCGATGGACTCGACGCCATTGCGCCGGAGCTGGCCCAGCGCGCATCGCTGGAAACCGGCTTGCCCGTCGCCCAGCTCGAAGGCGAAGCCGCGAAATCCGCAACCCAGTTTCGCCAGTTTGCAACGGTCGTGCGTCAAGGTCGCTTCCGCCAGGCGACCATCGATCCCGCGCAACCGGCGCGTCAACCTCGCCCGCGGATGGATCACCGCATGCAAAAGATCGCGCTGGGTCCGATCGCGATCTTTGGGGCAAGCAATTTCCCTATCTCGTATTCGGTCGCCGGCGGCGACACCGCGTCGGCACTAGCCGCGGGGTGCCCCGTCATCCTGAAAGCACACAACGGCCATCCCGGTGCGTCAGAACTGATGGGGCGTGTGATCCGCCAAGCCGTAAAAGACTCGGATCTGCACGAAGGCGTCTTTTCCCTGGTCCGTGGCGGCGGCAATGCCATTGGTGAGGCGCTGGTAGATCATCCGCTCATCAAGGGTGTGACCTTCACAGGCTCGGAAAGCGGCGGCATGGCACTGTTCCGGCGCGCACAGCAGCGCCCGGATCCGATCCCGGTCTTCACTGAAATGACAAGCGTCAATCCGACATTCGTCCTGCCGGCCGCGCTTTTCGCGCGTGGCAGGGAAATCGGCGACGGCTTCACCGAACGGATGCTGGTTACGGTGGGTCAGGCCTGCCTGAAGCCTGCGATCCTCCTCGCCATCGATGGCATCGGCTACAGCGAACTGAAGGAGGCGATGATTGCCCGCGTCGAAGCGATGCAGTCCCGCACAATGCTGACGCCGGGAATCTCTACGGCATATCGCAAGAATGTGGATCGGCACCTTGGCGCTGGTGCGGAACGCATTGCAGCTGGCGGCGAACCGCTTGGCCCATGGGACGGACAGTCGCTTCTCTTTGAAATCGACGGTTCGCGCATGCTCGACGAGCCGTCATTGTCGGAGGAAGTGTTTGGCCCTGCGGCACTACTGGTGCGCGTGAAGGACGTTGAGCAAATGATTGCCATCGCCAGGCAATTTCGCGGCCAACTCTCGGCGACGATGCAAATCGACCGTGCCGATCATGCGTTGGCTGCGCGCCTGTTGCCCATTCTCGAGCGTCGCACGGGACGTATCGTCATCAATGCGTTTGCGCATCCGCAAGAAGTGTCATACGCGTCGATCCACGGGGGACCCTTTCCCGCAACGTCGGATAGCCGCTTCACCTCGGTTGGCATGAGTTCGATTGAGCGATTCCTGCGGCCCGTGTGCTACCAGGGCTTCCCTGACGAGCTTTTGCCGGAAGCACTCAAGCATGACAATCCGCGCGACATCTGGCGCCTGACGGATGGCGAATTATCGAAAGCCTGATCGGGCCACGAAATCATCGTACGCAGCAACGATTTACTCATAGGAAATCCACCATGCAGTTTCTTGTCCTGGTTTCCCTCACCGTCCCCCCTCGCCAACAGACACCCACACGCGAAGAGCGCGAAGCCGAGTCCGAGGTCATCCGGCACCTCTATGTCGATAGCGTAGTCAGGCAGATTTGGCTGCGGGGCGATGGTGGCGCATGCATCATTGCTGAGAGCGAAGATGCAGAGACTCTCCGGACCAGGTTTTCCGCCTTGCCTTTGGTGAAATCTGGCTACCTTCAACCCCCACAAGTCATTGCATTGAAGCCGTATGCGGGTTTTGGCCCGACCATATCAGGCTCTGCCGTTCAAGGAAATCGATCATGACTACCAGACGGCGCCCATACACATTGCTGAACGATCATGGGGCGCATCTCGTGCCCCATCGAGGACGTTGGCTGCATCTATTCAATCCCATCCCTCTGAACGGAGTCCAATTGTGAAGACTATTGCCAGGAATGACATGAAGCTCGAAGTTGTCGTCATCCCCGTTTCGGACGTGGATCGCGCCAAGCGCTTCTACGGCGGCCTGGGCTGGAAGCTCGACGCCGACTTCCCCAAGGGCGACGCGTTTCGGGTCCTTCAATTCACCCCTCCAGGCTCGTCGTGTTCGATCCACTTCGGCATGGGAGTCACGTCGGCCGTGCCAGGCTCGGCACAGGGGCTCTATCTTGTCGTCTCTGACATCGAGGCAGCGCGCGCCGAACTCGTCGCTCTCGGTGTAGACGTGAGCGAAGTGTTCCACCGTACCGTCGGGGAACCCTCTCAGAGTGGCCCGCATCCGCAGCGGCAGACCTACTCCTCGTACGCCACGTTCAGCGACCCGGACGGCAACAGCTGGCTGTTGCAGGAGGTCACCGCGCGATTGCCCGGGCGCGTGAATGCGGATACGACATTCACCTCGTCGAACGAACTCGCGGCCGCGCTCCGGCGTGCGGCGGCTGCGCATGGCGAGTATGAGAAGCGCAACGGCGGCAAGCACGATGAGAACTGGCCGGCCTGGTACGCCGAGTACATCGTGCGGGAGCTGTCTGGTGAGGCGTTGCCGGCGTAAGCGGCGGCCGCGACGTGATCGTCACCAGCGGCGGCACGTCCGGTCACAAGTTCGCGGGAGCGATGCCGAGGCCGTCCATCCCTGACCAAGCACATATAGGCGAAGGCGCCCTACACGGTGATGCAGCGCGCGGTCCATAGCCACCACTGTTTGATGGTCCTGGACCCCATCACCATGGCGCAAATTACAGACGTACCGCGCGTCGCCCTGCGCGCGCCGCAGACTCGAGCGGTCTTATTCGGAAAATTGCCATGTTTATAGTATTTTCAGCGCCAACCCGGCGCAGCTTTCTCGCGTCAGCTGCGGCCGTACTCGGCCTTGTTCTGGCCGCTGCCTTTAGTTACGCCCATGCCGTTCCGGCTGCGGATCAGCCTTCCGCGATACAGCGCGCAACGGCTGAGGACGACTCGATCCGTCCGTTCCCAAAAATCCACATGCCGCAGGAAACCATTGACGAGCTTCGTCGCCGAATCGCCGCCACGCAATGGCCGGACAGGGAGACCGTCACAGATTCTTCGCAGGGCGTGCCGCTCGCAACCATCCAGACACTCGCGCGATATTGGGCGACGGATTACGACTGGCGAAAGGCGGAGGCGAAACTGAATGCCCTTCCGCAATTCGTCACGACCATCGACGGGGTGGACATCCACTTCATCCATGTTCGTTCGAAGAATCAAAATGCGCTTCCAATGATCATCAGCCATGGTTGGCCCGGCTCCGTGCTCGAACAGATCAAGCTCATCGGTTCGCTGACGGACCCGGTCGCACATGGCGGGAAGGCTGGAGACGCGTTCGACGTCGTCATCCCGTCGATGCCGGGCTACGGTTTTTCTGCGAAGCCCACGAGCACAGGCTGGGGTCCCGAGCACATGGCCCGCGCCTGGGCGGAGCTGATGCGCCGTCTCGGGTATAAGCACTACGTCGCTCAGGGCGGCGACTGGGGTGCCTTTGTCGTCGATCAAATGGGCTTGCAGGCACCTCCGGGACTCCTCGCCATCCATACCAACATGCCCGCGACGGTTCCGGCCGATGTCGACAAGGCGCTCCAGACCAACGCCCCTGCGCCTGCCGGTCTGTCAGTGGAGGAGAATCGCGCCTATGAGCAGCTAGCCCTTACGTTCAAGCAAGTGGACTACGCCCGGATAATGGGGTCGCGTCCGCAGACGCTCTACGGCATTGCCGATTCACCTGTCGGCCTCGCCGCTTGGCTCCTTGACCACAATGATGGTGATGGCCAGCCGGCCGCGGCGGTCGCCTCGGCTCTGAACCGGACCACGAGCGCTACAGGGGAACTGACGCGTGACGAGATCCTCGACAACATTACCCTGTATTGGCTCACCAACACCGGAGTGTCTGCGTCTCGTCTCTACTGGGAATATAAGGGCGGCTTCTTTAACACCAAAGGGGTCAAGATCCCGGTGGCCGTGAGCGTGTTCCCCGGCGAGCAATATCAGGCGCCGCGAAGCTGGACAGAGAAGGCATACTCCAACCTCATCTATTACAACCGAGCTGAGAAAGGCGGCCACTTCGCCGCATGGGAGCAGCCGGTGATCTTCACTCAGGAACTTAGGGCGGCATTCAGGTCGCTACGCTGAGCTAGTGGACGCCAACGGACTCGGCCGGCAACGGCGGTGGTACCAATCCAGAGCAGCTTCCGGGCGCTGGTTGGTCGGCTTGTCGCCTTGGCGCCTTGGCGCAATCGCCAAGGCGGCACAGGCGGCCAAGGTAGCGCTTCCGGCCGACGCGGCCGCCGATGCTGAACCTTCACGTGAATCCGTCGTTTATCACGACATGGACACCTGCCAATGAAAATGACCCGACTCTTCGCCTCGGCCCTGCTTATCGCCGGTAGTGGCTTGCTTCTACCAACGGCTCAAGCGCAAACGCCGGGAGTCCACCGCACCGATCTAGTCCAGCGCGAACTCAGCGTGCCCGGCCGTGAGGGTGTACAGGTACGCGTTGATTTTGATCCCGGCGCCTTCGCGCCGAAACATTCGCACCCCGGGGAAGAAATCGCCTATGTCCTGGAAGGGACGCTGGAATACCAGCTCGACGACAGGCCGGCTGTCACGCTGAAGGCCGGTGACGCGCTGTTCATCCCGGCCGGGAGTCCCCATTCGGCGCGCAATGTCGGCAGCGGCAAGGCGTCCGAACTGGCTACTTACATCGTCAAAAAGGGTGCGCCCTTATCGGTGCCGGCCAAGCAATCTGGATCTGCCGCTGGCGAATAAAGGAGGCTTTCCATGAACACGCAATGGTCCAACGAGGCTACCGATCGGTCGCGCCGAACACTACTATTAGGGGGCGTGGCGACGGCAGCGCTCTCCATGCTTTACCCGTTCCAGACTACCGCCGCGCAGGCAGATTCCGGGCGTGCCGTGGCGTCAGATGCGATCCGCCCATTCCGTGCACACATCCCTCAAGCGGCGCTTGTCGATCTGCGCCGCCGCCTTGCCGCTACACGCTGGCCCGGTCCGGAAACAGTCGGCGATCGATCCCAGGGCGTACAGTTTGAGAAACTTCAGGCGCTCGTGCGCTACTGGGCAACGGGCTATGACTGGCGCAAGGCCGAGGCAAAACTCAATGCCTGGCCGCAGTTTGTGACGAACATCGACGGCCTGGACATTCATTTCATCCATGTCCGCTCCCGCCATGCGAACGCGCTGCCGCTCGTCATGACCCACGGCTGGCCGGGGTCGGTCTTCGAGCTGCTCAATGTCATTGGCCCGCTGACGGATCCCACGGCGCACGGCGGCACTGCAAACGATGCGTTCCATCTGGTGTTTCCGACGATACCTGGCTTCGGCTTTTCACAGAAACCAACGGACAATGGCTGGAATCCGGATCGCATTGCGCGGGCGTGGGATGTTCTGATGAAGCGCCTTGGATATGCGCGCTACGTTTCGCAAGGGGGTGACTGGGGCGCCATTATCTCCGACGCGCTTGGCCGCCTGGCGCCAGAGGGGCTCCTCGGTATTCACGTCAACCGGATCGAGCGTGCCACGACGTTGCCACCGACGCTTGCCATGGCCTTGAAAAACGGGGATCCCGCGCCGTCGAACCTGACTCCCGAAGAAAAGCAGGTCTTCGACGAAGCAAGGGATTTCCTTAACAAGGGCCTCGGTTACGCCGCCATCATGCAGACGCGGCCGCAGACCATTGGCTACGGGCCTGCCGATTCTCCGGTGGGCTTGGCAGCGTGGATCTATGACAAGCAGGCCGACTGGGTATTCACGCGTGGCGATCCCGAGCGCGCACTGGGCCGCGACGCGATCCTTGACAACATCACGCTCTACTGGCTCACCAACACAGGCGCGTCGAGCGGACGCATCTACTGGGAAACCAGTATCGCACCGGCAAAGAACGTCCCCATCACCATTCCAGTGGCAGTGTCCGTCTTCCCAGGCGAGGTATACCGGCCGCCGAAGCAGTGGTTGGAGAGAGCCTATCAAAACCTGATCTACTATAGCCGCGTCGAGAAAGGCGGTCACTTTGCCGCTTGGGAGGAACCAGAGCTGTTCAGCGCCGAGTTGCGCTCCGGGTTCCGATCACTACGCAATGTGTAAGAATCTGCGTCGCTCGCCGACCAACAGCCCGGGCCGCCCCTCGTCAAATCGGACGACCGAGATTGCGCGTGATTCGGCCAGTCGATAGTCACTCGACGACTGGCCGGAACTGGCCGACAAGCGACCTCCGCCGGAACACGGGTTCGGTAACGTTCCGGACAAACTTGCAGTCGCCCTCTGACCTGCATACCTGGCCAGTATGTCAAAATTCGTTTCCAATCGGCCAGCTTCGTTGACCGGTCATGTGCGAGCGTTTGATTCCTCGCGGCGGGCCAGCCCTCCTTGCTCCAGGGGAGTCATACTGACTAACCCGGCCCTGTGCTCGCCCCCCCGGTTAGCAGCGGACTGCGAGCCTCCATCACTCACTTGGAGGTAATCATGCAAAGCAACACCCCGGCTCCCCAAGAGCCCACCCTCGCCCAAAAGCAAGCCCAACTAGCCGAGAACCTGGCCAAAATCGACCGCGCCCAGGCTCGTCGCCACGCAAAGCCGCCCCACCCCCGCCCAGCAAGGCCGTCCCCCTGGAGGACCACATCCTTGAAGTCACCGACGACATCCTGCGTGTCAGCGTCGGTCTTCAGTCCTTCCTGACCTTGCTGGACCTGCAGAGCGACACCATCCCCCAGGGCATCGGCCTCCACGCCCTGCTCTTGCCGCTCAAGCAGCAACTGGACGAGAGCGCCAACCGCCTGCAGGCGCTGGTCTGACGAAGAGCGCTGCTGACCGCGCAACGGATGAGCAGCGCTGAAAAGCAAACGGCGTGAGCCAGTTGGTCTCGCGCCGTTTGCATCTTCCCGATGGTCGAGCGGTGCAAGCTGCAGATCCGCATCGAGATCCGGAGCTTCGAGGCGATATGCCATCACCTCGCAAAACCGCGGTCCGGCACGCATTCCGGCCAGACCGCGGCGACCGGACGCTAGCCCAGCCCGGTTGCCATCGCCGGGTCCGTCACGCCATGCTGGCCAGTCTCCAGGCGACCTGCGAAGCGCCGTTCGAATCCGCTTTCGGCTTCCGTGACCGTGAAGTCGTACCAGTTGCCGCTCTCCTGCAGCGGCCAGTGGTGCTCCACCTCGGCGCCGGCCGTGATATGGAGTTGCCACGGACCGTCGCTACGATAAGCGTTGGGCGTCACCACCAGCGTCAGCGGCTTGCCGCCACCGTTGACCGCGCCCTTGCCGTCGTTGCGCGCAGACAGGTAGACACTGCCCTTGTCCAGGTCGTAGCAGACGCGGACCTCAGGGGCATCGGCCATGGCGTCCGCGGGCAGCTGGCCCTTGAACATGCGCACGAAGCCGTTAGGCCCGTAGACCGCCAGGTCATAGCGCCCGTTGTCCGTGGTGCGCGCATCCCATTCATCGTCCAGCATCTTGCCGGGCTCGACCGTGTAGCGGCGCGGAATCTGGTCCAGATGGAGCCGGTCGTAGACATGGAAGACCGCGCCCTGCTCCCCCGTATTGCTGAAGATCAGCTTCAGCTTGCCGATGGTGGGCTCGGCCAGCGCACTCGCATGGAGGACATAGGGCAGCGCGCGCGAATACTTGGTGCCAGTCTCCTGGAACAGCGACGCCGGCACGGCCGGTGCCGCCGCCTTGGGTTTCGCCAGCTGCTCGGCGATCACCTGCTTGTAGTTGCTGGTATCCGGCAGCGTCGGGAACACCTGGTCATTCGGCGTCCTGAAATCGAAGACGGAAGTCAGGTCGCCGGCCACTGCGCGGTGCCACGGGCTGATCGCGGGCACCGTGATGCCGAAGCGCTGTTCCAGGAAACGCCCCATCGAGGTGTGGTCGAACACCTGCGAGTTGATCCACCCGCCGCGCGTCCACGGCGAGATCACATACATCGGCACGCGCGGGCCGAACCCGTACGGGCGCAGGCGGATGGTCTCGCCGCTGGTGGTGGTGCCGTCGAGCGCCGTATTGCCGGCGGTGTCGAAGTATTCGCCGGTGACGTCGACGGTCGACTTGCCGTGCAGGACGCCATTGGCGTCGTAGGACGGCACCGCGGCCGGCGGCATATGGTCGAAGAAGCCGTCATTCTCATCGAAGGTGATGAAGAACACGGTCTTGCTCCAGACCTCCGGGTTGGCGGTCAGCGCCGTCAGCACCGTGTTGATGAAGTCCGCGCCTTCGGTTGCGCTCGACGGGCCGCCCGGATGTTCGGACTGCGCCGGCGTCGGCAGGATCCAGCTTACGGCCGGCAGCGTGTCGTCCCGCACATGCGCGGCCAGCTGCTCGATGGTCCAGCTGCTCATGCCGTTGTCGTAGAGCGGATTGCCTGGCTGCGCTTCACGGAAGCTCTTGAAGGCGAGCCCGCCATGCAGCAGGCCGCCCCAGTTGGCATTGGGGTTCTGGTAGATGCGCCAGCTGACGCCCTTTGCCTGCAGCAGTTCCGGCAGCGTGGACCACTGGAAGGCGGAACCCTTGTAGGTGTAGCCCGGCGTGGGCAGCTTGCCGCTCACGCTGCAGCGCAGGTTGTTGACCTCCGCATCGTCAAGCGTGCAGTTGCGCCCCGCCTCGCGCATCGCGGGGTTGTAGTTGGAGCCCGACATGAAGGTGATGCGGTTCGGGTCGGTGCCGCCGGCGTGGCTGCAGTGGTAGGCGTCGCAAAGCGTGAAGGCCTCGGCCAGCGCGTACTGGAACGGAATGTCTTCACGACGGTAGTAGCCCATCGAATGGTCGTTCTTGTACTTGGCCCAGAAGCCGAAACGGCCCTGGTTCCACGCATTCTGCGCATCCATGAAGCTGTGCGGCGTGCCGGAGACGCGCAGCGCGTTGACGGTCGCGCTGTCGAGATGGAACGGCGTGATCTCGCGCGTGCCGTTCGACTCGAACCACACCGGCTTGCCTGACGGCACCGGCACCGGGAAGCGGTCGCCAAAGCCGCGCACGCCGCGCATGGCGCCGAAGTAATGGTCCAGCGCGCGGTTTTCCTGCATCAGGATCACTACGTGCTGCACGTCCTGGATCGTGCCGGTATTGACCGCAGCCGGAACGGCGAGTGCGCGGGCGATGCTGGGCGGCAGCATCGACAGAACCGAAGCAGCGGCAGCGCTTTTGACGGCGCCGGAGAGGAAGGTGCGTCGATCGATTTTGGTCATGATCGGGGGAATGGTAGGAGCGGACGATGGGGGAAGGGTCGCGGATGTGTCAGGGTGCGCAGTGCATGCCCTGCTTCGACGCTGCCGCGTCTTCGGCTGCTGCCGCCTGCATGGTTGTCTTGACGGCCTGGGGAGTGATGCTGCTGCTATCTTCGCCGCCACCGCATGCGGTGAGGGCCAGGGACAAAAGCGCCGCGAGCAGCGCGGCGCGGCCAGACCACAATGGGTTGTTCATGAGGACTCCTTATGTTCGAGGGCCAGGGGGAAGGGACTGACGCGACTCGAAGCGTAGGGGGCCGATGTGACATCCAAATGAATATTGCTCAATATGATTGTTTTTACATTTGAATTATCCTCATTTTCTGGCCGTGGAACGGCACCCCCCGTCACTGACGGGAGCAAGGCTGGACGACAACTGCAGCAGGAAAATGTCAGGATGCCGGCGCGGGCCGGCTGGGGCTCAATATCGCTTGAGCGACAGGACGTCGAACGTACGCCGCAGCGTTTCGACGGAGTGGTCGTAGTCCGTCAGCGCGAGGCAGGCGATCAGCACATCGATGATCGCCAGTTGCGCCAGGCGGCTGGTCATCGCCTCGGTCCGGAAGCGGGTCTCGCGCGCCATCGTGAACAGCACGACGTCGGCGAAGGCCTGGATCGGCGACTTGCCGAAATTGGTGATGCAGATGGTGCTGGCACCGCTCTCCCGCGCCAGCCGCGTGGCCGTCACGGTTTCGTGCGTGCTGCCCGAATGCGAGATGGTCAGCGTGGCAACCCTGGGGCCCGCGAGCGATGCGCTGATGGCCTGGATATGCGAATCCACCACCGCCTTCACGTTGAGCCCGATGCGCAGCATGCGGTACTGCGCATCCTCGGCGATCGGCGCCGCGCTGCCGATGCCATAGATCTCGATGCGTTCGGCCGCCCTGAGCATGGCGACCGCGCGCTCGATCGCGGCCACGTCGAGTACGGCGCTGGTGTCATGCAGCGTCTGGACGTTGCTCTGGAAGATCTTGCGCATGACCGCCGGGCAGGTGTCGCCGGGCTCGAGGTCTTCGTGGATGATCTGGACCCCCTGCACCAGTTCCTGCGCCAGCAGGATCTTCAGTTGCTGGAAGCCCGTCGCGCCCAGGCTCTTGCAGAAGCCGACCACGCTGCCCTCGCTCGCATTGGTGCGCTCGGCCACTTCGCTGACCGACATATGGATCACGGTCTGCGGATACCGGGTCACGAAATCGGCAATGCGCTGCCCGGCCGGCCCCAGCGAGTCCCGCATGCTGTGAATGCGCGCGAGCATCGCCGACGTGGTGGGCGACGGCGGCGCTGGCTCGGCGGTCTGCGCGGTCTCCGTTCTGGCCGATGACGCCTGCGACGACGATTTCCGGGCCGGCGCCGCGCCCGCGCCGCGGCGGCCCTTTACCATGGGCCCCGCCCGCTCAGGGACTGACGATACGGCGCGAAGCCCGGGTGGCAAGACGGAATCGGCATCAATCGACCTGCAAAGTGTATGGTGAATTCAGTGTTCCGGATGAAACCGGCAAGGCACGGCACGATGATAACTGTTTGCGTTGACAATACCGTTTTCCGTTGCCCCTGCCACGGAACTGGTCGCGAGCGCCCGGCCTCCAGAGGATTGCATCGACCGATTGAATCCTGAGCCCTTCATGGGTCATTCGAAGGCCGCCCCAACCGGAAGCACGTCCGCATTGCGGTGCCGCAACAGGAAATCGCCAGCCTGGGCGCTGCCATCACCACCACTACCGCGACGCGGAACCAGGCCATCCGCGAGTTCTCTTCCGGGCAGTCAATGCTGGCGGGCAGCCTGGCGATGAACTAGCGCGCCAGGCTGCGCCGCTCAGTCGCGATACGCCCGCAAGTCGACCATGCGGCCAGCATCGTCCGCAATCAGGCGGAACGCGGCAGGCTGGTAGTCGGCATCGATGGCCAGCAACCCTGTGACGCAGGCAAGCAGCGTGCCGCAGGTCGTCCGGATCCATGCGTATGACACTAGCGCAACACCCGGCATTGCGGCTTCAGCATGAGCGGCGCCGCGCTCAGTGCCGCCGCCGTTTCGAGTGACACGCCTTCGGCCAGGCCGGTGACCAGCAGCCCGCCGCCAGGCTGCACGTCGATCACCGCCAGGTCCGTGTAGATGCGGTCCACCACGCCAAGGCCGGTAACGGGATAGCTGCAGCGCTCCACGAGCTTGGGTTGGCCGTCGCGGGTGACATGCTCCATCATCACGAACAGCCTGGCCGCTCCCGCCACCAGGTCCATGGCGCCACCCACGGCGGGAATCGCGTCGGGCCCGCCGGTCGACCAGTTGGCCCAGGTCGCCCGTGGCGGAGACCTGGAAGCCGCCCAGCACGGTGATGTCGAGATGCCCGCCGCGCATCATCGCGAAGGACATTGCATGGTCGGAGATGGAAGCGCCCGCCAGCAACGCGACCGGCTCCTTGCTGGCATTATCGAAGATGCCTGGCGTCATCACCTGCTCTGGCGCCAGCGTGCCCAGCGGCACGATCTCATCGACCTGGACGATGGTGTGTCGGGCTGCAGTGCACATCACCGGCCCGAAGTTGCGGCCCGCATAGCGGTAGTCGAGGTTGCCCCAGCGATCCGCCCGATGCGCCTTGACCAGCGCGAAATCGCCGCGCAAGGGTTGCTCCAGCACATAACCCCTGCCATCGATCTCGCGCGTTTCCTTGCCCTCAGCCAGGGCCGTGCCATACGCGGTCGGCGTAAAGAACGGCCCCAGTCCGGCGCCGGCGGCGTGCATGCCCCGGCCGGCCGGTCTTGGTTCATTGCTGCGGAATGCCGGTGTCCTTGACCACGCGCGCCCAGCGCTCGCGCTCGCTGTTGATGAAGGTGCCGAAGTGAGCGGGCGTATCGCCGCCTGGGATACCCCCTAGCTCCGCCAGCCTTGCCTTGATGTCGGGCTCGTCCAGGATGCCGGCGACGGTCTTCTGCAGCCGGTCAATCACCTCCCGTGGCGTGCCGGCCGGCGCCACCAGGCCGAACCAAGCCGTCACCTGGAAGTCGTTCACGCCAGCTTCCTTCATGGTAGGCACATCAGGCAGCTCGGGCACCCGGCTGGCGCTGGTCACCGCCAGCGCGCGCAGCTTGCCCGACCGGATATGCGGCAGCGAGCTGGGGAGATTGTCCACCATCATGGTGACCTGTCCCGCGACCAGGTCGGCCACGGCCGGTGCCGCACCCTTGTAAGGAACGTGGATGAGGTCAGTGCCGGTGCGCTTGCGGAACAGCTCGCCGGAAAGGTGGACCGACTGGCCGGTGCCCGAGGAGGCAAAGGAATACTTGCCGGGCTGCGCCTTGGCCAGCGCGACCAGTTCGGCCACGGTTCGGGCCGGCACGCTGGCATTGACGACCAGGACATTGGGTACCGACACCACCATGGTAATTGGCGCAAAGTCCTCGGCGCGGTAGGGCAGTTGCCGGTACAGGCTGTAGTTGATGGCATTGGGCCCGATATTGCCCATCATCAGGGTGTAGCCATCGGCGGCAGACTGCCTGAGCGCCTGGGCGCCAATGATGCCGCCTCCGCCGGCGCGGTTTTCCACCACCACCGGCTGG
This sequence comes from Cupriavidus sp. FW306-1B-F12B, assembly GCF_058781795.1. NCBI lineage: Bacteria > Pseudomonadati > Pseudomonadota > Betaproteobacteria > Burkholderiales > Burkholderiaceae > Cupriavidus > Cupriavidus sp. FW306-1B-F12B. Next base: position 604,272 of record NZ_JBYSXC010000001.1, read on the forward strand.
CCAAGCAACTCGCCCATGCGCTTGCCGACCAGGCGCGACGCGATATCCGTTGTACCACCCGCGGCCGCCGGCACGATCAGCCGGATCGGCTTGTCGGGATATGCCGCCAGCGCTGTGCCTGGGGCCACCACGACGGCAACGCCAACCACCCCCGCCATCCCGGTCGCCGCTAGTGCCAGCCTGGCGCGCGCCAGCCACCGCCCATCGAAAGCCTGCTTCATCGTCATCTCCTTTTACGGTCGCGCCATGTTCCTGGGATGTGGTTCCAGCGCTGCGTCAATGACGATAAATCGCCCGTCAGGGCACGTGAATTCACAATTCGCAAAAGAAGGCTTCTGCCTGACGGAACCCATGCGTACGCTGTGGCACCGCTATCGGCGGCTATCGACCTTTTCGAGAAAAATCCGGGCTGTGCATTAACCTTTCTCCGAGTTTTGACGCCGGTTTCCGGCATCAATACCGCGGTTTCCGCAGCAGCTCACGGATTTTTCCAGGCGAGCGCATGCGCACCCGATTGCAGGCGGCAATGCGCTTCACAAGCATCGTGTCGTCCCTGTTTCACGCGCCAGGCTGCGCCGCTCAGTCGCGATACGCCCACAAGTCGACCACGCGGCCACCGTCGTCCGCCATCAGGCGGAACGCGGCGGGCTGATAGTCGGTGTCGATGGCCAGCACGCCGGTGGCGCTGGCCGGCAGCGTGCCGCAGGCCGACGTGGACAGCTTGAGGCTCAGCGAATTCGGCATGGCATGCGTGGCGAGCGTTCCCGATAGCTGGCATGCAGACGCGCCGGGCGCGATCTTGCCTTCTGCCGTGACGGTGAAGCTTGCGCTGGCACCCGAGGGCAGCACCGCGGTGTAAGCGCCAGCCACGTTGCCGGGCTCTACCTTCGCCGAGGGCACGGCAGCCTGGCTCAGCAGCTTGACGCTGGCCGCGGCGTCCGCGCCCGGTGCGGCGACCCAGCTGCCGTTCTTGTCGCGGCGGTAGATGGTGGTGGCCTTGTCTTCGGCATCGGCCAGGGCCAGGTAGCGGCTGCCGTCCGTGCCGGCGTAGTACTTGCCGACGGTCGGGTTGTCGGCGTCGCCCACGCTGACAACGTAGGCGCCCGGATCGAGGTCCGTGACGGACACGCTCGCGGTGGCGGGCGGCGTGGTGTTGTCGGACGCGTCGTTGCCGCCGCAACCGGCGAGCCCCAGCACGGCTGCCAGGGGGAACAGGGAAATGAGGCGTTTCATCGGGACCTGCCTCACTGGCCGAACAGTTCACCCAGGCGCAGGCGCAGCCATTGCTGGCCGGCGGGGCGCTGGTCGAAGCCGATCTGCATGGCGGTGACGGCCGTCCTGGTCTTGTAGACGACGGACTCGTCCTCGGCCTGCGCGGCGGTCGGCGTGCCGCTGCCGGCGCCGATGCCGAGCCCGTACGGCGCGGTGCCGTTGAACTTCAGCGCATAGGCGTCGAAGGTGCCATGCCGCGAGAACGCGAACGGCGTGGCGGCCGTCGGCGCGTTCGGGAAGTTGACATTCAGCGCCAGCCCCGCCGGCAGCAGCGGACCACCGTTGGTCTTGGCACGCAGCGTGTTGATGAGCTTGATGGTCAGTTGCGCCACCACGCCCGACACCGGGCTCGCCAGGCCGGCGTTGTCGACCGAGTCGGTGCCGGCGCTCAGCGCGATCGACGGAATGCCGCGCGCCGCGCCGAACTGCGCGTTGCTGACGGTGCCCGAGCTGTTGACGATGCGGCCCACGTTCTGCCCTTCGTTGGGCCCGGACAGCACCAGGTCCGGCGCCTTGCCCCAGCGCGCGGGGGCCAGCACGTCGAGCCCGTACATGGTCGCCATCACCGGCGTGCCGTGAGCGTAGTGGTAATCGCCGTTGGCATAGCCCGGCTTGGTGAAAGGCCCCACCGCCGGCTCGCCGGTGGCCGCCGCGCCGTTGTGGCAGCCGCCTTCGGCCTCGACCTGGGTCTTGTCGTTGTCGGGCACGATGACCGTGGTGCTGTACATCACGATGCCGGCGCCGCGGCCACTCTGGCCGGTGCAGGGCACGCTGACGATGACGTTGTGGCCTGCGCCCTTGAGGGCGTCGTACAGCGCCTTCAGGTTGCTGGTCAGGCCATCGTCGTTGGTCAGCAGGATGTTCAGGGCGAAGGCAGGGCTCGCCGTGGCGGCCAGCAAGGCCGCGGCGATCAGTCGGGTTTTCATGGCGGTGGTGTCGAGGCGGTTCAGGAGTGCGGGCAAAGCGCGCCCACGGTGCAGACAAGGCAATTCCGGGCAGCCCGATCAGGCTGGCTGGCGCACGCGCCGGCAGCGCCAGGTGTGGGGGGCGCGGGCCGGGCGCAGCGCCCTGTGGTGTCCGGTAGTGGACGGACGCTACGTTACCTGCGCTTCGTTACAGTTGCGTGAACAACAAAGCGGTGCCTGGCGATGAATCAGGCGTGCAAGTAAACCGCTCTACGCACAGGCATGACCTGGCTTCTGGCCGTGCGTCTCAATGAAAATCCCGGCTCCCCACCATCAACCGCCCCAGCATCGGACTTAAATCCACCAGCTCCTTGGCCACCAGGTGGCGCACGTCGCCCTGGCGCTGCCAGGTGCCGACCACGCCCAGCAGCGTGGCGCCCAGCACCTCCTTGCGCTGGCGCTCGACCAGGTCGGGCCACAGGATCAGGTTGACGGAGCCGGTCTCGTCCTCGATGGTCGCGAAGATGGTGCCGCTGGCGGTGGATGGGCGCTGGCGCACGGTGACGATGCCGCAGGCGCGCACGCGGCGGCCGTTGGCGCAGCGCGCGAGCTGGCTGGCGGTGGCAAAGCGCATCGCCGCCAGCTTGTGCCGCAGCAACGCCAGCGGGTGCGACTTGAGCGACAGGCCCAGGCTGGCATAGTCCGCCGTCACGTCTTCGCCGAGCCGGGGCGCGGGCAGCGCCAGCGCGGCTTCGGCGGGCGGCGCTTCGTACAGCAGGTCGCGGTGCGCGGCATGCGCGGCGGCGGCGCGGGCCTGCCAGCGGGCCTGGCGGCGGTTGCCGGCCAGCGGCGCCAGTGCGTCGGCGGCGGCCAGCACGTCGATGTCGTGCCGGTCCAGGCTGGCGCGCAGTGCCAGGTCTTCGACGCTGTCGAACGGACGCTGGGCGCGCGCGGCCTCGATGCGCAGCGCGGCCGCTTCGCGCATGCCCTTGACGCGGCCCAGGCCCAGGCGCACGCGCGGATGCTGCGGCCTGGTGCGGGCCTGCGCGTCGGCGACATCGGCCTCCACCGGCTCCAGCGTGCTGTCCCAGCGGCTGATGGTGACATCCACCGGCAGCACCTGCACGCCATTGCGGCTGGCGTCCTGCACCAGTTGCGACGGTGAATAGAATCCCATCGGCTGGCTGTTCAGCAGCGCGCACAGGAAGGCGGCCGGATGATGGCACTTGAGCCAGGCGCTGATATAGACCAGCTTGGCGAAGCTGGCGGCGTGGCTCTCGGGGAAGCCATACTCGCCAAACCCCTCGATCTGCTTGCAGATCGCCAGCGCGAAGGATTCCGGGTAGCCGTTGCCGGTCAGCGCGCGCACCAGCGCATCCTGGTGCTGGCGCAGGTCGCCGCGCCGCCGCCACGCCGCCATCGACCGGCGCAGCTGGTCGGCCTGCCCCGGTGAAAAGCCAGCCGCGTCGATGGCCAGCTGCATCACCTGCTCCTGGAAGATGGGCACACCCAGCGTGCGGCCCAGCACATTCTCGATCACCTTGTTGAAATAGGCCGGCGGCTGCTGCGTGCGGCGGAAGGCCTCGCGCCGTTTCAGGTAGGGATGCACCATGCCGCCCTGGATCGGGCCGGGCCGCACGATGGCGACCTCCACCACCAGGTCGTAGTACTGGCGCGGCTGCAGCCGCGGCAGCATCGATTGCTGCGCGCGCGATTCGATCTGGAATACGCCGATGGTCTCGGCCTTGCAGATCATGTCGTAGGTGTCCGGGTCTTCCTTGGGGATGTCTTCCATCCGCGTCGGCAATGCAGCGCGCGCCAGGTCCGGGTTGGGGATCATCTCCAGCGCGCGCCGGATCGCCGACAGCATGCCCAGCGCCAGCACATCGACCTTGAGCAGGCCCAGCGACTCCAGGTCGTCCTTGTCCCACTGGATCACGCTGCGGTCGGCCATGGCCGCGTTCTCGATCGGCACCAGCCGCGACAGCTTGTGCTGCGCGATCACGAAACCGCCCACATGCTGCGACAGGTGGCGCGGAAAGCCGCGCAGCTGCGCGGTCAGGCTGGCCCACTGCTGCACCGCCGGCGATTCGGGATCGAGCCCGTAGCGGGCGATCTTCTCGACAAAGCCGCGGCCGCCGTCCCACCAGGCCTGGCCCTTGACCACCTGCTCCACCACGCTGGCGTCGATGCCCAGCGCGCGGCCCACGTCGCGCAATGCGCTGCGCGAGCGGTAGGTGATCAGCGACGCCGCCAGCGCGGCGCGGTGGCGGCCGTATTTCCTGTAGATGTACTGGATCACCTCTTCGCGCCGCTGGTGCTCGAAGTCCACGTCGATATCGGGCGGCTCATCGCGCTCGCGCGACAGGAAGCGGCCGAACAGCAGGTTGGCCTGCTCGGGGCTGACCTCGGTCACATACAGGCAGAAGCACACCAGTGAATTGGCGGCCGAGCCGCGGCCCTGGCACAGGATGCCCTCCCCGCGCGCAAAGCGCACGATGTCGTGCACGGTCAGGAAGAAGGGTTCGTAATGTTTTTCTTCGATCAGCTGCAGTTCTTCTTCGAGCTGTTTCTCCCACTCCGGCTTCAGGCCGTTGGGAAAGCGCTCATGCTTGCCGCGCGTGACCTCCTTGCGCAGGTAGGAGATCGGCGTCTCGCCGGCCGGCACCAGTTCCTCGGGATATTCATAGCGCAGCATCCCCAGCGAGAAATCGCAGGACTCGGCAATCTTCAGCGTCTGCGCCAGCGCCTCGCGCGGGTACAGGCGCGACAGCACCTGGCGCATGCGCAGGTGCTGCTCGGCATTGGGCGCCAGCGCCATGCCGCATTCGGCCAGCGGCTGGCCCAGCCGGATCGCGGCCAGCACATCGGACAGCGGCTTGCGCGAACGCACGTGCATGGTGACCGCGCCGGCCGCCGCCAGCGGCACGCCGGTCTGGGCCGATACCGCTTCCAGGCGCGCGCGGTGCAGCGCGTCGGCATGGCCCTGCAGCTGCTCCAGCGCAATCCAGGCACGTTCGCCGAAGACCGCGCGGCACCACTCGGCCTGCTCGCGCAGCAGTTCAGGATCGGCGCAATAGTCGGGCAGCAGCAGCGCCACGCAGCCGGGCATGCCGCGCAGGTGCGCTTCGTCGGCGGCGGGCGCGGCCAGGTCCTCGGGATGCAGCCGGTAGGTGCCCTTCTGCGCGCGCCGCCGGCCCAGCGTGATCAGCTCGCTCAGGTTGCCAAAGCCCTCGCGGTGCTGGGCGATCAGCACCAGCCGCAGCGGCGCGCGCTCCGAGCCATCGGCCGGGGTCAGGCTGAAGCGGCTGCCGATCAGCAGCGAGAAGGCATCGGCGGCGCGGGCCAGCGCCTGCAGCCGCTGGTGGCGGCTGGCGTGGGCATGGGGATCGTCAGCGCCGGCGTCAGGCTCTTCGTCATGGTCCAGCAGCGGCTCATCCACGCTCTCTTCGCCGCGTGCGGCGCTGCGCGCCACCGCGTCGTGCAGGCGCTTGCGCAGGGTCTCGATGGCATCGTGCGCGCGCGCGGTGCCGGCCACCGAGCATTCATCGGTCAGCGCCAGCCCGCTGTAGCCCAGGCCGAAGGCGCGCTCGATCAGCTCGCCCGGGTGCGAGGCGCCGGTCAGGAAGGTGAAGTTGGAGATGCAGTGCAGCTCCACGTAATCCGGCAGCGCCGGCAGCAAACCCGGCAGCGAGGCAGGCAAGGACAGCGCGCTCATGCGAACAACCCATGCAGGAACCAGCGGTACTCGCCGCCCTCGTCCTGCGCCGCATGGCCCGGACGTTCGCGAAAGATCCAGCAGCGCAGGCCGTCGGCGCGCTCGGCGATAAAGTAGTCGCGCGTGGCCAGCGCGCCGTCCCACCAGCCGGCCTCGATGCGCTCAGGGCGGCTCAGCAGCGCCAGCGGGCCGCCGTGGCAGGGCCGGTGGCGCTGCACCGGCAGCGGCAGCGGTTGCGGCAGCAGCCACAGCGGGCGCTCCGGCTGCGGGCCCGGCAGGCTGGCGGCCTTGTTGCCGCCGGGTTCGTCGACCGGGCACCAGCGGTTGGCGCGCTCGGGCCGGTGGTCGGCCAGCGGCCGCGGCTGCAGCACGTTGTCGCGGCCCAGCCGCGCCATCAGCGTATCGAGCAGGCGGCCCAGGTCTTCCGGCGTGCCGCCGGGCTCGGGGAACAGCGCATCGCTTTGCGGCACGCATGCGGCCATCGCCTCAACGCGCAGCGCCAGGCCGGTCACGGGGGCGTGGAAGTTGAGCTTGTCGAGCTTCTCGCGCAGCAGCCGCGACAGGTGCGCGGGATCGCGGCTGGGCTGGGCCAGGCCCACCGGCACCTCGGTGCCGTCGGTGTCCACGCCGCGCCGGTAGCGCTCATGCTCCAGCACCAGCACGCAGCGCGTGACGCCGGCCTGCTGCACTGCCAGCCAGCCGGCCAGCGCCAGCAGCAGGCGCTGCGCGCCGGCCAGCACGCCCTCGGCGGATTCGATGCGGCCCGGCAGGTCCATGCGCTGCGCAAACGCGGGCGGCGCCACAAACCAGACGAAGCGCGCCGGCGCCTCGCCATAGGCCTGGTCCAGCCGCGCCAGCAGCGCCGGGCCCAGCCGGCGCGTCAGGCCCGCGCGCGGCAGGCGCCGCACCTCGCCCAGGGTGCGGCAGCCGATGCCGTCCAGCCAGGCCGGATCGGCCAGCGTGTGCAGCGCCTCCACCGGCAGGCGGTCCAGCAGCCGGTGCAGGCGCGCCATGCCCACCGCGCGGCGCCCGGGCCGCACCACGCCGCGCCGCGTGCGCCGCAGTGGCTGGCGCGCCAGCCACGCGGCGCCGTGCGCGGTCGGGCCTGAGCCCACCTGGGCAAAGGTGCCAAGCTGGCGCACGCAGGCACGCACCGCGCGGCACAGCGCGCGGTGGCCGCCAAACAGGCGCAGGCTGGCGGTGACGTCCAGCATCACCGTGGCCGACTCCGGTTCCTCGTCGACGGACACGCCCGGCGTGAAATGCAGCAGCGCCAGCGCCACCGCCTCCATCAGCGATGCTTCCGCGGCGAGGTCGCGCTCCAGTTGCACGATGTCGGCCGACCGCGCCTGCACGCCGCCGCGGCGCATGCCGTAGCGCACGCCGAGCTGCATCGCCGGGCCGTTGGCCAGCACCACCTGCTCGCGCGCCATCACCGCCACCGGCAGCGCATGGTGCAGCGTGGCGGTGGCGGCAGGCGGGCTCGCGGCGGGCGCCAGCTCAGGCCAGTTGGGCTGCAGGGCGTCCAGGGGCAGGCGCGGCAGGTGCACCGCGATCCAGTACGGCATCGGAAGAAGATGGAGAAGACGATTCAGACAAGGCAGGCGCACCTGCCGGGACAGGCCAGGCGGCTGCGCGCGTGGCCGCCGCCATCCCGTCCAGGCGCAGCAGCAGCGGCGTGTCCCGCACCGGCCCGCGCCGCTTGTGGAAGGTGATCGACAGCACATTGCCGGGCAGCGGCGCCAGCAGCAGCCGCAGCACCGCCGGCGACGACTCGCGCAGCGCCGTGGCCGGGCGCAGCGCCCATGCCACCGCGTCGCCGGCCTGCGCCAGCACCTGCAGGCGGCGCAGCGCCTCGGGGCGGGCCGCGGGCAGCCAGACCAGCACGCCGCCAAAGGCCTGGCTGCGCAGCACCTGCTCGGCCGCCCACAGCATGTCGGCCTGTTGCGCGGCCTTGCCGGCGCCGGCCGGGGGGCGCATCCAGTAGAGCTGGCGCGCCGGCAGGCCGGCCGCGGCCAGCCCCATCGCATTGGGCAGGTAAGGCGGCGCCACCAGCGCAATACGGCGCCCGGCCCCGGCCAGCGCGCGCAGCGCCGGCAGCAGCAGGCGCAGCTCGCCCGCTCCACCCTGCGCCGTCAGCAGCTCCGTCAGCCCGCCCGCCGGCCAGCCGCCGCCGGGCAGCTCGGCCGACAGCGCGTCATATCCGGTCGGGCATACCGCCGCACCGCCGGCACGGCCCAGCTGGCCGGCCCGCCACAGCCCGGGATAGCGCTGCTCGAGCGCCGACAGCGCCTGCTGGCGCGAGGCCGGGGCAGACGGGGCAGGCTCCGGGGGCGCCGGCGCTGGGAAAAGAAGGCCCTCCGCCGTCATGGGCGGGGCTGCGTGCGATTGCGCAGTCATGTGGAGTTGGTGTCGCTCGCCGGGGAGGGCGAGGAACTAGTAGGTTTACGATAACTGTATATTTATACAGTATCTGGTGCCAGCGCAAGGGGTAGCGGCAAGGGGTGGCTTGGGGGACCCCGGGGAAGTGAGACGGGCGGGCGGCGGCCGTCTTCATTTGCTCCACCCGGTTTCATGCCGGGCGGCGGTTCGCAATAGAAAGTAATTCGATAGTATTATTTTCTAGAGATATAGCTACTATCGAATGATACACACCTGGATATCGGCGCGCCGATGTATCATACTAGAACATGCATACATCAGTGAAATAATGCTATGTCATTAGTTTCTCAGTGCCGCGACATGCGGGAAGCCAGAGGCAAGACCCTGACCGAGATCGGGCGGGTGCTGGGCATGGCAAGCCAGAACCTGTCGGCGATCCTGCTGGGGAAGAAGGACAGCCGCGCATCCACCCTCGAAGCCCTGGCGGCCGCCCTGGACGCGGAATGGGTCCTGGTGCCCAACGAGCGGGCACAGGAAGTCAGGCAAGTCCTGGAAGGCAAAGGCAGCGGGCCCGACCGCAGTGCCCGCAGCGCAGTCGACATCTTCCTGGACCAGGAATGAGCTACGAACTGCATCCGCGCTTTCTTGAGGTCCGGCTCTACGACCAGCTATGCGGCTACCTGTGCGAGGCCAGCGGCAATGTCCGGTTCGTGCCATCCGAAGCCTTTCGGGGCGACACGCGCCGCCCCACGCTGAGCCTGTCGATCAGCGTCCCGACCGAGGCCGGCCGCAAGGCCACCGCCGAGGTGCTGGACAACCCCTTTCATCCTGCCGTCTACAGCACGGGCCATGAACTGCCGCCCTACTTTGCCGGCCTGCTGCCCGAGGGCGAACTGCGCAAGCGGCTCGAGGCAACGCGGAGCAATCCCGATGACAAGGACGATTTCGGCATCCTGGCATCGGCCGGCAATGATCTCCCCGGGGCCGTCGTCATCGTGCCGGCGGACATCGGCGCCTTGCCGGAGTATGCGCGGACGTATGGCGTGACCGGCGGCGCGGACAACCTGGAAATTGCCGTGGTGGAGGGCGCCACCCAGGGCGCGGCCTCGGTGTCCGGCGTGCAGAACAAGCTGGCCCTGTCGACGGTGCTGCAGGACAAGCGCTACACCCTGCCAGCCAAGGGCAGGCTGTCCGACATCATCGCCAAGCTTCCTGCCAGGAACGATGATTCGCAGGTGTTCAACGAATCGATCTCGATGCAGCTTGCGGCCGCCGCCGGCGTCCATGTCGCGCCGACCAGAGTGCTGCCAGTCTCGACCATCGAGGTCGAGGGACTGGTTGAATCTCTGGGCGAAAACCTGCACTACCTTGCGGTGGACAGGTTTGACCGCACCCCGGCCGGGCGTGTGCACGCCGAAGACGGCTGCCAGATGCTGGGCAGGATGCCAGCGAAGAAGTACGCCGGCATCGAGAGCTACATTCAGCTCGTTGCCGCCCTGTATCGCCTGAGCCCGAGCGGGGTCGAGCATGCGCGGCAGTTCTTCCTGCGCCAGGCGGTCAACACGCTGATCGGCAACAGCGATGCGCACCTGAAGAACTTCTCGGTGACCTATCACAACGGGGTCCTGCCGGAACTGTCACCGGCGTACGACATCGTCTGCGTGGCCGCGCTTCCCGGCTTTGCGACCTATGGCCAGAACGTTGCCATCGACAAGCGGCAGCGTGAAGAAACCCTGGCAACGTACGAGACCATCGCGGAGAAGGCCGGCGTCCCGCGGCGCATTGCGACCGCCGCCGTCAGGGAAGCCGTCGCGCTGGCACATGCCAACTGGCCGCGCATGCTGGACGAACTGGACGCGCCGCAGGCGATCCGCAATGTCGTTGCCGAGCGCCTGCAGACGCTGCCGCTTGCACGGGCCGGCAGGCCGGCCCGGTGAGGCGCTCGCCACCCACCCCTCACGGCGCCTGCATCGACACCCCGTAGCCGGCAAAGATGCGCGCCAGCTCGCCATTGCTGCGCAGCGCGCTCAACGCCTTTTCCAGCGCTTCGGCCAGTTCCCGCTCGCCTGCCTTGACCGCCATGCCGACGGCCCACCCGCGCCGCGGCAGCAGCGGCGCGCTGGGTTCCGTCGCGGCAAAGCGCGCCCCGGATTGCCCCGCGGCCTTGAGCGCGCTCTCGTATTGGGCGCGCGTCACCATCGCCGCCGCGATCTCGCCGGAGAACAGCGCGCGCAATGCCGCGTCGGCTTCGGGGTAGATCCTGACCTTGTCGCGCAAGGCGCCGCCCGCGCCGGACAGCAGCGCATTGGCCCCGGCCGAACCGGCTGCGGCGCCGGTCGGCTGCCCGGCCAGGTCTTCCAGGCCGCGCACCGCCGGCACGCGCTCGCGGTCCTGCACCAGCACGAAGGTCTCGCGGTAATACGGCGCGAAGATCAGCGCCTTGTCGTTCTCGCGCATGAAGGCGCGGTCGACCGGCACGTGCAGCATTACGTCGGCCGGTCCGTAACCAAGGTAATGGCCGCGCCAGACCATGGCACGCAAGTCGTCAGCCATGCTTTCATCGGCATCGAACGGCATCAGCGCCACCGACAGGCCCAGCTCCTTGCCCAGTGCCCTGGCCAGGGCCACGTCGATGCCCGCGGCCTGACTGCCCGCGATCGCGGAGAACGGCGGCAAGCCTTTGTAGACCGCCACCTTGAGGGTGCCGGTCTGGCGGATCCTGGCCAGGTCGGCCTGGGCCGGTTGCGCGCAGAAGAGGAGCGCGCCGGCAGCCAGCATGGCGCCGCACAGCCAGCGCACGGCGCCTGCCGGCGCCGCCGGCATGGGGGACACGGAATGCCTGAGGCCGCGGACAGGGCTGGCGGGCATGGGATGGCTCCTGGAAGATGCGTTGACCCGGCACTGCGGGCCGGGGCTGGACAACGTGAAGGACTGCCGGCGCAGCCGCCTCTTACTCGTGGCGCGACTCCAGGTAGGTCTTGATGGCCCACACCGCCTCCTGGCTCAGCACGCCGTCGAACGGCGGCATGTAGACGCGGCCGTCGCGCGTGCGGCCCTTGCGCACGGTGGTGGTGTAGAACTGCGAAATCTCGCTCATGCACGCCTGCTTCTTCTTTGCATCCGCCAGTGAGACGCAGTCGCCGTCAAGCTTGCGCAGGTCCGGCGCGATGCCCCCTGACACCGCTTCCAGGCCATGGCAGCGCGCGCAGTTCTGGTTATAGGCCGAGCTGCCGATGCGCAGCGCCTCCTTGTGCGCATCGCCGCTGCGGTAGGGATTGTCCGGGCGCCATTCGTCGCCCAGCTGTGGTAACGCTTTGGTATCGACGGCCTGGGGCGTGACGTCGCCATGGGCCAGCACGGAGCCGGCCGGGACGGCGGTCAGGGACGCGCAAAGCGCGAGCAAGGCAAGCAGGCGGCGCTGCGTTTTCATGGATGTCTCCTACAGTGGACGGGTCTTGGTTGTTTGCCCTGTTTCCGCAAGAGCCATACCAGCCAGCCGGACCAGGCCCGGAGGCGCCTGCAGGCAGGCTTCACCGCGCCGCCATGGTTCAGTGCAACGCAGCATCGCGGCACGGGTGTCCCGGATTGCCACACCCTGGCAAGTGTTTTGCTTCATGACGCAACACTGTCGACCATGCGCCCCGGCGACGCCGACAGCGACCCGCGCAAAGATCGCGGGCGGACTTTCCACAGGAGACAGAGAAATGACCTTCCAGCCGGAACCGGCCCGCCCCGCGGCGGGCGCCCCGGGTGACACGGGGCAGCCCGAGCGCGACCAACTGATTGCCCAGGCCCACCAGCGTTCCGAGTCCTATGGCCTGCGTCCCTATGAATCGCCCGACTTCTGCCCGGTGCTGCAGAGCGAGCTGAAAACGCGGATCGAGCGTAGCCAGTCGCTGTTCGCCTATGCGCTGCCGGTGATGGAAACGCTCTACGACCAGATCGTGAATACGCAGAGCATGGTCATCCTGACCGACGCCGATGGCCTGATCCTGCACTCGATGGGCGATGACGACTTTCTGGCCCGGGCCAACCAGGTCGCGCTGCGCCCGGGCGCGGAGTGGTCGGAAGCGCGCCGCGGCACCAACGCCATCGGCACGGCCCTGGCCGAGAACCGGGCCACGCTGGTACACGGCGCCGACCACTTCCTGGAGGCCAACCAGTTCCTGACCTGCTCGTGCATGACCATCCTCGACCCTTACGGCAAGACCGTGGGGGCGCTGGATGTGACCGGCGACCAGCGCGGTTTCCACAAGCACACCATGGCGCTGGTGCGGATGTCGGCGCAGATGATCGAGAACCAGCTGTTCGGCAACGCCTTCCGTGACATGGTGTGCATCCGCTTCCATTCGCGCGCGGAGTTCCTGGGCACGCTGGTCGAGGGCATCGTCTCCTTCACGCCCGGCGGGCGCTTCCTGTCAGCCAACCGCAGCGGGCAGTTCCAGCTTGGCCTGTCCAATGGCGCCCTGCATGCGCACACCTTCTCCTCGCTGTTCGGGCTGTCGATGTCGCAGCTGTTCGACGCGGTGCGCGCGGCTCATGCGGGCATCGTCCAGCTGCACCTGCCCAGCGGCGTCAAGGTCAGCGCCCGGGTCGAATGGAAGTCACCCGCCGCATCGTTGCCGGGCAACACCGATGCCGGCGACGCAGTCCAGCCTGGCACGGCCGCCGCACCGCGCAGCCTGGCCGCAGGCCCGGCCCCCTCCCCCGGGCTGGACGACCTGGACACGGGCGACGCGCACATCCGCGCGGTCATCGGCAAGCTGCGCAAGGTCATCGGCAAGGATATTCCGGTGATGGTGCTGGGCGAGACCGGCACCGGCAAGGAACTGATGGCGCGCGCCATCCACGCCGACAGCCCGCGCCATGCCGGGCCGTTCATTGCGGTGAACTGCGCCTCCATCCCGGAAAACCTGATCGAATCCGAGCTGTTCGGCTATGAAGAAGGGGCCTTCACCGGCGCCCGCAAGAAGGGCGGCATCGGCAAGATGCTGCTGGCCAACGGCGGCACGCTGTTCCTGGACGAGATCGGCGACATGCCGCTGCATCTGCAAGGGCGGCTGCTGCGCGCGCTGCAGGAACGCGCGGTGTCGCCGCTGGGCAGCAGCAAGGTCATCCATATCGATGTCTCGGTGGTGTGCGCCACCAACCGCAACCTGCGTGATCTGGTCGCCAACGGCCAGTTCCGCGAAGACCTCTACTACCGCCTCAACGGGCTGGTGGTGCGGCTGCCGGCCCTGCGCGAGCGCGGCGACCTCGACGTGGTGGCCGCCAGGCTGCTGCGCCAGGAGCAGGCCGGCGTGCAACCCGGCGAGCCGCCCCGCATCCGCGAGTCGGTGATGGAGATGTTCCGCCGCTACCACTGGCCGGGCAATATCCGCCAGCTGGGCAACCTGCTGCGCACCGCGCGGCTGATGGCGGAAGGCGAAGCCGAGATCACCGAGGACCACCTGCCCGACGACTTCCTCGATGACTTGCGCGAGCGCCAGGGGCATGCGGCGGCGCCCGCGGGCCATATGCTGCCGCGCGCGCAGCCCACGCGGCTGGCCGATGTCGAGGCCATGGCCATTGTCGCCACGGTCAAGGCGCACAACGGGAATATCTCTGCGGCGGCCAAGGCGCTGGGGATCTCGCGCAATACGGTCTACCGGAAAATGGAAGAGGCCCGCGGGCTGCCCCACCAGGCCGGCTGATCCCGGCCACGCACCAGGGCAGCCGCGCGCTCAGGCCAGCGGCTCGCCCTGCATCCACAGGTCTTCGAGCTCGCGCCAGGCGCGCTGCAGGTTCAGCGGGTGGCCCGACTGGAAATGGCGCCAATGCCGGAACGGCTCCGCCGCCACGGCGTCGCTGGCGCGCGAGGCATCGCTGCCTGCGGCCAGCGCGGCGCCGATTCCGTGCGCCAGCGCATCCAGGTAGGCCAGCGTCGGCGCCAGCGTCTGGGCGGGCGTGCCCACCGCCGTGCCCACCACCGTGCGCGCCGGCAGCTCCTGCAGCCGCCGCAGCGCACGGCGCCACCCCTGCAGCGAGGCCTCGTGCATCTCCGGCACGCGCTCGCGGTAAGCCAGGCCACCCGCACACAGCAGCTGCAGCTGCGGCGCGTACAGCACCGTATCCGAGGCACTGTGCGCGTTCGCATAAACCTGCACCTGCCAGGTGGTAGCGCCGGTGTGCAGCCAGCCATCGGGCTGCAGCGCGGGCTGCGGCAGCACGATCGCGGCGCCGCGCATGGCACCGTTGCCGAGCAGCGTGGCCATGCGGGCCAGGCAGGCCGCGCAGCGTTGCCGCATCAGCGCAGCCGTGGCGGCGGAAGCCAGGAACACGGGCCGGGGCCGCAGCCGTGCGAACGCGGCATTGGCCAGCACGTTCTCCGGGTGGGCGTGCGTGTTGACCACCCAACGCACGGGCTGCGGCGTCAGCGCCCGGATGGCGCCGAGCAGCGCACCGCCCCACGCCGCCTGCGGCCCGGGGTCCACCACCAGCACGCCCGCACCGCTCAGATGGACCAGGGTCGGCACCACTTCGGCGGCGTTGGCGCGCGCCGCTTCGGCATTGCCGGCGCGGGCCACGTACACGCCTGGCTGCAGCCGCTCCAGCGTGACCCGCGTGCCGGCAGCGGCCGCCGGGCGCCAGCCGTTCATGGCCAGCGCAAGCGTGGCGCCAAGAAAGCCGCGCCGCGTCGTGGGCATCACCGCTGCCAGCCCGCGGCGCGGATCGCGGCCACCAGGGCGTCGCGCATGGCCCCGGCCGCCAGGTGTCCGCCGTCCACCCATGCCAGCCGTGCGCCCGGCATGGCGGCCTGCAGGCGCAGCGCGTTGGCGGGACGGCAGACCTTGTCGGCGCGGCCATGCAGCAGCGTCACCGGCAGGCCATGCGCGCCGATGACCCGCGCCGCGCTGAGCAGGGCCGGCTTGCCCAGTCCGGCCCGGTTGCGCAGGTAGTGCGCCTGGATCCGGTATTTGTTCACCGCGGCCATGCGCTCAGGCCGCGGCTGCCGGCGCGAATGCGACGCAGGGGAAAGACCCAGCAACGCCTGTTCGCTCGCCTGCCACGCCGCGGCAGTGTCCCGTTTTTGAACAGGCGTACCACTTTGCAACAGCCGTGACACAGTGAGCAGCCGCGCGCGCGCATCGGGCAAGCGCTCGCCCCATGCCTTGACGCAATGCAGCATGCGGCGGCCCCCATGGCGCGGTGAAAACAGCGCGAGCACATCGTCGCGGCCAGTCAGGAAGGTGCCGCGCAGGACCAGCGCCGCCACGGCGTGCGGGCATTGCGCCGCGTACGCCAGGGCAAGTGCCGCACCCCATGATCCGCCCACCACGCCCCAGCGCTCGATGCCCAGCGCGCGGCGCAGCTGCTCCAGGTCGGCCAGCAGCGCGCCCACGGTATTGCGGCGCAGGCAGCCGGCCGGCCTGGAGCGGCCGGCGCCGCGCTGGTCCGGCATCACCACGCGGTGCCGCCGCGGGTCGAACCACTGCGCCATGGCGGCAGAGCAGCCGCTGCCCGGCCCGCCATGCAGCACCAGCCACGGCTGGCCGTCCGCGGCGCCGGCCAGCCGCACATGCACGCGCTGGGCGTCGGGCGTACGCAAGTGGAAGGTGGTGGCCGCGTCGGAAAAGCCGGCAGAAATCGTTGATGCGTCGGGCATGGATGTTGCCTTGAGGGGATGCGGCAGTCGGGCGGCAGCCAGGCGCCGCTGCACAACGATATTCACTAACCATGCCACCCAAGGAGAGAGACATGCGCTGGACCACCCCCGCCTACACCGAGCTGCGGCTTGGCTTTGAAATCACGATGTACATCGCCAACCGCTGAACGTGCCACGGTGCCTGCGACCGGCGCTGCGCCGACAGGCAAGCCGCGGACCGCAAGCACAACCAACGCAGGCAGGCGCCAGGGCTGGCGCCTGCCCCGTGAAGCCATGACCCAACACCAAGCGCTCACGCCATGACAAGCATCCGGGTACTGGGGTCGGCCGCCGGCGGCGGCTTTCCGCAGTGGAACTGCAACTGCCACAACTGCGACGGCGTGCGCCGCGGCACGGTGCGCGCCACGCCGCGCACACAATCCTCGATCGCGCTGACGGGCGACGGGCCTGATGCCATCCTGGTCAATGCCTCGCCCGATATCCTGCAGCAGCTGCGCCAGGCACCCGCGCTGCAGCCGGCGCGCGCGCCGCGCGACACCGCGATCGCGGCGGTGGTGCTGATGGATGCGCAGATCGACCACGTCACCGGCCTGCTGATGCTGCGCGAACACCGCCAGGCGCTGCCGCTCTATGCCACCGCCGCCGTGCTCGACGACCTGGGCGCTGCCTTCCCGCTGACGCGCATCCTGTCGCACTACTGCGGGCTGCAGACGCATGCCCTGCCCTGCGACGGCACCGCGTTTTCAGTCCCGCCGCTGGACGGCGTGACACTGACGGCGATACCGCTGGAGAGCAAGGCCCCGCCCTACTCGCCCAACCGCCACGCGCCGCGCGCGGGCGACAACATCGGCCTGCGCATCGAAGACCGCCGCAGCGGCCGCAGCGCCTTCTATGCGCCCGGCCTGGGCCGCATCGACGACCACGTCTTTGCCGAGCTGCACAGCGCCGACATCGTGCTGGTCGACGGCACTTTCTGGCGCGACGACGAGATGCAGGCGCCGGGCTTTTCCGGCAAGAGCGCCGCCGACATGGGCCACCTGGCCCTGTCCGGACCCGGCGGCATGATCGAGGTCCTGGAGCGGCTGCCCGCCAGCCGCAAGATCCTTATCCATATCAACAATACCAACCCGGTGCTGGTGGAAGACTCGCCGGAGCGCGCGGAGCTGGCGCGGCACGGCATCGAGGTCGCGTACGACGGCATGGAAATCGCACTATGACATCTGCCATCCTCCCCATCGCCTGGACCGAGGCCGAGTTCGAGGCCCGCCTGCGCGCCATGGAAAGCGGCTACCACATCCACCATCCCTTCAACCAGCGCATGGCGGCGGGCCAGTGTTCGCCCGCGCAGATCCGCGCATGGGTGGCCAACCGCTTCTACTACCAGGACAACATCCCGCTGAAGGACGCCGCCATCCTGTCCAACTGCCCCGAGCGCGACACCCGCCGCGAGTGGGTGGTGCGCATCCTTGACCACGACGGCACCGACACCCAGCCCGGCGGCATCGAGGCCTGGCTGCGCCTGGGCCAGGCGGTGGGCCTGGAGCGCGAAGCGCTGCTGAGCCACCGGCACGTGCTGCCCGGGGTGCGCTTTGCCGTCGATGCCTACGTCAACTTTGCGCGCCGGGCGCCGTGGCAGGAAGCCGTGTGCTCGTCGCTGACGGAGATGTTCGCGCCTGCAATCCACCAGGAGCGCCTGGCCGGCTGGCCCACGCATTACCCGTGGATCGAGGCCGCCGGGCTGGACTACTTCCGCTCTCGCATTCCGCTCGCGCAGCGCGACGTGGACCATGGCCTGCGCGTGACGCTGGGCCACTTCCGTAGCGCGGCGCAACAGCAGCGTGCCCTCGACATCCTGCAGTTCAAGCTCGACGTGCTCTGGTCGATGCTCGACGCCATCCAGCAAGCCAACCCATGACAGCCAGCACGCAAGACCTCGCCAGACCGACCCTGCACCGGACCTTTCGCCTGCAATGGGAAGCCTCCCAGCAAAGCTGGGTGCTGCTGTACCCGGAAGGCATGGTCACCCTCAACGACAGCGCCGCCGCGATCCTGCAGCGCTGCGACGGCAGCCACACGCTGGACATGCTGATCGACGACCTGCAGGCCGCGTTTGGCGTGCAGGGCATCGCCCCGGAGGTACATGCCTTTGTCAAACATGCGATCGAACGCGGCTGGCTGGTCTGAGGCCGCGCCCGGCCCGCCGCTGTGGCTGCTGGCCGAGCTGACCTACCGCTGCCCGCTGCATTGCGCCTTCTGCTCCAACCCGGTGGACTATGCCCGGCATACGGCCGAGCTGAGCACCGCGCAATGGTGCGACGTGTTCAGCCAGGCGCGGGCGCTGGGCGCGGTGCAGCTCGGGCTGTCCGGCGGCGAGCCGCTGCTGCGCAAGGACCTTGAAGTACTGGTCAGGCATGCGCATGGCCTGGGCTTCTACACCAACCTCATCACCTCGGGCGTGGGCCTGACCGATGCCCGCCTTGCCGCCCTGCGCGATGCCGGCCTGGACCATATCCAGCTGTCGTTCCAGGACTCCACCCGCGAGCTCAACGACTTCCTGTCCAGCACGCGCACCTTCGACCTGAAGCAGCGCGTGGCGCGCATGATCAAGGCGCACGGCTACCCGATGGTGATGAACTGCGTGCTGCACCGGCATAACCTGCCGCATGTCGGCACCATCATCGAGATGGCCCTGCAGATGGGCGCCGAATACCTGGAACTGGCCAACACGCAGTACTACGGCTGGGCCTGGGAGAACCGGCTGGCGCTCCTGCCCACCCATGAGCAGCTGCGCGAGGCCGAGGCCGTGGTCCGGCAGTACCGCGCGCGTATCGGCAGGCAATGCCAGATCCTGTTCGTAGTGCCTGACTACTTCGAGGCGCGGCCCAAGAAGTGCATGAACGGCTGGGGCACCACCTTCCTTGGCGTGGCGCCGGACGGCACCGCGCTGCCCTGCCACGCGGCGCGCATGCTGCCGGGCCTGGCGCTGCCCAACGTCGCCACGCAGGGGCTGCGCGAGATCTGGACCGAAAGCGATGCCTTCCGCCGTTTCCGCGGCACGCAGTGGATGCAGGAACCCTGCCGTTCCTGCGACCAGCGCGAGCAGGACTACGGCGGCTGCCGCTGCCAGGCGTTCCTGGTCACCGGCGACGCCGCCGCCACGGACCCGGTGTGCGAGCGCTCCGGCGCGCACGACAAGGTCAGCGAGATCGTGCTGCAGGGCCGGCTGGCCGTGGCGCAGGCGCGCGAGCAAGCGATGGTATTTCGCAGCGATGGCAACTCGCTGCGGCTGAGCAGCGGCCAGCGCTAAGAAAGGGAAAACCCCGGCATGGCAGGCGCCAGCCGGGGTTCCTTGCCGGCATGCCGGCATCGTCCAGACAGTCGCCGGCCTCAGCTGGCACTCAACACCCACTCCGCCAGCTTCTTCGCATCGTCCTCAGCAAGGCTGCCATGCGGCGGCATCGGAATCCGCCCCCACGCGCCCTTGCCGCCTTCGCGGATCTTCTTCGCCAGCCGCTCCGCCGCCTCGCTGTCGCCCTTGTACTTGGCGGCCACCTCGGCAAACCCCGGCCCCACCAGCTTTGACTGCATGCCATGGCAGGAAAAGCAGCCGCTCTTGTCGGCCAGGGCCTGCATGTCGGCGGCCGTGCCGGCCAGTGCCGCGCCCGGCAGCAGCGCCGAAGCCACCGCCAGCGCCATCCATTCCTTCTTCATACCTGAGTCCCGTTTCATCCTGTTGCACCCGCGCCCGGCGCGCGCATCGCACCCATGATGCGATGCGCGCGTGCGCCGGGCAGTGTCATCTCCCGCCAGCTCAGCTCTTGTGCAGCTTGAACACCCACACCGAGCCGCCCTGCTCCAGGAAATTCACGCGCTTGGCCACCTCGCCGCCCCACAGCGGCACCGCGCCGCCCCAGCCGGACACCACGGCCACGTACTGCTCGCCGTTCTCTTCCCAGGTGACCGGGGGCGCCACCACGCCGCTGCCAGTCTGGAACTGCCACAGCTCCTTGCCGGTCCTGGCGTCGGCCGCCTTCAGGTAGCCTTCCGGCGTGCCCCAGAACACCAGCCCGCCGGCAGTGGTCATCACCCCGCCCCACAGCGGCGCGCTGTTCTTGACCTCCCACATGATCTTGCCGCTCTTGGGGTTGATGGCCCGCAGCGTGCCGATGTAGTCCTCGTTCAGCGGCTGGATGGTGAAGCCCGCGCCCAGGAAGGCAGCGCCCTTCTTGTAGCTGATGGGCTCGTTCCAGATATCCATGCCCCACTCGTTGGCGGGCACGTAGAACAGGCCGGTCTGCGGGCTGTAGGCCATCGGCTGCTGGTTCTTGCCGCCAAGGAAGCCCGGCGCGGCAAACACGGACTTGCCCTTCTTCTCGTCGCTGCCGGCGGCGGGGTCGCCGGGGCGGCCTTCGGCGATGTAGTTGGGGCGGCCGCTCTTCAGGTCGATGCCGGTGGCCCAGGTGATCTTCTTGACGAAGGGGAAGGCGTTGACCAGCTTGCCGCTGGCCGCGTCGTTGACGTAGAAGAAGCCGTTGCGGTCGGCCTTGCCGCCCATGCGCTTGCCGTCCAGGTCGAAGGTCACGAACTCATTGACGCCATCGAAATCCCAGCCGTCGTTCGGGGTGTTCTGGTAGTGCCAGGCGATCTTGCCGGTGGCGGGATCCAGCGCCACCGTCGAGGCCGAGTAGAGGTTGTCGCCCTTGCGGATATGGCTGTTCCACGGGCCCGGATTGCCGGTACCGAAATACACCAGCCCGGTGGCCGGATCATAGGTGCCGCCCAGCCAGGTGGCGGCGCCGCCGGTCTTCCAGGTCTCGCCCGGCCAGCTTGCGTTGGCGGTGCCGGTCACGCCGTTCTCGGTCTTGTTGCCGTCCTTGTCGTACTTGTAGCCCATATGGCCTTCCACCACCGGCCGCGACCACACCAGCTGCCCGGTCTTGGCATCGCGTGCGTCGACCCGGCCCACCACGCCGAACTCGCCGCCCGAGATGCCGGTCAGCACCATGCCCTTGACGATCATGGGCGCCGCCGTGTACGAATAGCCGGCGGCGTAGTCCTCCAGCTTCTCCTTCCACACCACCTTGCCGGTCTTCTGGTCCAGCGCCACCAGTTGCGCATCGAGCGTGCCGAAGATCACCAGGTTGTCGTAGAGTGCCGCACCGCGGTTCACCACGTCGCAGCACGGCATGATGCCTTCGGGCAGCCGGTGCTCATACTTCCAGAGCTTGCGCCCGGTCTTCACGTCCAGCGCATAGATGCGCGAATACGAGGCCGTCACGAACATCTTGCCGTCATGGATCAGCGGCTGCGATTCCTGCCCGCGCTGCTTCTCGCCGCCAAACGAGAACGACCACGCCGGCACCAGCTGCCCGACGTTCTTCGTATTGATGCGCGACAGCGTGGAATAGCGCTGGCCTTGCGGGCCCATGCCCCACGACAACACATCGCCGGGGCTCTTTGCGTCGTTCTCGATCATGGCATCGGTCACTGCCGCCTGCGCGGCCAGACTGGCCGCGGCAGCCGCAACCGCCATCACTACTCGTAACGTCCTCATTGCCATCTCCTCTCTTGTTTTGGGTTTCCCTGGTGCGCCACTGCGCCACACACCAGACATGCCTTTGGCAAGTCCCATGCCAGTCGCATCCCCGCACCAGCACGCCGGTTGCGGCCCGGTTGCGTGATGCCAGCCGTGCCAGCGCGCAACACTGCGTTGCAGCTGCTCCAGAATTGAACAGCCCGCCACGGCTGGCCGGCGTCAGTGGCCAAGCGCGCTTTCCTCGCGCGCCGGGTAGAGATGTCCGACGTTGCGCAGGTACTCCGCGGGCATCGCGGCCCAGTGCGCATAGGGCTGCGGCACCGGCATCGCCATGACCTCGGCCAGGTCCCGCCCCTGCGCCGCGGCCTCGCGCAGGCGCGTATCCAGCCATTGCAGGTAGCCGCGCGTCTGCGCGATGGCCTCTGCGCCGCCGCCGGCCGCAGGCACTGGCCCGTGGCTGGGGACCAGCACGCGCGCCCCGCTGTCGGCCAGCAGCGCCTGCAGCCGGTCCAGGCTGGCCAGCCAGCGGCCGATATCCGCGTGCGGCGTGGTCGGAATGCGTTGCCGGAACACCAGCCCGCCGGCAAAGACCACGCCCGCGCTGTGGTCCAGCACCACCAGGTCGTCGCCGGTATGGCCGTCCAGGCGCACCAGCTCCAGCGTATGGCGCCCGATCGTGCGCCGGCCCGGCGCCAGCGCGTGGGCAGCCGGCGCGGGCTCGGTGCCGCGCATCCAGTCGCCGCACAGGCGGTAGAGGTTGTCGGCATAAGCGGCACCCTCGCGCCGCGCCCCGTCGATGGTGCCGGCCAGGGCGCTGCCGCCCACATCGGCATAGGCCTGGTTGCCGAAGAAATAGTCGGGATGCAGGTTCAGGTTCAGCACCAGCCGCACCGGGGCGGCCGTGACCGATGCAATCGCCTTGCGCTGCTGCTCGCCATACAACCGCGACGGGCCGGTGTTGATCACCACCACGCCGTCGCCGGTGTCGATAAACGCGGTATTGATGATGTTGCAGCCGTTGCCGGGCGCGAAGTCGGCATTGGCGCCTTCCAGCAGCCACACGCCCGCGGCGATCTCGCGCGGGGCCAGGCGGTAGTCGGGAGGCTGCAGCACGGCCTGCTGGGCGAATGCCGGC
Source organism: Cupriavidus sp. FW306-1B-F12B (assembly GCF_058781795.1). Taxonomy (NCBI): domain Bacteria; kingdom Pseudomonadati; phylum Pseudomonadota; class Betaproteobacteria; order Burkholderiales; family Burkholderiaceae; genus Cupriavidus; species Cupriavidus sp. FW306-1B-F12B. The sequence goes on from NZ_JBYSXC010000001.1 coordinate 626,865, forward strand.
GGCACGGGCTGGCCCGCCAGGCATAGCAGCAACCACAGTAGTACGCGTCGCTTCATGGCCACACCCGCGCGGCGATGCGGTTGCCGTTGTTGTCGTGGCCGGCCACCGTCATGCCCGGCTGCACGGCATCGCGCAGGTCGAAGGAGAAGATCGGGTTCTCGGCAACCGGCTCATGCAGCGTCAGGCGCAGCAGCGGCTGCCGGGCCGCGTCGGCCAGCACCAGGGTCTCGATATGGAACGCCGGGATGCCCGCCGCCAGGCCGGTATCCATCGGATGCATCACGCGCAGCCGCACGCGCGCCGCGGCCCCGCCGAAGCCCGGGAACACGCGCGCGTCCACGCGGTTGAGCGTGCGGCTCCAGCTGCCGTCGCGGCGCGTGGCGCCAGGCACCGTGCAGCCCCCGCCGCCGGCATCGACCAGCACGCTGCCGACATGCCAGGTGCCATCGCGCGTGCGCGCCGCCACCCGCACCGGCGAAGCCCGTTCCAGCTTGAAGCGGAACGACAGCGACGGGCGCACCCGCAGCGGTTCGAACGCCAGCACCTCGCGGATCGGGTTGCGGTCCACCGCCACCACGATGCGATCCACTTCGCCCAGCGCCGAGGCATCGAAGGCGATCGGCACGCGCATGGGGTCTTCCGCAAACGCCGGCCCGGTCACCCTGACGCGGCTGTCGAACACCACCGGGCCAGCCTGCAGCAGCTCCTTGTGGATCCAGGCCCATTGCGGCGACTGCAGCGGATCGCCGTGCGCGATGACGGCGCCGTCTGCCGCGGCAGCCGCTACCGCCGGACTGGCCATGCCCAGAGCGGCCGCCATCAGCAGGACCATGCCCCGCGTCCGCCGCCTCATGCCTGCTGCCCCCGGCGCGCCATGCCGCGCTGCGGGTCGTAGCCCTGCAGCGCCAGCGCGAAGAACACCGCCGCGCTGCCCGCCACCACCGCCAGGCTCAGCGGCGCCACCTGCCCGTACAGCGCAAAGCGGATCGCCTCGACCGCGTGGGTGAAGGGATTGAAGCGGGCCAGCTGGTACACCACCTCCGCGCCCGACTCCTGCAGCTTCCACAGCGGGTACAGCGCCGAGCTGATGAAGAACATCGGGAAGATCACGAAGTTCATGGTGCCGGCAAAGTTCTCGAGCTGGCGCACATGGACCGACAGCAGCAGGCCCAGCGCGCCCAGCATCAGCGCGGCCAGCGCCATGGCGCCCGTCGCCGCCAGCAGGTGCAGGGGCTCGAAGCGGATGCCGAAGGCCATCGCCACCAGCAGGAACGCGGCCATCTGCAGCAGCGACAGCACCGTGCCCGCCGCCAGCTTGCAAGCCAGCAGCCAGCCCCGCGGCAGCGGCGCGGTCAGCAGCAGCCGCATCACGCCCATCTCGCGGTCGTACACCATGGCCAGCGACGACTGCATGCCGTTGAACAGCGCGATCATGCCCAGCAGTCCGGGCGCCACGTAGACCTTGTATTCGATGTAGGTGTCGTAGGGCGGCGCAATGGCGACGCCCAGCGCGTTCTGGAAGCCCGCGGCAAACACCAGCAGCCACAGCAGCGGGCGCACCAGCGACGACAGCAGGCGCCCGGGCTGGCGCAGGTACTTGCGCAGCTCGCGCCCGCAAACCGCGCGCAGCGCGCGCCAGCGATGGATCAGGATGGAGGCCATGGGTGCGCTACGCGGATGGGGCTTGGCACGCCGTGTCGGCTTCATCGGCGCCCAGGGTGTCGAGGTTGTTCTTCGGATGCAGCACGCCGTCCACCGGGGCCATGCCGGCCACGCCGTCAGGGTGGGCCAGCAACACCGGCTGGCGCAGCTGGCGGTCCCAGCGGCGGAACGACAGTGGCGGCCCCTTGAAGCCGTCCACCACCACCTGCCCGGCGGCAAGCGCTTGCGCCTGTCCGGCAAACCCGGCCCCGGGCAGGCGCGCCACGCTCTCGGCGATGGCCTTGACCGCCACCCAGGCAGCCCAGTCGTAGCCGGTCATCGGACGGCCCGCCGCGCGCATGAAGCGCCGGTTGAGCTGCGGCCCGCCATTGCGCTCCCAGGCCCAGTGCCACGCCTGCGCGCCCAGCCCGCTGGCGCCCACCACCGGGCGCGGCAGCAGCGTGGCGTAGGGCACGCCGCGCGCGAACTCGCCGTCGGCATCGGCCACCACCACCACGTCATAGTCCACGCCGCCGGTCAGCAGGCCGAGGTTGGCCTGGTCGCGCTCACGCGGGTCGTTGGACAGCCTGAAGGCGCGCTGCGCCGACCAGGCAATGCCAAAGCGCCGCGCCGACGTCACCAGCGCGTCGCGCTGCGCCGCATCGGCCGCGGACGGGCCGCTCAGCAGCAGGGCACGGCGCCATTTGCGCAATACCAGGTACTGCATCAGCGCATCCGCGCGCATGCGCAGGCTGGGCAGCGTGTGCAGCAGCACCGGCGCGCAGCCGGCGCCGCGCAACGCGTCGTCATCGGCCGACACGTTGAACAACAAGGCCTCGCCCGGCTTGACCGCACCCGTGGCTGCCCTGACCGATGCCGACGGCAGGTCCAGCAGGATATAGCGCGTGCCCTGCCGCGCCAGCGCAGCGACCAGCGGGGCCACCTCGGCTTCAGTGCGGGCTTCCTGTGCTTCCAGCCTGAGCGACTGGCCCGCGGCCTCGAGCGCCACGCGCGCTTCGGCGGCCGCCACCTGGGCGCCGTCGAGCGCACGGCCCTGCGGCTGGCCGGGATAGCGCTGCGCCAGGCGCCGGGGCGCATAGCGCGCGTCGTCGGCCTGCGACACGACCGCCACGCGCACCTCGGCAGCGTGCACCGCGGCAGGCAGCCACGCCAGCGCCATGGCGCCCAGCCCGGCACGCCACCACTGCCACCACGCACGCGAGCGCTCAGTCATCGATCGCCACCGAATGCGGCACCCGGCCCGCCTTGAGCGTGGCCACCGCCTTGCGGCTGGCGGTGTCCACCACGCTGACATCGTCGGACAGGCCGTTGGCGACATAAAGCCGTGCGTTGTCGCGGCTCAGCGCCAGCCCCCAGGCGCGGCGGCCGACCAGCACATAGTCCTGCACCCGGCGCGACGCCACCTCGACCACCGCGACATGGTTGGCGCGGCCCAGCCCGATATAGGCGCGCGTGCCGTCGCCGCTGGCCGCCATGCCCACCGGGGTCACGTCCTCGGCGCGAAAGCCCCGCGGCGCGAAGGCGATGGTCTGGGCCACCTCGAAGGTATCGGTACGGATCACGCTGACGCTGGCGGAGAGCTCGTTGGACACCCACAGCTCCTTGCCGTCGCGAACCAGCAGCAGCCGCCGCGGCCGGTTGCCGACCTGGATATTGCGGATCACCTTGCGCGCGGCGACGTCGATGACATGGACCAGGTTGGCCACCTCCGAGGTCACGTACACATGCCTGCCGTCGGCGCTGACCTTGACGCCCTCCGGCTCCTCGCCCACCCTGACCGCGAACACGCGCTTGCCCGACGCCGTGTCGTAGGCCGACAGCAGCCCGTCTTCTTCATTCGAGACATAGAGCGTGCGGCCGTCCTGGCTGAGATCGAACAACTCCGGATCGTCCCCCACCGGCAGCGATGCCACGGTCTTGCGGCTGGCCACATCGACCACATCCACCCGGTTGTCGTCGCTGCAGGCCACGTACAGGCGCGTGCGGTCGGGCGACAGCTGCAGGTGGCGCGGCCGCTTGCACTGCCGCCATACCGCGACCAGCTGCCGGCTGCGGGCATCGAAGACGGCGAGGGCATCGTCCTTCTCGCTCGAGACAAAGACCTGGTTGCTAGCCTGGCCGACGGGTCGCGCGGCCCCGCCCTGCGCGCCTTCGGCCAGGCCGGCGGCAACCAGCAGCGTCGTGACCAGCAGCAAGGCGCCGGCAAACCAGCGGGGAGATGGCATCTTGTTCATGCGGGTACGCGCCTCACGGCCGGGTCAGTGACAGGGGCCTGCGGCGTCATGGCCAGGAAAGCGCCCTCCAGGGTGTCGCACGCCGCGGCGCCGCGCAGTGCGGCCGGGGTGCCGTCGAAACGCACCATGCCGCGGTCCAGCACGATCACGCGGTCGGCGTGCTCCACCTCCTGCACCAGGTGGGTGGCCCACAGCACGCCGGCCTGCGCCCGCGCCGTCAGGCGCCGGGCATCGGCCACCAGTTGCGCGCGCGCGGCCGGGTCCAGCCCCACCGTGGGCTCGTCCAGCAGCAGCATGGCCGGTTCATGCAGCAGCGCGCGCGCCAGTTCCACCTTGCGCCGGTTGCCGCCCGAAAGCTCGCGCACCGGTGCGCGCGCACGCGCCGCCAGCCCGAAGTCATCGAGCAGCCGGGCGATGCGCTGCGCCGCCACGCCGCGCGGCAGCCCGTGCAGGTCCGCGTGAAAGCGCAGGTTGGCCAGCACCGGCAGGTCCAGGTCGATGGCCGGCTGCTGGAACACGATGCCCAGCCGCGCCAGCGCGCGCACCGGATCGCGCCGCATGTCGCTGCCCATGACCGTGACCTGCCCGGCATCCGCCACGAACAGGCCGCTGAGGATCTGGAACAGCGTGGTCTTGCCCGCCCCGTTGGGCCCGAGCAGTGCCACGAACTCGCCGCGCCGCACGCTGAGCGAGACCCCGTCCAGGGCCGCGCGGCTGCCGAAGGCCTTGCGCACGGCGTCGCAGCACAGCGCCAACGGCGCTTGCATGGCCATCACAGCTGCCCCCTGGGCCGCGCAGTGCCCACGCGCTCGGCAAAGGTCCGCTCGGTCTCCCACGCATGGCGCAGGAAGGCATCGTATTGCGCGGTATCCAGGTAGGTCAGCTCCTGGTCGTACCTGGCCAGTTCCGCAAGGTGGCGCGGCTGCTGCATCGCGGCGCGGAATGCGTCATGCAGGCGGCGGACGATGGCCGGATCGGTGCCGCGCGGCACGCCGATGCCGTAGGGCGAGTGATGGACCGCATCGGCAAAGCCCAGCTCGCTTACCGTCGGCACCTCGGGCCAGCGCGGTGAGCGCTGCGCGCTGAACACGGCCAGCAGGCGCAGCTTGCCGGTCTCGACGAAGGGCGCGAAGCCGGTGGAATTGACCCCCGCCATCAGCGAACCGTTGGCCACCGCCAGCATCTGGTCAGCGGTGCCGTGATACGGCACGTGGATATAGCGCACGCCGCTGCGCCCGAGCACGTCCTCCATCGCCAGATGGGCGGTGGTGCCGATGCCGGTGGAACCCACGGTCAGCTCGCCCGGATGCGCGCGGCCCCAGGCGACCAGGTCGCGCAGCGAGCGCAACGGGCTGTCTGCGGGCACCACGATGCCGAAGGTATAGCCCGAGATCATCAGCACCGGCTGGATGTCGCGCAGCGGCTGCCAGGCGGTCTTCTGCTGATGCGGGAAGCGATACACCGTCAGCGGCAGCTGGCCGATGGTGTAGCCGTCCGGGCGCGCCGCGGCAAGCAAGCCGCCCACCAGCGTGCCGCCGGCGCCCGGCCGGTTCTCCACCACGACCGGCTGCCCCAGCTCGCGCCCGGCCAGCTCCGCCAGGATGCGCATGGAGATATCGGTGGCACCGCCCGCTGGCCATGGCACCACCAGCGTGATCGGCCGCGACGGATACCCGTGCGCGCCCTCGGCCAGCGCGTCGCCCGCATGGACCAGGCCGAGGCACGGCAACAGCAGGCAGGCAAGGCAGCGACCAAGGCGGCGGAACATGGCTAAGCACCACAGAGTGTTGATGCAGGTGAACAGAGCAAGGCCGATACCATGTGCAGCGCAGCATCGGGCCGCGCTCCATGCCAGCCGTTGCCTGGCCGCGCCGGACGCTCTGCCGGACGCTGCGGCCAGGCCGTGCCTTGTGCGGTGCGCCGCGAACGACTGTCCCATGGTTGAGCACCGGTCCGCTGCCTGTGTCCGCAGCTGTCCTGTTTTGTGACAGGCGTCGGCGCAAGGAGGGTTCGGCCAGCGCGTTCCCGGGCCGCTCACCGCGCAAGTGCCGGACTCCCGATGCACGGTACGAAACCTGCTCAGCTCCGGACAGGCGCTACCCAATGCAGGTATCGCGCCGCTTATCCGGAGGAGACGGAACCATGCCAGCCAACCCGCGCCCCGCACCGCCAGGGCACGCGCCGCGCGACACCGTGGCTTGCCGCCGCAGGAGCAGCCGCGGCGCCGCCACCGCGATTGCCATGGCGGTCGCCCTGATGGCCCAGCGGCCCGCTGTTGCGCAGCAGGACACCGCTGTCCCAAACCAGGACAGCGCCATGCTGCCGGAAGTCCTGGTGGTGGCCGCCGCGCCGCTGCCAGGCATCGGCGTCGACAGCGACCTGGTGCCCTACACCGTGCAGACCGTGCGCGGCGACGACCTGGACCGGTCGCGCGCCGGCAACCTGGCCGAGTACCTGTCCCGCAACCTGGCCGGCGTCAACGTCAACGACATCCAGGGCAGCCCGTTCCAGACCGACATCACCTACCGCGGCTTCCGCGCCTCGTCCATTGCGGGCGTGCCGCAGGGCCTGTCGGTCTACCTGGACGGCATCCGCGTCAACGAGCCCTTCGGCGACGTGGTCAGCTGGGACATGATCCCGGAAGCCGCGCTGGCGAGCGTGTCGCTGGTGTCCAGCGCCAACCCGGCCTACGGCCTCAATACCCTGGGCGGGGCGCTGGCCATGACCACTCGCTCCGGGCTGGACGCACCCGGCTTCACGGCCGACCTGTCCTACGGCAGCGGCGCCCGCAAGCGCGCCGACCTGTCCGGCGGCGTGCGCAGCGACAGCGGCTGGCACGCATTCGCGGCCGGCACCCTGTTCCAGGAGCATGGCTGGCGCGACCAGTCGGGCGGCCGGCTTGGCAACGTCTTCGCCAAGGCTGGCTATGCGGGCGACACTGACAGCTTGGACGTGTCAGTGCTGCATGGCCGCAGCACGCTGACCGGCAACGGGCTGGTGCCCAGCTTCCACGCCAGCGGCAACGGCACGCTGCCAGACCTCTACCAGGGCAATCGCCACGCCGTGTACACCTACCCCGACCAGACCCGCAACCAGGTGACCCAGGTCGCCGTCAACGGTCGCCACTGGTTCGACGACAAGACCAGCGCCGCCGCGCTGGCCTACGTGCGCACCAGCCGCCGCGACACCACCAACGGCGATGTCAACCCCGCCTACGAGGCCTATGCCGAAGACTGCGAGGACGGCTTTGCGCCCGACGGCAGCCCGCTCGGCGCCGACTGCGGCATGACCCGGGCCGAAGGCGCCGCGCTGCATCCCGCCGTGATCAACACCACCCATATGTGGCAGCAGACCGTCGGCATGGCGCTGAGCATGGCCAGGGAGACCGACCGCCACCTGCTCAACGCCGGCCTGACCCTGGATCGCAGCCGCCTGACCTATTCGCAGTACGCGCAGCCCGGCACCTTCACCGACGACCGCGGCGCCGTGGCCGACCCGGACGCGCCCAACGCCCTGTTCTCCGGCGTCGGCGGCAGCTCGCGCATGCTCGGCCTGTACCTGTCCGACACCTGGTCGCTGACCCCCAGCACCTTCCTGACCACCTCGGCCAGGTGGAACCACGTCGCGGTAAGCAACACCCTGCGCAACAGCGACGGCAGCGAACAGCCGCGCGAGAGCTTTACCTACCGCCGCCTCAACCCGGCGCTGGGGCTCTCGCAGAAGCTGGGCGGCGGCGTCACCGTGTTCGGAGGCTACGCCCAGAACAACCGTGTGCCGACCGTCCTCGAACTCGGCTGCGCCGACCCGACGCGGCCCTGCCGCCTGCCGGCCGGCCTGCAGGCCGACCCCTACCTGAAGCAGGTGGTCTCACACTCCTATGAAGCAGGCGTGCGCTGGCACCGCGGCAAGGACACCGAAGTCACCGCGTCGCTCTACCGCGTCGACAATCACGACGACATCCTCTTTCTGCGCGCGCCGAACACCCAGCTCGGCTACTTCGCCAACTTCGACCGCACCCGCAACCAGGGCCTGGACCTCAGCGGCCGCCAGCGCGTGGGCGATGTCACGCTGCGGCTTGCCTACAGCTATCTGCACGCCACCTACCAGGCCGCCGGCCAGCTTGCCGCCGGCGAACGCACCATCGACATCCGGCCCGGCATGCGCATGGCGGGCCTGCCCCGCCATACGCTCAAGCTGGGCCTCGACTGGCAGGCACTGGCCGGCCTGACGCTTGGCGCCGACCTGGTGGCGGTGTCAGGCACCGTCTCCAGCGGCAACGAAGACGGCCTGCGCAGCGACCCGCAGCCGGGCGCGCCGCCGAAGACCGCCGACTGGCATGTGCCCGGCTACGCCACCCTGAACCTGCGCGCGGCGTACAAGGTGAACCAGCGGTTTGAGATCTATGCGCGCGTGGCCAATGTCTTTGACCGGCGCTACGAGACCTACGGACAGATCGCGAACGATGTGTTCCCCGGCGGCAGCCTGGTGCGCCCGCATGTGGCACCGGGGGATGCCGCCAGCGCGCTGTTCGTGGCACCGGGCGCGCCGCGCAGCTTCTGGCTGGGGGTGGTATTCCGGATGTAGCAAGCCAGGCACGCCAGATCCACACCCACGCCCTGCGCCACGGTGTCGCCCTCACTCGTTTGAGTGTATTCAACCCCTCCCCTACGGAAGAGGGGATCAGCGCCAGGGAACTGCGGCCGACATGGCGGGGAGAAGGGGGCGCGGACCGGCAGCCGTGGCGCGCCGGAATCCATGCAAAGCAAACAAGGCATGCGCCCCCTGCCCATCGAGAATGAGGAGGAATGCCGTGCGCGACAACCAGCCCGTCACCCAGCGCGAGTTTGATTTCCCGGACAACGCCACGCTGATGTCGACCACCGACACGCAGAGCTACATCACCTACGCCAACGCCGCGTTTGTCGAGGTCAGCGGATTCACGCGGGAAGAAATCCAGGGGCAGCCGCACAACCTGGTGCGCCATCCCGACATGCCCGCTGAAGCCTTTGCCGACATGTGGGCCACCCTCAAGGGCGGAGAGCCATGGACCGCGCTGGTCAAGAACCGCCGCAAGAACGGCGACCATTACTGGGTCCGCGCCAATGCCACGCCCGTGGTGCACAACGGCCGGCCCGCCGGCTACATGTCGGTGCGCACCAAGGCAACACGCGAGGAGATAGCGGCCGCGGAAAGGCTGTATCGCGATTTCCGCGAGGGCCAGGCCGGCAGCCGGAAATTCCACAAGGGACTGATCGTGCGCACGGGCCTGATGGCCTTTACCTCGCTGTTCCAGACCATGCCGGTACGCTGGCGCGTGCGGCTGGCGCTGGCCGCCCTGCTCCCCGTCAGTATCATCGGCGCCTGGGGCATGGGCCTTTCTGGCATGGCACTGCCAGGTTTTGCAGGGGTCATGGCGCTTGCCACGTTGCTGGCATCCTGGTGGCTGCAACGGCAGATCACCACCCCGCTGGAACAGGTCCTGCAGCAGGCGCTGCGCGTGGCGTCCGGCGAAAGCCAGAAGGCCGTGCACATGAACCGGGTCGACGAGATCGGCATGACGCTGCGCACGATCAGCCAGCTCGGCCTGATGTTCCGCTGGCTGATCGACGACGTCAGCGGCCAGGTCGTCAATGTCCAGACCGCCAGCAATGAAATCGCGCGCGGCAATATCGACCTGAGCGCGCGCACCGAACAGGCGGCGTCCAGCGTGCAGGAAACATCCGCGTCGATGGCGCAGATGACGTCCACGGTGCAGAGCAACGCGGAAACCGCGGCGCAAGCCAACAAGCTGTCCGGCTCCGCCAGCGTCGCCGCGGAGCGCGGCGGGCAGGCGGTGTCGGAGGTCGTCAACACCATGAACGAGATCACCGAGAGCTCCAGGCGCATCGCCGATATCATCGGCGTGATCGATGGCATTGCCTTCCAGACCAATATCCTGGCGCTCAATGCGGCGGTGGAAGCCGCCCGCGCCGGCGAACAGGGCCGCGGCTTTGCCGTGGTGGCGGGCGAGGTGCGCAGCCTGGCGCAGCGCAGCGCCAACGCCGCCAAGGAAATCAAGGGACTGATCGATGTCAGCGTCCACAACGTCGCGTCCGGCGCCAAGCTGGTCGACGAAGCCGGCAAGACCATGGACGACATCGTCTCGCAGGTCAAGCGCGTATCCGACCTGATCGCCGAGATCAGCGCCGCCACCACCGAGCAAAGCAGCGGCATATCCCAGGTAGGGGGCGCGGTCAGCGACCTTGACAACATCACCCAGCAGAACGCCGCGCTGGTCGAGCAGAGCGCGGCCGCGGCGGAAAGCCTGAAGCAGCAGGCAACACGGCTGGTGGAGGCGGTCAGCGTGTTCCGCTAAGCGCGGCGAAGCGGGCCGGCATGCAGTGAACCTGCCGGCCCGCTACCGGGGCGCGCTACTATTCGCCTGACGCGGCGCCTTTGCGTCGAGCGTCAGCCCTGCCCCCGACCTGTCATGACCCGCATTGTCCGCATCGCCCTCCACACCCTGGCATCCGCAAGCCTCATGTTCCTGAGCACCGCGCATGCCACCGACATCGACTGCGATCCGTCCGCCACCGCCGCCAGCGCTACGCAGGCGCAGCGCCTGATCTGCGAATCCGCGCTGTTTTCCATGGGCTACCAGCGCATCTATGCCGACCAGCAGCGCCTGCTCAAGGCGCGGGCAATCACCGACGCCGACATTGCAGCATTCCGCAAGAAGCGGGACCGCTGCGATTCGGCATCGTGCCTGGACACGGTCTTCCGGGAATGGAATGCATTCGCCAGCCGGGCGCGGGTCCCCTGACCGGAGAGCCAAAGCGGGCAGTCCCGCCCGCGCGGACTCAGAAAGCGCCGGCTGGCACAGCGTCGTTGCCGGCAGCGCCGGCCTTGCCTTTCCGGACGCCGGATGCCAGGGCACGGATGGCGGCTTCGCGGGAGTTTCCGATGCGCTTGTGCGCGGTCTCCAGCACCGCATCGATGTCCCGCCTGGTCACGGCGCGCTGCAGGGCACGCCAGGTCTTGAAGGAATTCTCCAGCGACCCGGGACGGGATGCGAGCCCCAGTCGCACATAGCGCAGGACCCGCAGCGAGATGGAATTCAGCAGCTCCCCGACCAGCCGGTTGCTCGACAGGTCTGCCATGGCCATGTTCGCCAGGAAGGTCACGCTGATATAGGCGTCCACCGATTCCTCGACGGCCTTGCCGAGCCGCGGCATGAATTGCTCGAATAACGCATCAAGCGCGTCCGCGCGCTCTTCCATCAGCTGCCTGAGCAGAATCGCAAACAGTGCGTCCCGCACCACGTAGATATCCCGCAGGTCCTGGGCATTGGGCTCGGTGACAATGGCGCCGCGCCGCGCGCGGAACTCGACCAGCCGCTCCCGCTCCAGGATGCGCAAGGCCTCGCGCACAGGAGCGCGGCTGACCTCCAGGACCTCGCTGATGTCTTTCTCAAGCAGCCGTTGGCCTGCGTGGATCACGTCGATCGTAATCAGTCCCGCCAGCCGCACCGCAATCTGGTCAGCGACGGATGCCGACCAGTCGCGTCCATGCATAAGCGCCTGCTCGACCGCCAGCGTGACCGGATTCTGCGGTGTTTGCGGCGCAAGCAGCGACTGCAGTTCTGGCGTGTTGGTAGTCTTGAGTCTGCCCATGAGGGGTAAGTCCTTCCGATTATTGGGGAACCGGTCGGGTGTTGCCCTCGATCGGCGCTGCACCGCTCGCAGCGCCCAAGATCTTACCTTACGTGGCGTATCGGGCGGATGGCCGAGGGTGGCATCGCGGTCGGTGCAGGCTAGGCAGTCGTCTTTCGGCGCACTGCGCCGCGCGTGGACCGGCTCTCCTTGGGGCTGCAACCAAATTGCGCGTGATACCAGCGCGAGAATCCGCTCGGCGCGGAAAAGCCGAGCAGGGTCGCCACCTCGGTCAACGGACGATCGCTCTCGATGACATGACGCGCGGCAAGCTCCGTGCGGATGTCGTTGACGATCGACGAGAAGCTTTGTCCCTCGTCCGCCAGCCTGCGCTGGACCGTGCGGCACACCACGCCCAGATGATCCGCCACTTGCTCGATGCTGCAACGTCCGCTGGGCAACAGCAGCAGGACAATGCGCCGCACGTCCTCAAGCATGGTCGCGTGCTGCGACATGACAGACGCGTCGATCAGCTGCTGCGCGTAGCGCGCCATGGCCGGATCGGCGGACGGGTTGCGTGCATCGAGATCGGCCTTCGCGCAGATGATGCAGTTGAAGTCATAGTCGAACTCGACGCAAGGGCCAAAAAACCGTTGGTGCGTACCAAGGTCGCGCGGCGCCGGGTGCTCGAAGCATACGCGCCGCGGCTCCCAGTCGGGCTTGAGAAGCTGGCGTATCAGCCGCACCATTACCCCCAGCGCCAGTTCAACCCTTTGGCGCGTGGGCTGATGCGCGCTGCCAGCGATGACCGCCTCGCGAATAATGACCAGTTCGCCGCACTCCTCTACCGCCAGCGACAGCGCACCGTTGAGCAACGCCTGATAGCGCATCAGCATGCGAAGCGAGTCGCGCAGCGTCGCCTGGTCGCGGATCAGCAATCCTACGGCCCCAAGATTGGACAACAGGCGCGACTCGGCCATGCACAGTCCGAAACTCTCGTTGCCTGACATGGTTGCCGACGCCTGCAGCAGTCGCCCGACACGCTCAACCGGAATCATGAGGTCCGGCTCGCGCAGCACGCCCGGACTCAACCCCGCATCAAGGAGCATCCGCACCGGGTCCAGTCCGGCGGCGCGGGCGACCTCGCTGTAGTTGGTGAGGGCCGCAGCGCGGACAAGTGACGACATTGGCGAGCAGAGTAGAACATTGACATGAAATGATAAATCCCGGTCATGTAGTGTCAAGCGGGAGAAACCCGCTGGATCCAGACTCGCAGGAATCGATCGGCCTGTTCAAAAAATCGGAGACAACGTTCATGATCCAACGCCTCAAAGCGGCACCCGCCGTGGTCCGCGCAACCTCTCTGGGCAATTCGATCCAGGTCGAGCCAGTCACCTGCACGATCGGTGCTGAGCTCAGCAACGTCAACCTCGGCGCGGCTGCCGAAGACGACCAGCTGATGGCGGAAATCCGCGCCCTGCTCCTCAGACATCGCGTGCTGTTCTTCCGCGACCAGGACATCACGCGCGCGCAGCACGTGGCTTTTGCGCGCCGCTTCGGCGAGCTGGAGGACCATCCGGTGGTAGGCAGCCATCCCGATTACCCGGGGCTGGTCCAGATCTACAAAACCCCGGACAGTCCTCCCGACCGCAACGAAAATTCCTGGCATACCGATGCCACCTGGCGCGAGAAGCCACCGCTAGGCTGCGTGCTGCGCTGTATCGAGTGCCCGCCCGTGGGCGGAGACACGATGTGGGTCAACATGGTCGAGGCGTACAACCAGTTGCCCGAGGATATCAAGACGAAGATCGCCACATTGCGCGCGCGCCACGGCATCGAGGCGAGCTTCGGTGCCGCCATGCCGATCGAAAAGCGTCTTGCGCTGAAGGCCCAGTACCCGGACGCCGAGCACCCGGTGGTGCGCACCCATCCCGAAACCGGAGAGAAACTGCTGTTCGTCAATGGAAGCTTTACCACGCACTTCACCAACTACAACGTGCCGGCCAACGTGCGCTTCGGCATCGACAAGGCCCCGGGTGCCGCAAATCTGCTTAGCTACCTGGTCAGCCAGGCCACCATCCCCGAGTACCAGGTGCGTTTTCGCTGGAAGAAAAACAGTGTTGCGTTCTGGGACAACCGTTCGACCCAGCACTACGCAGTGATGGATTACCCCCCGTGCCACCGGAAGATGGAGCGCACCGCCATTATCGGTGACGCGCCTTACTGAAAGATCGACATGACCGGTCGGGCATGCCGCAACGGTAGTCACCCAGCCCAGTTGCGCGGCCGGGTGACTGCCGTATTATTCCGGCTGGTAGTTGATGGACTTCAGCAGCGCGGCCTGTTGCTGGTATGCCTGCTTCAGGTCCGCCATCATCTCTTCCGAGGTGGCGGCATTCCCCTGCTCCATGCCCATATCCCTGACGCGGTTCTGCACTGCGGGCTGCTTGAAATACGCCAGCGTCGCCTCGCGGATTTTTTGCTGGACCGCCGGAGCGACATCCGGGCGCGACCACACGGCGAACCAGCCTGCTTGCGCCAGCTGCGGGTAACCGAGCTCCTTGAACGTCGGCACATCCGCCAATCCGGCAATCCGGCTCGGATAGGCCACGGCAATCGCTCTGATCTTCCCCGCCTTGATCAGCGGCATTGAGGTAGTCACCCCATCGAACATCAGCGGCACATGGCCGCCCATCAGGTCGTTCAATGCCGGAGGAGAGCCCTTGTAGCCAACATGCCGCATTTGCACCTGGGTGAGTTGGCCGAGCAGTATGCCCGAGGTGTGGCCCCTCAATCCCGCAGCGTAGGAAGCGAAAACCAGGCCGTCCTTCTGCGATTTGCCGTAGTCCACCAACTGCTTCAGGTTAGAGACCGGCACATCCTTGTTGGCAACCAGCACCAACCCCGTGCGGCTGACCTGGGCCAGGGGCTTCAGGTCGGCAAAGGGCTTGTAATGGACCTTGTAGGCCAACGGCGCTTCGCTGACGACGCCGCCCTGGATGACCAGAAGGGTATGACCGTCCTTGCCGGTGACCTGCAAATCGGTGATCGCCAGCGCGCCGGCGGCACCAGGCTTGTTTTCCACGATAACCGGCTTGCTCCATGCCTTCTGCAGGCCTTCCGCCAGCAGCCGCGCCAAGGCGTCGGCGCTGCCGCCGGCAGGCCCCGCCACCACCAGGCGGATCGGCTTGCTTGGCCAATCCTCCTGGGCCTGGGCCACGGGCACTCCACCGACGACACCAACTCCGATCGCCAAGGCGTATCCGCGCCACCATAGGTTATTGGTTCGCTTCCTCATGTCTGTACCTCTTGATTGCCGTCTTTTCTCCATTCTCGGATCGCCCTGCGTCAACCGGCTTGACCGATCACGCCAAGTTGTTGTCGATTCGCGCAAACAGAGGGAAAACCCTGCTCGCGGTATCGGCCACACGGCAATTGAGGTCTCGAGGGTCCACGGCAGCAAGGCGAAAGAACGGGCCGCATACCGTCGCGGGTCCCGCCTTCGCCATCACATGTTGGGTCCGGGATGCCCGGCCGTCAGTTCCCCCAAGGGCTCTTTACATGCATTCGGCCTTGCGCAGGAAGCCCTGGTGGCCACCGTTACGATTGGGTGCGAAGCCATTCTTCTGAAGCGTCTCTTCCACCGTGTCGTAGAAGACCCCAAGCTGCAAGATCTCGCGGGTCTGCTGCGCCGTCGCGATGGGGCGGCCAAATTCGCCGGCGATACGCACCAGTTGCTTGATCTGCTCGACGGTGCTCATCTTTCCCGTGCGGGTCTGGTTCCAGAGCACGTCCTCGATGCCACACCGCACATGCAGGCCCAAGGCCATGCCAATCATGTTGATGGGAAGCACATTCAGCACCGAACTCTCCACCGTTACCACGGCTCCGTCCGGCACAGCGCGCAGGATGTTTGCCAGGTTGTAGATGTTCGCCTGATCCATGCCGCCGCTGATCGCCACCCAGTTCATCACCAGCGGGCCCTTGTAGACGCCGCGGCGAATCATCCGCTCAATCGTTTCAAAGCTGTTGATGTTGTAGCACTGAAACTCACTCTGGATCCCGGCGGCTGTCAGGCGCCGAACGTGCTCCTCGAACCAGCTGGGATTCGAGGGCACGACCATGTCCTTGTAGGTATCGTAGAGGTGCGCGAACCCTCGCGACAGTCCCTTGAAATCATCCACACCGGCATGCTCCGTCACATTCATCTGCGAGGTGTTGACGGTCACCGTCACCTGGTCGGGCTTAGGATCGAGTTCGGCCAGCATATGCCGCGTGTCATCGCTAAGCCATTTGGCGCCTTGGCCCTCTTCAGGCGCGAAGCTGATAGAGCCGCCCACCTGGATGACCATTTCCGGACAGGCCTTGCGCACGCCGGCGATCAGCTCATTGAACTTGGACAGGCGCTTGCTGCCCTTGCCGTCCTCTTCGCGCACGTGCAGATGCAGCACTCTCGCACCGGCTTCGTAGCAATCCACCGCCTTCTGGATCTGGTCCGCCATGGTGACAGGGATATCTTCCGGGAAGTCTGACGGGATCCAGCCCGGCGCATAGGGAGCGGCGGTGATGATCAGAGGCTGCTGGTTCTCGGGATACAGGTGGCCGTCAAGGAAGTTCATGTTGATGGATCTCCGGGTTGAGATGTGAATCTTGAGAAGGTCGAACTGGATGAGACGGCTGCTTCGTGCCGTCAAATCACGAAAATGGACGAGCCGGTGGTCTTCCGCGACTCCAGGTCCCGGTGTGCCTGCACGGCATCCTCCAGGGCATAGCGCTGATTGATCCCGATGCGGATGCGGCCAGCCGCCACGTGGCCGAACAGCTCGCCGACCAGTTCCGCCTTTTCGGCAGGATCGGCGATATAGTCGGCCAGGCCCGGGCGCGTCAGGAAGGCCGAGCCTTTGCGGGCCAGGATTGCCGGATCGAACCCGGTGACCGGGCCGGAGGCGAAACCCACGCACACCAGCAGGCCGCGGCGCTTGAGGGAGTCCAGCGAGGACATGAAGGTGTCCTTGCCCACGCTATCGAAGACCACGTTCACGCCCACGCCGTCGGTCAGTTCCCGCACGCGCCTGGCCACGTCCTCATGGCTGTAGTTGATGGTGTGGTCACAGCCGTGGGCGCGCGCCACTTCGGCCTTGGCATCGGTCGAAACCGTGCCGATCACCGTCAGCCCCAACAATTTGGCCCACTGCGAAACAATCAGGCCAACACCACCTGCCGCGGCATGCAGCAGGATGGAGTCGCCCGCCTTGAAGGGGTAGATCCGGCGCATCAGGTAGGCCGCCGACAAGCCGCGCATGGTCATGGCCGCCGCGACTTCGCAACTGATTGCCTGCGGCAGCCCGATCAGCGGATCGGCACAGATCAGCCGCTCCGTGCTGTAGGCGCCCAGCGTGTTGGTGAAGCCCGTATAGGTCACACGGTCGCCGACCGCCAGATGGGTGACGCCGGCGCCGACGGCCTCGATCACGCCAGCGGCCTCGTTGCCGATGCCGCTGGGCAGCGGCACCTTGTACGTGCCGCTGCGGAAGTAGGTATCGGCAAAGTTCAGGCCTGCCGCCACGTGGCGAACGCGGACCTCCCCCGCTCCGGGCTCGCCAACGCTGCCGTCCTCAAGACGAAGGACGTCGGGTCCGCCGGTTTCATGGAACTTAACGATTTTCGCCATGCCGTCTCCTGTTCTCTATCGAATATGACCGTTCACCTGCGGATCGCCCCTTGAGCTCGCCGAAGGACAAACCGGTTTGGTGATGCAGTGGATGGGTTGATGTCCGAGTGTGTTTCGCGACGATCGAATCATCTGGCAGGGCGCAACGTTCCGCTTTACCTGGCACGCCTTGGACTTTCCTTCTTATGACAAGGATTCGCTGGTGCAGGCGCACTGGATCGTTGACGGCCGGCTGCCATCATGGCGGGCAATGGGCCGCTGGGCAGGCCGCAATGACGGGGCGCCAGCCTTATTCGTCGACCCTGATCCCTGCGTCGTTGGCGATCCTCGACCAGACTTGCAGATCGCTCCGGACGATCTCGCCCAGCTGCGCGGAGGTCTTTACCGGCGGCGGCTCGAAGTTCAGTTTCTTCATCAGCGCCGCGATCTCCGGCAATGCCTGCACCTTGTTGGCCTCATCGGACAGCCGCTTCACGATTGCCGGACTGGTTCCGGCCGGGGCGAACATGCCGAACCATCCCACCGTGTTGAACTTGTAGCCCTGTTCACTCATGGTCTTGACGTCGGCAAGCTGTGGCGAGCGCACGTTGCCGACGATGGCAATGCCACGCACCTTCCCGGAACGCAGGAACGGAACCGCCACGCTGGGATCGGTCCAGCCGATCTTCAGCACCCCTGAGGAAAGCTCGGTGAGCAGTTGACTTGTTGTCCGATATGCGACGTGCTCGGTCTTCATGCCGGTCTGCTTCTTCAGCCATTCCATGGTCAAGTGCGCGGACGAGCCGGTGGCCCAGCTGCCATAGCTGTACTTGTCCGGATTCGCCTTCACCAGCTCGATGAGTCCTGGCAAGTCGTGCACCGGCAGATCCGGGCTCACCAGCAGCAACACCCCACCCGCGGCTGTCTGCGCGATCGGCATGAGGCTCTTTCTTGCCTCCTGGGATATGGACTTCATGACAGCAGGCGCAACCACCATGTTGGATGCCGTCGTGTAGAGAATCGTGTAGCCGTCCGGCGCCGCCTTGAGAACGGCATTGGTCCCGATCACGCCGCTGCCGCCCGGCCGGTTCTCCACGACCACGGCCTGCTTCAGCGATTCGGAAAGGCGCTGCGCCATGGCCCGCGCCAGCGCGTCGGTTCCCGAGCCGGGAGACGACGGAACGATCATTTGAATCGGGCGTGCGGGCCAGGCTTCCTGTGCCTGCAGCGGCCCTGGCGCGCACAGGGCAATGATTGCCTCCGCGCACAATGTGATGGCGAGCAGCTTGTTCAGTGATGACATCGTCGTCCCCATGTTCTCTCGACTATTTCCCAGCCTGAAAAGTGCTGCCAGCCCCACCACTGTGCGGCAAGCAATTGCTACCGGCTCAGGCTATCGTGCGCAAATCATAGCAGTCGAAATTTTTATTGTCGACATGAATATATTTGGCTGGTCGTGAGGTTGCCGGGAATCGATTCAGTCCGGCTTCTTGCCCGTTGGCGCCGTGCCCTCCGTCGCGGGCGCCTCGAAGGCATCGAACAAAAGATCGGGGGCGCTGGTGTTGTGACGCGACCGGACCGTACGGCCGAATCGCACCGCGGTCGCCTGCATTGAAGTGACTGCCATCACCGGCTTCCTGATGGCCTCACCAGCCGGCCCGGTCGTCCAGGTGACCTCGCTCGCGTCTGCGTTGTCGTCGGCAACGTACATGGAGCGCAGCATCGCGAACGGGCGCTTGGCGTCATAGGCCGGCAGGAACCGGACATCGAGCGCAGTACGCATGTCGCTGATTTCAGTGATGGTGACCGTTGCCTGGCCTCCGCCAGTGAAATGCAGCCTGAAAGCCAAGGGCTGCGGCTCGATTTCTATCCGAGCGATGTTGACCACCGGGCGCCCTTCCTGCTCTATCGGCCCCAGCAGGAACGAAGAGCCATAGGCATTGACACCCAGATGACGGGCCGGCAACGGTTTCGCCCGCCAGTAGCCATCGGCGGGATAGAGCACCAGGACCTCGGCACGGGTCCGGCCGGATTTCCGGAACACCTGGATCAGGTGAAAACCGGCATCGGCCCTGCCCGCTACCGTGACCGGCACCCGATGTGGCCGCCAGAAGCTGGCGAACGTGATGCCGACAATGGCAATATTCCTGCCGTCGTAAAGGGTGACCGTGCGCGGCACGAAGACATGGCGGGGATCAGTCGGGTGAGGCGTCTTGCCGAAGTTGCACCCGGAGAAATCCGGCGCGGAGCTGTCAATGCGGATGGCGTTGACGTAGGGGGGATGCAACGCCTGGATGCGGAAGCTGCCAACCGCGGCGGCGGACAGGGCGAACGAGACATTGTCTTCTTCCGCGCATGGGCCTGGCGTGCTGAAATTCTCGACCTCCACGGCCAGCCGCTGCGCGCAAGCCGGCACGGAAAGCAGCGCCAGGCACAGGGCCGCGACAAGGCGCGTTGCGCGCATGCCAGGCTCCGTGAACGGGAATGAGGCGGGATCCGATTCCCGCCTCCGTGAGCCTGTTCCTACTTGGTCCTGGGCGGCACGATCGCAGTGCCGGCGTCGGTGGTGCGCTCGTGCTGCATGGTCGGCATCATGTTGCTGTTCAGGTGGAACATGACCCAGAGCGAACCCGTCAGCGTGATCACCACCAGCACCAGCGTGAACATCAGCGACAGCATGTTCCAGCCGCCCTCCGACCGCGCGTTCATGTGCAGGAAGTAGATCATGTGCACCACGATCTGCACGGCGCCGATCAGCAGGATGACGATGGCGGTGGTGGACGACTTGTCGAACACCTTTCCCATGACCAGCCAGAACGGGATCGCGGTCAGGAAGACGGACAGCACGAAGCCCGTCAGGTAACCGCCCAGCGTGGCGTGCGGCCCCACTTCCTCGTCATGCCCGTGGCTGTGTCCGTGGCTGTCCAGCGTTTCGTCGTGCGCGCTCATGGCAACGCTCCCATCAGGTAGACGAAGGTAAAGACGCCGATCCAGACGACGTCGAGAAAGTGCCAGAACATCGACAGGCACATCAGCCTGCGCTTGTTGGCCGTGATCAGCCCGTGCTGCGCCACCTGGGTCATCAGCACGACCAGCCAGATGATGCCGCACGTGACGTGCAGCCCGTGGGTGCCGACCAGCGCGAAGAACGAGGTCAGGAACGCGCTGCGCTGCGGCCCTGCGCCCTCATTGATCAGGTGCGCGAACTCATAAAGCTCGACCGCCAGGAACCCCGCGCCGAAGACCCCCGTGATGGCCAGCCAGATCTGGGTTCCGGCGATGCGGTTCTGCTGCATCTGCAGCATGGCAAAGCCGTAGGTAATCGACGACAACAGCAGGAACGAGGTGTTCAGTGCCACCAGCGGCAGCTCGAACAGCTCTGCCCCGCTCGGTCCCCCCGCATACTCCCGGCCCAGCACGCCATACGCGGCGAACAGGCACGCGAATATCAGGCAGTCGCTCATCAGGTAAAGCCAGAACCCCAGCAGCGTCCCGTTCTGCGGGTGATGGTCTTCGGGCAGGTAGAACTGGTAGCCCCCCGGCGGGGCCGCGTCAGCGGTGCCGGTGCCGCTCACATGGTTGGGAAAGGTCGTGTCAGCCATGGCCAGCCATCCGCTGTGTGCGCGCCGCTTCGGTCTGGACCACCAGGTCCGCCGGGAGGTAATAGTCGCGCTGGTAGTTGAACGTATGGATGATCGCGCCGATGATCGTTGCCGCGAACGATGCCGCCGCCAGCCACCAGATGTGCCAGATCAACGCGAAACCGCAGAGCGTGGACAGTCCCGCGAGCACGATCCCGGCCGCGGTGTTCTTCGGCATGTGGATCGGAATAAAGCCCTGCTGTGGCCGCGCGTAGCCGTTCTGCTTCATGTGCCACCAGGCGTCGGTGTCGTGCACCACCGGCGTAAAGGCGAAGTTGTACTGCGGCGGCGGGGACGACGTCGACCATTCGAGCGTGCGGCCGTTCCACGGATCGCCGGTCAGGTCGCGCAGCGCCTCGCGGTGGATGAAGCTGACCACCAGCTGGACCAGGAAGCAGGCAATGCCGATGGCGATCAGCAAGGCGCCGAACGCAGCCAGCTGGAACCAGACCTGGTGGGTTGCGTCCTCGAAATGGCTCATGCGCCGGGTCACGCCATGCAGCCCCAGCCAGTACAGCGGCATGAACGCAAAGTAGAAGCCGACCAGCCAGAACCAGAACGATGCCTTGCCCCAGGACGAGACCAGGCGATAGCCGAATGCCTTCGGGAACCAGTAAGTAATGCCTGCCATCAGGCCGAACAGCACACCGCCGATGATCACGTTGTGGAAATGCGCGATCAGGAACAGGCTGTTGTGCAAGGAAAAGTCAGCCGGCGGCACCGCCAGCAGCACGCCGGTCATGCCGCCGATCACGAACGTGACCATGAAGCCGATGGTCCAGAGCATGGGGGGCTCGAAGCGGATCTTGCCGTGGTACATCGTGAACAGCCAGTTGAAGATCTTGGCACCGGTGGGGATCGATATGATCATGGTGGTGATGCCGAAGAACGAATTGACGCTGGCACCCGATCCCATCGTGAAGAAATGGTGCAACCAGACCAGGTACGACAGCACGGTGATCACCACCGTGGCGTAGACCATCGACGCGTACCCGAACAGGCGCTTGCGGCAGAACGTGGCGACCACTTCCGAGAACACCCCGAACACGGGCAGCACAAGGATGTACACCTCCGGATGGCCCCATATCCAGATCAGGTTCACGTACATCATGGCGCTGCCGCCCAGCTCGGTGGTGAAGAAGTTGGTGCCGACGTAGCGGTCCAGCGCAAGCAGCGCCAGCGCCGCGGTCAGCACCGGGAACGCGGCGATGATCAGCACGTTGGTGCACAGCGCGGTCCAGGTGAAGATCGGCATGCGCATCAGCGTCATGCCGGGCGCCCGCATCTTGACGATGGTCACCAGCAGGTTGATCCCGGATAGCAGCGTCCCTACCCCGGCCACCTGCAGCGCCCAGATGTAGTAGTCGACGCCGACGTCAGGGCTGTGGATGATGCCGGACAACGGCGGATAGGCCAGCCAGCCGGTGCGCGCGAACTCGCCCACGAACAGCGACATCATGACCAGGATGGCACCGCCCGTGGTCATCCAGAAGCTGAAGTTGTTCAGGAACGGGAAGGCCACGTCGCGCGCGCCGATCTGCAGCGGCATGACGAAGTTCATCAACCCCGTGACCAGCGGCATGGCAACGAAGAAGATCATGATCACGCCGTGCGCGGTAAAGATCTGGTCGTAGTGGTGCGGCGGCAGGTAGCCAAGGTTGTCGCCGAACGCGATGGCCTGCTGGATGCGCATCATGATCGCATCGGCAAAGCCCCGCAGCAGCATCACGATGCCCAGGATCACATACATGATGCCGATCTTCTTGTGGTCGATGCTGGTGAACCATTCCCGCCACAGGTAGCCCCAGAGGCGATAGTAGGTGAGCGCCGCGACGATTGCGCCCCCGCCGATCACCACCACGATGAAGGTGCCGAGCAGGATGGGATCGTGCAGCGGGAGGGCCTCCCACGAAAGCCGGCCGAAGATCAAATTGGCGAGTTCCGAGCGCTCGGGCATGTTTGTCACCTGGGGCCTGAATTAACCAACCATGGCCGATGGGGCTGGCCAGTACCGCGAGGGAAGATCCGGATCCGCACCCTACTGCAGCAGCACCCGGCCGTCATTGCGCGCGGACTCCGACGCGAACACGGGCGCTGTGGCCGCGGTGTTGCGCGCCGTGCAGATGCCGGCGAACGGGTCGAATTTGCCGCGGCTGCGGTCAAGCGCCATGGTGTCTGCCATGCACCGCCCGCCGCCCACACAGCGGTTCAGGATCAGGTCGTACAGGCCTGGCGCCACGCTGGCATAGCGTTGCACCGCGTCGCGCTCGCTGGGCTGCGCGAGCTTGAGGTACATATCCGTGGACAGGCCCTGGCCCGATGACTTGACCTGCTGGATCCAGCGCTCGAAGTCCTGGTTGGACAGCCCATGGAACTTGAAACGCATGTGGGAGAAGCCCGCGCCGCTGTAGTTGGCGGAGAAGCCTTCATACACGCCGGACTTGTTGATCACGGCATGCAGCTTGGTTTCCATGCCGGGCATGGCGTAGACCATGCCCGCCAGCGACGGGACGAAGAATGCGTTCATCACCGAGGTGGCGGTGATGCGGAAAGCGATGGGCCGGTCGACCGGCGCCGCCAGCTCGTTGACGGTGGCGATGCCCTGCTCGGGATACAGGAACAGCCACTTCCAGTCCATTGCCACCACCTCCACCGTCAGCGGCTTCACGTCCGCCGGAACCGGCCGGCCTGCGTCGATCCGCGTCAGCGGCCGGTACGGATCGAGCTGGTGGGTGCTGACCCAGGTCACGGCGCCCAGCGCGATGATGATCAGCAGCGGCGCGGCCCAGATCGCCAGCTCGAGCACCGTGGAATGATCCCAGTCGGGGTTGTAGGGCGCGTCGGTCGCGCTTTCCCGATAGCGCCACGCAAACAGCAGCGTGAGGATGATCACCGGAACGATGATCAGCAACATCAGGCAGGTGGCGATGATGATCAGGTCGCGCTGGCGCAAGGCCATGTCGCCGGATGGCGCAAGCAGCACTGCGTTACAACCGGCCAGGCACGCCAGCATGACTGCGGCGGCGCATCGCAGCAGTAGTCTTCCCTGCACACGTCTTGGCGGCACTACAGAGTCGAAGCGGCCCATAGTCTCGGAAGTGGCGTCTGAGGAATATCGGCAAACTGCCGGCGAACTCACCTTTCGTTTTTCTAAGGCAGTTTAGGCGCTATTCTTGTCAGTGCGAGACTTAAGAGCCAATTTCATCGGAATGGGGTCGGCTCCATGTGCAGTATCGACGCACTCCTGCCAGAAGGAGACTTGACGATGGCCAGCCTCACCCACCAGCATCGCGCATCGCCGACTGCACCTCCGGCACCCGGCCACCACCAGGTGGCGCCTGCCGAGATCGCCACCGGGGTGGTGATCGGTCGGGCCTCCGAGTACTTCGACTTCTTCGTGTACGGCATCGCCTCCGTGCTTGTCTTCCCGGCGGTCTACTTCCCGTTTGCAAGCGAGCTGGCGGGGTTGCTCTTCAGTTTCACGATCTTCTCGTTTGCGTTTATCGGACGCCCGTTCGGCACCGCGCTGTTCATGCGCATCCAGCGGCGCTGGGGCCGCGGCATCAAGCTGACGGCGTCGCTGTTCCTGCTCGGCACGGCCACGGTGGGGATTGCGTTCCTGCCGTCCTACGCCTCGATCGGGGCCGCGTCGATCTACCTGCTGGCGCTGTTCCGCTTCCTGCAGGGCATTGCGTTCGGCGGGTCGTGGGACGGGCTGCCGTCGCTGCTGGCGCTCAACACGCCGGAGGACAAGCGCGGCTGGTATGCGATGGTGGGCCAGCTCGGCGCACCCACCGGGTTTATCGTCGCCAGTTCGCTGTACCTGTTCCTGCATGCCAGCCTGACCCCGCCTGAATTCATCGAGTGGGGCTGGCGCTATCCGTTCTACGTGGCCTTCGCCATCAACGTCGTGGCACTGTTTGCACGGCTGCGCCTGGTGGTGACCCATGAGTACACGCAGCTGCTCGAGGAAGACGAGCTGGAGCCGATCAGCACCTTGCAGATGGTGAACGCGCAAGGCTTCAACATCTTCCTGGGGGCCTTTGCTGCGCTGGCCAGCTATGCGCTGTTCCACCTGGTCACGGTGTTCCCGCTCTCCTGGGTAATCCTGCACCGCACCCAGAGCATCTCCGACGTGCTGGCCGTGCAGATCGTGGGCGGCTTCATCGCGTTCATCGGCACGCTGCTATCCGGCTGGATCGCGGACCGCATCGGCCGGCGCACCACGCTGTCGGCAATGGCCGTGCTGATCGGCATCTTCAGCCTGGCAACGCCGTGGCTGCTCGGTGGCGGCGCGACCGGCCAGGACATCTTCATCCTGGTCGGCTTCGGCTTGCTGGGCCTGTCGTACGGACAGGCTGCGGGCGTGGTGACGTCGAACTTCGAACGCCGCTTCCGCTACACCGGCGCCGCGCTGACCACCGACTTCGGCTGGCTGTTCGGCGCCGCCTTTGCGCCGCTGGTGGCGCTGGGCCTGTCTTCGCTGTTCGGCCTGGCGGCGGTCAGCCTCTACCTGCTGTCTGGCGTGATCGGCACGCTGGCCGCCTTGCGCATCAGCCGGGCGCTCGGGACGCCTGACATGTGACAGCGGTCATGGCCTGCGCAAGGCCATGACGATTCCCCTGCGACGGGCGGGCTGATTCGCCGCCCGATTTCCTCGTGCGCTTCCTTGCTTGCTGGCCCCTGCCCGGCTGCCTGACCCTTGGCGCCCGGCGCCCCGGCGCCGCATATGGCGGATAATGCGCTATTTGCAAGCACCTCCCTCCCATGCCCGCAAGCAGCAACACCACTGGACGCATCGACTGGACAACGCTGTTCCTGCTTACCTTCCCGCCACTGAGCTGGGCCGGCAATGCCATCATCGGCCGCCTGGCCGCCGGCACTGTGCCGCCCATCACCCTGAACTCTGTGCGCTGGGTGCTGGCAGGGCTGCTGCTGGCACCCTTTGCCTGGCGCGGCGTGATCGAGCACCGCGCGGCACTGCGCCGGCACGCCGGCGTGATCACCGCCCTGGGCGTGCTTTCGATCGCCAGCTATAACGCCCTGCAGTACCTGGCGCTGACCACCTCGACCCCGATCAACGTGACGCTGATCGGCGCATCCACGCCGCTGTTTCTGATCGTGATCGGCGCGATCTGTTTTGGCGAACGGGTGAAGCCATGGCATGTCGCCGGGGCGCTGCTGTGCATGGTCGGCGTGACCTTCGTCCTGGTACGCGGCGAGCTGGGCCGGCTCGCCCAGCTGGACCTGGTTGCCGGCGACCTGTTCATGCTGGCCGCCACCATCGCCTGGAGCGGCTATACCTGGCTGCTGCGCAAGCAGCGCCCCGCCATGCCGCTGCCGGCGCTGCTGTTCGCGCAGATCGTCACCGGCGTACTGGCAAGCGCTCCCGTGACGGCATGGGAGCTGATGACGCTGGACCAGCCGCTGCAATGGAACGGCAAGGTCGCCGCCATCCTGCTCTATGTAGCGACCATTCCCTCGCTGCTCGCCTACTTTGCCTGGGACCGCGCCATCGCCCGCGCGGGCGCGCAGTTGCCGGTGTTCTTTATCACCCTGACGCCGGTGTTCGCCGCCCTGCTGTCCACGCTGCTGCTGGGCGACTGGCCCCGCTGGTACCACGCCGTGGGACTGGCCGCGATCGCGGCGGGGATCTGGCTGGCGCAGCGGCGTTGAGGGGGGCGGCCGGTCCACGCCAGCGAACAGGCACGCCCCGGGCGTTTCAATCCTGAATCAGTCTTGCCGCGTCTGCACTAGCCTGTTTGCAGGATGGGCTCTCGCACCGTGGTGCACTACCCTCGCAGTAGAGCTCACGCCACTGAAACCGGGGGGAATCATGGGTGAACAGAGTCCGCGCGGGCGACATGCGTCGGCTGACCTTGCACTATGCGAGGCGCCAGCAGAAGACATCGAAGCTGGATCAGCGCCACCGCGGCGCACACACAGCACAACGCCCGCTGTGCATCCCGGGACTTCCGGCCTGTACGTCATGGCTGGCCGCCAGGAGCCTCCTGCCGCAATGAGCCGGCTCACGGGTGCGGACGATCCGATGCTGGGCTGCCTGCTGTTGCTGAACCGGGCCCTGCAACGGACGGTGCCTTCAGCGGTCCTGCTGGAAGGACTGCCGCTGGATGGACAGGCCCTGACGTTGCCGATGCTCTGCGCCGCAGCGGCGCGCGCCGGCTTGTCGGCCCGGCTGGCGGAGCGCGACCTCGACGATATCCCGGATACCTCGATACCGGCAATCCTGTTGCTGGACAAGAACAGGCCGTGCGTACTGCTGCAGCGCTGCGAGCACGGACGGTTTCTCGTCGCCCTGCCAGGCTGGGGCGGTGGGGTGCAGGAAGTCAGCCGCGAGGAACTGCTGGCCCAGTACAGAGGGCACGCCGTCTTCGCGCAGCCCGTGCTGCAAGCGGACGTGTCAGCCGATACGGAGCCGGCACAGCCGTGCCCGTGGCCCGACGACGCGATGCGGCCATCATGGCGGCGCCGTTGCGAGCGGCTGCTTGCCGCGACGCTCAGGGTACTGGGCAGGCTACCGGCTGAAGATGTGGCCCGCGCTGGTGGCTAGTCATTGTCCGGCCAGATGGGCGCGGTTCCGATGCGCATCATGACGTCGGCGATGGCCGACGTGTTGCCCGAACTCCTCTGCCAGATCCCCACCCATAGGTCACGTTGAGCGGAAACCGCACGTCGTAGCGGTGGCCGACGCCCTCGCTCGTCCCTGCCGGGGCTCTCCGCGATCCGCAGGTCAGGCCGAACGGGCTACACGCAGTCGCTCACCATCCCTGGCGGGGAAATGAAAAGGAGGCAGGGCAATTTGCCCTGCCTCCGCTCAGGCGCCCATCTGCCCCCCGGCACAGACGCGCGCCCCCGTCCAACCGGCTTAGATGACGCAGGCAAGCTTGACGGTGAGGCCTCCCCAATCGGTGGCCTGGTTGGTGTCGACCTGTACCTGCAGCTTGTCGTTGCGAATGACGGTTCCGGACGGCACCTCCTTGCTGCAGCTCTGCTGGCCATTGCTGATCTTGCAGCTCAGGTCCCTGACCGGCGTGATGGTCGCCGAAGCGCCGGCCCCTGTCACCGTGTGCACCGAAATGTCCAGCGTTCCCTGCACCTTGCCGAGTGTGGTGGCAGTGAGCGTGACACGGCTGCAATCGTAGGGGATCACGACGCCGAAGTCCGACGGCAAGGCAACCGCCCCGCCGGCGCCGGTCATGGCATAGTTGCCGCGGCTGAGCGTGGCTGGCACGTTGAAGTTGCCGTTGTAGACGGTGCCTGTCCCCATGGGCACGCCCGAGGTCGGCCACTGGCCGCCCGCCTTGGGACCGTACAGCGTCGAGGTCGCGGTGTCGAAATAGAAGTCGCCATCGACGCCGATATCGTTGGTCGGTGCACCGCTGCCGTACAGGATGTGACCGCCATTGCCGACAGTGCCGCCACCGGTGCCGCCGGTGCCGCCGCTGCCGCCCGGCTGGGTGACCAGCGAAACCCCTGCCGGCCACACGTCATTGGCCTTGGGCCCGTACAGCGTCCAGGTGTCGGTGTCGAGGTAGTAGTCGCCATTGTTGCCGACACTGTTGGCTGGCGCCCCCGCGCCCGTCAGGACGACGCCGCCGCCGGCGCCCGACCCGGTGCCGCCACCCATCTGGACGCCCGGCGGCCACGTGCCGTTTGCCTTGGGCCCGAACAGGGTCGAGGTGGAGGTATTGATGTAGTAGTCGCCATTGTTGCCGACGCTGTCAGTCGGATCGACCGAGCCGGACAGGATCGTGTTCCCGGCCGCCCCGGTATTGCCGGTACCCGCCACCGAAACCCCTGCCGGCCACACGCCGTTTGCCTTGGGCCCGAACAGCATCCAGGTCACGGTATTCAGGTAGAAGTCCCCGTCCTTACCGATCTCGGACCCGGGATCGGTGGTACCCGACAGCATGGCGCTGCTGCTGGCCGCGGTCTGCGTTGTTGGCGACGTTGGTGACGTTGGCGTTGACGTTGACGTTCCGGTGCCTGGTGCCGTGGTGGCGGCAGGGGCAGGCGTCGAGTCGCCCCCGCCTCCCCCGCAACCTGCGACCGTGATGACGAGACAGGCGAGCGGCAAGGCCGCCAGCTTCATGTGGATGCGTTTCATGGATGGACCCCCTTTCCTTGGCCTTTTGAGCACGTGAGATTCGATGGCATTGGCAGCGCCAACGATGAGGTCAATCTAGCTGGCGGAATCGGAATGGAAAATCGGCTCTATGGACGAGCTTCGGTTATACGGAATGGCGTCCCGCAGCGGATGAAAATGCGCCGCGCCACCGGCGCGCGGGATTATGTCGGAGCGCACGGCACTAGTCAGCCGCGGGGCCGCGGGTTTCCCGTGAAGCCTTGCAGGACAAGGCATTGCCAGTCATGGAAAGTCGTTTCCGGAGGCTCCGGCAGGCACTGCGAAACGGGTATCCAACGCCCCGGAAAATGCCGTCAATCCCCACTGGAGTGGAATGCCCGCGCGAGCTGAACGGCTTACCGAGAAAGTAGTAGGCAGACCGCCAAAGCGACCGGAAAAAGTATGTATAGGAAATGAAACGTCACGGGCCACATCAAATTAATGATGAAGGCAGGCCACCGGCCGATCCAGGACGATCTCAGTTGAGCAAAGGCACGATCACGCTGGCGCCCTTATGCAGGGATCACGTCAAAGCCGACAGCAGGATATCCTGCACCCCCTCGCCGTCACGCGAGGCCTGACGCTCGTAGGTTCCGTCCGGCGCCATCTGCCAGGTGTCACGCCGGTCTGCCAGGTACGGTTTCAGCCCTTCCGCGATAACGCGCTCCTTCAACCCGGCATCAAGGATGGGAAAGCAGATCTCGATCCGCCGGGACAGGCTTCGCTCCATCCATTCACCGCTGGACAGCATGACCTTTTCCGCGCCGCCATCGTGAAAATAAAAGATGCGCGAGTGCTCGAGAAACCGGCCCATGACGGATTTCACCGTAATGTTCTCCGACAGGCCGGCAACGCCGGGGCGCAGCGCACAGGCGCCCCGGATGATCAGGTCGATACGGACTCCGTCGCGTGAGGCGTCGTACAGCGCCTGAATCAGGTCGGGTTCCAGCAGCGCATTCATCTTGACCACGATCCATCCCTTGCGGCCGGCCCTGGCGTGCCCGGCTTCGCACCGGATCGCTTCAAGCAACGCCTGCTTCATGGTGAAGGGCGATTGCCAGATATGGGTCATGCTATGGGTCTGGCCGCGGCCGGTCAGCTGGCTGAACACTTGCGCCACATCCTGCGTCAGCGACTCACTGCAGGTGAGCAAGCCAAAATCCGTGTAGGTGCGCGTGGTCTGGTGGTGATAGTTCCCGGTTCCGAGATGCACATAGCGGCGGAGCTTCCCGCCCTCGCGCCGCAATACCATGACCATCTTGGCGTGCGCCTTGAAACCGACGACCCCATAGATGACATGCGCGCCGACTTCCTCCAGTTGCGTCGCCCAACCGATATTGGCCTCTTCATCGAAGCGGGCCAGCAGTTCCACCACGACGGTGACTTCCTTGCCGTTGCGCGCGGCCTCGATCAGTGCAGAGAGCAGGACCGAGTCATGCCCGGCCCGATACACGGTCTGGCTGATTGCCACCACATCGGGGTCCTGTGCCGCCTGCCTGACAAAGTCCACCACCGGAGTGAACGACTGGAACGGGTGATGCAGCAGGATGTCGCCCTCGCGAATGGCGCGGAAGATATCGGATTGCTCGTGCAGCACCTTCGGCAGGCCGGCCCGGAAAGGCAGGTACTTCAGTTCGGGCCGGTCCACCTGGTCCGGCACCTGCATCAGGCGAACCAGGTTGACCGGTCCGTTGACGGAGAACACCTCGCTTGCCGCCAGGCCGAACTGCTGCTGCAGGAACCCAGTCATTGCCGGCGTGCAGTTGTCAGCCACCTCCAGCCGGACCGCGTCACCATAATGACGGTGCGGCAGTTCGCCTTGCAGCGCCTCGCGCAGGTTCTTGACCTCTTCCTCGTCCACGAACAGCTCGCTGTTGCGGGTCACGCGGAACTGGTAGCAGCCGCGCACCGTCATGCCACTGAACAGCTCGCCGACGTGGGCATGCAGGATGGAAGACAGGAACACAAAGCCATGCTCGCATCCGGCAGTCTCCGGCGGCAAGACGATGACCCGCGGCAGCGCTCGCGGCGCCTGCACGATGGCATAGCCGGAGTTGCGCCCGAACGCATCCTTGCCCTCGAGCTCAACGGCGAAGTTCAGGCTCTTGTTGAGCACCCGTGGAAACGGATGCGCCGGGTCCAGCCCGATCGGCGTCAGGACCGGCATCAGCTCGGCGAAGAAGAACTCCCGGATCCATTCCGCCTGCGCGGGGTTCCACGTGGGCCGCCGCAAGAAGCGGATCTGCTGCTCGGACATGGCCGGGATCAGCATGTCATTGAACAGGCGGTACTGCTGGTCGATCAGCTCCCGGACCCGCTGGTTGACCCTGGCATAGACCGCCTGCGGCGTCAGCCCGTCCGGGCCCGCCACCGGGGACTGAAGCAAGCACTGCTCCTTCAGGCCTGCGACGCGGATCTCGTAGAACTCATCCAGGTTGCTGCTGAAGGTGCACAGGGCACGCAGCCGCTCCAGCAGTGGCACCGCGGGATCGGCGGCCTGCTGCAGCACGCGGCCGAAGAACTCCAGCTGGCTGAGTTCGCGGTTGATATAGAGCTCATTGCCATTCGGCAGGCCATCCGCGTCGACCGGGGTGCCGAGGCGCCCCTCCCCCGCGACCATCGGTGACGCATTCTGCATGGGATCGGATTCGGGTTTCATGATGTGAGTGCCTGTGCGGGGGAATCCTTCCCGATTCTAGCTGGCGTATCGCGCATATCGGGGCGAAACTGATCGCACTGCTCCCGCGAAATACGTACCATCTTATGAGCATCCGATGCGTAGAATGATCTGACGCGCCCACTGGAGCTGCCAATGACCCACGTAATACCATCTGCGACCGAGACCACCCCGGAAGGGCTGATGCGCTTGATCGAGCATATTGGAGGTGCTGCAGCGCGAGGTCACCTTGACCCGGAGTTTGTGCGCAAGTTGGGGAAGCGCATTGCCAACGAATTGCAGGATATGAAAGCGACCAGGCTGCCGGGTGACCGCGAGCTTGCCGGGCTGGAGGACGGCATAGAGGCACTGCTGCTGGCCGCGGACCGCAAGCACGGCGCCAGGCTGACCCAATCGCTGCAGAAGTTGCGGGAGCACGAAATCCCCTTCGGCGGGGAGTCGAATGCCAGCCAGTCTCACTAGCAGGGGTGCCTGGCGAAGCGTGAGCTCATTAAGCAGGTAGTTCAATGACCTGGGTCGTTATTGCCACCGCAGATAACCTTGGAACCTATGTCGAAGACTGACAAGAAACGATACCTGAAAGCACTTAACCGGCGCCTGAAGAAAGAGTCGGCCGGAAAGTTCGATACGCTCTTTATCTTCGACCCGCCCGGCTCGAAGCCGAAGAACGCCACCGGGGTGACCACCAGCGGCCCTGCCAGTGACGAGACCCTTGCAGTGATGAACGCAGTCCAGGCCAGGGTATTCGCAAAATTCGAGGGCACGGCAAAGCTCGGATAAATGGAACGCGAACTCAAGCTCGAGTTGCTGCAGGATCAGGCCGAAGCGCTGATCGGCTTGCCCCTGGTGTCGTCCTGCTGTGTGGAGCCGCCGCACGAAGACAGGCTCGTGAGCACGTATTTCGATACGTCGGACCTTGCTTTTCGGCGTATGCACGCGTCGCTGCGCGTGCGGCAAGCGGGTGAACATTATGTGCAGACCTTGAAGACCTGGGGCACGCAGCATGGGGCGCTTTACGAGCGGGAAGAGTTTGAGTCGGCGGTCCCCGGAAATACGCCAGATCTGGGTGCACTGCGAGACAAGCTGCCCGAAGGCACTGCGTTGGGGACGCTGCTGCGTGAAGGCGACCTGGCACAACGCCTGAAGCCGATCTTCATCACGGATGTCCGGCGCACGGTCCTGCTGTTGCGCTTGCCACAGGGGGACGAGGTCGAACTGGCGGTCGATCGCGGCGTTGTCCGCGCGAACGACGCCACGGAGCCGATCCGCGAGCTTGAGATGGAGATCCAGGCCGGGGAGCCGGCCCATCTGTCAGCGTTTGCCCTGCGGCTGCTCGACGCAGTGCCAATGCGCCTGAGCCGCGCCAGCAAAGGCGACCGTGGCTATGCGCTGGTGGCTGCCGAGGCCGAAGAAGCGGTACGGGCGCAGCCCCTCAGGCTGGCCGATGCCGGCTCGGCGGAGGCGGTGTTTCGGTGCATTGCCCAGAACTGCCTGGCGCAAATCTCCGGGAACGAACGCGGCGTGGTGAACGGCTCCAATCCGGAAAGCGTGCACCAGATGCGTGTCGGCCTGCGTCGCCTGCGCTCCGCGCTCGATATCTTTGAGCCGCTGCTTGCCTGCCCGCCGGCACTGCAATCGGACCTCAAATGGATTGCCGATGAACTCGGCCCCGCACGAGACTGGGAAGTGCTTGCCAATACCACCTTGCGTGACGCGTTCGATGGGGCGCCGGAGGACGTGGGCGCCGGCGCGGTGCTTGCCGCGGCGAAGGCAGTCGCAGCCGATGCCCGGCAACGCGCGGCCCAGGCCGTGAATTCCGATCGCTACACCCGGCTGATCCTGACGCTGAGCCATTGGCTGGGCAGCGCGGGCTGGCGCGATGGCCTTGGCGAGGCGCAGCGCACGGCACTCACCGGACCCGCCAGGGATTTCGCGCTGACCACGCTGCGCAAGCGGCAACGCAGGCTGCTCAAGCGGGGACGGGGCATGGCAAAGCTCGATGAGCAGCGGCGCCATCGTGCGCGTATCGCCGCAAAGAAGCTGCGCTATGCGACCGAGTTCTTTGGATCCTTGTTTGCCGCGAACAAGGTGCACCGCTATCGCCGGCAATTGTCGCGCCTGCAGGATGACCTCGGATGGCGCAATGATATGGCGGTTGCAGCGGGGTTGTTGCTGCGCCTGGGGACAGAACGGCAGCAACTTGCCATTGGCTGCGGCTATGCGCGCGGCTATATCGCAAGGGGTGTCAGCGTTGACCGGCAGCCGCTGCGCCGCCTCTGGAAACAATTCAAGGCGGCACGCCTGCCCGCCTAGCCCGGCTTCCGGGCATCAGCGCCCGTTCAACGTCGCGGCCAGCCGCTCTCCGTCAGCAGAGATCGTCCCCCTCCGCGTAAACCCCAATGACATAGCCGGCACATTGACAGATTCCTGACAGCCTTCCCCGCCTAGAATCGGGCCCCTGGTCACCCGGACCGGCGCCCGCCCGGCGACGAGAAACATAGCCTCCCTGGCGCCCTGGCCGGCCAGCGAAACGCTCAATTCACGACAGGAACGCAAATGGAAAACGGTGCACGCGAACAGATCCCGGCCACGCTGATCCCCGGCGACGGGATCGGTCCCGAAGTTGTGGACGCCACCGTCAGGGTGCTGGAAGCGCTGGACGCCCCGTTTGCCTGGGATATCCGGCGCGCGGGGATGGCCGGCGTCGAATACAGCGGCGATCCCCTGCCGCAAGACACGCTGGACAGCATCGGCCGCACCGGCCTGGCCCTGAAGGGGCCGCTGACCACGCCGGTGGGCGGTGGTTTCCGCTCGGTCAATGTGCGCCTGCGCGAGACGTTCAACCTCTATGCCAATGTACGCCCGGCCCGCACCCTGGTGCCGGGCCGCTTCGAGAATATCGACCTGGTGCTGGTGCGCGAGAACGTCGGCGGCTTCTATGTGGCCCATGACTACTACATCCCGGTTGGCGACGACCCGCATGCGGTGGCGGTGTCGACCGGCACCAACACGCGCGACGCGTGCCGGCGCATTGCCCGCTTCGCCTTCGAGTACGCCGTCAAAAACGGCCGCAAGAAGATCACGGTGGTGCACAAGGCCAATATCCTGAAGGCGCTCACCGGCATCTTCCTGGAAGCGGCGCGCGAGGTCGCCAAGGACTACGCGGGCCGCGTGGACATGGACGACATCATTGTCGACGCCTGCGCCATGCAGCTGGTGCTCAACCCGTGGCGCTTCGACATGCTGCTCTGTACCAACCTGTTCGGCGACATCCTGTCGGACCAGATCGCCGGCCTCGTTGGCGGGCTTGGCATGGCGCCGGGCGCCAACATCGGCGACCAGGCCGCGATCTTCGAGGCCGTGCACGGCTCGGCGCCAGACATCGCCGGCAAAGGCATTGCCAACCCGATCTCGCTGATGCTGGCCGCCGGCCTGATGCTCGACCACGTGGGCCGCCAGGACCTGGCCACGCGCCTGCGCACGGCCATCGAGCTGACGCTCGTCCAGGACCAGGTGAAGACCGGCGACCTCCACGGCACGGCCACCACGCTGCAGTTCGCGGACGCGGTAGTGAAACGCATCGTTTCCGCCAGCTGAGCCGCGCCCGCGCGGCCCGCCCGGGCCAGCGCGCAAGACTGCCACCCTCCGCGGTCATTCCATACCCGGCACGCCCTGGCGTGCCGGCGGGATCGGCCTTGCTTTTAACCTCGTGCGCCGCACGGACGCACACACACCCGCCCGCATGCACCCCACGCTGCAGGGCGGCAAAGAGATCCAGAAAAAGATGTTGACCCTGCTCGCCTATTCGATGGTGATCGTGTTCATGGCACTGATCATGACCAAGCGGCTCTCCGCCATGGTGGCGCTGATCCTGGTTCCGATTGCGTTCGCCGCGATCGGCGGTTTCGGCCCCGAACTCGGCCCGATGATGCTGGACGGCGTCAAGAAGCTGGCGCCGACCGGCGTGATGCTGATGTTCGCCATCCTGTATTTCGGCCTGATGATCGATGCCGGGCTGTTCGATCCGGTGGTGCGCGCGATCCTGAAGATAGTGGGCGGCGATCCGGTCAAGATCATCATGGGCACCTTCGTGCTGGCCGCGCTGGTGTCGCTCGACGGCGACGGCTCGACCACTTACATGATCACCTGCGCCGCCATGCTCCCGCTCTACAAGCGCCTGGGCATCAGCCGGCTGGTGCTGGCCTGCGTGATCATGATGGCCGGCGGGCTGATGAACATCCTGCCCTGGGGCGGCCCGACCGCGCGTGCCGCCAGCGCGCTGGGCGTGGACGTGGGCTCGCTGTTCGTGCCGATGATCCTGCCGATGATCGTCACCGGCATGTGGGGCCTGTTCGTGGCATTCCTGCTCGGCCGCCGCGAACGCAACCGGCTTGGCCGGCATCGCCCTGATGCGCACCGGGGCCGGCGATGACGGCCATGCCATGCCGGAGGCTGCCACCGGCGATCCCCGGATCGCCAGGCCCAAGCTGCTGTGGTTCAACTTCCTGCTGACCAGCGGCCTGATGGTGCTGCTGATTCTCGGCACCTTGCCGCTGCCTGCGCTGTTCATCATCGCGTCCGCCATCGCGCTGATGGTCAACTACCCGAGCCTGCACGAACAGAAGGAGCGCATGAGCGCGCATGCCGCCAACGTCGTGCCGGTGGTGTCGCTGATTTTTGCCGCCGGCATCTTCGTCGGGATCCTGTCCGGCACCAAGATGGTCGACGCCATCGCCAACAGCGTCATCAGCGCCGTGCCGGACTGGATGGGTCCCTACATGGCCCTGGTGACCGGGGTGCTGAGCATTCCGTTCACCTTCTTTATCTCGAACGACGCGTTCTACTTCGGCATCCTGCCGATCCTGGCCAAGGCCGCCGCCGTCTATGGCATCGGCGCGGCGGAAATCGGACGCGCCTCGCTGATCGGGCAGCAGGTTCACCTGCTGAGCCCGCTGGTCGCGTCGACCTACCTGCTAGTCGGCCTGGCCGAGGTCGAATTCGGCGATCACCAGCGCTATACGCTGCTCTGGGCGCTGTCGGCGGCAGTGGTCATGATGCTGGCTACCGTTGCCTTCGGCGTGATTCCGGTCATTGGCCGGGCAGCTTGACAGCGCGGAAGCGGCACCGGGCGGGTCAACCGCATCCGCCTGCCTGGCGTTTTACCCGAACGTAACTTGCAAAGATTTACAAATAGCCCAGCAGACGGCCTGACGGCATCCGCCCTGCTGGCTATAGAGGATCACATCCCGGCAGCACATAAGCCACATTCGCATCGAATGAACCAGCCAGCCTTCATTTCGTTGCAAATGACGTATGCAAAGCGTTGCAATAGGGTTAGATCGAATATGTTACTGAATGTAAATGACGTAACTTGATTGCAAGCTGTACCGCTGGCATTGCGACGCAATGCCGGTGGCTTGAGTAGTAGGGGGGCATCATGCAGCATTCCAGCCGATTCGCGTGCGACCTGGGCCGCGCGCACCTGTCCGGCCGCAACGGCCGCCACGGCAACGCCGGTG
The DNA here is from genome assembly GCF_058781795.1 of Cupriavidus sp. FW306-1B-F12B. NCBI lineage: Bacteria > Pseudomonadati > Pseudomonadota > Betaproteobacteria > Burkholderiales > Burkholderiaceae > Cupriavidus > Cupriavidus sp. FW306-1B-F12B. The sequence continues at coordinate 664,025 of NZ_JBYSXC010000001.1, forward strand.
CTTCCCGCAACCAGTCCATTCGACATCGACGGCACCTGAGCCGCGCGCAGCACTTCGCGGTGCACCAGCGCCACCTTCCCACTGACGCACCCGCGGCAGAAGCCTGTCGCCCGCCCAGCCATCTTGCACGAAGCCGGCCGTGCGGCTGCCGGGCGCGCCACCTGCGCTGACGCCCGCATCGCGCAGCACCTGCAAGAAAGCACTGGTCTCTGCCCGGTTTGCCGGCCCCTGCGCCAGAACAACACACCAACCCTATCAAGAAGGCGGGAATCGCCATGGCGCTCTACGCTCTGCGGGAACTCACGCTGCAATCCCTTGGCCCGCTCGGGGCGATGATCGAAGCGGGTTATCGTGCAGTCAATTTCTGGGGCGAGTCGGTCGCCTGGCTTCCGGGGCTGCGCGAGACCGACGCCGCGCTTGAGTTGTTCACCCGGCTGACCAAGGCCTACGGGAAACCTCGCTTTGAGATCGACGAGGTCCTGGTGCGCGGGCAGCCGGTGGCCGTCACCGAGACCGCGCTCATCGAAGCGCCCTTCTGCCGGCTGCTGCATTTCAGGAAGGACATGTCCAGCCCTGGGCCCCGCGTGTTGCTGGTGGCACCGCTCTCCGGCCACTACGCCACCCTGCTGCGCCCGACGGTCGAGGCATTGCTGCCGGAGCACGATGTCTACATCACCGACTGGGCCGATGCGCGCCAGGTCCCGCTTGACGCCGGGCACTTCGATCTTGGCGGCTATGTCGACTACCTGAAAAAGTTCTTGCGCTACCTCGGCGCCGGCACGCATATCGTCGCGGTTTGCCAGCCCGGGGTCCCGGTGCTTTGCGCGGTCGCCCAGATGGCCGAAGACAACGAGCAGGTGCAGCCTCGCTCAATGACCCTGATCGCCGCGCCCATCGACACGCGCGTCAGCCCGACGGCGGTCGACCAGTTCGCGCAGCAATATTCGCTGGCGTGGTTCGAGGCCAACGTCATCGAACGGGTGCCCGCCGGCTACCCGGGAAACGGGCGCCGGGTTTATCCGGGCTTCCTCCAGCTGGCAGGCTTCGTATCGATGAACGTCGCACAGCACGCCGGTGCGCACCTCGACTTCTACCGCCACCTGGTCGATGGCAGGCAGACCGAGGCAGCCAGGCACCGCAAGTTCTATGACGAGTACAACGCCGTGCTCGACGTGCCGGCCGAGTACTACCTGGAAACCATCCAGAAGGTTTTCCTGGAGCATCACCTGTGCCGCGGCTGCATGGAAGTCGGCCAGCGCCGCGTCTACCCCGAGGCCATTGCCAACGTTTCATTGCTGACCATCGAAGGCAGCGACGACGACATCACCGGCCGCGGCCAGACCGAAGCGGCTCACGCGCTCTGCGCCGGTCTTGCGGCCGACCGGAAGGAACACCTGGTCGTCGATGGCGTGGGTCACTACGGCACCTTCGCCGGCCAGCGTTTCCGGCAATCCATCCTGCCCGCCATCACGCAGTTCATTCAACGGTGCGCTGACTGAGGACCTCCGGATTTGCTTCGCCGTCCCGGGTAGCAATCAATTCTTTTGGCGCCAGCGGGATCAAAAACAGGATCAGTGCGTACACCACTGTCGTCGCGATCACACAATATGTGAAACCGTGCGTCGGGCTGCTGTTATAGATCCATGATCCCAGGACATCGCCGGCACGCGCCGAGAGCGCAAGAACGCCATCCACCAGCATCATCAGGGTTCCTTGCAGGCCCGGCGGACAGGACCGCATCGCGAGATCGAAGTATGCCGCCGTGGCGACACCGCCCATCAGCCCTATCGGTGCCGCCAGTACCAGGGCAAGATTGGCTGAGTCGATGAATGCCAGCGGAACCATCTGCGGCACTGCGACGATCGTTCCCCACCACAGCAGCTTGTTCAGCGATACCTTCTTGCACAGAAAGCCATACAGCAGGAATGTCGGGATGAACGCGGCGGCAAAGATCCCGTTGTAGTACGAGTAAACGGAATCCGATGCATGCAGCTCATTGCTCAGATAGAACTGCAGCGGCGTGGCCGCGCCTGGCGCAAAGTTCCACAGAAAGCAGATGAGAACCGCTGGATAGACAGCCTTATGTCTCACCAGCCGCCTGACATTGCCAACGAGATCCGTGCCCCTGGCTTGTGGCTTCTCGTAGATGTGGCGGAAGACCGAAGCGGGCTTCCAGAGCCCCAGCACCGCAATCGACAAGGCGAACATCGCCATCAGGAGAAAGGCTTCCTTTGCGGCAAGATGATCCGAGATGTACCCGGAGGCGAACGCCCCCGCAACCACCGGGACGGAGCCGACCACGTTCAACAGCGCGCTCAGGCGCCCGGACATGAGCTTCTCCTGGCCCACCAGCGCGATCAACCCCTGATAGGCTGCAGCGATAAATCGGGACGACAGCATTGCCAGCAGCATCCCGATGACCAGTCCCGCGTATGAGAAACCTGAATACGCCATCCAGATGAATGCCGCCGCGGTCGCCGGGGCGAAAATCAGGAAGAAGCCCCGATCGCGCAATCCCAGCGGGTTCCATTGGTCGCGCGCGAGGCCAAAAACGAACGCAAGGTAGACTGGTATGCCCGTCACCAGCCGGAATATCGATATCTCAGTCGCCGTCGCATGCAACTGGTTCTTGAGCAGGTACGACGTCTGTATATCGACCAGGTAGCCGGCCGGCGTTGCCAGGGCGATGAACAGGGTCAGCCAGCCGAAATACAGCAGGGTCCGGTCGTTGCCCTCGGAACCACCATGACCAGAAGCGGCCGGCATTTTCGTCGCTCAGCGTTGCACGTGTCAGAGGTCCCACGCCAGGCGAATCCGCTCGCGAATGTCAGCCAGGCGCTGGACCGGCTCATTGGCAAAGACGAAGCGCAGGTACCGGATGCCGCTTGGCCCCCAGTTATCCATCGGCGTGGCCGCCACGTCGCCGCGCGCCAGCAAGCGCCTGGACGCTTCAGACGGTGCAAGACCGAGCCGTTGGGTATCCATCAGAAGCGACCATCCGCCGTGCGGGCGAATCACGGGGAGATCGGCCAGCGCGGACAACATCATATCGCGGCGTGATTCCCACTCTGCCGTTGCCGCGGCCACGCCATCGTCGCTGGCAGTCAGTGCGGCTGTGGCCCCTGGCATGGCGATACCGACCTGGCACACGACGTTCGACAAGCTGGTCAGCCGCACGTCGGCCATCAGCGGCTCCGGCCCGACTATCCAGCCGACTCTCCAGCCAATCATGCGATATTCCTTGGAGACCGAACCAACGGTGATAGTGCGCTCGCGCATGCCAGGCAGAGAAACGGGGTGGATCACCTGCCGACCGTCGAACAGGATTCTTTCCATGGCTGCGTCATATACCAGCCACGCACCGACCTGCTCGCAGTGCCGGGCGATCTCCTCCCACTCCGGCGCGGACACGACGAAGCCAGTCGGCATCGACGGCGACATGATGAGCAATGCCCGTGTGCGCGGCCCGATCGCGTCGGCGAGGCTGTCCAGGTCGAGTCGCCAGCCGTCGACCCCTGGCATGAGGCGCGCAAATCTTGGCAGCCCGCCTGCGAGGTAGACACGATTGATCAGGCCTGCGTAGGTCGGATCCGTCAGTACCACCTCGTCCCCCGTCTCGATTGTGGATAACAGGACATTCAGAATCCCGGCCAATCCACCCGCGGAGATGATGCATTCGGTATCAGGGTGGTATGTGACGCCGGAGATGCGCCGGACACGCGCCACCGCGGCTTCCCGCAGTGCACGCTGGCCCATGAATGGCAGATAGCTGTTGGCAGCATCGTCATCGATTGCCTCATGCGTGCGCCGGATTGCTGCTGGCGGCGGCCGCAAGTCAGTGTCGAGGTTCTCCAGTCGCAAGATATTGGCGTTTCGCATCGAGTCAGCCTTGTCGGCCATCCTGTCAACCCCGATGCCGGGAATGCTCTGCAAGCGAGTGACTGTCATGATGTCATCCCCTCTCCCTGTCAACTCCATTGAAATGGGAAAGCGAGCCAGGGGCAAGTGACATTGCGCATGGGAGGAACGTTTGCTGACGCACATTGGCCATGGCAATCCTCATTCCTGGCGATGACTTCCGATCGTGGGCCGCCTAAAATTCCCAGACATCAAATATGGGAGCAGCCCATGCCCCGCCCGTCCGGCATCGTGGCCGGCTCGCTTTGGAGCTGCCGCATGCCTCACACCTGGACAGCATCGCCACGTCGGCGTTCTCACTGACGGAGCAGAACAGCATGAAACCAGAACCATTTGCGGTGACTCCGGATGCGTATGGACGCGCGCTCAACGTGGTGGGAGAAAGGATCACGGTGCTGGCATCCAGGACCGCCACGCAAGGCTATGAGGTGTTTCTGCAGCAGGGCGAAGAAGGCAGTGGCCCACCGCCCCATAGCCATGACTGGGACGAATCGTTCTTCATTACCAAGGGGACGGTCGAGATCGGCTATGGCGATCAAGCGATCACTGCTGCCGCTGGCACCTTTGTCCATGTGCCAGCGGGCACGGTGCATTACTTCCGTTTCGGCTTCGGCGGCGGCGAAATGATTTCAGTCACCAGCCATGGCGGAAACGCATCGCGCCTGTTCACGCGGCTCGATGAGGAAATTGCGCCAGGCGCGCCGGACATGGAAAAGCTCCTGGCGGTGGCGCAAGAGTGCGGCATCACGATTTCAGGGTGAGCGCTGGCCCGGACACACGCCTTCGCTTCGGCCACTGCTTCGGCTGAATTCTTCCTTCCGCGTGTTTCGTCGCAGCAGGCTACGCCGCCACGGCCTTGCGCTCCCTGCCTGATTTCGTTCCCGGCTGGGCATTCGGCCCTGCCGCGCCCTGCAGCAGCCAGCAACTCAACTGCACCGAGCGCGCCATCAGCCTGCGCCGTCCGGCGGCATCGGCTTCGATGTAGTCGACGCATTGATGGAAAAGGTAGGAAACGACGTACGCGCAGACGTCGTCAATGACCGGGCGTGAGAGCTTGGGACACAACCCCAGCCGCTCGATGTCTTCCGCCATCTCGGCGGCGATGTCATCCAGCACCGTGCGAATGGCAACGCGAAGCGCGGGCTGCGGGCCCGTGATCCCGCATACACCAACGATGAATGCATCCGGGTGATGCTGCGCGTACAAGAACAGGGCTTCGCAGGCACGCTTGGCCACTTCACCCGGGTTGTCGCGGGCAGCGGCCCATCGGACCGCACGCAGCATCGGCCGCAGTTCAGCGCTGACTTCGGCCATGGCGGTGATGGCCAGGTCTTCCATGTCGCTGAAATGCCGGTAGAACGTGTTGGGATTCAGGCCGGCCTCGCGCGCGATCTCGCGCAGCTTGAGTGCCGCAAAGCTGCGCTTGGCTGCGGCCAGCCGCAACGCGGCGTCGATCAGGCGGCGTTTGCCGTCGGCAATGGCTTCCATGAATGTGGTTTAGTAGCAGGACTCGGTTTTTGCCCGACAGGCTTCGTTGACAGCATGTCTACGGTTGTCTACGCTTGGGCCGGTAGACAGATGTCTACGTTAAATGAAACGGCCGCACGTGGCAAATCGCGTGTCAGCGCCCGTTCAGGAGACACCGCCCCGCCATGCCGCCGCCCATTGAGCTATCCAGCCCCGACCAGGCGTCCGACGCGCCGCATCAAACCCCTGCCCGCTCCATGCATGCCCCCATCCCCGAGCCCATCCCGCGCGACCCGGGTTGGCCGCTGGTCGGCAACCTGCTGCAGATCACGCCTGGTGCGCTGGGCCAGCACCTGCTGGCGCGCAGCCGCCACCATGACGGCATCTTCGAGCTGAATTTCGCCGGCCGGCGCGTGCCGTTCGTGACGTCGGTGGCACTGGCCTCCGAGTTGTGCGATGCCGCGCAGTTCCGCAAGTACATCGGCCCGCCGCTGTCCTACCTGCGCGGCATGGCCGGCGACGGGCTGTTCACCGCACGCTCCGACGAGGCCAACTGGGGCAAGGCGCACCGCATCCTGATGCCGGCGTTCAGCCAGCGCGCGATGAAGGGCTACTTCGACGTCATGCTGCGCGTGGCCAACCGGCTGGTGGACAAATGGGACCGGCAAGGCCCGGATGCCGATATCGCGGTCGCCGACGACATGACGCGGCTGACGCTCGATACCATCGCGCTGTCCGGCTTTGGCTATGACTTTGAATCGTTCGCCAGCGCGGAACTGCACCCCTTCATCGAGGCCATGGTGGGCGCGCTGGAAGAGGCGATGTCCAAGCTGACGCGCTTTGCCCTGCAAGACCGCTTCATGCACGCGGCACACCAGAAGTTCGACCACGACACCCGCTTCATGCGCGACCTGGTGGACGACGTGATCCGGCGGCGGCGCGCGGGCGACGCGGGCGAACGCAGGGGCGGCACGGCCAACGACCTGCTCGGCCTGATGCTGGAAGCGCGGGACCCGGACACCGGCCAGCGGCTGGACGACGAGAACATCCGCAACCAGGTGATCACGTTCCTGATTGCGGGCCACGAGACCACCAGCGGGCTGCTCACCTTCGCGCTGTATGAACTGCTGCGCAACCCGGGCGTGATGGCACAGGCCTACGCGGAGGTGGACGCCGTGCTGCCCGGCGACGCGGCGCCGGTCTACGCCGACCTGGCGCGGCTGCCGGTACTGGACCGCGTGCTGAAGGAAACCTTGCGCCTGTGGCCCACCGCGCCCGCCTTCGCCGTGGCGCCGTTTGAAGACACGCTGCTGGGCGGCCGCTACCTGATCCGCAAGGACAGGCGCCTGTCGGTGGTGCTGACCGCGCTGCACCGCGACCCCAAGGTGTGGGCCGACCCGGAACGCTTTGACATCGACCGTTTCCTGCCTGAGCAGGAGGCAAAGCTGCCACGCCACGCCTACATGCCTTTCGGCAACGGGGAACGTGCCTGCATCGGCCGCCAGTTTGCGCTGACCGAGGCCAAGCTGGCACTGGCGCTGATGCTGCGCAATTTCCAGTTCACCGACGCGCACGACTACCAGTTCCGCATCAAGGAAACACTGACGATCAAGCCCGACGGATTCACGGTGCGTGCGCGCCGGCGCCGGCCGCATGAGCGCATCGCTGCGGCGCCGCTCGCCGGGATCGCGCAAGCGCCGCAGGCGGGCCCCGATGTGCGGGGCGGCGGCAGGACGCTTGCCGTGCTGTACGGATCCAGCCTTGGCACCGCGCGCGAACTGGCTGAGCAGGTGCATGCCGGCGCGCTGGCGGCGGGCTTCGATGCGACGCTGCGCGACCTGGACGACGTGGCCGACGCGCTGCCGACCACCGGCCTGGCCGTCATCATCGCCGCCACCTATAACGGCCGCGCGCCGGACTCGGCAAGGCGGCTCGAAGCACTGCTCGACAGCGGCGCCGCCAGCGGCTACCGGGCAGAAGCGCTGAGCGTGGCCGTGCTGGGCTGCGGCAACTCGCAATGGCCGACGTACCAGGCCTTCCCGCGCCGGGTCTATGAATTCTTCACCAATGCCGGCGCCAGTCCGCTGCTGCCGCGTGGCGAAGCTGACGGCAACGGCGACTTCGACCAGGCCGCGGAACGCTGGCTCGCCTTGCTGTGGCAAGCCTTGCAGGCCGGTGACGGCGTGGGCGGGCCGGCCCAGGGAACGCCGCCGGTCCGGGTGCAGGTGAAAGACGTCGCCGAAATCCGCGCATCCACGCTGCCGGCGAACACCCAGGCCTTCACGGTCCTGGCCAACACCGAGCTGGTGAACGATCCAGCCGGCCTGTGGGATTTCTCGCGCGAGGCGCCGCGGACTTCCACGCGCGATATCCGCCTCAGGCTGCCCGAAGGCGTGCGCTACGCCACCGGCGACCACCTCGCCGTCTATCCGCAGAACCAGCCCGGGATGGTCGCGGCCCTGTGCGAGCGGATCGGCATCGACCCGGACGCCATCGTCACCTTGTCCGCCTCCGGCGGGGCCGCGCGCGGCCTGCCGCTGGGCGAGGCCCTGTCCGTGCGCCAGTTGCTGACCCATTTTGTGGAGCTGCAGGACGTGGTGTCGCGCCATACCCTGCGCCTGCTGTCGCAGTCTTCGCGCTGCCCGGTCACGCGCCAGGCCCTGCAGCAGCTGGCCTCGGACGACGCCGGGAGCGGGTACGCCGCCCAGGTGGCGCCGCGCCGGCTCGGGCTGGCCGAAGTGCTGGACCGCTTTCCAGCGATCGAGGTGGATCTGGCCGGCCTGCTCGCTTGCACCGTGCCGATGCGGCCGAGGTTCTATTCGATTGCCTCATCGCCGCTGGTCTCGCCCGACGTGGCGACCATCACCGTCGGCACGGTCTGGTCACCGGCGCTGTCTGGCCGCGGGCTCTTCCGCGGCGTGGCTTCCACCTGGCTGCAAAGCCTGGCGCCAGGCGCCATGATGGCGGGCGCCATCCGCACGCCCAATCCCACCTTCGCGCCCGCGGCGGACCCGGCCACGCCCATGATCCTGATCGGCCCCGGCACGGGCATCGCGCCGTTCCGCGGCTTCCTTGAGGAGCGGGCCGCGCAACAGGCAGCCGGGCAGCCGCTGGCCCCGGTGCAGCTGTACTACGGCTGCCGCCACCCCGCGCACGACTGGCTCTACCGCGACGACGTGGAGCGCTGGCAGGCACAGGGCGTGGTGCAGGTCCACCTGGCCTGTTCAGTCGTCGTGGATGGCGAGCCGCGCTACGTGCAGGACCTGCTGTGGCAGCGCCGTGCCGATGTCTGGGCGCGGCTGAACCAGGGTGCGATCATCTACGTGTGCGGCGACGGCCGCCACATGGCGCCCGCGGTCAGGCAGGTGCTGATTCAGATCTGCGCAGAGCAAGAGGGGATGACGGCAGAGGCGGCGTCTGACTGGCTGGCGGAGATGGTCAGCGCGGGCAGGTACCGGCAGGATGTCTTCAACTGACGCCCCGCCGGGTCGCCAGGCCGCGCCGCTGACGCGGTACTAGCCCTGGAAGGGCTTGCCCATCGGCTTGAGACGGATGCCGGGGGCAAGCCTGGTCCAGGGCAGGTCCGCGGGATCCGCCGTCATCGGGCCGGGCGCCTTGGCCACCAGCACGGCGTGCGCAATGCCCTGGAAATCGGCCCGGAAATGCACCGAGCTCTTGTTGACGAGAATCTTCATGGCCTCGGGCTCCACCCCGCCCACGCGGAACAGGTTGCGGTCCAGCATCTGGGCCTTGCCGGCACTGACGACCACCAGCACATCGTCGATACGCAGCAGCGCAACGGGCCCGACATCGGCCAGCATGCCGTTCATCATCGGCCCGCCGTAGCGGCATACGCCATCGGAGAGCTTCAGCACCTTGAAGCGCCCCCGCAGCGGCTCGTCACCGGGCACCCCGGAAACCCCGCCGAGAGCGACGTCGATGGTGGCTCCCACGCCGGCGCGGTGCGCCTCGGCCGCCACGGCCGGATCCCAGATCAGCCCGATGGCCGCGTGCCGCGCGCCGTGGCGCAGCAAGGCGCGCAGCATGCCCGTGGTGTTCGAGTCGCCACCGGCCCCGGGGTTGTCCTGCGTGTCGGCAATGACCACCGGGCGCGTCGCCCCCTCGGCCAGCCGCATGGCCTCGAGCACGGCTTCGTCCGGCGAGAGGAACGGGACCTCCCAGGCAGGCTCATCGGCCAGCATCCGGTCGTACAAGGCCTGCACCGCCGCGTCGACCGCTGCGGCGTCCTCGCCGTATCCCCAGACCACCGGCCCGCATTCCGGGAAATCGGCTGCGGGAAAGCCCGGCGCGAACGACAGCGACACCACGGCGCCGCTTTCCCCCTGCTGCAGCAGCGAATACATGGCGCGGGCAGGCTCCAGCATCGTGCACATGCCGTTGATCGGGATCAGGAACGGCAGCCGGCGTACTGCGCGATGCAGCGGCCCCCTGCCCTCCAGCAAGCGCTGCAGCAATGCCGCGGCCCGCTCGCCGGTCTCGGCCATGTCCACGTGCGGATACGTTCGATAGGCCACCAGTGCGTCGGCGGCCTCGAGCATCGCCCGCGTGACGTTGGCATGCAGATCGAGCGATGCGACCACCGGCACGCCCGGCCCCACCACGGCACGGATGCGCGCGAGCAAGGTGCCTTCGCCATCGTCCCTATGTTCGGCAACCATCGCGCCGTGCAGGTCCAGATAGACCGCATCGAATCCGCCGGCGCGCGTGGCCTCGACGATTTCGCCGGCAATGCGCTCGAACGCATCCTCGGTCACGTGCGCGGATGGGCTGGCGCCGGCCCAGATCACCGGCAGCAGCATCCAGCCGCGCCGCTCAGCCGCGGCAATGAAGCCGCCGGCCGGAATGTTGACGTCGCGCAGCGACAGCACGTCATCGCCACGCACCATCGCCGGAAAGCCTTCGCCGCGCTCGAAGCTGGCATAGGTGGCCTTTGACGGCGCAAAGGTGTTGGTCTCGTGCTGAAATCCGGCGATCAGAATCCGTGTTGCCAATGTTCTCTCCGTGAATTGAATGGCCAGCCTCAGGCGGGCGAGACCGCGCCCTGGGGCGAGGGCATCCGGTTGGCTACCAGTACGGCCGCTCCGGCCATCAGCAGCGCCACCATCACCAGCAGGCCGGCCTGCATGCTGCCGGTGGCGGTACGCACCGCGCCAATGATGGTCGGGCTCAGGAAGCCGCCAATCAGGCCGATGGTATTGATCAGCGCGATGCCACCGGCGGCGGCATCGCCCTTCAGGTATTGCGACGGAATCGCCCAGAACACGGTATAGGCGGCCCACATCATCGCCGTGGCGACGGTCATGCAGAGCAATGACAGCGGCAGGTTTCCACTCGAGACCGTGGCCAGGGCCAGCGCCACGGCGCCGACAAATGCGGGGACCGCGCTGTGCCAGCGGCGCTCGCCGCGGCGATCCGAGCTGCGGCCGATCACGACCATGGCGATTGCCGCCGCCATGTACGGAATCATCGAATACAGCCCGATCTGCATGGTGTCCGTGACGCCGTCGGCCTTGAGGATCGACGGCAGCCAGAAGCTCACGGCGTAGATGCCGCAGATCATCGTGAAATAGGCAAAGGCCAGCAGGTAGACGCGCCGGTCGCGCGCGACCTGGCCGAATGACTGGTGGCCGCCTGCCGGCACCTGCAGTTCAGCCGCCAGCATGCGCTTCTCTTCGTCGCTGAGCCACTTCGCCTCGGCGGGCCGGTCGGCCAGCACGCGCAGCGCCAGCGCACCGAGCAGCACGCAAGGCAGCCCTTCGACCAGGAACATCCATTGCCAGCCCGCCAGGCCGTAGGCGCCGGACAGTCCTGTCATCAGCCACGTCGACAGCGGCGAGCCGAAGATCCCGCCGATGGGCCCGGCCAGCATCACCACGGCCATCACGCGCGCCATGCGACGCTGCCCGTACCAGTAGGTCAGGTAGAAGATCATGCCCGGTGCAAAGCCGGCCTCGAACACGCCGAGCAGGAAGCGCAGCACATAGAACGTGGTCTCGTCACGCACGAACATCATGCCCGCGGAAGTGAGACCCCACAGCACCAGGATGCGGCTGATGGTCTTGCGGGCGCCAATCCGGGGCAGCAGCAGGTTGCTCGGGATTTCGAACAGGACGTAGCCGAAGAAGAAGATGCCGGCGCCCAGCCCGTACACCGCATCGGAAAAGCCGAGATCGCTTTGCATCTGCAGCTTGGCAAAGCCGATGTTGACGCGATCCAGGTAGGCAAAGGTGTAGCAGAGCAGCAGGAACGGCAACAGGCGCCAGTTCAGCTTGCGGTACAGCGCCTGCTGCGCGGCGCTGCCATACTCCGGCGTGGTACGTGGGGGCAGGGTTGCGGACATGTCGGTCTCTCCCGTGGTCGGCTCTATCTCTTGTGGATGCGATGTCGTTCAGGGTCGATCGTCTGGCATATGAAAAAACAGAGCAAGAGCAACTTAAGTCAGCTATCGTTGCCCTATTGGCAACAGCGGGATCCGATATGCGGGAACTGAACCAGCGCAGGCTGCGCTATTTTCACGAGGTACTGACACATGGCTCGATCCGTGGCGCGGCCGACAGCATCAACACCTCGCCATCGGTGATCACGCGCCAGATCCGGCTGCTGGAAGATGAGGTCGGCGCGCCGCTGTTCGACCGCCATGCACGCGGGGTGCAGCCGACCGAAGCCGCGGTGCATCTGCTCGAGTACTGGCGCGGCTGCCGCGCACAGCAGGAGCTCTTCGAAGACCGCCTGCAGGCCTTGCGCGGCCTGCAGCACGGCCAGGTGCGCATCGCCACCAGCGAGGGCTATGTCGACGGACTGATGGACGAAGTGCTGACGGACTTCTGTGCGCGCTATCCCAGGCTCGACGTGACCGTCGACATCCTCCCGGTCAACAACGTCCTGCAAGAGGTAGCGGAAAGCCGCGCGCATATCGGGCTGGCCTACAATCCGCCTGCGCATGCCGATATCGCCTGGGTTGCCACGTCATCGCAGCCGGTGGTGCTGCTGGTGCATGCCGGGCATCCGCTGGCACGCCGGGGCGGCAAGGTCGACGTGCACGAACTGGGCGACTACCCGCTGGCGATGATGCCGCCGGCATTCGGACTCGGGCAGGTCGTGCAGATGCTGGCCTACACGGAGAATGTCCAGATCCGCCCGACGCTGACCACGAACTCCCTGGCCGTGCTGCGCCATTTCGTGAAGCGGCATGATGGCATCACGCTCATCGGCGGGTTCGCGGCCTATCGTGAATTGCAGTCCGGCGAGCTGGTGACGCTGCCTATCGCCCATCCGCTGTTCGAGGCCGCCAAGGCACGCCTGCTGGTGAAGGCTGGCCGCCCGATGGGCGTGGCCGCGAATACGCTGCTGGACTGTATCCTGCGCGACATGCAGATGTTCGCGGCAGCCCGTTCGCGCAGCCGGGGGACAACCCCGTCCCGGAAGCCGCCGCGCAGGTGACTGAGCGGCGAAGGTGCAACGTCCGTTCAAACCTTCCTGACGAACTCCGATTTCAGGCTCATGGCACCAAAGCCGTCGATCTTGCAGTCGATATCGTGGTCACCGTCGACCAGGCGGATGTTCTTCACCTTGGTACCCATCTTGACCACACCGGCCGACCCCTTCAGCTTCAGGTCCTTGATGACGGTGACGGTGTCCCCGTCCTGCAGGACATTGCCTGCCGCATCGCGATAAACCCTGGCCTCCGGTTCGGCCGGCGCCGCTGCCTGCGCCGACCATTCATGCGCGCATTCCGGGCAGACGTAGAGGCCCCCGTCTTCATAGGTGAACTCGGAATGACATTTTGGGCAGGGAGGCAAAGCGCTCATGGGAACTCTCGGGTGTCCGGCCAGGGCCGTAAAGGAGCGGAAGTATACCGCCCCCGCCTATGGCAACATCTCGGGCGGCAGCACGCTCCATCCCGAAATGCTGCCGGACGTGGTCAGGCGCTGGCTCCTGAGGACGCCGTTCTCGTCGAACTCGAAGAAAACCGTCGACGACCGGATCGCGCCGCCGGCGAACAGCGGGCCAATGAACGGGATAAAGCTCTCAGGGTGCGGCCTGGAGGCCGCAAACGAATAGATCAGGATGGTCGACCCGTTGACCAGGGTGGTCTGCGACGAGGGCTTCCCCAGCTGGGTGGTAACGTCGTCGAGGGTGGAGAAACCGAGCAGGAAGTTCGCCATCTGCTCCTGTTTCACCTCGACGCCCGTCGATACGCAGGCGGCCAGCATGACGCAAGTCACAATCAATGCGTGAGCAGGCTTCATATCGTCACCGCCATACTTTTTGCGCCGGGGCCGGGACGCGCTGAAGGCGCCCGGCGCGCCATGCAGAAAGCATACAACTTTGCTGAACGATTCGCCGAGGCCCGCGCAAGGCGGGCCTCCCCCTACTCCGGCACGAAATGTATCGACCGCAGCAACTCCGCCTGCCGCTCATGGGCGGCGCGCGCATCCCTGGACAGCGCCTCGCTGCTGAGCGGTTGCCCGGCGTCCATGCCCATGGCCTCCACGCGCTCGCGGTAGCCGGGCTGCTGCACGATGGCCAGCGTGGCGTTGCGGATCTTTTCCTGCACCGCCGCCGGCACGTCCGGCGGCAGCCACACCCCCATCCAGCCGGGCTCGGTCATCGCCGGGAAGCCGACTTCGGCGAAGGTCGGCACATCCGGCAGCGCGGGAATGCGCCTGGGATACGCCACGGCATAGGCCTTGAGCTTGCCGGACTTGATCAGCGGCAGCGACGTGGCCAGGCCGTCGAACATCAGCGGCACATGGCCGCCCATCACGTCCTGCAGCGCGGGCGGCGATCCCTTATAGCCGACATGCTTCATATCCACGCCGGCCAGGCGGTTGAACTGGACGCCGATGGTCTGGCCGCGCATGCCGGCGGCATAAGAGGCATAGTCGATCTGCCCGGGCTTGCTCTTGATGTAGGCAAGCAGTTCGCTGAAGTTCTTCGCCGGCAGCTTGGGGTTGCCCACCAGCACCAGCCCCGTGCGTGCCACCTGGGCAACGGGTTTCAGGTCCGTGAAGGGATCGAACGAGACCTTGAGCGCCAGCGGCGTTTCGGAAACGATGCCACCCTGGATCAGCAGCAGCGTATGCCCGTCATGCGGTGCGGAAAGCAGTGTGTTGACCGCGATCGCGCCAGCGCCGCCCGGCTTCTGCTCGACGATCACCGGCTTGCCCAGCGACTGCGTCAGCCCCTCGGCCAGCATGCGCCCGAGGATATCGGCGGTGCCGCCGGCGGGGCCGCCGACCACGATCTTGACCACCTTGGTCGGCCACGCCTGGGCATAGGCGGTCGATGGGAGCGCAGCCGGCAGCGCCACCAACAGCGCCAGGCCGAGCATGCATGACAGCGACGCCCTGCGGCGTGCCGACGGTTGTGCTTGATTCATGGTTGTCTCCGAATGTTCGAGGGTTGTTCAGGGCAGCAGCCGGCTTCATCGTGAGCCGGTGATCTGCCACCCCTGCCCTTCTGCTGGCGCATCGCCAGTGCGACCGACCCGGGTCAGGCGGCCTTGCGCAGGAAGCCCTGATTGCCGCCATTGCGGTTCGGCGCGAAGCCGTTGGCCTCCAGCGTCTCTTCGACCGTGTCGTAGAACACGCCGATCTTCTGGATCTCGCGCGCTTCCTGGGCCGTTGCCACCTTGCGGCCGAATTCGCCCGCGATGCGCACCAGTTGCTCGATCTGCTTCACCGTGCTCATCTTGGCCGTGCGCGACTGGTTCCAGAGGCAGTCCTCGGTCCCGCACCGCACATGCAGGCCCAGGGCAATCCCCATCATGTTCACAGGCAGCACGTTGCGCACGGAGCTTTCGACGGTCAGCACCGCGCCATCCGGCACGGCGCGGACGATGTTGGCGAGGTTGAAGACGCTCGGCGCATCCATGCCGCCGCTGATCGCCACCCAGTTCATGACCAGCGGGCCCTTGTACACGCCGCGCCGGATCAGCCGCTCAACGGATTCGAAGCTATTGATGTTGTAGCACTGGAATGCGCTCTGGATGCCGGCAGCGGACAGGCGGCGGATGTGCTCTTCGACCCAGCCAGGCTGGGCGGGAACCGTCATTTCCTTGTACGCGTTGAAGATCGCGGGGTTCTCGCGCGAGGTGCCCTTGAAATCCGCAAGTTCCGCATGCTCCGTCACGTTCATCTGCGACGTGTTCACCGTGACGGTCACCTGGTCCGGAACGGGGTCGAGTTCGGCAAGCATGTGGCGCGTGTCGTCGGAAAGCCACTTGGCGGCATCCCCCTCGTTTTCCGGGGCGAAGCTGATCGAACCGCCCACCTGGATGACCATCTCCGGCACCGCCTTGCGCACCCCGGCGATCAGCTCGTTGAACCTGGACAGACGCTTCGAGCCCTTGCCGTCGAGTTCGCGCACATGCAGGTGCAGCACAGTCGCGCCGGCGTTGTAGCAATCCACGGCCTTCTGGATCTGGTCTTCCATCGTCACGGGGATGTCTTCCGGGAAATCGGAGGGCAGCCAGCCCGGTGCGTACGGTGCCGCGGTGATGATCAGCGGCTGCTGGTTTTCAGGGAACAGGGATCCATCGAGGTAGTGCACGGCATGTCTCCATTGATAAAGGCACGTGGCCTGGCGGCGGCTGGCGCGCCTCAGAACGGCTTGTCGCCGATGATGGCGGCGCGCTCCATCTTGCGCGGCGCCGGCCAGTAGTCCTGCACCGCGTAGTGCTGGGTGCAGCGGTTGTCCCAGATGGCCACGCTGTTGGGCTGCCAGCGGAACCGCACCTGGTATTCGGGAATCGCCGCCTGGCTGATCAGGTAGTTCAGCAGATGGCTGGCGCCCGGGGTCTTGTCCTGTCCGTAGCGCACGTTCTCGGGCGTATGGAAGTTGGCGAAATGCGTGGAGAAGCCGCAGACGTAGAGCGCCTTCTCGCCGGTTTCCGGATGCGTGCGCACCACCGGGTGCTCGACCATGGGGTACTGCGCGGCAAGGCTGGCGCGCTTTTCCGGGCTCATCGCCGCGCCGAACGAATGCTCGATGCTGTGCTTGGCGCGCAGGCCGGCGATGCGCTGCTTGATTTCCTCGGGCAGGTGCTCGTAGGCCGCCGCCATGTTGACCCAGATGGTGTCGCCGCCGACCGGCGGGCATTCGATGCAGCGCAGCACGCAGCCCATGGGCGGGGTTTCGCGCCAGCTGCCATCGGTGTGGTAGCTGTTCTCGTAGTTCTCGCGCTTGTCGCTGCGATAGATCTGGACCAGCCCCGGATGATCGGGATCGCTGCCGGCGACGGGATGGTCTTCCAGTTCGCCGAAGCGGCGCGCGAACGCCACGTGGTCCGCGCGGGAGATTTCCTGGTCGCGCAGGAACAGCACCTTGTGCGTGAGCAGCAGGGACTTGATCTCGGCAAACAGCGCGTCGTCGCGCGCGGCATCGGCCAGGCTGACGCCGCTGACTTCGGCGCCGATATTGCAGGTAAGGGGTTGGGCTCGCATGGGGACGCTCCTTTACAGCACAAAGATCGAAGACCCGGTGGTGTTGCGTGATTCCAGGTCGCGGTGGGCCTGCACGGCATCCTGCAGCGCATAGCGCTGGTTGATTTCGATGCGGATACGGCCGGCGGCAACATGGCCGAACACCTCGGCGGCCAGTTCCGCCTTTTCGGCGGGGTCCGCAATGTAGTCGGCCAGCGCCGGACGGGTCAGGTAGACCGAACCCTTCCTCGCCAGCAACTGCGGATCGAATGGCGGGATGGTGCCGGAGGCCGTGCCGACGCAGACCATCAACCCGCGCCGCTTCAGCGAGTCCAGCGACGCCATGAAGGTGCTCTTGCCCACGCTGTCGAAGACCACCGACACGCCTGCGCCATCGGTCAGTTCCCGCACCCGCTTTGCCACGTCCTCATGGCTGTAGTTGATGATGTGGTCGCAGCCATGGGCGCGCGCCACCTCTGCCTTGGCCTCGGTCGAGACAGTGCCGATCACGGTCAGGCCGAGCAGCCTGGCCCATTGCGCGACGATCAGCCCCACGCCGCCGGCAGCCGCGTGCAGCAGGATGGTTTCGCCACCCTGGAACGGGTAGATGCGGCGCATCAGGTAGGCGGAGGTCAGGCCGCGCATGGTCATTGCTGCCGCGGTCTCGAAGCTGATCGCTTCCGGCACGCGGATCAGCGGTGCGGCGGGCACCAGGCGCTCGGTGCTGTACGCACCCAGGGTGTTGATAAAGCCGGTGTATGTGACGCGATCGCCCTCCGCGACATGGGTCACGCCCGGCCCGACCGCCTGCACCACGCCGGCTGCCTCCACGCCCATGCCGCTAGGCAGCGGCACCGGGTAGGTGCCGTTGCGGAAGTAAGTGTCGGCATAGTTCAGCCCGACCGCGGCGTGGCGGATCCGCACCTCGCCCGGGCCCGGGTCGCCTACCTCGGCGTCCTCATAGCGGAGGACTTCGGGCCCTCCGGTCTCGTACATGCGAATGGCTTTTGCCAAGGCTGTCTCCTGATTGTCGTGTCCTGCCCGCGCCGCTATCATTGGCGCGACGGAAACGATTGTCAGACAGCCATGGCGCGGCACCCTTGACCGATTGCGCCAGGATTTGACATTTGATGACGGACACGACCGACGCCCCCACCCACTCTCGCGGCAGCCTTATGACCGTCCTTGTTCGCAGCGCTTCCCTGACCAAATACCTGGCGATTGCCCGGGGCGCGGGCCTGGATCCGGTGCGCATGGTGGCCCAGGCAGGCCTGGACCAGGCCTGCCTGTACACCCCGGACCTGCGCATCCCGGAAGCGCGCCTGGCCGAAGTGCTGGAGGCCTCGGCGCGCGTCACGGCCTGCCATTCGCTTGGCCTGATGGTGGGGGAATCGTGGCGCCTGTCAGACTTCGGCCCGGTCAGCCTGCTGCTGCAGCACCAGCCCACGCTGCGCCACGCGCTGGCGGAGATCGAGCGCTACCGCCACTGGCTCAGCGACTCCATCTCCATCCTGGTCACGGAGTATCCCGAGATCGCGGTGCTGCATGTGACGTTGCAGACCGGCCGGCACCAGCCCGGCAGGCAGGCCATGGAACTGACCGTGGCCGCCCTGTACAGCCTGATCCGCGCCATCCTGGGCGCGTCCTGGAAGCCGCACAGCGTGCACTTCGCCCATGCGGCGCCGGCCGACCTGCAAATCCACCGGCGCCTGTTCGGGCAGCACATTGAGTTCGGTTCGGAGTTCGACGGGCTGGTGCTCGCCAGCGGCGACCTGGATCGCATCAACCCGCTGGCCGATGCCAGCCTGGCCGGGTATGCCAGGGGCTTCCTCGACCTGCAGCCGGGGGCCGGCAAGCCTTCGATCGCGGCCGACGTCCGGCGCACCCTGCACCAGCTGTTGCCGCGCGGGCGCGGCGCGGTGGAACAGGTCGCGCAAAGCCTTGGCATCAGTCCGCGCACGCTGCAGCGCCAGCTGGAGCAGGATGGCGATACCTTCTCCGCGCTGGTCAATGAGGTGCGCCGCGAGCTTGCGCAACGCTACCTGCAGGATCCGCAGCGGCCGCTGGCCCGGGTCGCCACGCTGCTGGGGTTTTCGGAACCCAGCGCGTTCTCGCGCTGGTTCGCGGCACAGTTCGGCAAGTCGCCGACACGCTGGCGCCAGGACGGCGCCTGAGCGCACTGCCTACTTCAGGTACTTCATCGTGGCGACGCCCGTTGCCACCAGCAGCTCCCCATCCAGCCACACCTCTGCGCGCGCAAAGAAGATCGAGCGTCCGCGCCGGTCGACCATGCCCTTTGCGGTCAGCAGCTTGCCCGTGCCGTTGCTCAGGAAGTTCGAGGTCAGCGACAGCGTGACCGCATGGCGCGCGGCCTCGCCCGGCGCCGAGTAAAGGCCCGAATAGCCAGTGGCGGCATCGAGCAAGGTGCAGATGGTGCCGCCATGCACGACCCGGCTGCGGTTGAGCATACTGGGCGCGAGCGGCAGCTCAAGTTCTACATAGTCGTCGCGCCACTCGGTGATCCTGACACCGATGCTCTCCAGTGCCGGATTGTCCAGGCAGAACTTCTCATCGCCCTCACCTTGAGGTTTCACCGCATCCATTGCTTGGGTTTCCATTTCGCTGATCGTTTCGCTGATACCGGCGTGGCGCGCGTCGCGCGCTGGCCCGGAGCCTCATTTCTGCTTGATTTATGGCTTTTCGTAAATCTCTATTTCACGAAGCGCATCTTTTGCCAGCATGAATCGGCACCCTGGAGGTCATTCCTTTGCCGCGCCTGTGCCGCCTTTGACTCGGTATTGAGAACGACCTAGGCTAAGTAGGCTTCCCCTGCACCTTGGCCACGCGCCACGGGCAAGTGATGTACCGGCGACGTTGCGACGTCCTGCAAAACCAGGAGGGCTCACCATGAACATGCGGCCAGATCCGACATTTCACGCCTCGCCGGAACTCGCGATCAGCGCACCAGCGGAATCATTTGCCTATACGGTGCTGCTAAGCCCCGACGCCTCGCAGCCAGACGCGCTCGCGGTGATCGACGCCAAACCCGGCTCGCCCACCTACAGCCAGGTGGTGCATACCGTGCCGATGACCAACAAGGGCGACGAGTTGCACCATTTCGGCTGGAATGCGTGCTCGTCGTCGTTGTCGCCGCTGACCGGCCATGCGTTTCTCGAACGGCGCTACCTGATCATTCCGGGCATGCGCTCGTCGCGCCTGTATATCATCGACACCAAGCCGCACCCGACCCAGGCACGGATCCACAAGATCGTTGAACCGGACGAGATCTTCCGCAAGACCGGCTACTCCAGGCCGCACACCGTGCACTGCGGGCCGGAGGGCATCTATGTCAGCACGCTCGGGGGCGGTGGCCCGGATGGCACGGACGGCGCGCCCGGCATCTTCATCATGGATTGCGAGACCTTCGACGTGCTGGGCCGCTGGGAAATCGACCGCGGCGAGCAGGAAAAGCACTACGACTTCTGGTGGAACCTGCCGCGCGACTACATGGTGTCGAGCGAATGGGCCCTGCCGCCGCAGTTCGAGAACGGGCTGGTGCCCGAGGACCTGCTGGGCAACCGCTACGGGCACAAGCTGCATTTCTGGGACCTGCGGGCGCGCCGCAACGTGCAGACCATCGACCTTGGCGCCAACCACCAGATGGCGCTGGAAGTCCGGCCTGCGCATGATCCGATCCGGGAATACGGCTTTGTTGGCGTGGTGGTCGATACCACCAACCTGGAAGGCTCGATCTGGACCTGGTGGCGCGAAGGCGGCAAGTTCCACGCCGAGAAGACCGCAACCATCCCGCCCGAAGCCGCCGACGCAAGCCTGCTGCCGCCGCTGCTGCAGGGCTTCGGCGCCGTGCCGCCGCTGGTGACCGATATCGATCTGTCCCTCGACGACAAGTTCCTCTACGTGTCCTGCTGGGGCACCGGCGAAATGCGGCAGTATGACGTGAGCGATCCGCGCAACCTGAAGCTCGCCGGCTCGGTCCATATCGGCGGCATCGTCCGCCGCACGCCGCATCCCAACGGCAAGCCCTTCACCGGCGGCCCGCAGATGGTCGAGATCAGCCGCGACGGCAAGCGCGTCTACTGGACCAACTCGCTCTACTCCACCTGGGACAACCAGTTCTACCCAGACGGCATCCCCGGCACGCAGGTCATGGCGCATGCCGGCCCGGACGGCGGGCTGACGCTGGCCGATGACTACTGGGTCGAGTTTCCGGAAGGCTACCGCGCGCACCAGATCCGGCTGGAAGGCGGCGACTGCTCGACCGACTCGTTTTGCTATCCGTCGGTCAAGGCTTGACCGGTCACGCCTGGGAACAGATCGGCCTCTGGTCGGCAGTGCTGGCCAGCGGCCTCTATCACGGCATCAACCCGGCCATGGGCTGGCCGCTGGCGGTAGCGAACGGCCTGCTGGCGCATAGCAGCCGCGCCCTCCTTGCTGCGCTCGGGTACCTGGCTTTCGGGCATGCGCTTGCGGTATTGGCGGTGACGCTGCCTTTCGGCATGCTGGCGGCCCTGGTCGCCTGGCAAGCGCAGATCCGCATCGGCGCCAGCGTGCTGCTGATCGGCTGCGGCATCGTGCTGCTGCTCAGGCGAGGCCACCCGCGCGCACTGGTGCGCATCGCGCCATCGCGGCTGGCGCTATGGTCGTTCGCGGTGGCGATCGCGCATGGTGCCGGCCTGATGCTGGTGCCGATCTATCTTGGCCTCTGCCGTGTCGAGACGGACCTGGGGCACCAGGCCGCCGCCACGCTCGCCAGCGCCAACCTGGGCATGGCGCTGCTGGTGTCCGTCATCCACACCCTGGCCATGTTCGCCGTGGGCGGCGCCATGGCATGGCTGGTCTACCGCTACCTGGGACTGAAGTTCGTGTCGCGGAGCTGGTTCAACCTGGAGGCGGTCTGGGCCGCCAGCCTCATCCTGGTGGGGATGCTGGCGCTGGCGCTTGAAGCCTTTGGATAGGCGCTGGACTCAACCGGCCAGCCGCGCCGCCAGCCGCCCTCGCGTGATCGCGGCGATCTGTGCCAGCGCTTCGTCAAGCTCCTGCTGCGTGCTGCGGCCAAGCCGGCGCTCGAACGCGGCGAAGATGCCTTCGCGGGTGTAGTGGCGCACGCAGATGATGAACGGGAAGCCGTGGCGCGCCTGGTAGTCAGCGTTGAGCTGGTCCAGCGTGGCCTCTTGCTGCGCCGACATCGCATCCAGGCCGGCGCTCTTCTGCTCGGCGTTGGAATCGGCCGTCATCGTGCCCGCGCGGATATTGCGTGCCGACAACTGCGGGTGCAGGTTCAGGAAATCACGCTGGCGCGGCTCGTCGAGCTTGCGCACCACGTCCATCATGGCGCCATGCAGCGCCGTTGCCGATGCGAACGGCCGCTGCGCCCAGGCGCCCTCGGCGGCCTGCGGAAAGTGTTCGAACACGCTGCCGAAGGCATCGGCAAAGGCCGCTTCGTCCAGGGCGTTGACCGACGCCAGGTCGAGTGGTTGAGACATGGATGCTTCTCCCGTAGGGATCCCGCGCATGGGGAATCGTTGGATACGGGGCCGAGTATAGGAACGGCCCGCCGCAGCGGCGAGAGCCCGCGCCCTATAGATCCCATAACAGAAACCGATACCGCTAGCGGCGCATATCGCGCAGGTCGCGCAGCTCCTGCGAGGCGGCGGTCAGCATGCCGCGCAGCCAGACATGCGCGGCCGAGCGGTGGCGCGACGGATGCCACAGCTGGTAGAAGCGCATGAACGGGAACTCGATCGGCGGCTCCAGCACCGCAAGCGGCACATGCTGCGCATGATAGTTGGCGAAGTGGCGCGCGGTGGTCAGGATCAGGTCGGTGCCGGGGATCAGGCTGGGCGCCAGGTTGAAGTAGGGACAGCTGACGCGGTTGTCCCGGTGCACGCGCATGGTGCTCAGCCCGGCATCGACCAGGCCGCGCTGGTCGCGCGAATACGGCGTGGGCACGATATGCGAGGCGCCCAGGTAGGTTTGGGCCGTAAACTTGCCGGGCTGCGCATGCACGCTGTCCTGCGCCACCACGCACACCACCTCGTCTTCCAGCAGCACCGACAGGTGCAGGTGCTCAGGCGGGTTGGGCCAGTTGCCGATCACGATGTCGACCGTACCCGCAGACAGCGCCTGCTCGTAATCGAAGGTGGCCCCCAGCGGCAGCGCCGACAGCCGCGCGTGCGGCGCCGCACGCCGCACCGCGCGCACCACGTGCGCGAAGAACGGCGGCGCCAGGTAGTCAGGCATGGCCACCACGAAGCTCTGCTCGGTGGAGGCGGGATCGAAGCGCTCGTCCGAGACCAGCAGGTTGTCCAGCGCGCTGAGCGCGGCCTGGGCATTGCGCGCCAGCTGCAGCGCGCGCTCGGTCGGCACCATCACGTTCTTCTCGCGCGTGAGCAGCGGGTCGTTGAAGATCGCGCGCAGGCGCTTGAGCGCGGCGCTGATGGCCGGCTGCGACTGGTTCAGGCGGATCGCCGTGCGCGACACGCTCTGCTCGGCGATCAGGATGCACAGCACGCGCAGCAGGTAGGTATCGAACGGGTCGTCGGCGCGAATCATGTTGGGTCCGTGGCAGCAAAAGTGGAGGCCTGGCGGGTGCGGCCGCCGCCGCTCCGGGCGGCAACGCCATGCCGGGCAATGGCAACTTTGTAGCGTGTCGCGCACCGCACGGCAACCGGTACAACCCGGACGAGCCTGCCCGGCGCGCGTGCGCGCACCCCCGAAAACGCTCTGACTAGGGTAATCCATAGGTACGCCGAAGGTCCGCCCCGTCTCCCGCAAACCCGCGCCACACAAGGGATTGCAGCCCATATCGGCGCTGCTATGGGGCCTATACCAGCCCCCTCGTTTCGCATTGGCGGGCCATTCATATACTTGCTCCCAACCCGGCGGACGGCATGCACCGCCGCCAAGCAAGACCTGGCAGAACACGACAAGACAGGAGACATCATGTCGATCACGAAACAAGGCATCCCGGTATTCGCCGGCACCGCCGACGACGCCGAGGACAGCGTCTACCGCAAGGTAACCTGGCGCCTGCTGCCCTTCCTTGGGGTGCTGTGGGTACTGGCCTGGCTGGACCGGGTCAACATCGGCTTCGCCAAGCTGCAGATGCTGGACGCGCTGCAGTTCAGCGAGGCCGTGTACGGGCTGGGCGCGGGCATCTTCTTCCTTGGCTACTTCTTCTTCGAAGTGCCGTCGAACATGCTGCTGCAGAAGATCGGCGCCAAGAAGACGATCATGCGCATCACCATCTGCTGGGGCGTGATCTGCATGCTGCAGAGCTTTGTCACCACGCCCACGCAGTTCTACATCCTGCGCTTCCTGCTGGGCGCGTTCGAAGCCGGCTTCTACCCGGGCGTGATCCTGTACCTGACCTACTGGTATCCGTCGCAGCGCCGCGCGCGCGCCTTCGGCACCTTCATGTCCGCCTCGGCCATCGCCGGCGTGCTGGGCGGCCCGCTGGCCGGCTGGATCATGACCGGCATGGCTGGCGTGAACGGCATGCACGGCTGGCAGTGGCTGTTCATCCTGGAAGGCATCCCGTCGGTGCTGGCCGGCATCTTTGCCTGGTTCTACATGACCGACAAGCCGGAGCAGGCGCGCTGGCTCTCCGACGACGACAAGCGCGTGCTGCAGGACGCCCTCAAGCGCGACAACGCCGCCCTGGGCGAGCGCGGCCACGACTGGCGCACGCTCTTCACCAACCCCAAGGTGTGGCTGCTGATCGCGATCTTCTTCTGCCTGCTGTGCGCCAACTCGACGCTGACCTTCTGGATCCCGACCATCATCAAGGACGTGGGCTTCACCACGCCGATGGCGGTGGGCTGGATCGCGGCCGTGGCCTACCTGTGCGGCGCCGCCGGCATGATCCTCAACGGCGCGCATTCCGACCGCCGCAACGAAGTGCGCTGGCACTTCAGCGGCGCGGCGCTGGTCGGTGGCGGTGCCATGGCCGTGCTGGCCGTGCTGCTGGGCGCGCAGGTGCTGTCGCCGGTGATCGCACTGCTGGCCATGACTGCCGCGCTGGTCGGCACCATGAGCGCCATCCCCGTGTTCTGGCAGCTGCCCAACCGCTACCTGGCAGGCAGCGCCGCCGCGGTGGGCGTGGCCCTGATCAACTCGGTGGCCAACCTGGCCGGCTTTGGCGCGCCTTATGTGATGGGGCTGGTCAAGAACACCACCGGCAAGCTCACCTCCGGCCTGTACCTGGTGGCGGCGATCGAGGTGCTGGCCGCGGTGCTGGTGCTGATTGGCATCCGCAAGCTGGGCGGCAAGCACGGCAAGCAAGGGGCCTGACATGGACGACCATAGCTTCGATCCCACCCGCCGGCGCTTCGCGCTGCAATCGATGACGCTGGGCGGCGGCGCGCTGCTGGCCGGCGCCAGCTGGGGCGCAACGCCCGATGCGGCGGCCCCCAACCAGACCGCAGCACCGGTGCAGCAAGGCGGCCTGAGCCCGCGCCTGACGCTGCACGCGCTGGACACCTATCACGGCACGCCCGCGGCCGGCATGCGCGTGGAGATGTTCCGCATCGACAATGGCCAGCGCACGCCGCTGCAGACCGTCACGCTGGCCGCCAACGGCCGCAGCGAACCGCCGCTGCTGATCGGCGACAGCTACCGCACCGGCACCTACGAACTGATCCTGCACGCGGACGAGTACTTTGCCGCGCGCAAGGCCAGCCTGCCGCAACCCTCCTTCCTGTCGAAGATCCCGCTGCGCCTGCGCGTCACCGACGCCAGCCAGCGCATCCACCTGCCCGTGCTGTTCGGGCCGTGGAGCTACAACTACTACCGCGGCAGCTGACGCCGCGGCCCTACCCGGAGACAAACGCATCATGGCAGGCATCAGCACACATGTGCTCGACGTATCCCTGGGCCGCCCCGTGGCCGGCATGCAGGTCGAACTGTTCGACGTCGCCACCCAGCCGCCACGGCTGATCGCGCGCACCCGCACCAACCACGACGGCCGCACCGACACGCCGATGCTGCCGCCGGCCCAGGCGCGCACCGGCGAGTTCGAGCTGCGCTTCTGGGTGGCGGACTACTTCCGCACCCCCGACGTGTTCGCCGACATCGTTCCCGTGCGCTTTACCATCGCGGACGCCGCGCAGCACTACCATGTGCCGTTGCTGTGTTCGCCGTGGAGCTTCGGGACGTATCGGGGCAGCTAAAGGCAAGAACCATGTCGCCCGTGCTGGAAAGCGGGCGACTGTTGACGACCTCATCACCGCCCGCCCCTAGCGCGGCTTGCGCACTTCCGCTTCCCCCGGCAAGAGCACATCACCGTCGCTGGTCCGGGGCATCATCAACGGCACCGGCTTCCCGGTCCGCTTTTCCACCATCTGCGAGCGCCGCTCGCCCCGCGCAAACAGATGGTGTTCGCCCCATTGGCGCAAGGCCAATACGATGGGGAACAGGCTCTCTCCCTTCTTCGTCAGCACATACTCGTGATACGCACTGCCATCGGAAGCCGGCTGCGTCGTCAGGATGCCGGCTTCCACCAGCCGGCGCAAGCGGTCGGACAGGATGTTGCGCGCGACCGCCAGGCTGCGCTGGAAGTCGCTGAAGCGGCGCATGCCGTCGAAGGCATCGCGCACGATCATCAGCGACCAGCGCTCGCCGACCAGCTCCAGGGTGCGCGCGACGGGGCAGGTTTCATCGCCCGGGTCTTTGCGGGTGGCCATGTCTTGGTTGCCTTGGGGCTGTGCAGCCTGTCAATGTAGTTGCATTTTAAAACCAGTAGGCTTACGCTTCAACTGGTTTTATTTTGCAACCACATGGACTGGTATGGAAACCTCCCCCGCTACGCCGGTGACGGCACCGCCTCCGACTTGCCCTGCGGCACCGCGCGCGAACCTGCCGCGCGGCGCCGTGCTGCTGTTCGCCTGCGCCAGCGGCCTGAGCGTTGCCAATGTCTATTACGCCCAGCCGCTGCTGGATGCGCTGATGGCGGATTTCTCCATCAGCGCCGGGGCCATCGGCGGCGTGGTCACCGCCACCCAGCTTGGCTGTGCCCTGGCACTGCTGTTGCTGGTGCCGCTGGGCGACCTTGTGCAACGCCGCCGCCTGATGCTGGCACAGGTGCTTGCCCTGGCCGGCGCGCTGGCTGCCGTGGCACTGGCGCCGTCCGTTGCGGTGCTGCTGGCGGGGATGCTCCTGACCGGCTTGCTCGGCACCGCCATGACCCAGGGACTGATCGCCTATGCGGCCGCGGCAGCAGGGCCGCATGAACGCGCGCACGTGGTCGGCACCGCGCAGAGCGGCGTCTTCATCGGACTGCTGCTGGCGCGTGTGGTTGCCGGCGGCGTCAGCGACATGGCCGGGTGGCGCAACGTCTATGTCTGCGCCGCAGCGGCGATGCTGGTGCTTGCGTGGCTGCTATGGCGTGCGCTGCCAGTGGTGGCCAGCGCCGGCCAGCGGATGCGCTATGCCAGCCTGGTCGCATCGATGTTCCTGCTGCTGCGCCGCGACCGGGTCTTGCAGATCCGGGGAACGATCGCGCTACTGATGTTCGCGGCGTTCAACATCCTGTGGAGCGCCCTGGTATTGCCGCTGAGCGCTCCGCCCTACGGGCTGTCGCATACCGCCATCGGCGCTTTCGGGCTGGTTGGCGCGGTCGGTGCCCTGGCGGCCGCGCGTGCGGGACGCTGGGCGGACCAGGGCTTCGGGCAGCGGACCACGCTCGCGGCACTGGTGCTGCTGGTGGCGGCCTGGCTTCCGCTGTCGTGGCTGGAGACATCGCTGTGGCCGCTGGCCATTGGCATCGTGCTGCTCGACCTGGGGGGCCAGGCCATCCACGTCACCAACCAGAGCATGATCTTCCGCACCGATCCCGCGGCGCACAGCCGGCTGGTCGGCGCGTACATGCTGTTCTACGCGGCGGGCAGCGGGCTGGGCGCCATTGCCACCACGGCGGTCTATGACGCCGCCGGCTGGCGGGGCGTCTGCGTGCTGGGCGCCGTGGTCAGCTTGCTGGCACTCGTGTTCTGGGCCGCCACCCGCCGCTTCATGCCGGCGCAAGCCGCGCAAGCGCATAAGGTGTAGGGCCTGCAGGGAACGTTCCGCGCATCAACGCCCCCCTCTGCGTCACTCGGGCTCGATTCCCGCTGCCTTGATCACCTTGGCCCATTTCAGGGTCTCGCTGCGGACAAAGGCGGCCAGTTCCTCGGGCGTCGACGGCGCAGGCTGGCCTCCGGTGCGGGCAAAGTAGTCGGTGGCAGCCGGGCCGGTCAGGCCATTGCGCATCAGTTCGCTCATGCGGTCCACTACGGGCTTTGGCGTTCCGGCCGGGAAGAAGGCCGCCGACCATGCCACCATCTCATAGCCGGGCAGGCCGCTCTCCGCCATCGTCGGGACATCCTTGAGCACCGGATTGCGCTGCGCGGTGGTCACCGCGACCGCGCGCAGCTTGCCGCCCTGGATCAGCGTCATGGCCGGCGATATATCGGAGATCATGAAATCGACCTGGTGCCCCATCAGGTCGGTCAGGGCCAGCGGCACCCCCTTGTAGGGCACGTGCAGCGCCTGCACGCCGGCCAGCATTTTGTAGAGTTCGCTGGCGATGCGGGTCGACGAACTGCCGCTGGCAAACGTCAGCGCGCCATTTTTTGCCTTGGCCAGCGCGGTCAGGTCTGCCAGCGTGCGTACCGGACTGTCGGGCGGCACCACCAATACCAGCCCGCTCTTGGCGATCAGCGATGCCGGGGCGAAATCCTTGATCGGATCATAGGGCAGCTTCTTGAACAAGGACGCATTGGCTGCATGCGTGGTGTTGGTCGTCACCAGCATGGTGTAGCCGTCGCCGGTAGCGCCGGCTACAGCCTTGGCGGCAATGAAGCCGTTGGCGCCCGGGCGGTTGTCCACCACCACCGGCTTGCCCGTCTGCGCGGTGATCCGCTCGCCGACGAAGCGCGCGCTGCTGTCGGTGCCGCTGCCCGCGGGAAACGGCACGATGACGCGGACTGCCTTGTCGGGATATTGGCTGGCGTCCGCGGCCTGCGCCGTCCCGGCTGCGACCGCGGCCAGCGGCAACAGCAGCCCGATGGCCATATTGCGCATGCATGGATGAATCATGCTTTGTCTCCTCGTGCCTTTGGCATCTGTTGATGGTTCGGACCCTGGCGCGGGCCGGGTTCAGGGCACCGCGTCGTGCGCCCGCACCAGGATGGCCTCGCACGGGCCACCCTGCGCCGCAAAGCTGAAAGTGCCGCCCTCCGGCACAAAGACCCAGTCCCCCGGCTTCGCTGAGAAGCGCTGGCCGTTGATCTCGCCGCAGACCGAACCCGACTGCAGGAACAGCACCTGCTCCGTTGCCGCCACCGCGTGCGCTTCGGCGCCGCCCGTGGCTTCCAGTTCCAGTGCGCGGATATCCAGGTGCCGGGCGCCGACCGTGTCGCGCGTAATCACGGGCCTTGCACGCACGCGATGGTAGTGAGGCAGGCTTTGGGCCGCCTCATGCGCCGGCACCTCGCGCAGGCTGTCCGCCTGCGCGCGGCAGCGGGGGTCATCCGCTGCGCTGGCGACCACGGCGGCGTTCGGGTTTTCACTGTACGGCGGCGCGTACACCACCATGACCCGCACCGGCTCGTCGCTGACGACCTCGAAGCGGTGGAATACCCCCATCGGATTGAAACCCCAGTCGCCCGCACGCAAGGTGCGCGCCCTGCCGGCGACCTCGCCGATGCCCTCGCCTGCCAGCAGGTAGGACGCCTGCTCCAGGTTCGGATGCGCATGGGGCAAGGCGCCATGGCCGCGAGAAATCGTGCCCAACAGCACCTCGATGCGCCGCGCCCCGACTGTCTCCTTGCCGATCACGCGCTGGTTGGCGGTTCCGGTATGGTTTGCCGGGGAATAGGCGGGCACATCGGCGGCGCGCCTTACGAATTGCGATGTCATGCGTTGTCTCCTGTTTAGTCCTCTTGTCGGGGAGCAGCTTTCGGCACGGCCAGTTCGGGATAACGATCGGTCAGCTGCGCGGGCATCTCCACGTCGAGGATGAAGCGGTCGCCTCGGTACCAGAACCGGCCTGCCGTGAGCACGTTGCCGTCGACATCCAGCGTGGTACGGACAATGCGCGCGACTGGTGCCGCAAAGGCATAGTCCAGGTCGCGCGCCAGCATGGCGTCGGCCGGCTCCACGGTCATGGTCTGGCGCATCGTGCCAAGCCGGTCGCCCAGCTGCTCCCGCAGCAAGTGGGCAATCTTGTGATGCTTCTCACCGCCGCGCGGGAACCTGGCGAACACCGCTTCAGCCACGTACAGCTCGATCAGGCAGAACGGCATCCCGTCATGCACATGCAGCTTGCGCAGCATCACATAGCGGTCCATTGGCGCGCCGCAGGTGGCAAGCCCGGGCGGCAGGGCCATATCCTTGCGCTTTTCCAGGATGCGGATCTCGAGATCGCTGGCGCCGACCGAGACATCATTGATGGCCGAACGCATGCCTTCGCCCGGGCCGGACGGCACCATGATGACGTGCGTGCCCCGCCCGCGCTGGCTGCTGATCAGCCCCTCCTCGGTCAGCAAGGCAAAGGCCTGCCGCACGGTGACCTTGGCAATGCCGTACGCCTGCGCGAGGTGCTCCACCGTGGGCAGCTGGTGCCCGACCGGATACTCGCCGGCGACGATCTTGTGGCGCAGCACGCTTGCCAGCTGCCGGTAGCGGGTCACGCCGCCGGCGCTGTCGTCGGCCAGCGCGATGCCGTCATTGGCTGCGACACTTGCGGTGGCGCGCGTCATGACAGCAGGCTCCGCGGCACGCGCACCGGCATCGTCAGCAGGATCTGGGCCATTCCCTTGCCAAGCGGATCATTGCGCAGCGATGCCATGCCGCCGCCATCGAGCGCCGACTCGCAGACGAAGTTCATCGCGTCGAAGCCCGGCAGGTCAAAGCGCGACACCGGCCCCCGCACCAGGTGGCCCAGCCAGTCAGCCACCCGCGCGGCCGTGACCTCGGCGCGCAGCAGCGCGAGGTATTCCGGCCGGCGCGCAATCAGGCCGATATTGGAGATATCGCCCTTGTCGCCGCTGCGCCCGTAGGCAAGCCGGACCAAAGGGACTTCAATGCTGTCGCCACCGGCGGGGCTGGCGGCGGCACCCTGCGCCTGCGCCGTCGCGCGGGCGGCGGCGTCCGTCGCTGCGTGCCCGGCCGGGATGGAGACGGCAGTCCGCACGCCATCCATGACCACCGCCGGCGACAGCGCGCCCTTGTCCAGCAGGAAGGCGTATTGCCGGATCGATGGCGACGGGCTCGCGCGTCCGCCGCCCGATCCCGTGGTGCCCGGCGACCAGCTCGTGCCGGCTGCCGCGATTTCGCGCGCGAACAGTTCAAGGGCCGCCTTCTCGGAATGCATGACCGCAAGCCGCATGATCGCCTCGCGGGTATGGCGCGCCGCGGCGTGCGGCCCGAAGCAGGATTCGGCGCCCAGCACTTCGACCCGGGTGCGGGTGTAGTCGCCCCATCCGTTTTCCGCGAAGAGCCTGCGCGTGCGGGCCAGGATGGCCTCGGCCGTGCGCTCGGCCTTGGCCACGGCGTCAATGCCGACGATGGTCAGCTGGGCATTGCAGCGGAAGCCATCCATATAGGTGGCGCTGACCTTGTAGCAGTGGCCCGGCGCACGCCCACGTGCGCCGCGCACCTCGACCAGGTCCGGCCCGGCCTGGCGCAGCGTCACCTGCGTGAAATCGCAGGTCACGTCCGGCAACAGATAGGCCGAAGGGTCGCCGATCTCATACAGCACTTGCTCGCCGACCGTGGCAACAGTGACCAGCCCGCCCGTCGCGGGTGGCTTGCCCACCACGAAGCTGCCGTCCGCCCGGCACGCCACCACCGGATAGCCGATGTCCGGCCAGTCCGGCACCTGCTCCCAGTCGGTATGCAGCCCGCCTGTCGCCTGGCAGCCGCACTCGATGATGTGGCCGGCCAGGCTGCCCTGCGCCAGCCGGTCATAATCGTCCGCCTGCCAGCCGAACTCATGCATCAGCACGCCCAGGGTCACCGCGCTGTCCACGCAGCGGCCGGTAATGACGATCTGCGCGCCCTGGTCCAGCGCCTTGCTGACCGGCAGCGCGCCGAGATAGGCATTGGCGCTGACCAGCTGGTCCGGCAGCGGCAAGCCCTTCTGCATGTCGGTGATGCCTGCCTGGCGCAGCGACGCCACCATCGGCATGACATCATCGCCCTCCACCACCGCGATGCGCACGGCAATGCCCTGCTCGGCGGCGATCGCCGCCAGCGCCTGCGCGCAGCCCCGCGGATTGATGCCGCCGGCATTGCTGACCACGCGGATGTTGCGCTCAACGATCTCCCGCAACAGGCTCTTCATCGTCACCGTCACGAAGTCGGTGGCGTAGCCAAGCTCCGGCTTGCGCAGGCGTGCCGAGGCCAGCACGGACATGGTCAGCTCCGCCAGGTAGTCGAACACCAGGTAGTCGATATCGCCGTGACGCACCAGTTGCGGCGCGCCCACGCTGCTGTCGCCCCAGAAGCCGGACGCGCCGCCGATGCGCACTGTCTTGTCATGCATGGTCCTGTCTCCTTGCCTTTGGCTTACTTGCCGGTCCAGTTCGGCTTGCGCTTTTCGCGGAAGGCGAGCTGGCCCTCGCGCGCGTCCTCGGTCATGGCGAACAAGCCGATCTGGCTTTCCGTGAACGCCATCGACTGCTCGAAGGACATCGCATCGATATGCTTGAGGGTATAGAGCCCACGCCGGATCGCCGCGGGCGACTTGTCGAGCAGCCGGCCCAGCAGCCAGTCAAGCTTGCCATCCAGGTCCGCACTGACGTGGTTGACCAGCCCTGCCGCCAGCGCTTCCTGCGCGGTCAGCGGCTCGCCGCAGAGGCAGAGCTCATTGAGCACGCGCCGCGGCACCAGCTGCTGCAGCACGCTCAGCACCTGCGCCGGGAACACGCCCACCTTGACCTCGGGCAGGCCGAACACGGCCCGCTCGCTGGCCACCGCCATGTCGCACATGGCCATCAGCCCCATGCCACCCGCCATGCAGGCGCCGTTGACGCGAGCGATCAGCGGGACGTTGGAGCGCCGCGCCTGGCGCAGCAGGTCGGCAAGCCGCTGGCCCGGCTCCGAATAGTCGAACGCAAAGGACTTGCCGCTCTGCAGGTCGGCGCCCGCGCAAAAGGCCTGGTCCCCGGCCCCGGTGATGACCACGGCGCGGATGGCCTCGTCATGGCTGGCACGATCGATTCCCGCGTGCAGCCCGTCCAGCACCGCCGGATTGATCGCGTTGCGGCGCTCGGGCCGGTTGATGGTCAGCCAGAGGACCGCGCCGCGGACTTCGCTCAGGAGTTCTTCGTTCATGTTCAGGCCTCGCTTGCCGTGCCGGTCGCATGCGCCGATGCCTGGCGCGGTTCGCGCGATGCGCCGGATGCCATCAGGCTGTCGATGTCGGCCTCGTTGTAGCCGGCCTCGCGCAGCACCTCGCGGCTATGCTCGCCCAGTGCCGGGGCATGACGGCGCTGCGATGGCGGCGTGCCGTGCCATTCGCTGGGCACTGCCATTTCGCGGATGCGGCCCACCGCCGGGTGGTCGGTTTCGCTGAAGAAGCCGATGTCATTCAGGTGCGGATCATCGAGCAGCGATTCAAAGGTGTGCATCGGGAACACCGGAATATCCGCCTCCTTCAGCAGCACCTGCCATTCCTCCGTGGTCCGCCTGGCCAGTTCGTCGCTGACCATGCCGTAGAGCTCGGTGATGTGCGCCGTCCGGGTGGTGATGTCCGCGAAGCGCGGATCGGTGTCGTACAGGCCGGGCTTGCCGATCACCCTCAGGAAGGCACGCCAGTGATGGTCGTGATAGATCAGGCAGCAGACATGGCCGTCGCGGGTCCGGTAGGGCCGGCGCTCGGGAGACAGCAGGCGCGGATAGCCAAATCCGCCCTTGGCTGGCACGAAGGTCTCGCCATAGAGATGGTCGCCCATCACGTAAGGCACCATGGTTTCGAACATCGGCACATCGACGCGCTGGCCGCGGCCGGTGCTCGCCCGCGCGTAGAGCGCGGCACAGATCACGCCGAAGGCATAGAGCCCGACGGAACGGTCGGCAATGGTCAGCGGGAGATAGCGCGGAATGTCGCCGGTGCCCATGGCGACCGCCTGGGGCAGCCCGGTGGCTGCCTGGATCAGGTCGTCGAACGCCGCCTGCGGGGCATAGCGTCCGCGCTGCGAGAAGCCGAACATGCCGACATAGACCAGGCGCGGATTGATCTGCGCCAGCGTCTCGTAGTCCAGGCCGAGCCGCTGCATCGCCTGGGGCCGGACGTTGTAGGCCAGCACGTCCGCATCCGCCACCAGGCGCAGCAGCGCCTCGCGCCCCTGCGGCGACTTCAGGTCCAGAACGATGCTGCGCTTGTTGCGGTTCAGCCCCAGGAAAAGCGGCCCCATCTTCTCATTGCCGCAAGGTCCGATGCCACGGGTGCTGTCGCCCGTGGGCGCCTCCACCTTGATCACATCCGCGCCGAGGTCGCCCATCATCTGCGTGGCCGAGGGGCCCATGAACACGGCCGTGATGTCCACAACCTTGACGCCAGCCAGCGCTCCAGTCCTTGTCTCCATCCTTGCTCCTGTCTTACTTCTATAGTTCTATGAATAGAACTATATGACAAGCAGCCCGGCGGTGCAAGGGCCACGGGCAGACGTGGAGATGCATGGCAGGAGGCAAGAAAGCCGTAGAATCCCCGGCTGACAACTTCCCTCAAGACCGTGAAAGCACTTTCCCGCCTGAACCTGAAGCAGGTCGCCCTGCTCTGCGCCACCCTGCTGGCATCTGTTTCGATCCATGCCGCATCCCCTGCCCAACCTGACGCAGCCAGCAACACCGCGGCGCCGCTGGGACTGGAGCTGGGCAAGGCCAGGTGCTCTCGCCTGGCGCCGCCGCAGAATCACGCCAGGACCGGCAAGTCCGAGTGGGCCGGTGGCGACGCCGTTGAGCTCAGGCACCTGGAGCGCTTCCACCTCCCGGGCCTGACGCGCGTGATCCTGAACTGCGACGCGCAGGACACCGTGGCGCTGATCACGATGACATTCGAGCGCACGGCCCTGGATGAGGTGCGCAAGAAGCTCGACGAACGCTATGCGCCCCTGCGCAAGACTGAAGGCGCGGCGGAGAATGGCTACGCCGAGTGGGCCGCCGCCAATGGCAGCCTGGAATTGCTCTATGGGCGCGACAGCAAGCACTTCACCGTGGCGTACTGGGCCAGGGGCGCGAAGGCGAGGTACTTCTCATATAGCGGCACTGACAACAAGAAGCCCGCCGCGGCCACGCCTGCCAGCCAGCCCCAGCCTGCGCCGCTGTGACGGGCCCCGCGCTCCACGCAGGCGCCGTGGGCGCGCTAGCCGCACGCCTCAGTGGAGTTGGTCGAAGAGCGTCTTGCCAAAATCATGCAGCAGGCGGATCAGCCGGTCTGCCACGGGCGAAAGCGGCTGGTCCTTGCGAAACGTGATGCCGAAGTTCCGCACAAGCATGGCAGCGGGCAAGGGCACTTCCACCAGCTCGCCACCACTGGCGCGCAGGGTGCGGCGCGAGACAAAGGTCAGCAGCTCGGTATCGGCGACCACACGGGGAATCAGCGGGATCGAGTTGGTCTCGATCTGCACCACGGGCCGCGGCAGGCTGCGCGACTCCAGCGTGTGGTCGAGCCAGGTCCGGCTGGGGACGGCGCGATTGGGCAGGGCCCAACGATATCCGGTCAGCGCTTCCAGCCCCGGCTTGCGCACCCGGAAGATCGGATGCCCCCTGAATGCCGCTACGACCACGGTGTCTTTCAGCAGCGTCTCGCAGTGAAACTCGTCTTCCTGTTCCGGCACGAAGCCGAGAATCACGTCCACGCGCCCTTCCCGAAGATCGCCGCGTAGCTCGTAGTTGTTGCGAATACTCAGTTGCAGCACCACGTTGGGGGCTTCGCGCAGCAGCATTCTGCAGATCGGCGGCAACAGGTATTCCGCGCCCAGCGGTCCGCTGCCCAGTCTCACCGTACCCGCAACGCCCCGGGCAATGGCCCCGACTTCATCACGCACCAGCTCCGCCTCCTGCAACAGGCCGGCGGCCCGGGCGCGCAGCGCGGTCCCTGCCGCGCTCAGCCTCTGTCCCCTGCCGTCACGTTCGAACAGTGCCGCGCCCAGCGAGGCTTCGAGCCGGTCCACCGCCTTGGTCAGGGTTGGCTGGCTACGGTGCACAAGCTCGGCCGCACGCCGGAAGTTGCCGGCATTCGCCACGGCAAGAAAGTACTTGAGGTCACGCAAATCCATTACCGGCACTCCGCATCGGGTGGTCGGGAAGTCGGGGCACGACTGATTACTTATATTTATCGAATAAGGAAAATTATAAGCTGGACGGCATCTGACTGGCGGGACAAGAATGGCCCCATACCAAACCGATCGCAGCCATGCCCTACACCGTCCTTGTTACCGCGCCCCGCCTTGCCGATGCCGGCGTCCGCCTGCTGGAAGCCGCCAACGCCAGGTTGCACTGCCTGGCCAACCCCGATGACTCGCAGGAGCTGCATCACCTGCTCGGCACACTGCCGGTAGACGCGGTGATCTCGCGCACCGTGGATCTGACCGGTGCCGCCATCGACGCCTGCCCCACGCTGAAGGTGATCTCCAAGCATGGCGTGGGCGTCAGCAACATCGATGTCGGCGCGGCCACCAAGCGTGGCATTCCCGTCTACGTGACGCCCGGCGCCAATGCCCAGTCGGTGGCGGAACTCACGCTTGGCCTGATGTTCGCCGCCGCCAGGCGTGTGACGTGGATGGATAGCGAGTTGCGCGCGGGCCGGTGGTCGCGCGCGCAGGATGGGGTGGAACTGCATGGGCGCACCATCGGCCTGGTCGGATTCGGGCAGGTCGCGCAACGCGTGGCGCGCGTCTGCCTGGCACTGGGCATGCAGGTCGCGGCCTTTGATCCCGCCCTGGCCGGCACTGCAGTGCCGGCCGCCGGCGTCACCCGTTTCGACACGCTGGAAGCATTGCTTGCCGTGAGCGATGTGGTCAGCCTGCACGCTCCCCTGAACCCGCACACGCGCGCGATGATCGGCCCCACCCAGCTTGCATGCATGCGGCATGGCGCCATCCTGATCAACACGGCCCGTGGCGAGCTCGTCGACGAAGCGGCCCTTGTTGCCGCCTTGCGCGGCGGGCAGCTCCATGCCGCGGGCCTCGACACCATGGCCGTCGAGCCGCTGCCAGCAGGCAGCCCGCTGCTCACGCTCGACAACGTCGTGCTGACGCCGCATGTCGGCGGCTCTACGCCGACGGCGCTGGCGGCCATGGCCAGCGATGCCGTGCGCAATGTGCTCGGCTACCTGCAAGGGACGCCGCCGGCGCCGGCCTGGTGCGTGAATCCCGGCGTGCTTGCCGGGCTGGGCCAGCGCATCGCATAGCGGCTGGCTGCCACCCTTCCCACCCGGTTTTCCAGGAGATACCCATGCACACCGAGCAAGCCACGGCCCTGTCATGGCCGGCGGGATACCGCATCAACCCCTGCGCCGACGGCTTTCCGGCCCCGCTGATCGCGGCATTCCGCGAGCTGCCGGTGCCGGCCGTCGGGGACGCCATGAGCCGCCAGATCGGCACGATCGGCCTGCGTCCCTACCATCGGCGGCCGGAGGCAGTGCTGTGCGGCCCGGCCGTTACCGTGCGCGTGCGGCCCGGCGACAACCTGATGATCCACAAGGCCCTGATGATGGTCCGCCCCGGCGACGTGCTCGTCATCGACGGCGCAGGCGATGTCACCCAGGCGCTGGTGGGCGGACTGATGCGCACCACCTGCGTGGCAAAACGGCTTGCCGGCCTGGTGATCGACGGCGCGATCCGCGACGTGCTGGAATGGGCCGAAGCCGGCATGCCCGTCTTCGCGCGCGGCAATACCCATCGCGGCCCGACCAAGGACGGTCCCGGGGAGATCAACGTGCCGATCACCTGCGCGGGCATGGCGGTGATGCCGGGAGACCTGATCGTGGGCGATGCGGATGGCGTGATCGCGGTGCCGGCAGCGCAGGCCGCAGAGATCCTCGCGCGCACGCGCGCCCACCTGGAGAAGGAAACGAAGATCCGCGCCGGCAATGCCACGGGAACGTCGGATCCGGAGCGCTTCGATGCCACGCTGCGGGCCAAGGGGCTGCCGGTCTGACGGGCCTTCGCCTTACGTCATGGCCTCACAACAAAGATTACGGAGACAACGATGCAACGACGTCAGTTTATCCAGGCCGGCGCAGCGATGACGCTGGCCGCCTCCGGCTTCGTCCGGGCGCAAGGTCCCTGGCCGCAGAAGCCTGTCCGGCTGGTGGTGCCCTTCCCGCCCGGGGGCGGCACCGATGCCACCTCGCGGCTGATCGCCGAGAAGCTGGCAACGCTCGAGCGCTGGACCGTGGTGATCGACAACAAGCCCGGCGCCGGCGGCAACATCGGCCTGGACATGGTGGCCAAGGCCGCGCCGGACGGCTACACCATCGGCATGGGCCAGGCCGCCAATCTCGCCATCAACCCCGGGCTCTACCCGAAGATGCCGTTCGATCCGCTGAAGGACTTCACGCCCATTGCCGGCGTCGCGGCGCAGCCGGTGGTGCTGGTCGTGCGGCAGGACTCCCCGCTGCGCACGCTCGCCGACTTCATCCAGGCAGCAAAAGCGCGCAGCGGCGAGACCGGCATTGCCCAGCCGGGCAACGGCACGGTCGCACACCTTGCGGGAGAGATGCTGGCGCGGCGGGCCGGCGTGCGCCTGATGCAAGTGCCTTACAAGGGAGCGGGCCCGGCCATGAACGACCTGCTTGGCGGCCAGGTGGCTGCCTGCTTCGGCAACACGGTGTCGGTCATGCCGCAGCTTGCTGCAGGCAAGATCCGCGCACTGGCGGTGACCTCGGCGCAGCGCCTGTCCGCGCTGCGAGCCGTTCCCACCGTCGCGGAACAGGGCTTCGCGGGCTTCGAGGTAACGACCTGGCTCGGCCTGGTCGCGCCGGCGGGCCTGCCGGCCGAGGTGACAGCAAAGCTCGCGGCAGCAACCCTCCAGGTCATGAGCCGGCCGGATGTCCAGCAACGGCTGAAGCAGGAAGGCAGCATCGCAACCCCGACGCCGCCCGCCGCATTCGCCGCGCATATCCGTGCGGAGCACGCCAGATGGGGTGCGCTGATTCGCGAGGCACAGATCAAGCTGAGCTGACCAGGCCATCGACGCCGACGCGGCCGGGTTGCCCCGCAACGCCCGCGCCCGCCTAAAACCCCACTGCCTGCCCGTCGCGCCGCGAGTCCGAGGCCGCGATATAGCCGTCCGGCGCCTTGTAGATGAGCTGCGCCGAGCCGAACTCCAGGCTGTCGCGCGGCGCCACCTCGACGCGATGGCCCATGCCGCGCAGCGTGGCGACCACGTCCGGCGGCAGGTGCGCCTCGACATTCACCACCGGCCCGTGCTCCACGCGGAAGCGCGGGGCATCGCTCATGGCCTGCGGATTCTGGCCGAAGGCAGCGAGCCGCGCCATCATCTGCACATGGCCCTGTGCCTGCATCGAGCCGCCCATCACGCCGAATGACATCACCGGCTCGCCATTGCGGGTGACGAAGCCCGGGATGATGGTGTGCATCGGCTGCTTGCCCGGCGCCACGCAGTTGGCGTGGCCGGGCTTGAGGTTGAAGCCCGCGCCGCGGTTATGCAGCGCGATGCCGGTGCCGGGCACCACCACGCCGGAGCCGAAGCCGCGGTAGTTGGACTGGATATACGACACCATCGAACCCGCCGCATCCGCGCTGGACAGGTAGACGGTGCCGCCGCTCTTCGGGACGCCAGCGGTGGGTGTGCCGGCGCGTTTCATGTCGATCAGCGCCGCGCGCTCGGCAAGATAGGCCGGATCCAGGAAGGCGGCGGGCGCGTGCTGCATGGTGGCCGGGTCCGACACGTGGCGGTGCAGGTCGGCGAAGGCTAGCTTCATCGCCTCGATGCTGACGTGGTAGAAGCCGGCGCTGTCGCAGCCCATGCTTTCCACGTCGAAGCGGTCCAGGATGCCAAGGCCGATCAGCGCGGCGATGCCCTGGCCGTTCGGGGGAATTTCATGGAGCGTGTAGCCGCGGAACTGCTGCGCCATCGGCTGGACCCAGGCGGCGCGATGCGCGGCCAGGTCGTCGGCGCGGATGGCGCCTCCGGTTTCCTCGGCGAACGCGACGATGCGCGCGGCGAGTTCACCCGTGTAGAAGCTCTCGCCATCGCTCTCGGCGATGCGCTGCAGCGTGGCGGCCTGCTCCGGGAAGCGCCAGCGCTCGCCTGCCTGCGGTGCCCTGCCATCGCGCAGGAACGCCTTGGCAAAGCCAGGCTGGCCGGCCAGCACCGGCACCTGCGCGGCCCATTGCCGTGCGATCTGCGGCGACACCAGGAAACCCTGCTCGGCGTACTCGATGGCCGGCGCGAACAGCCGCGCGAACGGCAGCTTGCCGAAGCGGGCCGACAGCGCCTTCCAGCCCGCGACCTGGCCCGGCACGGTCACCGTATCCCAGCCCACCTGGGGCATGCTGTCGTGGCCGGCGAAATGATCCAGGGTCCAGCGCGCCGGCGCCCGGCCGCTGGAGTTGAGCCCGTACAGTTGCCCCTCGTGCCAGACCAGCGCGAACATGTCCCCGCCAATGCCGTTCATGACCGGCTCCACCACGGTCAGCGCAATCGCACTGGCAATGGCGCTGTCGATGGCATTGCCGCCTTCGTACAGCATGCGCAGCCCCGCCTGCGCGGCGAGCGGCTGGCTGGTGCTGACCGCGTTGGCGGCCAGCAGCGGCATTTTTTGCGACGGGTAGGGAAAGGTCCAGTCGAAAGGCAACATCGAGAACTCCACTCAGAACAGATGAAAGGGCGCGCGGGCGGCGCCCCAGGGTTGCTGCACGCGGCTTATTGCAAAGTCACGCCGGACTGCTTGACCAGCTTTTCGGTACGCGGGATCTCCGCGCTGACCATCGCGCTGAAATCGCCGACGCTGCCGCCGCGCGGCTCGGCACCGGTGGCAGCCAGGCGTTCACGGAACTCCGGCGCTTTGAGCAGCTTGTTGATCGAGACATTGAGCTTGCTGACCACGTCGGCCGGCGTGCCCTTGGGCGCGACAATGCCATACCAGGGCGCGATATCGAAACCGGCATAACCCTGCTCGGCAATCGTCGGAATCTCCGGCGCGTTGGGCGAGCGCTTGCCGGTGGACATGCCGAGCGCGCGCAGCTTGCCTGCCTTCACATACGGCAGGCCGGTCATGATGGTGTCGAAATACATCGACACCTGGCCGGACAGCAGCGCCGGGATCGCTTCGCCGGCGCCCTTGTACGGCACATGGACGATATCGATGCCGGCCGCGGCCTTCAGCATCTCCCCGGCGATATGCGAAGTGGTGCCGGCACCGAAGGAGGCATAGGTCAGCTTGCCCGGATTGGCCTTGGCATACGCGACCATTTCGGGCAACGTCTTGAACGGCAGCGACGGGTTGGACAACAGGATATTCGGCGTGACCGCGACCACCGCCACCTTCTCGAACGCATCCGGGTCATAGCTGAGCTTCTTGTACAGGAACCGGTTGGTCACCATCGACGCCGGCCCGGACATCAGCAGCGTATAGCCATCGGCCGGCGCGCGTGCGGCCACTTCGCTGCCGATCATCGCGGCGGCGCCCGGCCGGTTTTCAACCACGAAGGTCTGGCCGTATTCCTTGCCGAGCCCGATGCCGATCTGCCGCGAGATCAGGTCGGTGGCCGAGCCGGCCTGGAATGGCACGACAATACGCACCGGCTGGCTGGGCCAGTCGCGGGCGCCTTGCGCAAGTGCCAGTGAAGAGGCCGCCAGCATGGTAACTGCAAGCAGGCTGCGGATAGCAGTGGAACGCATCTTTGTACCCTCATCGATAGAAGAAATGGCATCCGCTGACAGCAACGGATGGCACTTCCCAGTCCGCAATATGCGTGCCATTGGCGTTGGGCTGATCCCGGCGCGCGTCCTGTCCGCCCCCTTCCGTTTCCTGGAAGTTTGCGCAGGTCATGCACCGGAGTCGCCCACCTGGCGCCGGCATTTGCCGGACTGTCTTGTCTCCGTGGGGGCAGCGCACTGCGTGGGTGCGCCGTGCCCCGCCCTGGTGGTGGGGTGTTCCTCACCCCATTGTTGTTATTCGACTTCCATGCAGAGGTACTTCGTCTCCAGATACTCGTCGATGCCATGACGTGAGCCTTCGCGGCCCAGCCCCGATTGCTTGACGCCGCCGAACGGCGCCACCTCGTTGGAGATCAGCCCGGTATTGATGCCGACCATGCCGTACTCGAGCGCCTGCGCCACGCGCCAGATCTTCGCCATGTCGCGCGAGAAGAAGTAAGCGGCCAGCCCGGATTCGGTATCGTTGGCCATCGCCACCACTTCTGCTTCGCTGGTGAAGCGGAACAGCGGTGCCAGCGGGCCGAAGGTCTCCTCGCGCGCGACCCGCATCGACGCAGTCGCATTGGCCAGCACCGTCGGCGCGAAGAAGGTGCCGCCGAGCGCATGGCGCTGGCCGCCCGTCAGCACCGTGGCGCCGTGCGCGAGCGCATCGGCGATATGCGCTTCGACCTTGGCCACCGCATCGGCGTCGATAAGCGGGCCTTGCGTGACCCCGCTGTCGACGCCATGGCCCGGCCGCAACTGTTCGACCGCGCTGACCAGCCGGCGCGCGACCTCGTCGTAGACGCGGTCGTGCACATAGATGCGGTTGGCGCAGACACAGGTCTGGCCGCTGTTGCGGAACTTGGAGGCAAGGATGCCCTCGACCGCGCGATCCAGGTCGGCGTCGTCGAAGATGATCAGCGGCGCGTTGCCGCCCAGTT
Source organism: Cupriavidus sp. FW306-1B-F12B (assembly GCF_058781795.1). Taxonomy (NCBI): domain Bacteria; kingdom Pseudomonadati; phylum Pseudomonadota; class Betaproteobacteria; order Burkholderiales; family Burkholderiaceae; genus Cupriavidus; species Cupriavidus sp. FW306-1B-F12B. Next base: position 706,692 of record NZ_JBYSXC010000001.1, read on the forward strand.
CCAGCGAGAGCTTCTTCACGGTGCCGGCGCACTGCGCCATCAGCAGCTTGCCGATCGCGGTCGAGCCGGTAAAGCTGAGCTTGCGCACCACCGGGCTGGCGCACAGCACGCCGCCGATCTGCACGGCGTCGCCGGTCACCACCTGCAGCACGCCACGCGGCACGCCGGCCTGTTCGCCCAGCACGGCCAGCGCCAGCGCCGTGAGCGGCGTCTGTTCGGCCGGCTTGACGATGATGGTGCAGCCGGCGGCGAGCGCCGGGCCGACCTTGCGCGTGATCATCGCCGCGGGGAAGTTCCACGGCGTAATGGCCGCGCACACGCCCACCGGCTCGCGCAGCACCAGCATCTTCTGGCTGCTGCGCGGGCTGGCCAGCACCTCGCCATCGACCCGCTTGGCTTCCTCGCCAAACCACTCGAGGAAGCTCGCGGCATAGGCCACCTCGCCACGCGCCTCGGCCAGCGGCTTGCCTTGCTCGGCGGTCATCAGCCGGGCCAGGTCTTCCTGGTGCGCCAGCATCAGGTCGGCCCAGCGGCGCAGCACGGCGGCACGCGCCTTGCCCGTCTGCGCGCGCCATGCCGGCAGCGCGCGCTCGGCGGCGCGCACCGCCTGTTCGGCTTCAGCCGCGCCGGCCAGGGGCACCGAGCCGATCCGTTCCTGAGTCGCCGGGTTGAAGACGGCGAGTTCTGCGCCGCTTTGCGCTCCGGTCCATTCGCCGTCGATCAGGCAATGGCTGCGCAACAGCGCGGTATGTTGGCGTTCCATGTGTTCCCCTTATTCGGCCAGCGCCTGGGCCAGCACCGCCAGCGCCGCGTCGAACTGCGCCTGCGGGATGGTGAGCGGATAGAGGAAGCGGATGACGTTGCCATAGGTGCCGCAGGTCAGCAGCACCAGGCCGGCTTCCAGCGCACGCGTCTGTACGCGCTTGGCATGCTCGGCACTTGGCTGGCCCGTGGCGGGATCGCAGAATTCGGCGGCAACCATCGAACCCAGCCCACGCACCTCGGCCATTGCGGGGCAGTGCTTGCGCTGCGCCAACAGGTGCTCGCGCAACTGCTGGCCCAGGCTGGCGGAGCGCTCGCACAGCTCTTCTTCCTCGATGACATCGATGACCGCGTGCGCCGCCGCCACCGCCAGCGGATTGCCGGCATAGGTGCCACCGAGGCCGCCGGGCAGCGGCGCATCCATGATCGCGGCCCGGCCACTGACCGCCGACAGCGGCATGCCGCCAGCCAGGCTCTTGGCCATGGTAATCAGGTCCGGCTCCACGTCATGGTGCGACATCGCGAACATCTTGCCGGTACGGCCAAAGCCGGTCTGCACTTCATCGGCAATCAGCACGATGCCGTGCTGGTCGCACACCGCCCGCAAGCCCCGCATGAAATCGGCCGGCGCCGCCTGGAAGCCGCCCTCGCCTTGCACCGGCTCAACGATGATCGCGGCCACGCGGCCCGGATCGATATCGGTCTTGAACAGGCCTTCAAGCGCCTGCAGCGCCCGCTCAGTGCTGACGCCATGCAGCGCGCTGGGGAACGGGGCGTGGTAGATGTCGGAGGGGAACGGGCCAAAGCCGATCTTGTACGGCGCCACCTTGCCGGTCAGCGCCATGCCCAGCAGCGTGCGTCCATGGAAGGCGCCCGAGAAAGCGATCACGCCGGGGCGGCCGGTATGCGCACGGGCGATCTTGATGGCATTCTCCACGGCCTCTGCGCCGGTGGTGAACAGGGCCGTCTTGTTCAGGCCCTGGATCGGCACCAGCGCGTTGATGCGCTCGGCCAGCGCGACATAGCCCTGGTAGGGCACGATCTGGTAGGCGGTATGCGTGAAACGCTCCAGCTGCGCGGCGATGGCCTGCATCACGCGCGGGTGGCGGTGGCCCGTGTTGAGCACGGCGATGCCGGCGGCGAAGTCCGTGTAGGCACGGCCTTCCACGTCCCACAGCGTGGCGTTCTCGGCGCGGTCGGCGTAGAAATCGCACATCACGCCCACGCCGCGCGGCGTCGCGAGGGTACGGCGTTGGTTCAGTTCGAGGTTTTTCATGGTCTTTGTGCGGTGAGGACTGTCGGCACCGGCCGACTCGCGAAACGGGCACCGCTGGCAGGGGCCCAGCGATGCCAGCCATTTCAACCGGCCTTGGCCCTATAATCCAGTACCGCTTTTGCAATTCCGATGGTGCCAATTTGAAATCGATCTGCGGCGACCAGCTGCTCCAGCGCCTGGGCCCCGAAGGCACGGCGGCACTGGGCAAACCGCTCAACCGGGGCCTCTACGAATGCATCCGCGGCGCGATACAGGACGGCAGCCTTGCGCCGGCCACGCGCCTGCCGCCGCAACGCGACCTGGCCGCCGAGCTGGGGTTGTCGCGCAACACGGTGATGTTTGCCTACGACCAGCTGCTGGCCGAGGGCTACCTGTACGCGCGCACCGGCAGCGGCACCTTCGTTGCCGCCACCGCGCCGGAGCGCTACCTGAACGCCGCCGCCGTGCCGGCGACCGAGGTCGGGCCGCAGGCCATGCCCGGGCTGTCGCCGCGCGGACAGCGGCTGCTGGCCAATGCCTCGGCCTCGCCCACGCAATGGGGCGCCTTCATGCCGGGCGTTCCCGACGTCACGCGCTTCCCGCATCGCCGTTATGCGCAGATCTCGGCCCGCCTGTGGCGCAACCCGCTCCCGGAGTGGCTGAGCTACAGCCATGGCGGCGGGCTGCCGGCGCTGCGCGAAGCCCTGGCGGCGCACCTGCGCGTGGCGCGGTCGGTGCGCTGCGATCCGGACCAGGTGCTGATCACCGAGGGCATACACCAGGCCATCGACCTGGTGGTGAGGATGCTGGGCTCGCCCGGCGACCAGGCGTGGGTGGAGGAACCCAGCTATTGGGGCATCCGCGGCGTGCTGCAGGTCAGCGATATCGGCATGGTGCCGAAGCTGGTGGACGACGAGGGCCTGACGCTGCCCGACACCGAAGCCGGCAGGGACATGCCCGCGCCGCGCTTTATCTTCGTCACGCCCTCGCACCAGTACCCGCTTGGCGCCGTGATGAGCCTGAAGCGCCGGCGCGCGCTGCTGGAGTACGCCCGCCAGCGCGGCAGCTGGATCGTGGAGGACGACTACGACAGCGAGTTCCGTTTTTCCGGACAGCCGGTCCCGTCGTTGCAGGGCATGGAACCGGATGCGCCGGTGATCTATATCGGCACCTTCAGCAAGACCCTCTATCCGGGCTTGCGCATGGGCTACCTGGTGCTGCCGCGCAGCCTGGCCGGGGCCTTCCAGACCGCGCACGCCGAGCTATACCGGGCCGGCCACCTGATGACGCAGGCAACCGTCGCCGAATTCATGCAGGCGGGCGACTATGCCGCCCACATCCGCCGCATGCGGCCGCTGTATGCCAGGCGGCGCGCCATCCTGGCCGCGTTGCTCGAGCGCTACCTCGGCCCCGGCGCGCTGCACGAGCACGGCAGCAATGCCGGCCTGCACCTGGTGCTGCGCCTGCCCGACGATGCCGACGACGTGGCCATCACCGCCGCCGCCCGCGAGCGCGGCATCATGGTGCGGCCGCTGTCGCGCTATTTCATCGGCGCTGCCGTGCAGCGAGGCCTGCTGCTGGGGTATGCCTGCGTGCCGGAGGAGGACATCGCGCCGGCCTTCGACAGGCTGCTCGGCTGCCTGCCGCGCGGCGGCATGCGCGCCCCGCAGCGTTGAACCGTGCCGAGAGACAAGCCCCGCCGTCCTGAAGGCGACTTCATCCTGAAATAACGGAAGATGCAATGAATCAACTGTTGGTCCGCAATGTCCGGCTCGCAGCCGGGAACCAGGTCGATATCCTGATCGCAGACGGCCAGTTCGCGAGCATCGGCGCCGGGCTTGACACGCCGGCCGGATGCCAGGTCGAGGACGGCGCCGGCGCGCTGGCGCTTCCCGGCCTGGTCGAGGCGCACACCCACCTGGACAAGACCCTGTGGGGCATGCCCTGGTATCGCAATGAGGTCGGTCCCAACCTGACCGACCGCATCGACAACGAGCGCCGCTGGCGCGCCGCCACCGGCCACGATGCCCGCGCGCAATCGCTGGTGCTGGCGCGCGCCTTCCTCGCGGCGGGCACCACGCGGCTGCGCACCCACGTCGACATCGACACCGACGCGGGGCTGCGCCACCTGCAAGGCGTACTGGCCACGCGCGACCAGCTGTCCGCGCAGATGGACATGCAGATCGTCGCGTTCCCGCAGTCGGGCGTGCTGGGGCGCCCCGGCACGGAAGCCCTGCTGGATGCGGCGCTGCGCGATGGCGCCGACATCCTCGGCGGGCTGGACCCGTGCGCCATCGAAGGCGACCCGGTGCGCGCGCTGGATGTCCTGTTCGGCCTCGCGCAGCGCCATGGCCGCCCGCTCGACATCCATCTGCACGAGCCCGGCACCATGGGCGCCTATTCCCTCGACCTGATTCTGCAACGAACGGCCGCGCTGGGCATGCGCGGCATGGTCACGGTCAGCCACGCCTTCTGCCTGGGCGATATTGCCGAACGCGAGCGCGACGCGCTGCTGCGGCGCATCGCCGACCTTGGGGTTGTCATCGTCACCACCGCGCCGCCGTCGCGCCCGGTGCCGCCGGTCGCCGCGTGCCGCGCGGCCGGTGTCAGGATTGCCGGCGGCAACGACGGCATCCGCGATACCTGGACCCCATACGGCTCGCCCGACATGCTGGAGCGGGCCATGCTGATCGGCCTGCGCAACAACTTCCGCCGCGACGACGAACTCGCGCTTGCGCTCGATTGCGTGACGCACGCGGCCGCCGGCGCATGCGGCTTCCAGCGCTATGGCCTGGCGCCGGGCGACCGGGCAGACCTGGTGCTGGTCGCCGCGCAAACGGTGGCCGAGGCGGTCGTGGCAAGGCCGGTGCGGCAACTGGTGGTGTCGGCCGGCCGGGTCGTGGCACGCAACGGCGCGCTGGCATGAACGCATCCGTCAAATAAACTAGCTGCAGGGCGGCGTTGAAATCGTGCTCTTGCGTCGCGCGGCAGTCGCCTGCAAAGCACATTGCGCGCCGGGGCCAGGTGACAAGCGGCCCGCAACCGCACGGAGGTGGCCTTCAATGAAGCCTCGTCACGATCCACAGCAATGGCGCCGCTTCTATATCCTGGATGAGAAGAACCGGCCAGTGCAGGTAACCGACCACGACGAATGGTCGCGCTGGATGGCGGACAACGACCTGGTATTCCGCCGCACCCTGCTGGAGCAGTCCGGCGGCATGGTGACGACCCGCTTCCGGGGCGTGTCCGAGGCCGCACCGACGGACACCCCCTTGTTCATCACCCGTGTGACCGGGCTGGCCGAGCAGGACAATGAAAGCTATGGCGCGCAGACGCTTGACGCGGCGCTGGAAGAGCATGAGCGGATCGTGCAGAAGCTGCTGCGCCAGCTGACCGGGCGGTGACAGGCAGCCCGGACCAGCATGCGCCTTTGCCTGGGCCCTGGTGCCGGTCGCACCGCGAGTGAACATGCGTCCCCTGCTGGAAGCCCGCCTCGTCAACGATGCCTTTGGCGATCCTGGGCTGTTCGTAAACTTCCTGGACGAACGGCGCGCGCTGCTGTTCGACCTGGGCGACATCGCCCGGCTGATGCCGCGCGAGCTGATGCGCCTGTCGCATGTGTTTGTCACGCATGCGCACATGGATCATTTCTCTGGCTTCGACAAGCTGCTGCGGGTGCTGCTCGGGCGCAAGCCGCGCATCGTGCTGGTCGGCGGGCCGGGATTCCTGGCACAGGTCGAGCACAAGCTGCTCGCCTATACCTGGAACGTGGTGCATCGCTACGCCATCGAACTGGTCATCGAAGTGGCCGAACTTGGACTGGACGGGCAGATGCGGCGCGCCTGCTTTTCCAGCCGGCACGGCTTTGCCAGGGAGGCCGAGGCGTGTGTCGAGAGGGCCGGCGATATCGTCCACGACGAAGCGACGTTCCGGGTGCGCGCCTGCTTTGTCGACCACGGGATTCCATGCCTGGCCTACCTGGTGGAGGAAAAGGCCCGGCTCGGCGTCAACAAGGAACGCCTGGCTGCATCGGGCCTGACCACCGGCGCCTGGCTGCGCGAACTCAAGCATGCGGTCCTGACCGGCGCGGCCGGCGATACCCCGATTCTTGTGCAGTGGCGGGACAGGAGCGGCGACCATGCGTCGGCGCGAACGGTCGGCGAGCTGAGCCGGCTGATCCTGGCTACCGAGCCCGGCCGGCGCATCGGCTACGTGACCGACCTTCGCTATACGAGCGCGAACGTGCAAGCATTGTCGCAACTGATGCAAGGCGTCGACCAGCTCTTCATCGAGAGCGTGTTCCTGGATGTCGACCGGGCACACGGCCTGCGCAAGAACCACCTGACCGCTGCCCAGGCCGGATGGATTGCGCGCAGCATAGGTGCGCGCGCGGTGACGCCGTTCCATTTTTCGCCACGCTATCAAGGGCGCGCCGATGAACTGGCCGCCGAGGTACGGGACGCCTGGGCCACGGAGTCCTTTGCAGAACAGGTACCGCCGGCGGTCTAGATCTTGATCTGCGTGCCAATCTCGATCACGCGATTTGCCGGTATGTTGAAGTAATCAGCAGCATTGCCGGCGTTCCTGCTCATCGTGGCAAACAGACGTTCACGCCATGACGCCATGCCACTGGGACCGCCGGCTGCAGCGACGATGGCCTCGCGACTCAGGAAGAACGAGGTGTCCATGATGTCAAACTCCAGGCCAGCCGGCGGAGGCAGCGCGCCGAGCGCCTGCGCGACATCGGGCCGGTTCATGAAGCCGAAGCGCAGCGTTATCCGGTAGCAGGCGTGTCCGAGCGCTTCAACGGCTGCGCACTCGGTCGCCGGCACCGATGGTACATCCTTCATCTTCACGGTAAGAAACACAACGCGCTCGTGTAGCACCCTGTTATGGTTGAGGTTATGCATCAACGCGTGTGGCACCACATCCGGTGTCGGGGTGAGGAACACCGCCGTGCCGGGCACACGCGGCGGTGGTGCGAGAAACAGCGAATCCAGGAACGACTTGAGGGGCACGTCGGTACTTTGGAGCCGCTCCAACAGGGCTTGCCGGCCGCGAACCCATGTCAGCATCACGACGAATATCCCGGCCCCGACAACGAGCGGGAACCAGCCCCCTTCGGCAACTTTCAACAGGCTGGAGGAAACGAAAGCCATATCCACCGCAATAAAGAAGCCGGTTGCGACAAGGCTTAGCAGCAGGTTGTAGCGCCAACCGTAGTGGATCACAAAGAAGGTGAGAAGCGTCGTCACCAACATCGTGCCGGTGACCGCGACCCCATACGCCGAAGCGAGATTGGACGAAGATCCGAAGCCGAGCACGGCAACCAGAACCGCAACAAGCAACATCCCGTTGAGAGTCGGTATGTAGATCTGACCGATCGCTCGCTCCGATGTGTGCACCACGTTCATGCGTGGCAGATAGCCCAGCTGGATTCCCTGTTTCGTCAGCGAGTAGGCACCCGAAATCGTCGCCTGCGACGCGATCACTGTTGCCGCTGTCGCGAGTGCAACCATCGGATAAAGGGCCCACGACGGAAACAGCAGGTAGAAGGGGTTCTCGATTGCTTTTGCATTCACAATGATCAGCGCGCCCTGCCCCAGGTAGTTGAGCGCAAGCGCCGGGAATACCAGCCCGAACCAGGCCAGGCGAATCGGGGCACTGCCGAAGTGCCCCATATCGGCATAGAGCGCTTCGGCACCGGTGAATGCGAGCAGCACCGCCCCAAGCACCGCGAACGAGGCGAACCCGTGCTGCGTCACGAAACCGAGCGCGTGCAGCGGGCTGAGCGCGCCCAGGATTGCGGGATACCGGGCGATGCCGTGGATGCCCGCGGCGGCCAGGGCGAGAAACCACACGATCGTGACAGGCCCGAACAGCGCGCCGATGGCGGCGGTGCCATGCCGCTGGAACAGGAACAGCGCGATCAACACACCCACCGATGCCGGCAAGACATAAGGCTGCAGCGCGGTAGTGCCCACCTCGATGCCTTCGAGCGCCGAGAGCACCGACATGGCAGGTGTCAGCACGGCATCGCCATAGAAGAGCGCCGCGCCGAACAGGCCCACCAGCAGGATCGGCGTCGGCGAGCGGCCGACCTTTTTCACTGAAGACAGGGCGAGCGCGAGCAGTGCCATGATGCCGCCTTCGCCCCTGTTGTTTGCCCGCATGATGAGGATCACGTACTTGAGCGAAACCACCACCATCAGCGCCCAGAGGATCGCGGAGATGCCGCCAAGTATGTTCTCGGTTACGAGCGGAATCCCGTGGGCTGGATTGAAGGTTTCCTTGACCGCATAAAGGGGGCTCGTGCCGATATCGCCGTAGACCACGCCCAACGCAGCAAGCGTGAGCGCTGCGCGGGATTGCTGCGGGTGCGACGCGGCTGGCGTTTCACCGTTCATGGCATGGGAATCCACCGCTGCTCCTCGATTTTCGAACGGATGGTCCGCCTGCTCAGGGCAATCACGTGAGGGCGCCCCCGCCGCGAGCCCTTCTGTCCGGGCCCCGCCTTTCGGGAGCGAGAGACGTATTCGACCCATGCCCGCCGCATGCAAATTGCCGCCAAACCTGTCGTTGGCCCAGCCTTGCTACAATTCTGGTTCACAGAACGGCAAATATCATGGGCTTTGAACAACTCGCAGCACTAAGGGATCAACTGGCAAGCAAGGCGAAGGCCGAATCTCGTACGGAAGGCAAGCGCCGGCGCCCTGCGCCGGCTGCCGCGCAGGCTGCGGCGCCCGCGAAGCCGCCCGTCGATCCGGTGGTGCATTCCATTGCCCGGCTGCAGAAGCACTTCCCCAAGGCGTTTCCGAAGAACCCGGCGCCCAAGGTGCCGCTGAAGGTCGGCACGTTCGAGGATCTGGCCCAGCATGCGGGCAAGCTAGCCCTGACCGAGGCGGAGCTGCGTGAAGCGATCCGCACCTGGTGCAGCGGCGCACGCTATTGGTCGTGCATGGTGGAAGGCGCCAAGCGGCTGGACCTGGAAGGCAATGAGGCCGGTGTCGTCAGCCTGGCGGATGCCAAGCGGGCCCAGCAGCTGAAGGCCCGCCGCGGTGCGGGCACCCGGCCGCGGAAAGCCAAGCCCGCCACGCCCGCTGCCACGCCTGACACCCCTGCCGCGCCCGCCGCCGCGCCTGACAGCCCCGACACGCCTGCCGCGCCCTGATCCCCACCGTCGGATCTGCAGCGGCGCTTACGCCAGCACCGCGCGCGCGATCACCGTCCGCTGGATTTCCGACGAGCCTTCATAGATGCGCAGGATCCGCGCGTCGCGCACCAGCCGCTCCAGCGGCATTTCGCGCGTGAAGCCGTAGCCGCCGTGGATCTGCAGCGCGGCGTCGGTGACAAAGCCGACCATCTCCGAGGCATAGAGCTTGGCCATCGATGCCTGCTCGGTGAAGGGCTCGCCGTCCCGGCGCCGCACCGCTGCCTGCAGGGTCAGCAGCCAGGCCGCCTCCAGCCGCGTGCGCATGTCGGCGAACATCCATTGCAGGCCTTGCTTGCGCGCCAGCGGCTCGCCGCCGACCTGGCGCTGCCTGGCCCAGTCCGCCGCGCAGGCCAGCGCTGCCTCGGCAATGCCCAGGCTGGTGGCGGCCACGTCCAGGCGGCTGTTGTCCAGCACCTTCATCGCGGTACGGAAGCCCGTGCCTTCCGGCCCCAGCCGGTTGGCGGCGGGGACGAAGCAGTCCAGCGCCACCTCGTGGGCAGGTGCCCCGCGAATCCCCATCAGTTTCTCGGCGGGTGCGATCTGCACGCCCTCGCTGTGCCGGTCCACCACGAAGGCGCTGATGCCGCGCGTGCCGGCGGCCGGATCGGTCTTGGCGTAGACGACGATAAAGTCCGCAGCGTCCGCATTGGAGATGAAGTGCTTGACCCCGCGCAGGCGGTAGCCGTCGCCCTCCGGGGTGGCGCGCGTGGCCATGTCGGCCGGGTTGGAGCCGGCGCGCGGCTCGGTCAGCGCAAAGGCGCCCAGCTTGCCGCCGGCGGCCGCATCCGGCAGGTAGCGCTCGCGCAGGCTGTGGTCGCCGCCGATCAGGATGGAATCGGTCGCCAGGTAGTGCGCGCCGATCATCGACGAGGTCGAGGCGCAGGCCTTGGCAACCTCCGCCAACGACAGGATCAGTGCCACCGGCGAGGTCTCGGTCCCGCCCCAGCGCTCCGGCAGGTTCATCCCCATCAGGCCGAGCTCGGCAAGTTGCGGCACATAACACGTGGTGGAGGCTTCGGCCCGGTCCACCTCGGCCGCCTTCGGGGCCAGTTCGCTTTGCGCGAAGCGGCCGATGGCGTCGGCAATCTCGAGATCGCCCGGCTCGACGCCCAGTCGTTTATGCATGTTGTTTCTCCTTGCTGAACACTTGCGGATGCGCCGTGGCAGCGTTGGCCAGCTCGGCCAGAATGGCTTCGGTATGCTGCCCCAGCGCAGGCGCGGGCGTCACGCGATTGGCGCCGTAACCGGAAAACTTCACCGGCTGCGAGGGCAGCCGCACGGTGCCGCCCTCCGGCCCGGGCACTTCGGCAAGCAGGCCGCGGTGGGCGGCATGGTCGCTCTCCAGGGCGTCCTTGACGTTGCGGATGGGCGCGACGGGAATGCCCGCCTCGCTCAGCAGGCGGTTCACCTCGGCCACGGAAAGGCCGGCCGACCAGGCTTCGAGACCGGCGCGCAGATCGCCCTCGAAGCGGCAGCGCGTCTCGTCGTCGGCAAAGCGCGGGTCCTGCGCCATCTCCGGCCGGCCGATGGCATTGGCCAGCGCCTGGAACAGCTTGTTGTTCAGCACCGCCACCACATAGAAGCCGTCTGCGGCGCGGTACACGCCGAACGGCGCGGACGAGGGATGGCGGTTGCCGACGCGCCGCGGCGCCAGGCCGGTCGCGGCATAGCGCGCGACCAGGGTGGCGCTCAGGCTCAGGGTGGCGTCGAACATCGAGACATCGACATGCGTGCCCCGCCCGGTCTTCTCGCGCGCCAGCAGCGCGGCCAGCACGCCCCATGAGGCGAACAGGCCGCTGACCGCATCGGAGATGGCCTCGCCCAGCATGGTCGGGGTGCCGTCCGGGGCGCCGGTGGCATCCATCAGCCCGCACATTGCCTGCAGGATGATGTCGTAGGCCGGGCGGTGCGATTCCGGCCCGGTCTGGCCGAAGCCCGACACGCTGGCGTAGACCACCGGCGGATTCAGCGCACGCAGCGCCTCATAGCCGATGCCCAGCTTGTCCGCGACACCCGGGCGGAAGTTCTCGACCACCACGTCGGCCCGGACGCAGAGCGAGCGCGCCAGCTCCAGGCCCGCTGCCGTCTTCAGGTCGATCACGATGCTCTGCTTGTTGCGGTTCATGGCAGAGAACAGGCCGCTCTTGCCATCGACAAAGGGACCGACCGCGCGGTAGTCGTCGCCGCCAGGCGGTTCGATCTTGATCACCTCTGCGCCAAGGTCGCCGAGCAGCGCCGTGCAGTAAGGGCCCGCCAGCACGCGCGAGAAATCGATCACGCGGATGCCGGCAAGCGGCAGGTCGGAATGGGTCACGTCTTGGCCTCCAGGCTTGCAAACCCGCGGGCTTGCGTTTCAGTGACACCGATTCTGCGCAGCGCAGGCTATCAAGTAAAATATTGAATTCGACTAGCACCTATAGGATTTCCTGATGCGCGTCTCCTTGCGGCTGTTGCGCTACTTCGCCGCGGCGGCGGAAACCGGCAGCACCACGGCGGCGGCGCGGCTGCTGAACGTCTCGCAGCCCTCGATCTCCGTTGCCATCCGCGAACTGGAGACGCTGTTCGAGGAAGCCCTGTTCGCCCGCGATGTCGGCGCAAGGATGACCCTGACCCGCTTCGGCGTGCGCAAGCTGGCGGAAGCGCGCCACATCCTTGGGGCAGCAACGGCATTTGAAGTGGACAAGAGCGGCGATGCCGCCGCGGGCGAGGTGCAGATCGGCGTGTTCCGCACGCTGGCGCCGGTCTACCTGCCGGTGGTGCTGCGCCTGGCACGCGAGCGCTATCCCAAACTGTCGGTCCGCTTTGTCGAAGGAGATCTCGCCCAGCTGGAAGACTGGCTGCACGGTGGGCAGATCGAGCTGGCGCTGACCTACGACGTCGGCATGCCCGATGACATCGAGCGCGAACTGCTGGCAGAGCTGCGGCCCTACGGCCTGCTGCCTGCGGGCTCGCGGCTGGCCAGGCGCAAAGGCAGCCTGTCACTGCACGAATTGGCGCAGGAACCGCTGATCCTGATCGACCTGCCGCACAGCCGTGAATTCCTGATGGCGCCGTTCTGGCAATTCGGGCTGCAGCCCGAGGTGCGCTACCGCGCGACTTCGCTGGAACTGGCGCGCGGCATGGTGGCGAACGGACTGGGCGCGGCGCTGCTGATCACGCAGGCGCCGGCGTCGTCCCAGATTACCGCCGTCGTGGAAAAGCCGATACGGGAAGATAGCGTGCGCCAGCCGCTGGTGATCGCGCGCACGGCCCGCGCGACGCGCACGCGGGCGTCAGAGTTGCTGGCTGAATGCGTGCGCGCGGCCGTGCAGGAAGCGATGATCAAACGCGCCTGACCGCAGGCGGTGTCCACGAGCCGTCGAACACCGGCGCCTTCGGCCAGCAGGCCCGGGCATCACGAGCGCATTCTGACTGTGATAGCGTGGAGCCTTCCGACTTTCCGCCCACCCATGACCGATTTCGACGCCGACGCCCTCAAGCGGCTGGTCACAGTCACCATGCCCTTTGGCAAGCACAAAGGCACGGTGATCGCCGACCTGCCAGGCAACTACCTGAACTGGTTCGCGCGCGAGGGCTTCCCGCCGGGGCAGATCGGCGCGCTGCTGGCGCTGATGCATGAGCTGGACCACAACGGCCTGTCGCATCTGCTCAAGCCGTTGCGCGGGCGCACGTAGCGCCCTCGGGCCTGAGGCTCAGGTCACCGGTGCCGGATTGAACAGCACCAGCGCATTGCGGATCTTCCAGTGCTCGGCCCATGACTTCTTGCCACTGGCCACGGCCAGGAGCGTGTGGAACAGCTCCCAGCCCACTTGCTCGATGGTGGCCTCGCCGGTCGCGATGCGGCCGGCGTTGACATCCATCAGGTCGTGCCAGCGCCGTGCCAGGTCGTTGCGGGTGGACACCTTGATCACCGGCACCTCGGCCAGCCCGTACGGCGTGCCGCGCCCGGTGGTGAATACGTGTAGGTTCATGCCGGCAGCCAGCTGCAGCGTGCCGCAGACAAAATCGCCCGCGGGCGTGGCGGCGTAGATCAGCCCCTTCTGCGTGACCTTCTCGCCGGGGCCAGTGACGCCGTGGATCGGGCCGGTGCCGGACTTGACGATCGAGCCCATCGCCTTTTCCACGATATTCGACAGGCCGCCCTTCTTGTTGCCCGGCGTGGTGTTGGCGCTGCGGTCGACCTTGCCCTGCTCCAGATAGCGGTCGTACCAGGCCATCTGCCGCACCAGCGCCTCGGCCACCTCGGGGGTGGCCGCGCGCGCGGTCAGTTGGTCGATGCCGTCGCGCACCTCGGTCACTTCGGAGAACATCACCGTGGCCCCGGCGCGCACCAGCAGGTCGGTGGCAAAGCCCACCGCGGGGTTGGCGGTGACGCCGGAGAAGGCATCGCTGCCGCCGCACTGCACGCCGACCACCAGGTCCGACGCCGGACAGGTCTCGCGCCGGCGTGCGTCCAGGCGCGCCAGGTGCTTCTCCGCCGTGGCCATGATCGAATCGATCATCGAGGCAAAGCCCACATGCTGCTCGTCCTGCAGGCAGACCACATCGGGCTCGCCCTCCTTCTGGATCGGGATGGTGCCGGCGCCGATCAGGCGCGCCGGCTGCAGCTTCTCGCAACCCAGGCTGACGATCATCACCTCGCCGCCGAAATTGGGGTTCAGCGCGATATTGCGGATGGTGCGGATCGGGATGCCGGCGTCGGGCGCGTCGATCGCCACGCCGCAGCCGTAGGTGTGCTCAAGGCCCACTACGTCGTCGACATGGGGATACTTGGGCAGTAGTTCTTCCTTGATGCGCCGCACGGCAAACTCCACCACGCCCTCCACGCACTGCACCGTGGTGGTAATGCCCAGGATATTGCGCGTGCCGACCGAGCCGTCCGCATTGCGGTAGCCCTCGAAGGTATAGCCATCCAGCGGCGGCAGCGGCGCCACGCGCGTGCCGACCGGCAGGTCGTGCAGTTCAGGCGCGGCCGGCATGCGGGTCACCCGCTCATTGACCCAGCTGCCGCGCGGCAGGCCTTTCAGCGCGTAGCCGATCACCACGTTGTAGCGGATCACCGCGTCGCCCTCGCGCAGCTCAGTCAGCGCCACCTTGTGGCCCTGCGGCACGCCCTCTGCCAGCACCAGGCCGCAGGGGAATTCCGTTCCCGCCGGCAGGCCGCCGTCGTTGGCCACGATCGCGACGTTGTCGTTCGCGTGCATCGTGATGTACAGGGGGCGGGCCGCCTTCCCACCTGCCGTCGGGGTCACTGCCATGTCATCTCCAGCCTGGCGCTGTCGCGCACCTTTAGTGTTACGTTGTCTGACAACATTCTATCTGCTTATGCTTGTCTATGGCCTCGGGAATTCCCTATCTCTTTCCATCTCAGGGCAAACATAAGCCACTTTCCTAGGTTTGTTGTACGACAACACATCATGAACCAGGATTGTCCGCCCCAGGAACGAGGCCAACCCGCCGAAATCCTGTTGCACCGCAAAATGACCATTCCCCGCAATATGGCCTATAAGGATGCAACCGGTTTCATGCCACGAGAACCGGACAGGAGACCTTCCGCGCGGCGACGCACATCGCGCAGCCACGCCGCACTGATACCCCATACACCGGCCGCTCCCTCGGCCACGCCCACGACAGGAGGCATGACTCATGCGCTGGAAGCAACGTCCGCAAGGTTCCAACTGGGGTGATTTCGGCCCCGACGACCAGCTTGGCCGCGTCAACCTGATCGGCCCGGAACAAGTCGTCAAAGGCGCGCGCGAGGTGCAGGCCGGCATCAGCTTCTGCCTGTCGCTGCCGCTGGACTACCCCGGCGGCAACAAGCTCAACCCGCGCCGGCATCCGCCGGTGCTGCGGCCTACCCTGCGCGACGACATCCCCTATTTGAACTTCCCGCTGGCCAAGGTCGATCCCACCGCCACCGACGTCATCAGCGACGACCAGGTGCTGCTGTGCCTGCAATACAGCACGCAATGGGATGCGCTGGCGCACGTGGGGGCGCTGTTCGATGCCGACGGCGACGGCCGCCCGGAGCGCGTGTATTACAACGGCTACCGCGCCAACGAGCATATCGTCGGCCCGGTCGACTATGCCGAGGACGACAACTTCGCCGCGCACCCTTGCGGCCACGACCACAGTGCCGCGCAGGCGCTGGGCATCGAGAACTTCGCGGTCAAGGGCATGCAGGGCCGCGGCGTGCTGGTGGACCTGGCGCATGCCTTCGGCATGGACTTCCGCAATGTCGGCTACGACGACCTGATGCACGCGCTGGACGCCGGCAAAGTGGAGGTCGAACGCGGCGACATGCTGCTGCTGCGCACCGGCTTTGCCGAGGTGGTGCTGTCGATGCAGCGCAACCCCGATGAAGCCGTGCTGCACCACAGCTGCTGCGCGCTGGACGGCCGCGACGAGCGCCTGCTGAACTGGATCACCGATGCCGGCATCGCCGCGCTGATCGCCGACAACTACGCGGTGGAACGCTACCCCGCCCGCCCCGTGCCCGACGGCGACAAGAGCCACCCGCTGCTGCCGCTGCACCACCATTGCCTGTTCAAGCTGGGCCTGCCGCTGGGCGAGCTGTGGTACCTGCGCGAACTGGCGGACTGGTTGCGCGCCAGCGGCCGCACCCGCTTCCAGCTCACCGCCCCGCCGTTGCGCCTGCCCGGCGCGGTGGGGTCGCCGGTGACGCCGATCGCCACGGTATAAGCCAACAACAATAAACCAGGGAGACACCATGAACCATCGCCACGCGCTCCGCCGCATTGCCGCCAGCGCCCTCGCCTTCGCCGCGGCGCTTGCCTGCGGCACCGCCCAGGCCCAGCCCAGGGCCGCCGTCTCTGACGATGTCGTCAAGCTCGGCATGCTGCTCGACATGAGCGGCCTGTATGCCGACGTCACCGGCCGCGGCAGCGCCACCGCCGCGCAGATGGCCATCGACGATTTCGGCGGCAAGGTGCTGGGCAAGAAGATCGAGCTGGTGGTGGTCGATCACCAGAACAAGGCCGACATCGCCGCCAACAAGGCGCGCGAATGGTTCGACACTGCCAATGTCGACGCCATCCTCGACGTGGCCGCGTCTGCGCCGGCGCTGGCGGTGCTTGAGGTTGCAAGACAGAAGAACCGCATCGTGGTGTTCTCCGGCCCGGGCACCGAGCGCATCACCAACGACCTGTGCACGCCGGTGTCAGTGCACTACGCCTACGACACCTACGCGCTGGCCAACACCACCGCGCGCGCGATGGTGCAGCGCGGCGGCAAGTCCTGGTTCTTCCTGACGGCGGACTACGCCTTCGGCCACACGCTGCAGGACTCGGCCACCGCGGTCGTCAACGAGACCGGCGGCAAGGTGCTGGGCGCCGCGCGCCACCCGCTGGCCACCAGCGACTTTGCCTCTTACCTGCTGCAGGCGCAGGCCAGCAAGGCACAGGTGGTGGGCCTGGCCAATGCCGGCGGCGATACCGTCAACGCGATCAAGGCCGCCTCTGAATTCGGCCTGACCCGCAACAACACGCAGCGCATGGCGGGCCTGCTGCTCTATATCAACGACATCCACGCCATCGGCCTGAAGACCGCCTCCGGGCTGGTGCTGACCGAAGCTTTCTACTGGGATATGAACGACGCCACGCGAGCCTGGTCGCGCCGCTATTTCGACAAGCTCAGGAAAATGCCCAACATGAGCCAGGCGGGTGCGTATTCATCGGTGACGCACTACCTGAAGGCCGTGCAGGCAGCCGGCACAGACGAGACCGCGGCGGTGATGAAGAAGATGAAGTCGATGCCGATCAACGACTTCTTCGCCAAGAACGGCCGCATCCGCGAAGACGGACGCATGGTCCACGACATGTATCTGTTCGAGGTCAAGACGCCGGCCGAGTCCAAGTACCCATGGGACTACTACAAGGTGCTGGCCACGGTGCCGGGCGAGCAGGCGTTCATGCCGGTGTCGAAATCGCAGTGCTCGCTGGTCAGGCGCTGATGGCGGCGCCGGTAGAGATAAGCGGCGTAGAGGCGCGGGGCCGAGGTTCCTGACCAATACAGATCATGGTTTGTATTCGAGAAATACAATCCATATTGCGCATTTTAGTCCCTGGTCAGGTTTTCCAGCCACAGGCTCATCAACCCCGCCCGGCCCCTGACGCCGAATTTCCGGAAAATGCCGGTCACATAGGAATGGGTCGTTGAAACGGCCAGGCCGAGGCGCTGGGCAATCTGCTTTTCCGATGCGTCGGTCAACAGCAGCCGCAAGACCTTCTGCTCGTGGGGCGCCAACGGAACGGAGGAAAGCGCCAGCCCAAGGTCAAGAATGCTCTCCTTCTTCAGCGCAGTGACATCGCGGGCAACCCCGACGCGCAACCGTTCCGACTGGAGCCATCCGGCGGACCACATGATATGGACGGCGCTGCCGTCCTTGTGGCGATAGCGGTTTTCAAAACCGATCCGCTTCTTTCCCGACATCACCTGCTTGGCCTCGACAATGGTCCGGTCCCGGTCGCCAGGCATGACCAGATCGATGATGAACTCACCCGCCATATCCTTCGGCGTATAGCCAAAAATGCCCTCGCACGCTGCGCTGACATACTGGATGCGGCCGCCTGTGTCGACCAGGAATACGGCGTCCAGCAATTGGTCGGCAAACGCAGTGATGTCTTTTCCGATCTCGATACTCATGGCAGTCCAGACCCCCGATACTGGCGCTTTTACTGGCGCCTTGATTGGCCCCTTCGCCCGGATTTCACCCGAACGCGGGTCAACGTGAAGACTAGACCACGCGCCAGCGCATGTACAGTGTTGGCATCGATAAAAACCGTGCAAGGATCGCCAGCCGGAAGGCCTTTAACGGCGCCACTGATGCCTGCGCGCCGTCAAAGGCACCCTGCTGATTAGCAGGGTATGACTTTTGCACCGTTTCGATACCATCATGGCCATCATTTGCCCTGGTCTTCGGCCAGATAACAATGGCCCCGCCGGGGCGCCGCCAAAGCCGTAGTCAACGAGAGTCGGGGCAAATGAGCCAGGCCTCGGCATTGCCTGCCTCTTTCGAGGGGGGATGGAGGTCAGGAGGGGAGCGGCCCGGCCCGCTGACAGAGGTGGCAGTGGCCTCTGTCAGCGGGGACCGTGCAACGCCGCCGCAATACGTGGTGGCCATCGCCTCATTGAATCTGCGCGATGCGCAGCAGGTTGGTGGTTCCCGCCACCAGGAACGGCAGCCCGGCGGAGATGACGATGGACTGTCCGGATTCGCCGAACCCCTCGGCCAGCACGGTGCTGCTGGCCAGATCGGTCATTTCCAGCACGTCCACCACCTCGCGGCAGAGCACGGCGTGCACACCCCAGGTGAGCGTCAGCCGCCTGGCCGTTGCCATGCGGGGTGTCATGCCGAGAATGGGCACCTGCGGCCGCTCGCGCGCCATGCGCAGCGCCGAGTAGCCCGAGCTGGTATAGGCCACCGTCGCCGGCACCTTGAGCAAGCGCGCGATGTGGCGCACGGCGTAGCCGATGGCATCGGCCGCTTCCGCGCGCGGCGGGGTGTGGGATGCCTCGATGGCGTCGCGGTACAGCGGGTCGGATTCCGTGCGGGAGATGATGCTGTTCATCATTCGCACCGCCTCCACCGGATACCGGCCGGATGCCGACTCGGCCGACAGCATGACCGCGTCGGCACCGTCGTAGATCGCCGTCGCCACGTCTGACGCTTCCGCGCGGGTGGGCACGGGGGCGGCAATCATCGATTCGAGCATTTGCGTGGCAACGATGACCGGCTTGCCGGCCTTGCGGCACGCGCGGACGATCTGCTTCTGCAGCGACGGCACCTGCTCGGCCGGCATCTCCACGCCCAGGTCGCCGCGCGCCACCATGATGGCATCGGCCTCGGCGACGATCAGGTCCAGGCTCTGGATGGCGGCGGGCTTCTCCAGCTTGGCCACGATACCGGCGCGGCCGTTGACGATTGCCTTGATCTCCCGGATGTCCTCAGGCCGCTGCACGAAGGACAGCGCGATCCAGTCCGCACCCAGGGCCAGACCGAAGTCGAGGTCGCGCCGGTCCTTTTCGGTCATGGCAGACAGCGGCAGCACCGCATCCGGCACGTTCACCCCTTTCCGGTCCGAAAGCGTGCCGCCGTTGACGACCGTGGTCTCGGCGAAGCCGGCGCCGCACTGCTCGACGCGCAGCCGGATCTTGCCGTCGTCCAGCAGCAGCTCCACGCCTTCGCTCAGCGCGGCGAAGATCTCCGGGTGCGGCAGGCAGACCCGGCTGGCCAAGCCAGGCGCCGCGCTGTCCAGGTCCAGCCGGAAGCCGGCTCCCGCGGCCAGTTGCACCGGCCCGCCGGCGAAGGTGCCGATGCGCAGCTTCGGACCCTGCAGGTCGAGCAACACACCGATGGGACGGCCCCGTTCGCGCTCCACGGCGCGGATCGCCTCGAACCGTTGCCGGTGGTCGTCGTGGGTGCCGTGGCTGAAGTTGAGCCGGAAGACATCGGCGCCGGCCTCGAACAGCGCGTCGATGAGCTCCAGGGTGCTACTCGCGGGGCCGAGCGTGGCCACGATCTTGGCGTTGCGAAGGCGTCTCATGCCATTGCTCCATGTCAGCGCGCGACAGGAGCCGCGCGTAAATCGTTCACCCCCGGTCAGGTGTTCTGCACGACGATGCTCGGGAACTTGCTGGTCATGTCGCGCGCCTTGTCGGCGATCTTGATCGCCACCTTGCGCGCCATGGCGCGGTACATCCCGGCCACCGGGCTGTCGGGCTCGGCCACCACGGTCGGACGGCCGGAGTCGGCCTGCTCGCGGATCTGCAGGTTCAGC